>NZ_JBHUPF010000001.1:0-61582 GCF_042686385.1 Fictibacillus nanhaiensis
TAGGAGTCTGGGCCGTGTCTCAGTCCCAGTGTGGCCGATCACCCTCTCAGGTCGGCTACGCATCGTCGCCTTGGTGAGCCGTTACCTCACCAACTAGCTAATGCGCCGCGGGCTCATCTGTAAGTGTTAGCCGAAACCAACTTTCAAAAAGAAGAAATGCTTCTTCTCTTATTATCCGGTATTAGCCCCGGTTTCCCGGAGTTATCCCCGTCTTACAGGCAGATTACCCACGTGTTACTCACCCGTCCGCCGCTAAATCAGAGGAGCAAGCTCCTCATCATTCGCTCGACTTGCATGTATTAGGCACGCCGCCAGCGTTCATCCTGAGCCAGGATCAANCGTGTGTCGCTCGTTTTGGCGACTTTTATAAGATACCACCGTTGCCTAGTTGATGTCAACCGCTTTTTTTAGTGATTCTTATTTTGTTTATTTCGTTTGTTTGAGCCGCTGTAAAAGCGACAAGAAGTAATATACCATCTTCTAGATAATATGGTCAATAGTTTTTTGAAAAAAAGTTAATTTCTTTGTTTTCGCCTCAAATACCTTCTGCAATCTGAAGGCTTAGCGAACCTACAGAATAAACGGTAAATGATCTGATATCTCTCTTCTAAAACGGATTTAACGATAGCATCTATCTTTTGATCTTCTAGATCAAACCTTAGTTCCTCCATCTCCTTTTTTAACACATACTCAAATTCATGAAGTTCTTGGTGATTCAATAGCACTCCTACCAAAGACAATGGACGACACCCCGCTAAGTTTTTTTCTTTTACCATTATGGCCATGAAAAGTAGGAGTTATTATTTTTTACGAATGTCTAAATTTTCGGTATATCTTGTCCCTTTTATCATAGATATTTTGTAAGGAAGATGGACAGGGGGTAGATGATATTATGAAATTTTTCTTTGTTATTAACGGCAAGAAAGTAAAACAATACATGGTTGTTGTATTTGCTGCTTTCTTTGCTGCTTCACTTGCTTTTGTAGGGCAGCAGCAATTATCTGTATTTTCATCTAAAGATGGACCACGAGCAATTTATAAGGGAGAAGACCAAGGAAACAAAGTCTCTCTTACGTTTGATATCAGCTGGGGCGATAAGCGTGTTACACCAATCTTGGATGTCTTAAAGGACAAAGGCGTCAAAAATTGCACTTTTTTCATATCCGCCGCTTGGGCTGAACGACACCCTGAGATCGTTGAACGAATTGTAAAAGATGGTCATGAAGTAGCAAGTCTTGGGTATCAATACAAAAGTTATACCGATTGGGAAGACAAACAGATCAAAAGAGATATTCTTTTAGCTCAGGAAAAGATTAAAAAGGTATCTGGAAAAATGACTTCTCTTATCCGTCCGCCTAATGGGAATTTTGATGAGCGTGTCCTGAACATCTCTGAGGATCTCAACCATACGGTCGTTCATTGGAGCATCGATACGAAAGATTGGAAAAATCCTGGCGTAGATCGTATTGTGACGACAGCTACCGATAAGACGAAAGCTGGCGACATTATCTTACTCCATGCATCTGATTCTGTTAAGCAAACGCACAAAGCACTTCCTACGATTATCGATAAACTACGTGACGATGGATTTAAATTTGTAAGTGTAAGTGAGATGATCGCGAACACGGAAGCTAACAGTAAAGAGGTTAACTGATATAAAAAAGCCCCTGCCTATAAGGCAGTGGGCTTTGTTTGTTTAGACGATTTAGATTGGTTAGACTGCAAAAGTCGGTGCAGCATTAAAATTTGATACGTATTACAAAGCATGATCGGAACAAAGCCCATCCAAAGCGAAAGAGTATTGTTTTCTTTTAACACCGGCACCCACTCTAAAATGGTGACGACTGTGATAAAGAAAAGCGTTGGTATGAATGCTACATTCGATGTTTGTTTTACTTTTACATATGCAATGATCAATCCGTAGATTAAAATCGCTAACGGAATAAGAATGTAGTTAATGAGGCTGTCGCCTTCTTTGTGAAAGGATGTATATCGTAAATAGAACAGATCGAACAGAACGACTGCAATCAATACAAGTTGTACACCATTCCAAAGACGATGACTTTTAAAGATACCAAGTCCAAAGCGATGAACGGTTAAATATGCAAAAAAGCCCATCTGACTAAATACACTGAACAACGCACCGAAACCGATCAATCCAAAAATATATAGAAGAACTTCTAAAGCACTGCTGTCTTCCGGAAACTTTAATATAAGACCAACTGTGATTGCACTAACAATCCCAATTAACAATGTGGTAAAAAATAAAAAGATCCAACTTCTAATTTTCACGCTTGTTTTCCCCCTCTAACATGCTCCGTAACGATTGTACCAATGTCTTTTTTAAATTGCCAGTTTTCCTTTAAATAACCAGTATAAATACGTGCTAAAAATCAATCCTATTAGTATCGAGCTCAACTTGAAAGGAGGAGGAATTACTTTGAAAAAAATATACATTTTTCTCTTTTGTATCTCTCTTGCTGCTCTTTCGGGCTGTGCTCAAGAAGCCCAAGGCAGTTCTCAGGTCGATTACGAAGCAACAAAAAAGATGCTTGTCGATCTATTGAAGACAGATGAAGGAAAGAAAGCCATCAAAGAAGTGTTATCTGATAAAGAAATTCAACAAGACATACTTATTGATCAAGAAGTCATCAAACAGACGATTGAAAAGCAGCTTCTTTCTGAAAAAGGTCAGAAGTTTTGGCAGACCCTTTTTAAAGATCCGAAGTTCTCAGTAGCTTTTGCAAAAAGTATGCGAAAAGAACACGAGAAGTTGATGAAGGATCTTATGAAAGACCCACAGTATCAAGCAGAAGTGATGAAAATCATGCAAAATCCACAAATTGCAGAGAAGTTATTATCTCTTGTGGATACACAGCCTGTTAGAAAAGAAATGAAAAAAGTGATGCTTGAAACGTTCGAGAGTCCAATCGTACAAGCACAGATTCAAGAAATGTTAAAGAAAGTGGCTCATGAAGAAATTGATCAATCCATTTCTAAAAAAGGAAAAGAAGCTTCATCCGGCGGTGGACAACAACAACAAGATTCAACGAGCCCACAATAAAAGCCTCCCGACACTCGGAAGGCTTTTTTCTTTAGTTTGTTTTATCAATGATTTTCTTTGCCATCTGAATATAATGTTCACCGATCGGATGTGTTTGTTCATACACACTCGGCGCAAAATCATCTTCTTTTATCTCAGGTTGACCAAGCGGTATTTGGCCGAGCAACGGCACATTCAACTCTTCCGCTAAACGTTTTCCGCCGTCTTTACCGAATACGTATTCCTTCTCACCTGTAGACCCGCTTTGGAAGTAGGACATGTTCTCTACGATACCAAGAACTTCATGGTTGGTCTTGATTGCCATCGTTCCTGCACGTGCTGCTACGAAAGCTGCTGTAGCATGAGGTGTTGTTACGATTACTTCTTTACACTTCGGAAGCATCTTGTGAACATCCAAAGCCACGTCACCTGTACCTGGTGGTAAGTCTAGAAGAACATAATCTAGATCTCCCCATTCTACTTCGCTAAAAAAATTCATAAGCATCTTCCCGAGCATCGGCCCGCGCCAGATAACAGGTGCGTTATCTTCAACGAAAAATGCCATGGATATGACTTTTACATCAAAACGTTCAACAGGAAAGATGCGATCGCCTTTTACTTTCGGACGCTCAGTAATTCCCATCATATCTGGGACACTAAATCCGTAAATATCAGCATCGATCAATCCGACCTTTTTTCCAAGCCTTGCAAGAGCAACAGCTAAGTTGACAGATACCGTTGATTTTCCAACTCCGCCTTTACCACTAGCGATCGCGATAAATTGTGTCTTGCTGTTTTCGGAAAGAAGAGTCGTTGGTGCACTCTGCGCTCCCGCTTCACTAGGGTTCACAGCCGTAATGTCGTCTCTTTTCTCAAAACGAAGTCCGACAGATTCCACTCCTGCGTTTTTCAACACTTGAACGATCTGCTGCTGCAGCTGCATTTGTTCCGGTGTTCCTGTATGTGCTAAGCCGATCTTCAGCCCCACATATCCTTCTTTGATCTTCAACTCACGGATACTTCCAGAGTCGACCATGCTTTTATGTAAATAAGGGTCTTGAATAGGACCTAACAGCTCGATGACTTTTTCTTCTGTAAGCACATAGACACATCCTTTACCTGTAAAATTCCTTTTCAGTATATCACAACCCCCACCGACAATCATGTAAGCGGTTTTTTAGATGTGTAATTTTGCTCAAGCGAGGAGGCCCGCTACGGTAGGTATGAGCACTAACTGTAGACTTTTATGAAAATACTGTCCACTTTTCGAATTTTACTGTCCACTTTTCGAATTTTACTGTCCACTTTTACACTTTTACTGTCCACTTCGGTATTTTTACTGTCCACTCCAGGTTTTCCGCCCCGAAAGCGAGCAGCTAAAACGCAATAAAAAACACCCCCTCTAATCAAGAGGAGATGCTGGTGGGGTTTCATTTGTATAAAAGCGCAGCATCCCTTGGTAGATCGATGCCGCTATACTTTTCTGGTACGACTCTGTTTTTAACAGCTCACGTTCTGATGGATTGGATAAGAAGCCGACTTCGACTAGCGCTCCAGGTACTTCGGCCGTTCGAAGCAAGTATAGACCTTCTATGGATTTTGCGAATCGGTTCGTATTGTTTAAATTTCTCTTGATTTCATCTTGAATAAATTTAGATACCGCTTCGCCGTCTTCTTTTCCAGGATGATAAAAGACTTGAGCGCCTCTCCACCGGGATGAAGGCAAAGAATTGAGATGAATCGAAATGAATAAGTCCGCATGATTTTCGTTAATAATTCGTTTTCGTTCTTTTAAATCTTCATACTTGCGATGACGTAATTTTTTTGTTCCCTCGTTTGCGAGATCAGTGTCCGTCTCTCGTGTCATGATAACGAGTGCTCCCGCTTCTTGTAAATAATCTCGAAGCAGAACGGAAATGTTTAACGCGATTTCCTTTTCAAGAACTTCTCCATCACCAACCGCACCACCGTCAGCTCCCCCATGACCTGGGTCGAGAACGATAATCTTCCCAGAGAGTGGCATGTTCCACGATCGCCACGAATCATCATCTAAAAAATGATAGGTGAAAATAAAGATAAGGACTGCGCATCCAAGTGCAAATGCGGCTCCCTTCACCCACTTCTTCATGTTTCGTCCCCCTATACAAGCCATATAACATTATGTATATGGGACAAGAAGAAATTTATAACTGATTATTGTAGCTTCATGCGGTAGCGTTTTTCACCGTTTTTATAGCCTTCCATCCACCAGATATGAACGAATGCCTCACAGCAAAGATGAAGAGATTCCATCATCATCTCTGTTCCCCAGCACCAGAACTGCCAATATTCAAAAAGACCGTCTGCGATTGCCTTTTGTTTAGCATATGCCCGTTCTTTAATCTTTTCCAACGTTTCCCCGTGATACGCAAACCGGCTATAACCTGCTCCTAAAAGATAAGAATCGATCGCCATGTCGATGCACGCATCCTCAATATCGTTCTGATAAAGAAGCGAGTATTGAAAAAATGGTTGAAACAAACGCTGAAATTCTTTTTTTATAGTTGCCAAGGATAAGTCCCGAAGTACCTTTCGCTCGAACGTTTCTTTTTTGAAGCGCTGCTTTTCTTTAAAGTTGTTTAAAACGATTGCCATGATTACCTCCCCTTTCATCGTGTTGTGTTTTCCATATCATTATTTTCTCCAGAGATGTCTACACGACACTTCATAAAAGATGGGAATAACCTTACTGCTTGTGGCGGGGATATATGTAGAACCAAATTGGATCAGCCGTTAGACTTAATTTTTCTGATTTCGACTTAATTATTTTTAATTTAGACTTAATTATTTGGATTAAGACTCAATTTTCCTCGATCAGGCTTAATAGTTCCGGAATTAGACCCAATCTTTCCTAATCAGACGCGATTCATTACAAACAAAAAACCCCGCTCTCGAAAAGAGAACAGGGTTTTGATAAACGTAATAGAAATTAACGTTTTGAGAACTGAGGTGCACGACGAGCGCCTTTAAGTCCATACTTCTTACGCTCTTTCATACGAGCGTCACGAGTAAGGAATCCAGCTGCTTTAAGAGAACCGCGGTACTCAGGATCTGCTTCTAGAAGCGCACGAGAGATACCGTGACGGATAGCTCCTGCTTGTCCAGTGTATCCACCGCCATGAACAGTAACTAATACGTCATACTTGTCAGTTGTTTCAGTTGTGTTAAGTGGTTGCTTAACGATAAGCTTTAAAGTTTCTAATCCGAAAAATTCGTCAATGTCACGTCCGTTGATTACGATACGGCCTTCACCAGGAACTAATCGTACACGCGCTACGGAGTGCTTACGACGTCCAGTGCCATAATATTGTACTTGTGCCACGTAAATACCCTCCTTTTTATCCGCGTAACTCGTAGTTTTCAGGTTTTTGTGCTTGGTTGTTGTGCTCAGCTCCAGCGTAAACGTGAAGCTTTTTGAACATTTGGCGACCAAGGCTGTTCTTTGGAAGCATACCTTTGATTGCTAGCTCAAGCATTTGAACTGGACGAGTTGTACGCATTTCTAATGCAGTTCTCGTACGCAGTCCACCTGGGTGACCAGTGTGGCGGTAGTAAATTTTGTCTGTTAATTTCTTACCTGTTAATTCAATCTTCTCAGCGTTGATGATGATTACGTGATCACCAGTGTCAACGTGTGGTGTATAAATAGGCTTATGCTTACCGCGAAGGATAGATGCAACTTCACTGGATAGACGTCCAAGTGTTTTGCCTTCAGCGTCGATCACAAACCATTTACGTTCTACTTCAGAAGCTTTCGCCATGAAAGTCGTACGCATGTGTTTTCCCTCCTGTATCTTCAATCAAATTCATTATATTCATGTGAACATTTCCCGAGATATCTACACGGGGCATGTGGACGATATCTGTAGAAATACCAAATAATATCTTATAATATATAAACAACGATGTCAAGCGTATCCTAAATATTATTCCGTTTTATCTGCATAATCTACACGAAAGAGATAGAGTCCGTTTGCCGGAGCTGTTTTTCCAGCTAGCGCACGGTCCTTGCCTTTTATAATCGCAGAAATCTCTTCCGGTTTGAGTTTCCCTTGTCCAACTTCTAATAGGGTACCAACCAGAATCCGAACCATGTTATATAAGAATCCACTACCTCTTACCTTTAGCGTTAAGACGTTCCCTTCTTCTAAAACATCTAAAGCAAAGATCGTACGAATTTTATCTTCCACTTCCGACTTTGCAGATGAAAAAGAGGTAAAGTCATGTGTACCTAAAAATAACGATGCAGCTTGTTTCATATCCTCTACGTTTAAGGAGTAAGGAAAATGGAACATATGATTTCTTTGGAACACATCTGGTTGATTACTTCTTAAAATTTTATAGTGATACTCTTTACCTGTTGCAGAGAAACGAGAATGAAACGCATCGCTTACCATCTCGACGTCTTTAATCAGAATATCATTCGGGAGCATCGCATTCAATGCTTTCCCCCAAGCTTCTGATGGAATCTCCATATGTGTATCAAAATGAAACACTTGACCGATGGCATGAACCCCTGCATCCGTGCGCCCTGAGGCAAAGATCCCTACAGGTTCCCCTTTGTGCATCTTTTGCAGGACGGCCTGTATCGTCCCTTGAACCGTTCTGCCGCTAGGCTGTATTTGGTATCCAGCAAACTCAGTACCGTCATAAGCTACGGTTACTTTCATACGAGCCATGTTCAATCTCCTTTTAATTGCGTAATAAGAATAGCGAAAGGGTCAGCAAGGCTAATAGCAGCAGAGCAAACGTATCACGCTGATGCCACGCTAGCGCACGAAGTCGAGTTCTGCCTTCACCACCACGATATCCTCTTGCCTCCATCGCTAGAGCGAGTTCTTCAGCCCGCTTGAACGATGAAACAAATAACGGTACCAAGAGCGGTACAAAAGCCTTTGCTCGTTCTTTGATCGGTCCGCTCGTGAAATCAGCTCCACGTGCCATCTGCGCTTTCATGATCTTTTCCGTCTCTTGTAAAAGCGTTGGAATAAACCGGAGTGAGATCGACATCATTAACGCGAATTCATGAACAGGCAGTTTCCACTTTTTTAATGGACCTAACAAGTGTTCTAATCCATCTGTAATGTCGATCGGTGTTGTGGTTAAGGTCAAAAGTGACGTCATCATAACAAGAAGCAAAAGTCTTAGTGCGATGAATATCCCTTGAATCACTCCGCCTTCGTAAATTTCAAGAAAGCCTGCTTTATAGAGCAGATCCCCTTCTTTTGTTAAGAAGATATGCAAAAGCATCGTAAACACGACGAGCAAAAGAATCGGCTTTAATCCTTTATATAAAAAACGGAATGGAACTTTTGACAGACTGATCGTTACGACTGTAAAAGCGATCAGTACTCCGTAAGTCACCCAGTTGTTCGCCAGAAAGACGATAAACAAATAGAAGAAGGCAGCAATAAGCTTCGAACGTGAATCCATTCGATGAAGTGGAGAGGAAGCTGGATAATACTGCCCGATGATTACATTCTGCAGCATACTAGTTCCCCCTCTTCTTCAGACTCTGACTAACTTGTTTAGCCAGCTCTTCTACTGTAAATTTCGTTAAAGCAAGATGAAGACCAGACTTCTCGTTCCACTTTTGTAAAAATTGAACGGTCTCTGGTACATCTAATCCCGCTTTCTTTAGTGCTTCTCGCTCATTAAAGATATCCGTCGGCTTACCATGGAGATACAGTTCACCTTTATGCATCACAGCGATCTCATCTGCGTATCTCGACGCATCCTCCATACTGTGAGTAACAAGTATCGTAGTAAGGTTGTTTCTCTCATGCAGAGAATAGAACAATTCCATGATCTCTACACGCCCAGCTGGATCTAGACCTGCTGTAGGCTCGTCCAAGATCAGCACTTCGGGATTCATAGCAAGGACACCTGCAATCGCCACACGGCGCATCTGGCCGCCGCTTAAGTCAAAAGGAGACTTCGTTAGAACACTTTCTGGTAGTCCTACCATCTCGATCACTTTAGCAGCTGTTAGCTTCGCGCTCTCTTCTGACATACCAAAATTCCGCGGCCCAAACATAATATCTTTTTCTACCGTTTCTTCAAAAAGCTGATGTTCAGGATACTGAAAAACAATTCCTGCCTTTTTTCGAAGGGATTTCAAATCTTGCTTCTTACCGCCAGCTTTGAGTTCAGTACTGCCCATCTTTATCGAGCCCGCTGAAGGCTTTAACAATCCGTTAAGATGTTGGATAAGCGTAGACTTTCCAGAGCCAGTGTGCCCGATCAACGCAAGGAATGTACCATCCGCGATGTCGAGGTTAATATCGTGCAGGGCCCGTCTCTCGAACGGAGTTCCCTCCATATATCGATGCTCTAAACGGTTTATGCTAATTTCCATAATGCATTCACCAGCTCTTCCTGCGTTAAATAGCTTTTATCAAGCTCCACACCTTGTTGGCGAAGAGCCTCACTTAACTTTAGTGAAAACGGTAAATCCAGACCGGCCGATTTCAACAGTTCACGCTGCTGAAAAATGTCTTCAGGTATCCCCTCAGCTGCCTTCTCTCCCATTTTCATGACGACAACTCTGTCTGCACTTAGCGCTTCCTCTAAATCATGAGTGATGGAAATGACAGTGATGCCTTCTTTTTTATTCAGTTCGCGCACGGTATCGATCACTTCAATTCTACCGATCGGATCAAGCATCGATGTCGCCTCATCCAAAACGATAACAGAAGGTTTCTGCGCCAATATTCCAGCAATCGCGACTCTTTGCTTCTGACCACCGGATAACTGATGAGGTTCCTGGTTTAAGAAAGCTTCCATTCCCACTCTTGCTACACTTTCATTGATACGCTTAACCATCTCTTCACGCGGTACGCCGAAATTTTCAAGCCCAAACGCAATATCATCTTGTACGCTTGTGCCTACGAACTGATTATCAGGATTTTGAAAGACCATCCCTACAAGTCTTCTTACTTCCCAAATGTCGTCAGGACGGCCTGTCGTGTACTGTGAGACATATACAGCACCTTCACTAGGCAACAACAGTCCGTTGAGCATTTTTGCCAATGTGGACTTCCCAGAGCCGTTATGGCCCACGATTGAAAGCCATTCCCCTTTATGCACGTCTAGCGTTACACCTTTAAGTGTAGGTGTCTCTTCTCCCGGATAATTAAAGGTCACATCTTTAACGGTAATGATGTTTTCCATGTGACATCCTCCTCTTAACTGCTGCTCATTCTAAGCTGCTCTCTGCTCGTAGTAGTTTATATAAATTATTTTCAACAATGATGGGCGGCGAACTTTCAATAACTTTTCTAAAGGTTTTTTCTTTGGAATTGTTTGCCCCTTCATTGAAAAGTTGATTGGAGCGCATGGTGTGAGACTCTCGGCTAGGACAAGCGGTCAGTCCGAAGAGTGGAAGTGGCTCGTTCAGCCCCGACTAGCAAAAGGTAAATGGGTTTGAAGGCGCACTCTGCCTTCTGAGCTATTTACCTTTTGACCTCGAGGGGCTAGCCACTGCAACTTGACAGGTGAGACCCTTAAGGCGCAAAGCGGCAAGGGGCTCACCGCCTGCCCCGCGGAAAGCGAGCACCTGGAGCGCAAATCAACTCTCACAAATACTACTAGATTTTTCAATAAAAATAAAAAAGGGCAAGATTGTCATTGAAGACTTGATCCCGCCCTTTCATACGTTTTATTAAACTAATTCAATGATAACCATTGGTGCACCATCACCACGGCGAGGGCCGATTTTTGCGATGCGAGTGTAACCACCGTTACGCTCTGCATAGCGAGGTGCAAGATCACTGAAAAGCTTTTGTAGAGATCTTTGTCCAGACTCAGCGTCTGCTACTTCGTTACGAAGGAACGATGCAGCTTGACGGCGAGCATGAAGGTCTCCACGCTTACCAAGCGTAATCATTTTCTCAGCAAATTTACGAACTTCTTTTGCACGTGCTTCTGTAGTTTCAATACGCTCGTTGATGATTAAATCAGTAGCTAAATCACGAAGCATTGCTTTACGAACCGCAGATACACGACCTAACTTTTGGTATCCCATGCTTGTATTCCCTCCTCTGCGCGTTTCTCTCTCGTCTTGAAAAAGCGCGTATTACGAATTAATCGTCAGCGCGTAATGAAAGACCCAGCTCTTCAAGTTTCTCTTGAACTTCTTCAAGAGATTTCTTTCCAAGGTTGCGTACTTTCATCATGTCTTCTTCAGACTTATTCGCAAGTTCTTGAACTGTATTAATGCCAGCACGCTTTAGGCAGTTATAAGAACGAACAGAAAGATCAAGTTCTTCGATCGTCATCTCAAGTACTTTTTCTTTTTGGTCTTCTTCTTTTTCTACCATAATCTCAGCGTTCTGAGCTTGATCTGTTAAGCCAACAAAAATGTTTAAATGTTCGCTAATGATCTTCGCACCAAGAGAAACTGCTTCCTCTGGACGAATGCTCCCATCTGTCCATACATCAAGCGTTAGCTTATCATAGTTTGTTACTTGTCCTACACGAGTGTTTTCCACTTGATAGTTCACACGCGAAATTGGCGTGTAAATGGAATCAACAGGAATTACTCCGATCGGCAGGTCTTCGCGTTTATTGCCTTCTGCCTGTACATAACCACGACCACGTTTTGCATGAAGCTTCATTTGGAAATGAGCTCCTTTTGCTAGTGTTGCGATATGAAGATCCGGGTTAAGGACTTCAACATCGCTGTCATGCGTAATGTCGCCAGCTGTTACAACACCGTCACCTTGTACATCGATTTCAAGTGTCTTCTCTTCATCAGAGTAAATCTTCATTGCAAGTTTCTTTAAGTTTAAGATGATGGTTGTAACATCTTCAACTACACCTTCAACTGTAGAGAACTCATGCAATACGCCATTGATCTGAATAGATGTAACTGCTGCACCAGGTAGTGAGGACAACAAGATACGACGCAAGGAGTTGCCTAGTGTAGTCCCGTATCCACGTTCAAGTGGTTCAACAACAAACTTTCCGTATGTGGCATCGTCGCTGATTTCAACCGTCTCAATTCTTGGCTTTTCGATTTCGATCATTCAACTGAACCCTCCTTCAAACGTCGAATCTCGGCTGGAGGTTTCCAGCCGAAATTCCCCATAGGCATTCCGACTTATCATTTACCAAAACTTTCACTATAACCATTATAGACAAGTTATAGAAATATATACCGTGTATATTGTTACACGCGACGGCGTTTTGGCGGGCGGCAACCGTTGTGAGGTACAGGAGTAACGTCACGAATAGCTGTTACTTCTAAGCCTACCGCTTGAAGGGCACGGATTGCTGCTTCACGTCCAGCACCAGGTCCTTTAACGGATACTTCCAACGTTTTCATACCATGTTCCATTGCAGTTTTACCAGCTGTTTCAGCTGCCATTTGTGCTGCGAACGGAGTAGACTTACGAGAACCTTTAAATCCTAGGTGACCAGCAGTCGCCCAAGAGATTGCGTTCCCGTGCGTGTCAGTGATCGTAATGATCGTGTTGTTGAATGTAGAACGGATATGTGCTACGCCGACTTCAACATTCTTTTTGACACGACGTTTACGTGTATTAGTCTTACGTGCTTTTGCCATTTAGAGTTTACCTCCTTTACTTACTTTTTCTTATTCGCTACTGTACGACGAGGTCCTTTACGAGTACGGGAGTTGTTCTTCGTGTTTTGACCACGTACTGGTAATCCACGACGATGACGAACACCACGATATGCTCCGATCTCGATTAGACGCTTGATGTTTAGTGATACTTCACGACGAAGGTCACCTTCCACTTTGTGTCCATCGATGACTTCGCGGATTTTATTTAATTCATCTTCAGTAAGATCACGAACGCGTGTATCTTCAGAAACTCCAGCTGCAGCAAGAATTTGCTGTGCTTTTGTTTTACCGATACCGAAGATGTATGTTAAAGAGATTACTACTCGCTTATCACGAGGAATATCTACACCTGCAACACGTGCCATAATTTTTGCACCTCCTGTATATTAACCTTGTTTTTGTTTATGTTTCGGATTTTCACAGATCACCATTACAGTGCCTCTGCGGCGAATCACTTTACATTTTTCACATATTGGCTTGACTGATGGTCTTACCTTCATTTTTTATAACCTCCTTATGTCACGGAGTACATTGATTATTTAAAACGATACGTTATACGACCACGTGATAAGTCATACGGAGACAATTCTACGGTTACTTTATCCCCTGGAAGAATTCGAATGTAGTGCATACGAATCTTTCCAGAAACGTGCGCTAGAACTTTGTGTCCGTTTTCTAGTTCAACACGAAACATGGCGTTCGGAAGAGGCTCAATTACTGTACCTTCGACCTCAATAACATCATCTTTAGCCATCGACTTGATCTCCCTTCTTCAGAGCAATGACTTTCTCGTCGGAAAACTTCGCTACTGCATAACGCAATTTGCCATTGGTTACACGACCTGTTTCAAGAATGCTTTTAACAACTTCCGGAGAAGTAAAATCCAGCAGTTCTAAGTGGTTTAGGTTCTTGCGTTTGGCTCGATCAAACTTTCTTTTGTCACCATCTGCTACAAGGACGAAACGCCCATCGAGAATACCGACAATCACACCTAACCGATCTGCGTCTCTTCCTTTTAGTATCCGAACCAGTTGACCTATGTTCGGTACCGAATCAGATTCGCTTACCATCTCATCACCTTCACTTAGATCTTTGTTAAGATTTCAAAGCCTTCTTCCGTAATGACAACCGTGTGTTCAAAGTGAGCACACCATTTGCCATCCGTTGTGACAACCGTCCAGTTATCGGATAATGTTCGAACATAGCGAGTTCCCGCATTAATCATAGGCTCTATTGCTAGAACCATGCCCTTTTTCAGCACCGGCCCTTTACCAGGCGGTCCATAATGAGGAATTTGCGGGTCCTCATGTAAGTCCTGGCCTATTCCGTGTCCGACGTATTCGCGAACAACAGAAAACCCTTCACTCTCAGCATACTTTTGTATCTCATGAGAAATGTCAGTTAACCGGGCACCGGCTTTTGCTTTTTCAAGTCCTTTATATAAAGACTCTTCGGTTACATCCAGAAGTTTTTGAGCTTCATCTGAAATCTCGCCAACTCCATACGTCCAAGCGGAGTCACCGTGGTATCCTTTGTACTTCGCCCCAATATCTATAGAGATAATGTCGCCATGGTTGAGTACGCGTTTACCTGGAATTCCGTGCACAAGTTCTTCATTTACAGAAGCACAGATGCTTCCACTAAAACCATTATAGTTTTTAAATGAAGGAATTGCACCTTGGCTGCGGATAAACGTATCAGCAATTTTATCCAGTTCCTTAGTAGTTATGCCAGGCTTAATGTGTTTTTTTAACTCTTGATGAGTTAAGGCAACAATGCGACCTGCCTCCCGCATGATTTCAATCTCTCGCGGTGTTTTGCAGATTATCATTTCGCCAATCCCCCAATAAGTTGGTCAATGTCTTGAAAGACTTTGTCGATATCCTGATCACCATTCATGTTTTTCAGGTAACCTTTTTCACCATAAAAATCAAGCAGTGGTTTAGCCTGCTTCATGTTTACATTTAAACGGTTTCGAACGGTCTCTTCATTATCATCTTGACGTTGGATAAGCGTACCGCCGTCTTTATCACATACTCCTTCAACCTTTGGCGGGTTGAATATTACATGATACGTGCTTCCGCATGTTTGGCAAATCCGACGACCTGTTAATCGCTGCATAAGCTGATCAGAATCTACTGAAATGTTTAACACATAATCAATCGTTCTTCCAAGCTCTGTTGTGATTTCTTCTAATGCTTCCGCTTGGGCAACTGTCCGAGGGAATCCATCAAGTAAAAATCCTTTTTCGCAGTCTTTTTTAGAAAGTCGGTCACGTACGATACCGATTGTAACTTCGTCAGGAACGAGGTTACCCGCATCCATGTACGATTTTGCCTCAAGTCCAAGAGGAGTCTCCTCTTTAATTGCTGCTCGGAACATATCTCCAGTAGAGATATGAGGTATTCCGTATTTCTCAACAATTCTTTCTGCTTGAGTACCCTTACCTGCTCCGGGCAATCCCATTAAGACTAGATACATCTAATCCCTCCATAAATCACAATCGTCTTTTTTTAAGAGCATATGGGAAGATGAATCTTCCCGTGCTCTTATTTTATGAAGCCTTTGTAGTGTCGCTTGATCAGCTGACTCTCAATTTGCTTCATGGTGTCTAGTGCCACACCTACAACAATCAGCAAGCTTGTTCCACCAATTTGAATGGCTGGCGGAAGGTTCAAACCTGGAATTGCTGTAAAGACAACTGGCAGGACTGCAATTGCAGCCAGGAATAGAGATCCAACAAATGTTAATCGATACAGAATTCTTGTTATATAAGTTTGAGTGTTAGCTCCTGGACGAATGCCAGGAATGTATCCACCCTGCTTCTTTAAGTTTTCCGCCATTTGCTCCGGATTTACTTGGATGAACGTATAGAAATACGAGAATCCAATAATAAGGAGCGCATATATAATCATTCCGACTGGTTTCGTGTAGTCAAACGTGTTGATAATCCAAGTCGTAACATCATTCTGTCCGAAGAAGCCAGCAACAGTTCTTGGCGTGATGATCAAGGAAATCGCGAAGATAACCGGGATAACACCTGCTGCATTAACTTTAATCGGAAGATGAGTGGACTGGCCGCCAACAGGCTTTGTTCCAACGACTCGCTTTGCATACTGAATCGGGATTTTCCGAACACCTTGTTGAATAAAGATAACACCCATAATAATGAGTACAATCGCAAGAGCAAGCAGTACGATCGTTACAATATGCATGAATAACTGATCGTTACCACCTTCAAATTGCGTTGTGAAAAGCTGGTTAACTGCTGTAGGAATAGCTGCGGCAATCCCCGCAAAAATCAGAACTGAAATTCCGTTTCCAATCCCCTTAAGGGTAATCTGCTCACCTAACCACATTAAGAATGCAGTACCTGCAGTTAAAACTAACGCGATAAAAAGATACGTAGACATACTAGGGTTTTGAATAAGTCCTGGGAAAAGATTGTTAAAACCGATAGACATACCGATTGCCTGGATAAAACCAAGAACAATAGTTCCATAACGAGTGAATTGAGCTAACTTCTTACGCCCAACTTCACCTTGCTTACTCCACTCCGTAAATTTAGGAACAACGTCCATCTGCAGAAGCTGCACGATGATCGATGCTGTAATATACGGCATGATACCCATAGCGAAAATGGAGAAGTTCTGTAAAGCTCCACCGCCAAACGTATTCAAAAAACCAAAAATGTTAGCACTGTCGCCTGTACTGAATTTCAGTACATCGCGATTTACGCCTGGTACTGGGATAAATGTTCCTAGACGGAACACTACCAGCATAGCAAGTGTAAACAATATCTTGTTTCTCAGATCACCCACACGCATAATGTTGGAGATTGTCTGGAACATTAGATCACCTCAGTAGTTCCGCCCGCTGCTTCAATTGCTTCTTTAGCAGAAACAGAGAATTTGTGCGCCTTAACTGTAAGCTTAGCTTCTAACTTGCCATTTCCTAGAACTTTGATTCCGTTTTTAAGACTGCTAACTACTCCTGTTTCGATAAGAAGTTCAGGAGTAACTACTGTGCCCTCTTCAAAACGAACTAGCTTCTCAAGATTTACAACTGCATACTCTTTACGAGTAGGGTTTGTGAATCCGCGTTTCGGTAAACGACGTGCTAGTGGATTTTGTCCACCTTCGAATCCAGGTCTAACACCACCGCCTGAACGAGAGTTTTGACCTTTATGACCACGACCACTTGTTTTACCATTGCCTGATCCGATACCGCGACCTACACGGTTGCGAACTTTACGGGATCCTTCTGATGGCTTCAACTCATGAAGTTTCATCTGAGCACCTCCTCATGATTTATTTATCTTATTAAGCTTCTAATTCTTTCACTGTTAAAAGGTGAGACACCTTGTTAACCATACCGCGGATAGCCGCGTTATCTTCGTGTACAACCGTCTGGTGCATTTTGCGCAAACCAAGTGTCTTAACAACGATACGTTGGTTTTCAGGACGGCCGATAACACTACGAGTGAGGGTGATTTCTAATTTCTTAGCCATCTAAAGTTCCCTCCTTAACCTAAAAGCTCTTGTACTGATTTACCGCGAAGTTTCGCAACGTCTTCAGCACGCTTTAAATTTTTCAAACCTTCGATAGTTGCACGAACCATGTTGATTGGGTTGTTAGATCCAAGTGACTTAGAAAGGATGTCACCTACACCAGCAAGCTCCAATACTGCACGTACAGGTCCACCAGCAATTACCCCAGTACCTTCAGATGCAGGCTTAAGAAGTACGTTACCTGCTCCAAAGCGTCCAATTACTTGGTGAGGAATTGTTGTTTTTACGATCGGTACAGTTACTAAGTTCTTCTTAGCATCTTCAATCGCCTTACGGATCGCTTCTGGTACCTCTTGGGCTTTACCAGTACCGAATCCAACGTGACCGTTTTTGTCACCAACTACAACTACTGCAGCAAAGCGGAAACGACGTCCACCTTTTACTACCTTAGCTACACGGTTAACGGTAACGACGCGTTCTTCAAGTTCAAGTTTGTTAGGGTCGATACGCATCAGGTTCCCTCCTTCGATTAAAATTCTAACCCAGCTTCACGAGCTGCGTCTGCTAATGCTTTAATACGTCCGTGATATAAATATCCGCCTCGGTCAAATACTACCGATTTGATTCCTTTTTCAACTGCGCGCTTAGCGATTTCTTGACCAATCGCTTTAGCAGCATCTACGTTTCCACCGTTTTCTACACTTACACCTTTATCAAGGGAAGATGCAGATACAATTGTTACACCTGCTTGATCATCGATCAATTGAGCATAGATGTGCTTTGTAGAACGGAATACGTTCAAACGAGGACGTTGTGCTGTTCCGCTTACAACGCGGCGAACACGAGCATGTCTTTTCTTACGAGCGACATTCTTATCTGCTTTCGTGATCATCCTTTGCACTCCTTTCCGCTACCTAACGGCTTTATTTACCAGTTTTACCTTCTTTACGGCGAACGAATTCACCTTCGTAACGAATACCTTTACCTTTGTAAGGCTCAGGTGAACGAACTGAACGGATGTTTGCAGCAACTTCACCAACACGTTGCTTGTCAATACCCTTAACGATTACCTTCGTGTTAGAAGGTACTTCGATGTCGATTCCTTGCTCAGGAACGATTTCAACAGGATGAGAGTAACCTACGTTAAGTACAAGCTTGTTACCAGCTTTGGAAGCACGATATCCAACCCCGATAATTTCTAGAGCTCTTTCATAACCGTTAGTTACACCGATAACCATGTTGTTTAGTACGCTACGAGTTGTACCATGCAATGCACGGTGCTCTTTGTGGTCGCTCGGGCGTTCCACAGTAATTTCGTTATCTTGAACATTAATCTTAATGTCAGCATTGAATTTGCGAGAAAGTTCACCTTTAGGGCCTTTTACAGAAACCGTGTTGTCAGTTGCAACATCGATCGTAACGCCACCTGGAACTTCAATCGGTTTGTTACCTACGCGAGACATGTTGACACCTCCATTCGCTATTTATTACCAAACGTACGCTAGTACTTCGCCACCCATTTGTGATTGGCGAGCTTCTTTATCAGTCATAATGCCTTTAGAAGTAGATACGATCGCAATACCAAGTCCTCCAAGTACACGTGGAAGATCAGTTGATTTTGCATAAACACGTAGACCAGGCTTAGAGATACGCTTAAGACCTGAGATTACACGCTCATTGTTAGAACCGTACTTAAGGAAGATGCGAATCATTCCTTGTTTGCTATCCTCTACATATTCCACATCGCGAACAAAACCTTCACGCTTTAGGATTTCTGCGATTTCTTTTTTCATATTAGAAGCAGGAAGCTCCAATTTATCGTGACGAACAGTGTTTGCGTTGCGGATACGAGTAAGCATATCTGCAATTGGATCTGTCATAACCATTACTAGTTACCTCCTTCCCTTTTTTCAGGGTATTACCAGCTGGCTTTTTTAACGCCAGGAATTTGACCTTTGTAAGCAAGTTCTCTGAAACAAATACGGCACAGTTTGAACTTGCGGATTACTGAATGAGGACGCCCGCAACGTTCACAGCGCGTATATTCTTGCACTCCGAACTTTTGCTTGCGTTGTTGCTTAGCAATCATGGATTTCTTTGCCACGGGTAAACCTCCTTTGGCTAAAGGTTATTTTTGGAACGGCATTCCGACTTGTGTAAGAAGCTCACGTGCTTCTTCGTCAGTGTTCGCAGTCGTTACGATAACGATGTCCATTCCGCGAACTTTGTTTACTTTATCATAGTCGATCTCTGGGAAGATCAATTGCTCTTTAACTCCAAGCGTGTAGTTACCGCGGCCGTCGAAAGACTTCTTGGAAACCCCGCGGAAGTCACGTACACGTGGAAGGGAAACGCTGATTAACTTATCAAGGAAGTCATACATGCGCTCTCCGCGAAGTGTAACTTTTGATCCGATCGGCATACCTTCACGAAGTTTGAATCCAGCGATAGATTTCTTAGCACGCGTGATCACAGGCTTTTGACCAGCGATTGCTGTAAGTTCCTCTACTGCTGTATCTAACACTTTAGAGTTGGATACTGCTTCACCAACACCCATGTTGATAACGATTTTTTCGATCTTTGGTGCTTGCATTACTGAAGTGTAATTAAACTTTTCCATTAGAGATGGTAAGATCTCTGCTTTATATCGCTCTTGTAGACGGTTCATTATGTGTCCTCCTTTCACTCTGAGACTTATTTATCTAGGGTTTCACCAGATTTTTTGGCCACACGAACTTTTTTCCCATCAACTACATTGTAGCCTACACGAGTAGGAGCACCAGTTTTAGGGTCAAGAGGCATTACGTTAGAAGCATGAATTGGTGCTTCTTGGCTAAGGATTCCACCTTGTGGATTAGCTTGAGAAGGTTTTGCGTGTTTCTTAACAACGTTCACGCCTTCAACAAGCACTCTGTTTAGCTTCGGATAAGCTTCAAGGATCACACCTTGTTTACCTTTATCCTTGCCGGAAATAACTTGTACTTTATCGCCTTTTTTCACATGCAATGGCATTGTGATGTTGCACCTCCTTACAAGACAATAAACGCCTTGCTAGTAAATATATTAAAGAACTTCTGGAGCAAGAGATACGATTTTCATAAATTGCTTGTCACGAAGTTCACGTGCTACTGGTCCGAAGATACGAGTTCCTCGAGGACCTTTATCATCCTTAACGATTACAGCCGCGTTCTCATCAAAGCGGATGTAAGATCCGTCGTTACGGCGCATACCACGCTTAGAACGTACCACTACCGCTTTAACAACGTCACCTTTCTTAACAACGCCACCTGGTGTTGCGGACTTAACCGAACAAACGATAATGTCACCAACGTTAGCGTACTTACGACCAGAACCACCAAGAACTTTAATGCAAAGTAACTCTTTCGCACCGGAGTTATCAGCTACTCTTAAACGGGATTCTTGTTGAATCATGCGAATGGACCTCCTTTCGGATATGAGTATAATCCGAACAATTTATTAAATAATTACTGCTTCTTGTACTACTTCAACTAGACGGAATCGCTTGTCTTTAGAAAGCGGACGCGTTTCCATAACCTTTACGATATCGCCAATTTTAGCAGTGTTGTTTTCATCATGCGCTTTTAACTTTTTAGAGTATTTAACGCGCTTGTTATATAAAGTGTGAGTCTTGTAAGTTTCTACAAGCACTGTAATCGTTTTGTCCATCTTGTCAGAAACAACACGACCAGTGTACACCTTGCGCTGGTTACGTTCACTCATTGTGCGAACCTCCTCTCAAGATTTAACCGTTAGTAATCCCAAGCTCTCTTTCACGTAAAACCGTTTTTGCACGGGCAATTGCTTTACGAACTTCACGAATGCGGGCCGGGTTTTCAAGTTGACCTGTCGCTAGTTGGAAACGAAGGTTAAAAAGCTCTTCTTTAAGTGCTTTTGCTTTTTGTTCAACTTCTGCAGTGGTCAGGTTACGAATATCATTAGCCTTCATTTGTGTCACCACCCACTTCTTCGCGTTTAACAAACTTACATTTTACAGGAAGTTTGTGTGCTGCAAGACGCAACGCTTCGCGTGCCACTTCTTCAGAGACACCTGCGATTTCAAACATAACTTTTCCTGGCTTAACTACAGCTACCCATCCTTCAGGAGCACCTTTACCAGATCCCATTCGGACTTCTAGAGGCTTTGCAGTGTAAGGCTTAGACGGGAAAATTTTGATCCATACTTTACCGCCACGCTTCATATAACGAGTCATCGCAATACGAGCTGCTTCGATCTGACGGTTAGTAATCCAGCTAGCTTCAAGAGCTTGCAAACCGAATTCTCCGAAATGAACTTCAGTACCGCCTTTTGCGTTCCCACGCATTTTACCGCGGTGTTCACGACGATATTTAACACGTTTTGGCAATAACATAATTATTTGCCTCCTTCCTCTTTTTTCGTTCCTCTTGTTGGAAGGACCTCACCACGATAAATCCAGATTTTAACTCCAAGCTTACCGTAAGTTGTGTCTGCTTCAGCAGTACCGTAATCGATGTCTGCACGAAGTGTGTGAAGAGGAACTGTACCTTCACTATAATGTTCAGCACGAGCGATATCAGCTCCGCCAAGACGGCCTGACACTTGTGTTTTGATACCTTTCGCACCCATACGCATTGCACGTTGGATCGCTTGCTTCATAGCACGACGGAAAGATACACGGTTTTCAAGTTGACGAGCGATGTTTTCAGCAACTAGCTTAGCATCAACGTCAGCTTGTTTAATTTCAAAGATGTTTACGTGAACTCTTTTACCAGTGATGTCGTTAAGGGCTTTACGAAGTGCTTCAACTTCAGATCCACCTTTACCGATAACCATTCCTGGTTTAGCAGTTTTGATTGTGATATTCACACGGTTAGCTGCACGTTCGATTTCAACACCTGATACAGCAGCGTCTTTTAAACGCTTTTCAATATAAGAACGGATCTTAAGGTCTTCATGTAAAAGATTAGCGTAATCCTTTTCAGCGTACCATTTTGAATCCCAGTCACGGATGACGCCAATACGTAGACCTATTGGATTTACTTTTTGACCCACGTCTTAACCCTCCTTCTTTTCAGAAACAACGATTGTGATGTGGCTAGTACGTTTGTTGATACGGCTTGCGCGACCCATCGCACGAGGACGGAAACGCTTAAGAGTAATACCTTCATCAACGAACGCTTGCTTAATCACCAAGTTGTTCGGTTCCATTTCATAGTTGTGTTCTGCGTTTGCGATAGCAGACTTAAGCACCTTTTCAATTACAGGAGAAGCTGCTTTAGGCGTCAAACGTAGAATCGCAAGTGCCTCACCTACTTGCTTGCCTCGAATCAAATCGATTACGATGCGAGCTTTACGAGGAGCAATACGCACTTGTTTAGCAATTGCTTTTGCTTCCATTTTGTGTACCTCCCCTCAATTAACGTCTTGTTTTCTTATCATCAGCTGCATGGCCTTTGTAAGTACGAGTAGGTGCAAACTCACCTAACTTGTGACCGACCATATCTTCTGTGCAATAAACCGGCACGTGTTTACGACCATCATAAACAGCGATTGTGTGACCGATGAAGTCAGGGAAAATCGTAGAACGACGAGACCAAGTTTTAACTACTTTCTTGTCGTTAGATTCATTAAGTGCCTCGACCTTTTTCATCAAGTGGTCATCTACAAAAGGCCCTTTTTTCAAACTGCGACCCATTTGAGAACCTCCCTTTGTGTTTGCGCTACGGCTCGATTGAACCGTAGTACAATCACATTATTTTTTGCGACGACGTACAATGTACTTGTCAGTTTGGCTATTTTTCTTACGAGTTTTATATCCAAGAGTTGGTTTACCCCATGGAGACATTGGTGATTTACGTCCGATTGGAGCGCGTCCTTCACCACCACCGTGTGGGTGATCGTTAGGGTTCATTACAGAACCACGAACTGTTGGGCGGATACCCTTCCAACGAGAACGACCTGCTTTACCAACGTTTACAAGTTCATGCTCTAAGTTTCCAACTTGACCGATTGTTGCGCGGCAAGTAAGAAGGATCATACGAACTTCACCAGAACCAAGACGAACTAGCGCATACTTTTCTTCTTTACCAAGAAGTTGAGCTTCAGCACCAGCTGAACGAGCCAATTGTCCACCTTTACCAGGCTTAAGTTCGATGTTGTGAATTGTAGAACCTACAGGAATGTTAGCTAATGGAAGTGAGTTACCTACTTTAATATCAGCTTCAGTACCGGACATGATTTCTTGCCCTACTTTAATTCCTTTTGGAGCTAAGATATAACGCTTCTCACCATCTGCATAGTGGATTAGCGCGATGTTAGCCGTACGGTTTGGATCGTACTCGATTGTAGCAACGCGACCTGGTATTCCGTCTTTGTTACGTTTGAAATCGATGATACGATACTTACGCTTGTGTCCTCCACCTTGGTGACGAACAGTTAGTTTACCTTGGTTGTTACGCCCAGCTTTTTTGCTAAGAGGAGCAAGCAAGGATTTTTCTGGTTGGTCAGTTGTAATTTCAGCAAAGTCAAGCTGAGACATGTTACGACGACCGTTAGTTGTCGGTTTAAACTTTTTGATACCCATTGTAATTTCCCTCCTTTACGAGTTCTTTTTAAACTCCTTCAAAAAAGTCGAGTTCTTTGCTTTCTGGAGTTAATGTAACTACAGCTTTTTTACGTTTAGAAGTGTAACCAGTATGACGGCCTACACGCTTAAACTTACCTTTGTAGTTAGCAGTGTTAACAGATTGAATTTTCACGCCAAAGATTTCTTCTAGTGCGCCTTTGATTTGAGTCTTAGTTGCACGAGGGTTAACTTCGAACGTGTATTTTTTGTCAGCCATTATTTCAGTAGAACGCTCTGTAATAACGGGGCGCTTAATCACATCACGAGCTTCCATTATGCGAGCACCTCCCCTACTTTTTCCACAGCGTCTTTAGTCATAAGAAGCTTGTCGTGGTTTAACACGTCAAGAACACTAACGCCGTTAGCCGTAACAACTGTTACGCCAGGGATGTTACGTGCAGACAATGCAACAGCGTCATTGTAATCAGCAGTTACAACTAATGCTTTACGATCTGCGGATAGATTTGCAAGTACTTGCATCATTTCCTTTGTTTTAGGAGCTTCGAATGCAAGTCCTTCTAAAACGATCAAGTCGTTATCTAGAACCTTAGAAGATAGCGCTGATTTAATAGCTAAGCGACGAACCTTCTTAGGTAATTTGTAAGAATAGCTTCTTGGTGTTGGTCCGAAAACCACTCCACCGCCAACCCATTGTGGAGAACGGATAGATCCTTGACGAGCACGTCCAGTACCTTTCTGTTTCCAAGGCTTGCGTCCACCACCAGCAACTTCAGAACGGTTCTTTACATCGTGCGTTCCTTGGCGCTGTGATGCTTGCTGCATAATAACAGCGTCGAAAAGCACGCTTTTATTTGGTTCAATACCGAAAACGGAATCGTTTAATTCGATATCGCCAGCTTGAGTACCATCTTGTTTAAATAATGCTACTTTTGGCATCAGATTGTCCTCCTTCCTTATTTAGCATCCTTTGCTTTAACAGCAGAGTTAATTGTAACGTAGCTCTTTTTCGCTCCAGGTACGTTACCTTTGATTAGTAGAAGATTACGTTCTGCATCAACTCTTACAACTTCTAAGTTTTGTACAGTTACTGTATCTCCGCCAGTACGACCAGGTAATGCTTTCCCTTTGAAAACACGGTTAGGGTCAACTGCACCCATTGAACCAGGACGACGGTGGTAACGGGAACCGTGGCTCATTGGCCCGCGTGATTGCCCGTGACGTTTGATAACACCTTGGAATCCTTTTCCTTTAGATGTACCAGTAACGTCTACAGCGTCACCTTCTGCAAAAATGTCAGCTTTGACTTCCTGACCAACTTCGTATCCCGCAACATCAACATTACGGAATTCTTTAACGTAGCGCTTAGGGCTCGTGCTAGCTTTAGCCGCATGTCCTGCTTGTGGCTTGTTAGAACGAGAGTCTTTTTTATCATCAAATCCAAGTTGGATAGCTTCGTAGCCATCATTCTCAACGGATTTCTTTTGAAGAACAACGTTAGGAGTTACTTCTACTACAGTAACTGGAATTAGATCTCCGTTTTCTGCGAAAACTTGAGTCATACCAATTTTTCTACCTAAGATTCCTTTGGTCATTCGTCACACCTCCTATTAATAAGTAAAATATTTATAAGCAAACGTGAAATTATAGTTTAATTTCGATGTCTACACCAGACGGTAGATCCAAACGCATTAACGAATCAACTGTTTGTGGTGTTGGCTCGATAATATCGATCAAGCGCTTATGAGTACGCATTTCGAACTGCTCACGAGAGTCCTTGTACTTATGAACCGCACGAAGGATCGTGTAGATCGCTTTCTCAGTAGGTAGCGGGATAGGACCTGATACCTTTGCTCCTGAACGCTTAGCAGTTTCTACGATTTTTTCAGCTGATTGATCAAGAATTCTGTGATCATACGCCTTTAAACGGATACGAATCTTTTGCTTTGCCATTTTTTTCCCTCCTTTATTCGCCTATTTTGATAAACAGACATTGCTCCGCGGAAATTCAACCTGATATCACCAGCCATGGCAAAGGGGCCTAGTGTGTCAGCAACCTTCCGGATCATCGCAGTGAATGACCAACATTACTTATTATAGAGAAAAGCAACGCCCAATGCAAGTGTTATTTGCATTTATTTATTGCTAATCGCACTTTTTCTATTATAGAGACTTTATTCACGGATTTCAACTTCCTTTTTCTTCTTTTACCTATTTGAATGTGTTTCTTCTATATATAGAAGAGATGCGATTGGTGGTGGTGAATTTAGTTGCACAGCGGCGCGCATATAGTTGATTTTACAACTCGCGGATTTATGGTGTGAACTCGCGGGATTAATGATGAAACCGGCGGGAATATGTGTAAAATTTGCGGGATTATGCTTCAAATTTCAGGGAATTACGGTTTGATACATCGTTCAAATTGATCCTATATCTATTTTCCTTTTCCTTAATTGTTTTTTAAAACAATTTTATATGTTGTATTAATACTTTTTTCTATAAGAATGATCCTTTCAAATCCTTGTCTACTTTGACAGTTGATTGGAGTGGAAGTTGCGAGACTCCTGCGGGACAGGCGGGCAGGTGAGACACTTATACGTGAAACGTACGAATGTGGCTCATCGCATGCCCCGCGGAAAGCGAAGCACTGGAACGGAAATCAACTACTTTCACAATCAACAAAGCTTATGAAGACTTCCTTTACTAAAAACGAATCCAAAATAAAAAAACACCCTCCAAAAGGAGAGTGTTTTTATAAAAGAGTAATAAGATTACTCAGTGATTGTTGCAACTACGCCTGCACCAACTGTACGTCCACCTTCACGAATAGAGAACTTAGTTCCTTCTTCGATAGCGATTGGAGCGATTAGTTCTACAGTCATCTCAACGTTATCTCCAGGCATAACCATTTCTACGCCTTCAGGAAGTTGGATGATACCAGTTACGTCAGTTGTACGGAAGTAGAACTGAGGACGGTAGTTAGAGAAGAATGGAGTGTGACGTCCACCCTCTTCTTTTGAAAGAACATAAACTTCTGATTTGAACTTAGTGTGAGCTTTAACAGTACCTGGCTTAGCAAGAACTTGTCCGCGCTCAACATCGTCACGGGAAACCCCACGAAGAAGTGCACCAATGTTGTCACCAGCTTCAGCATAGTCAAGAAGCTTACGGAACATTTCAACACCTGTTACAGTTGTTGATTTTGGCTCTTCAGTAAGACCAAGGATCTCAACTACGTCACCAACTTTTACTACACCACGCTCAACACGTCCAGTAGCAACTGTACCACGACCAGTGATTGAGAATACATCCTCAACTGGCATCATGAATGGCTTTTCAGTGTCACGTGGAGGAGTTGGGATATAAGAATCTACAGCGTCCATTAGCTCGTAGATTTTAGCTTCCCAATCAGCGTCTCCTTCAAGAGCTTTAAGAGCAGAACCTTTGATTACAGGAATGTCATCTCCTGGGAAGTCATACTCAGAAAGAAGGTCACGAACTTCCATTTCTACTAGCTCAAGAAGTTCTTCGTCGTCTACCATGTCACACTTGTTCATGAATACAACAAGGTAAGGTACACCTACTTGACGAGAAAGAAGGATGTGCTCACGAGTTTGTGGCATTGGGCCGTCAGCAGCAGATACTACTAGGATCCCACCATCCATTTGTGCTGCACCAGTGATCATGTTCTTAACATAGTCAGCATGTCCTGGGCAGTCTACGTGTGCATAGTGACGAGAATCAGTTTCATACTCAACGTGTGCAGTTGAGATTGTGATTCCACGTTCGCGCTCTTCTGGAGCACCGTCGATTTGGTCATAAGCCATTGCTACACCCTTACCGTTTTTCTTAGCAAGAACAGTAGTGATAGCAGCTGTTAAAGTTGTTTTACCATGGTCAACGTGACCGATAGTACCAATGTTAGCATGCGTTTTGGAACGATCAAATTTCTCTTTACCCATGAGAAAGATTCCTCCTTAAATATGTTTACATATAGTAGATTTTTTATTTAAAACAGACAGATTGTACTGCCCATTTTAGATTACATGAAAATGTTGTTTCTTACAACCGAAGAGATTAAGCTCCAGTTGATTTTTTGATGATTTCTTCAGAGATTGACTTAGGTACTTCTTCGTAGTGATCGAAGTGCATTGAGTAAGTACCGCGGCCTTGTGTACGAGAACGCAAGCTAGTTGCATATCCGAACATCTCAGCAAGTGGAACCATCGCTTTAACGATTTGTGCGTTACCACGAGCTTCCATACCTTCAACACGTCCACGACGAGAAGTTACGTCACCCATGATATCACCCATGTACTCTTCAGGAACCGTTACTTCAACTTTCATGATCGGCTCTAGAATTGCAGGGTCACACTTTGATTTAGCGTTCTTAAGTGCCATTGAACCGGCAATCTTAAACGCCATTTCGTTGGAGTCAACATCATGGTATGAACCATCAACGATACGAGCTTTAAGGTCAAGTAATGGGAAACCAGCAAGCATTCCGTTTTTCATTGATTCTTCAATACCAGCTTGAACTGCAGGGATGTATTCACGAGGAACTGCCCCACCAACGATTTTGTTTTCAAATACGAATCCAGATCCTTCATCACCTGGCTCGAATTCGATCCAAACGTGACCGTATTGTCCACGACCACCGGACTGACGAACGAATTTACCTTCGACTTTAGCAGCTTGGCGAATTGTTTCACGGTAAGCAACCTGAGGAGCACCCACGTTTGCTTCTACCTTGAATTCACGGCGCATACGGTCAACTAGGATATCAAGGTGAAGCTCACCCATACCTGCGATGATCGTTTGTCCAGTTTCTTCGTTTGTTTCAGTACGGAATGTTGGATCTTCTTCAGCTAGCTTAGCAAGCGCCATACCCATCTTGTCTTGGTCTGCTTTAGACTTCGGCTCGATAGATAGTGAGATAACTGGCTCTGGGAATACCATGGATTCTAAGATAACAAGGTTCTTTTCATCACAAAGTGTATCACCAGTTGTAGTGTCTTTAAGACCTACAGCAGCTGCGATATCTCCAGCGTATACGATAGAGATCTCTTCACGGGAGTTTGCGTGCATTTGAAGGATACGTCCAACACGCTCGCGCTTTCCTTTAGTAGAGTTCTGTACGTATGATCCAGAGTTTAGTGTACCAGAGTACACACGGAAGAATGTTAACTTACCAACATAAGGGTCAGTCATAACTTTAAATGCAAGTGCAGAGAATGGTGCTTCGTCACTTGATTCACGAGTTACTTCTTCTTCAGAGTCAGGAAGTACACCTTTGATTGCTGGTACATCGATTGGCGATGGAAGGTAATCAAGAACCGCGTCTAGCATAAGCTGAACACCTTTGTTCTTAAATGCCGAACCACACATTACTGGGTAGAACTCAACGTTACAAGTTCCTTGACGGATACCTGCTTTAAGTTCTTCGTTCGTAATTTCTTCGCCTTCTAAGTACTTCATCATCATTTCTTCATCTAGCTCAGCAACCGCTTCGATAAGTTTTCCACGGTATTCTTCAGCTAAAGGCATGTGCTCTTCCGGAATATCACGAACTTCGATATCAGTACCAAGGTCGTTTCCGTAGAATACAGCTTTCATTTCGATAAGGTCGATGATTGCTTCGAATTGGTCTTCCGCACCGATCGGTAATTGGATCGGGTGAGCGTTAGCACCAAGGCGGTCATGAATCGTTTTTACGGAGTATAAGAAATCCGCACCGATTTTGTCCATTTTGTTTACGAATACTACACGAGGCACCCCGTAAGTAGTCGCTTGACGCCAAACTGTTTCTGTTTGTGGTTCAACACCTGATTGAGCATCAAGTAATGCAACCGCTCCGTCTAATACACGTAATGAACGTTCTACTTCAACTGTAAAGTCTACGTGTCCTGGTGTATCAATGATGTTGACACGGTGACCTTTCCATTGAGCAGTAGTAGCAGCGGAAGTAATCGTGATTCCACGCTCTTGTTCCTGCTCCATCCAGTCCATTTGTGAAGCTCCTTCATGAGTTTCACCGATTTTGTGGATACGGCCAGTATAGTAAAGAACACGTTCAGTAGTCGTTGTTTTACCAGCATCGATGTGAGCCATGATACCGATATTACGAGTATTTTTTAAGGAGAATTCTCTAGCCATGAATTTCTCTCCTTCCCTTTTTAAAAGGAATTTTTATAGTGTTTTAGAGACAGTCCGAGAACTGTCTCTATTATGATTTTACCAACGGTAGTGAGCAAACGCTTTGTTTGCTTCTGCCATTTTGTGCATATCTTCGCGCTTCTTAACTGAAGCACCAGTGTTATTTGCAGCATCCATGATCTCATACGCAAGACGTTCTTCCATTGTCTTTTCTCCGCGTAGACGAGAGTAGTTCGTTAGGTAACGAAGTCCTAGTGTTGTACGACGCTCTGGGCGAACTTCAACTGGTACTTGGTAGTTAGCTCCACCAACACGGCGAGCACGAACTTCAAGGACTGGCATGATATTTTTAAGAGCTTGTTCAAACACTTCCATAGGATCTTGGTTTGTACGTTCTTTAATAAGATCGAACGCATTGTACAAGATTGTTTGAGCTACCCCTCTCTTACCGTCAATCATAATTTTATTGATTAGACGAGTTACAAGCTTAGACTTGTAAATTGGATCAGGTAACACATCACGACGAGCAACAGGTCCTTTACGTGGCATGTGGTCCCCTCCTTTCTGATAGTTGTTTAGTTTATTTTAAAAAATATTACTTCTTAGCTTCTTTTGGACGCTTCGTTCCGTATTTAGAACGACCTTGCATACGGTTGTTAACACCAGCCGTATCAAGAGCACCACGAACGATGTGGTAACGTACCCCCGGTAAGTCTTTTACACGTCCTCCACGGATAAGAACAACACTGTGCTCTTGAAGGTTGTGGCCGATACCAGGAATGTAAGCTGTAACTTCGATTCCGTTAGTTAGACGAACACGCGCATATTTACGAAGCGCCGAGTTCGGCTTCTTAGGAGTCATAGTACCAACACGAGTACAAACTCCACGCTTTTGCGGAGATGAAACGTTAGTTTGGGACTTTTTGAAGCTGTTGTAACCTTTGTTTAACGCAGGAGAGTCAGATTTCTTTGATTTAGAAACACGACCTTTGCGAACTAATTGGTTAATTGTAGGCATTTTGTATTTCCTCCTCTCTTTTTTCGTAATACCACCGACCCAGGTGGTTCATTTTAGGACAAAAGAAAGTTTTTGCGAGAGGAGCGATATTGATGCCCATCGCAAAAACATGAATTTTATCCTTTTATCGCAACAGTTGCGGCCCCGACATCTATACCGCATGCTTTTCCAAGCTTTTTCATGGAATCAACCTTTACGATCGGTACGTGCTTCTCTTCGGCAATCTGCAATACTTTGCTCGTTACTCGAAAATCTGCGTCTTCCGCAACGACCAGCTCTTTGACCTCGCCGTTCTGTAAAGCTTTGATTGTTTGCTTAGTACCTACGATAATTTCAGAAGCCTGTGTCACTTTTTCATAAGACATACGAATATCCTCCAAAGTAACAAATCTTAGGAGCACATCCGTAATCATATCACCGATGCGCTCCCGATGTCAACATTTCATTTATTAATCTTGAGAAACAAGTTCAGTAGGCAGTTCTGCCTCTTCGCTGTTCTCATCTTCAACTACTGGAGAGTTGATTCCGATGTTTCTGTAACGGTTCATACCCGTTCCAGCTGGAATCAGCTTACCAATAATAACATTTTCCTTAAGTCCGAGTAACTCGTCACGCTTACCTTTGATGGCAGCATCCGTAAGAACTCGAGTTGTCTCTTGGAATGATGCAGCAGATAAGAATGATTCTGTCTCAAGAGATGCTTTTGTAATACCAAGAAGCACCGGACGACCTGTAGCAGGAGTTCCGCCTTCAAGAAGTACACTACGGTTAACATCCGTAAAGTTATGGATGTCCATAAGAGCTCCTGGAAGTACTTGAGAATCACCAGAATCGATGATACGCACTTTACGAAGCATCTGGCGAACCATAACTTCAACGTGCTTATCTCCGATTTCTACCCCTTGCATACGGTAAACTTTCTGAACCTCACGCAATAGGTATTCTTGAACGCCTTCTGCACCACGAACTTTAATTAACTCTTTAGGGTCGATCGAACCTTCTGTCAATACTTGACCAGCACTTACTTTATCACCTTCGACAACTTTAATACGTGCTCCGAAAGGAATTGCGTAAGATCTAGATTCGATTTCACCTTGAACGACTACTTCACGCTTATCTTTATTGTCGTTCACACCAACTACCGTACCTTCAAGCTCAGAGATAACCGCTTGACCTTTCGGGTTACGTGCTTCAAACAATTCTTGGATACGCGGAAGACCTTGTGTGATATCATCTCCTGCTACCCCACCTGTATGGAAGGTACGCATTGTAAGCTGTGTACCTGGCTCACCGATGGATTGAGCAGCGATAATTCCAACAGCTTCCCCAACTTCAACGTCAGAGCCTGTTGCAAGGTTGCGTCCGTAACATTTCTTACAAACACCGTGACGTGTGTCACAAGTAAATACAGAACGGATCGTTACTGCTTTCACGCCCACTTCTTCAATATGAGCGGCCATGTCTTCAGTGATCAGCTGATTAACGTCTGCAAGGAGTTCTTTTGTTTCTGGATGGTATACCTTTTTATAAGCAGTACGACCGATCAAACGCTCATGAAGAGGTTCGATTACTTCGTTGCCTTCTTTAATAGCTGCAACTTCTAAGCCACGGTCGGTTCCACAGTCATCTTCACGTACGATAACATCTTGAGCAACGTCAACCAAACGACGAGTAAGGTAACCGGAGTCAGCGGTTTTAAGGGCTGTATCGGCAAGACCTTTACGTGCTCCGTGAGTAGAGATAAAGTACTCGAGTACTGTTAGACCTTCACGGAAACTTGATTTGATTGGAAGCTCGATGATTTTACCAGCCGGGTTGGCCATCAGACCACGCATACCAGCTAGCTGTGTAAAGTTAGATGCGTTACCACGGGCACCGGAGTCACTCATCATAAAGATTGGGTTTCGCTTATCAAGTGTACCCATCAATTTATTTTGGATTTCGTCTTTAGCCAAACTCCAAACATTAATTACACGCTCATAGCGCTCTTCTTCCGTGATTAGACCACGTCTGAATTGCTTTGTAACGTTAACTACTTTTTCTTCGGCTACAGCAAGAATCTCTTGCTTCTCAGGTAATACAACGATATCGGATACACCGATCGTGATACCAGCGCGCGTAGAATATTTAAATCCTAAGTCCTTCATGCGGTCAAGCATCTTAGACGTTTCAGTAATCTTAAAGCGTTTGAATACTTCCGCGATAATCTTACCTAGGATACCTTTCTTGAATGGAACAATTTCCTCATGCTTCTGAATTTCTTCTTTTACATTAGCAGCCGGATCTAAGAAGTACTTTTCAGGTGTTTCCACTTGAAGGTTCGTCGTAGTCGGTTCGTTAATGTAAGGGAATGACGGAGGCAGGATCTCGTTGAATAACAACTTACCTACTGTCGTCATAAGAAGCTTAGATTGCTGTTCTTCTGTGAAAGTTTCTTTATTTAAGCTGGATACAGGTACTGCAATACGAGAATGCAAGTGCACGAATCCATTTTCATAAGCGATGATCGCTTCGTTGATGTCTTTAAATACAGACCCTTCACCAATAGCTCCTTCACGTTCAAGAGTTAGGTAATAGTTACCTAAAACCATATCCTGTGATGGTGTAACTACTGGCTTACCATCTTTCGGGTTCAAGATGTTTTGAGCAGCTAGCATTAAGATACGAGCCTCTGCTTGCGCTTCAGCAGATAGAGGAACGTGGACCGCCATTTGGTCACCGTCAAAGTCAGCGTTGTAAGCTGTACATACGAGCGGGTGAAGACGGATTGCACGGCCTTCTACAAGCGTTGGTTCGAATGCTTGGATACCAAGTCTGTGTAGTGTAGGTGCACGGTTTAGTAGAACTGGGTGTTCACGAATAACTTCTTCTAAAACATCCCAAACTTCTGGCTGAACGCGCTCTACTTTGCGTTTTGCACTCTTAATGTTGTGTGCAAGACCTTTTGAAACTAGCTCTTTCATAACAAATGGTTTAAAGAGCTCAAGTGCCATCTCTTTAGGAAGACCACATTGGTACATCTTTAAGTTCGGACCTACTACGATAACCGAACGTCCAGAGTAGTCAACACGTTTACCTAACAAGTTTTGACGGAAACGACCTTGTTTCCCTTTCAGCATGTGTGAAAGTGATTTTAACGGACGATTTCCTGGTCCAGTAACCGGACGGCCACGACGACCATTATCGATTAATGCATCGACTGCTTCTTGAAGCATACGTTTTTCATTTTGAACGATAATGTTAGGAGCACCTAAGTCTAATAGACGCTTCAAACGGTTGTTACGGTTGATAACACGACGGTAAAGGTCGTTAAGGTCAGATGTGGCAAAACGTCCACCATCAAGCTGAACCATCGGACGCAATTCCGGTGGAATAACCGGAAGTACTTCTAGAATCATCCAATCAGCATGGTTGCCCGAGTGACGGAATGCTTCTAGTACTTCTAAACGCTTAATCGCACGTGTACGGCGTTGACCTTGTGCTGTTTTAAGCTCTTCTTTTAACATCTCAACTTCTTTTTCAGCATCGATGTCTTCTAAAAGACGCTTGATCGCTTCTGCACCCATTTGTGCAGTGAAACCTTTTCCATACTTTTCACGGTATGTGCGGTATTCCTTCTCTGAAAGCAGTTGTTTCTTCTCAAGAGGAGTATCTCCTGTATCAGTAACAACGTATGAAGCAAAATAGATTACTTCTTCTAATGCTCTTGGAGACATATCCAAAACAAGACCCATACGGCTTGGGATACCCTTGAAGTACCAAATGTGAGATACAGGAGCAGCAAGCTCGATGTGACCCATACGGTCACGTCGAACTTTAGCTCTTGTTACTTCAACACCACAACGGTCACAAACCACGCCTTTATAACGGACGCGCTTATACTTTCCGCAATGACATTCCCAGTCTTTTGTAGGACCGAAAATTCTTTCACAGAACAAGCCGTCTTTTTCAGGCTTAAGTGTACGGTAGTTGATTGTTTCAGGTTTTTTTACTTCCCCTCTTGACCACGACCGGATTTTGTCCGGTGAAGCAAGACCAATTTTCATATATTCAAAATTATTTACGTCTATCAAGGAGCGTACCTCCCTTTTGATATCCTGTTTTAGTCATTCGAAGTGTAAGACTCAAGATTTAGATTTAATTTCTCGCTTGCCTGATCGTCTTCATCATCAAGCTCTCTCATTTCAATTTCCTTGTCATCTCCAGAACAGATCTTAACGTCCATTCCAAGAGATTGAAGTTCTTTGATCAATACTTTAAATGATTCTGGAACACCTGGTTCAGGAACGTTTTCACCTTTAACGATGGCTTCATACGTTTTCACACGACCGACAACATCATCGGATTTAACCGTAAGAATTTCCTGTAGTGTGTATGCCGCGCCATATGCTTCAAGCGCCCATACTTCCATCTCACCGAAACGCTGACCTCCAAATTGAGCTTTACCACCTAGAGGCTGTTGTGTAACAAGTGAGTAAGGACCAGTTGAACGAGCATGTAGCTTGTCATCGACCATGTGAGCCAGTTTGATCATATACATAACCCCAACTGATACACGGTTATCAAACGCAGCACCTGTACGTCCATCATAAAGTACCGTTTTACCATCGCGAGCCATTCCGGCTTCTTCGATCGTAGACCAAACATCTTCCTCACGCGCTCCATCGAATACCGGTGTAGCGACATGAATGCCTAGCTGACGAGCAGCCATTCCAAGGTGAAGCTCCAATACCTGCCCGATGTTCATACGAGAAGGTACCCCTAGTGGGTTTAACATGATGTCAACTGGTGTTCCATCTGGAAGATAAGGCATATCTTCTTCAGGCATAATCTTAGAAATTACACCCTTGTTTCCGTGACGGCCGGCCATCTTATCTCCTTCATGAATCTTACGTTTTTGCACGATATATGCACGAACGAGTTGATTCACACCTGGAGGTAGTTCATCGCCATCTTCACGGTTAAATACTTTAACGTCAAGGATGATTCCATCTCCACCGTGAGGTACACGCAATGATGTATCGCGGACTTCACGAGCTTTTTCACCGAAGATCGCATGTAATAGACGTTCTTCAGCTGTTAGTTCAGTTACACCCTTAGGCGTTACTTTACCAACTAAGATATCTCCATCTTTAACTTCCGCACCAACACGGATGATTCCGCGTTCGTCCAGGTTGCGCAATGCATCTTCTCCGACGTTTGGAATATCACGAGTGATTTCTTCCGGTCCAAGTTTTGTATCACGCGCTTCGGATTCATATTCTTCAATATGGATCGAAGTATAAACGTCGTCTTTAACAAGACGCTCACTCATGATAACAGCATCCTCGTAGTTGTAACCTTCCCAAGTCATGAAGGCAACAAGAACGTTACGACCTAATGCAAGTTCACCTAGTTCCATTGAAGGTCCATCCGCTAAGATTTCTCCTTTTGTCACGCGGTTTCCTGTGCTTACGATCGGACGCTGGTTATAACACGTTCCTTGGTTGGAACGAATAAACTTAAGCATGTTGTAAGTGTCAAGGTCGCCTGAAACTTCCTTGCCATCTACTTCTTTAATGCGGCGTACTTGAACTTGTTTAGCCGTTACGCGTTCAACAATTCCTTCGTGCTTACAGATAACTGCAGCTCCGGAGTCTTTTGCTGATACGTGCTCCATTCCTGTACCGACGATTGGTGATTCAGGAACAAGTAGAGGTACAGCCTGACGTTGCATGTTCGCTCCCATTAGGGCACGGTTGGAGTCATCATTCTCTAAGAACGGAATACAAGCTGTCGCAGCAGATACTACCTGTTTCGGCGATACATCCATATAATCGATGCGTTCGCGTTTAACAACAGTGTTATCTCCGCGGAAACGTGCAATTACGTCTTCGTTCATGAACTCTCCGTTATCACCTAAGATCGAGTTCGCCTGTGCAACTACGTATAAATCTTCTTCATCAGCAGTCAAGTAATCAATGCGGCTCGTTACACGACCTGTTTCAGGATCAACCCGACGGTACGGTGTTTCGATAAATCCATATTGGTTCACTTTTGCGTAAGAAGAAAGTGAGTTGATCAAACCGATGTTCGGACCCTCTGGCGTCTCAATCGGACACATACGACCGTAGTGAGAGTAGTGAACGTCACGAACTTCAAAGCCTGCACGTTCACGTGTAAGACCACCTGGCCCTAGTGCAGATAGACGACGTTTGTGCGTCAATTCTGCTAGTGGGTTCGTTTGATCCATGAACTGTGAAAGCTGAGAGCTTCCGAAGAACTCTTTAATAGATGCAATTACAGGACGAATATTGATCAATGCTTGTGGTGTGATCGCGTTTGTGTCTTGGATTGACATACGCTCACGCACAACACGCTCCATTCTGGAAAGTCCGATTCTGAATTGGTTTTGAAGAAGCTCACCAACAGAACGCAGACGACGGTTTCCAAGATGGTCAATATCATCTGTAGTACCTACTTGATGCAACAAGTTGAAGAAGTAGTTAATAGAAGCAATAATGTCAGAAACCGTGATGTTTTTAACTTCTTTATCAACAAGTCCGTTTCCGATAACATTAATGATTCTTTCACCCTCTTGATCATCAGGCGCATAGATTTTGATAGATTGAAGAGCGATATCCTGATCTTCAGCCACTCCTCCTGCTGGTGTTACGGTTTTAAAGCCTACACCACTCTCAAGAGCAGGGATAATCTTATCTAGCGTTCTACGGTCAAGAAGCGTACCTTCTTCAGCGATCACTTCACCAGTTTCAGCATCCACAAGCGTTTCAGCTAGTTTTTGGTTGAAGAGACGATTCTTTATATGAAGCTTTTTATTGATTTTATAGCGTCCAACGTTAGCTAAGTCATAGCGTTTAGGATCAAAGAACCTAGAATCTAATAAACTTTTTGCATTATCTACTGTTGGAGGCTCTCCCGGACGAAGACGCTCATAGATTTCGAGAAGGGCTTTTTCTGTTCCTTCTGTATTATCCTTATCTAGCGTGTTGCGAAGATACTCGTCTTCTCCAAGCAAATCAATGATTTCTTGATCAGACCCAAACCCTAAAGCACGAAGCAATACGGTAATAGGGATTTTTCTTGTGCGGTCAATACGCACATAAACTACGTCCTTAGCATCTGTTTCGAACTCCAGCCAAGCACCGCGGTTTGGAATGACAGTAGCGGTAAAACCTTTTTTACCGTTTTTGTCGATTTTCTCACTATAGTAAACACTTGGTGAACGAACGAGCTGTGATACAATTACACGCTCTGCCCCGTTGATCACAAAGGTTCCCGTATCTGTCATTAACGGGAAATCTCCCATAAATACTTCCTGCTCTTTTACTTCGCCCGTCTCTTTATTGATCAGACGCACTTTCACACGAAGCGGAGCAGCGTAAGTAACATCGCGCTCTTTTGATTCATCTACAGGATACTTCGGCTCACCTAAGTTATAATCAATAAACTCTAAAACGAGGTTCCCTGTAAAATCTTCAATCGGCGAAATGTCTCGGAACATTTCACGTAACCCCTCATCAAGAAACCATTGATAGGAAGCGGTTTGAATTTCAATTAAGTTTGGTAATTCAAGCACTTCGCTAATCCTTGCATAACTTCTTCGTTGGCGGTGGCGTCCAAACTGAACTAGTTGACCTGTCAACTGCTTCACCCCTCAAATCCAGCGTTTTTTTCGTGTATCATATTTCTATCTAACATTCTATTAAGAAGGTTAGAAAACAAAAAGAAAAAGGGTTTCATATTTTTAAAACCGCAGTTTTCCTATTTTGATAAAAGCTATTATATAATTTTGTCCAACTTTTTCGCATTCTATACGTCTAAACATGAGTAAAAAACGTTGATTTATCAACGTTTTTTCGCTTACCACGAAAAATAAGCAGCAAAATGCGAATCCATTGGCATTTTATAATACTAACATACGGAATTTATCAAGTCAAACTTTTATTGCACGTAAAATAAAGTAGCCTTTTTTCTTAGCAACCGTTTCAACTTGACCGAATAATTGTTCCATTTTATCCATAGCAGATGGTGCACCTTGTTTCTTTTGAATAACTACCCACAACTCGCCACCAACGCAAAGTTTGTGATAAGCTTCTTCAAAAATTTGATGAACAACTGACTTACCTGCACGAATCGGCGGATTTGTGATAACAGCAGCGAACCCTTCATCCTTCACTTCCGCAAACAAATAACTTTTGTAGATCTTAACGTTATCTACCTTGTTCTTATCAGCGTTCAGTTTAGCAAGCTCAACTGCTCGTTCATTGATATCCACCATTTGAACAACACGATCTTGTTCCGCTCTAGCAAGTGAAAGTCCGATCGGTCCGTATCCACATCCTACATCTATATAATCACCAGATACCTCTGGAGGTACAAAGGACTCTATTAAAACGCGACTGCCAAAATCTACTTCTTTCTTCGAAAAGACACCAGCATCTGTCGTAAAACGAAATTTTTCGCCGTTTAATAAAAAATCCCATGTTTCTCTTTTGCTTTCTGTACCAGGTGTTTCAGAGTAATAATGGTTCTTCATTGTTTTCAAACTCTCCTTACCTTCTGATAAAGACAGTATTCCCGTTCCAAATTTCTTTAACGGTCTATCTATAAAGATGCTTTAACAATGTCGCCTTTGTAAGTGTTGATTTCCGTTTCAGGTTGCTCGCTTTCCACGGGGCGTTTGGTGAGCCTCCTGCCGCTTTGCGCCATTAGGAGTCTCCACCTGACCACTCGTCCCGTAGGAGTCTCGCACCTTGCATTCCAATCAACTTGCATATGATGAGAATAGCAACACCCTTCTAGAAGAAAGCCTTCTAAAAAAATCAAGCGAAACAAACAAAAAGGTCCGCCATCGGGCGAACCTTTTCTTTTGAATTACTTAACTTCAACAGAAGCTCCAACTTCTTCAAGCTTAGCTTTGATTTCTTCAGCTTCGTCTTTAGATACGCCTTCTTTAACTGGCTTAGGAGCACCGTCAACAAGTTCTTTCGCTTCTTTAAGTCCAAGACCTGTAAGTTCACGAACAACTTTGATAACTTTAATTTTTGAAGCTCCACCGCTTGCAAGAATTACGTCGAATTCAGTTTTTTCAGCAGCAGCGTCTCCACCAGCAGCTCCACCAGCTACAGCTACAGGAGCAGCAGCAGTTACACCAAACTCTTCTTCGATTGCTTTTACTAGGTCGTTAAGCTCTAAAACAGTCATTGTTTTTAAGCTTTCAATGATTTGCTCTTTAGACATTATAATTTCCTCCTTATGGAATGTAAGTTATTGGTTGAAAGTAAGACTTAAGCGCCTTGCTCTTCTTTTTGTTCTGCAACAGCCTTAGTAGCCAACGCAAAGTTGCGGATAGGTGCTTGAAGCACGCTGAGTACCATTGAAAGAAGACCATCTCTTGATGGAAGTTCAGCAAGAGCTTTCACTTCTTCTAGAGACGCAATGCGTCCTTCGATTACACCAGCTTTAATTTCAAGCGCTTCGTGTTTCTTAGCGAAGTCGTTAAGGATCTTAGCCGGAGCTACAACATCTTCATTTGAAAATGCGATCGCTGTAGGACCAGTTAAGTGTTCAGCTAATTCTTTAAGGTCATTCTCTTCAGCAGCGCGAACTACCATTGAGTTTTTGTAAACTTTAAACTCGATGCCAGCATCACGTAAAGACTTACGAAGTTCAGTAACCTCAGAAACAGTAAGACCACGGTAGTCAACAAGGATTGTTGATTGGCTATTTTTGATTTTCTCAGAAATAGTGGATACTAACTGCTTTTTTGTTTCTAAAATGCTGCTCATTATTACACCTCCTGTAAAATGATTGCATCACCGCAGGTTTTGTCCAAAAACAAAGCCTCCATGTCGAGACATGGAGGCGTGAGTATCTAAAGTCATAAGTAATTAACTAATGAGCTTATCGATGCTTCACCTCGGCAGGAAGATTTAAGCCAGTTGGCTCCTGCTGTCTACGGCATTCATCTGATGCGTTTGTGTTTAACAGTATATAATATAACGGGTCGAAACCCGTTTGTCAACTATCGTTTTACAGCGAATGAAGATGGATTAACTTTGATCCCAGGTCCCATAGTTGAAGAAACAGCAACGTTCTTCATGTAAGTTCCCTTTGCAGCTGCAGGCTTAACTTTCAACAATGTTTCGATGATTGTGTTAAGGTTTTCTGCAAGCTTCTCAGCTTCGAAAGATACTTTACCGATTGGAACGTGAACGTTACCAGTCTTGTCGACACGGTATTCTACTTTACCAGCTTTGATTTCGTTAATCGCTTTTTCAACTTCAAATGTAACTGTTCCTGTTTTAGGGTTAGGCATTAATCCTTTAGGCCCTAGAACACGTCCAAGTTTACCAACTTCAGCCATCATGTCCGGAGTAGCAACGATTACGTCGAACTCGAACCAACCTTGTTGGATTTTGTTGATGTAGTCAGAATCGCCAACGTGATCTGCTCCAGCAGCTTCAGCTTCTTTTGCTTTTTCACCTTTTGCGAATACTAATACACGTTGAGTCTTACCAGTTCCGTTTGGAAGCACTACTGCTCCACGAACTTGTTGGTCAGCTTTCTTCGTGTCTACACCTAAACGAACTGCAACTTCTACAGACTCGTCAAATTTTGCAGGAGCAGCTTTTTTAACTAGCTCGATCGCTTCTGCAGCGTCATATGCTTTTGTGCGGTCTACTAATTTAGCCGCTTCTTGGTACTTCTTACCTTTGTTTGCCATTGTATTGTCCTCCTTATGTGGTTTAGCGGATATTCCTCCCACTTATTGCACTTACCATCAAGTGCAATCGAACGCATTGCATGAATAAAGGTTGCGAACCGTTTGACGGGCAGGATATTAATCCATTTACTCGCAACCTAATAGACATCAAACACAGGGATTAGTCTTCGATAACAATTCCCATGCTGCGTGCTGTACCTTCAACCATACGCATTGCAGCTTCAACACTAGCAGCGTTTAGGTCAGGCATTTTTGATTCTGCGATTTCGCGAACTTTATCACGCTTTACAGTCGCAACTTTTTTCTTGTTAGGCTCACCAGAACCTGACTCGATTCCTGCAGCTTTCTTTAAAAGAACAGCAGCCGGAGGAGTTTTAGTGATGAATGTAAATGAACGGTCTTCGAAAACCGTGATTTCTACCGGAATGATTAAACCAGCTTGATCAGCAGTACGAGCGTTGAATTCTTTACAGAATCCCATGATGTTTACCCCAGCTTGTCCTAGTGCAGGTCCAACTGGCGGTGCCGGGTTTGCTTTACCAGCAGGGATTTGCAATTTTACCATCTTAATAACCTTTTTAGCCACGCGACACACCTCCTTAAGTCCGTGATGTGGTATTATGGGCCGAAACCCTCCCACTCAAAAATACGCTTCCCCTCCTAAAAGAGAGGAAGCAGTTGATTAGTAATATCAAACATAAAAAATTCTATCACCTTTTTGAAGTGATTACAAGTCTTTTTCCATTATAACTTGCTAACTTGGGTAAACTCAAGTTCGACTGGTGTTTCACGACCAAACATGTTGACGTGAACTTTCAGCTTCTGTTTTGTTGCGTCGATCTCTTCGATCGTACCAACAAAGTCAGCAAAAGGACCTTCTTTTACTTTTACAGATTCCTTGATTTCGAAATCAACTTCAACGCGCGGAGCTTCCATACCCATACCTTTAAGAATATGTTCTACTTCCTCAGGCAAAAGTGCCGTTGGCTTTGAGCCCGCTCCAGCAGAACCGACAAATCCTGTTACCCCAGGTGTATTACGCACAACGTACCAAGAATCATCTGTCATGATCATCTCCGTTAATACATAACCAGGGAAAACTTTCTTCATGCTTGTTTTTGTCTTACCGTTCTTTGTTTCGGTCTCTTCTTCTACAGGTACAAGTACACGGAAAATCTTATCTGTCATCCCCATAGATTCCAAACGCTTTTCCAAGTTTGCTTTTACTTTGTTTTCATAACCTGAATAGGTATGAACTACGTACCAATTTTTTTCCATACGATGGGACCCGTGTCCTTTCCCTCCTAAAATGGATATACTCTAGCATTCTATCCAAAAGAAGCTATATCTAATCTACCCTAAAATAAGCTCAACTAATTGTGAAATCCCTAGATCCACAACCCAGAAGAACAAAGCCATAATCACTACAGTTGACAGTACAATCCCCGTATAGCGAAATAATTCTTTTCGCGTAGGCCAGCTTACACGCTTCATCTCCTTATTTACATCGGAAAGAAACTTTGCTGGTGATTTTTTTGTCTTTTCTGCAACATCCGCCATCTTCATAAACCCCCATGCCTTTTGATCAATTAACATTTATAAAAAAAGCTTGTTTCGCTTACTTCGTTTCCTGGTGAATGGTATGAGCATTGCAGTAGCTGCAAAACTTTTTAACCTCGACTCGTTCAGGATTGTTTTGCTGGTTCTTCATCGTTGTATAATTTCGTTTTGAGCATTGTTTACAGGCTAAAAAAACTTTTTTTCTCATGCTAAATAAACACCTTTCGTGCGACAAAGCCACTCATCCACGTTACAATGTTACTTTTAAAACCTTAACATAGGGGTATACGCTTGTCAATAAAGGGAAAATGACGTTTTGAGCGCTAAATGTGTTGGAGATGTAAGTGGTTGATTAACGTTTTAGATGCTTCGTTTTGTTAGTGAAGGAATCGTGTGATGTGAGTTGCTTCTTAAAATTGCCGGGTAAGCAGTGAGCGAGTAACTAAACAAAAAGACTCCAAAAAGGCTCTTTAGTTGAGAAGATAGGGGGAAAAACCAGCCGAAAATGATCACCTGGCCTATTTTTGTTCTCATGAATACAATATTTCATGAGATTTTTTACTCAAATTAGGCAATAAACGTATACCCACCACAGTATTCAAGATGCTAATCCTAAAATTTTTGCATTAATCCTAGAAATTATCCTGTTAATCCCGCAAGTTAGGGCTATAATCCCGCGAGTTTTGCCCATATATCCGCGAGTTGACAAAATTCGACTGTCATCACCCCGTCCAATACCCCCACCCACACGCATACTAGCTCATACAACCACTTAAAACCAAAAGAAAAAGAGCAGGAACACTCCCCGCTCTTAAGATGATATTTCTCTTAGCTCTAAATAACGCTCTAATTTACGTTTCACTCGCTGAAGCGCGTTGTCGATCGACTTCACGTGTCTGTCGAGATCCACTGAGATTTCCTGGTATGATCTTCCGTCAAGGTACAGCATCAGAACTTTACGTTCCAGGTCACTTAATATTTCCCCCATCTTCACTTCAATATCATCAAATTCTTCTTGATTGATAATCAGTTCTTCTGGATCAGTGACTTTTGTACCGCATATTACATCCATTAGTGTACGGTCAGACTCCTCGTCATAGATCGGCTTGTCCAACGACACGTATGAATTTAACGGAATGTGCTTTTGTCTAGTTGCCGTTTTGATAGCGGTAATCATTTGCCTTGTTATACATAGTTCGGCAAAAGCTTTAAAGGACGACAGCTTGTCCTCTTTAAAATCGCGAATGGCTTTATACAGCCCGATCATACCTTCTTGAATGATATCTTCACGGTCTGCACCGATCAAAAAGTATGATCTTGCTTTCGCACGAACAAAGTTTTTATATTTGTTGATCAAATATTCAAGTGCTGCGCTGTCCCCCTCATGAACCAGTTCCACAAGGCTTTCATCTTCCATGAGCTCGTAATCGCTTACTGACCGTTCCTTGAGATCTATGTTCACGACAAATCCCCCCACCAGGTTTTTACCGGCAAAATATAGCAATATTATAGCTCATAGTTCACAAAAGCGTCAAGATTCCTTATTTTTGCCCTCTTCTCCATCTTTCAAATATTTCGGCAATTTCGTCTGAAAGAAGGATAGAGGAGGAGGTTTGCTTCCTTTTCCGCTCGCCAACGGACACATGAATATGCTTTTCGATCTCATCCATCTCATTCTTTAATTCTCTCGCAGATTTTCGCAATGCGCCTTTACCGAAAATCTGCCACTGTTCTGTTGAATCTGAAGTTGCGACATAAATGCGCGTATCAATTGATTTTAACTCTCCGACTAGACGTTCGATCCGTTCATCTGCCGTTTCGTTCTCTCTTGTAAAAATGACTTCAACGCGGTGGTTTTTTGTTTTCTTCTCTATGCCAGGTGTGAGATGGGCATCAAACACGACGATCACTTGATACCCAGTCGTTCCCTGGTATTCTGCCATATATTCGATCAGCAGGTCTCTTGCTTTGGCAAAATCCGATGTTTTTAAGCTCCGTAGTTCGGGCCAAGCGCCAATGATGTTGTAGCCATCAACAATCAAATAGTGGCGAGTTTTCATTTTCGCGCTTCTAACGGATTGCGGTTACGGTACACTTCATACATCAAAAGACTAGCTGCAACCGATGCATTAAGCGAGGTAACCTTCCCTTTCATCGGAAGCTGAACAAGGAAATCGCACGTTTCTGATACGAGTCTTCCCATCCCTTTTCCTTCGCTTCCAATTACAAGACCTAAAGGCATGTCCCACTTCGCTTGTCTGTAGTCATCTTTGCCTTTCATGTCAGCGCCGGCAAACCACATACCACGATCCCTTAACTCTTTCATCGTTTGGACAAGATTCGTTACACGAACAACAGGAATGTACTCGATCGCACCTGTTGAAGCCTTTGCTACCGTAGCTGTTAATCCTACCGAGCGTCTTTTCGGAATGATGATGCCATGTGCCCCGACTGCATCTGCCGTACGCATGATCGAACCTAGGTTATGAGGATCTTCAAGCTCGTCCAATAAAATAAAGAACGGCTCTTCCCCACGCTCTTCAGCAATTTTAAACAGATCATCGATGTCTGCGTAAGAATAGGCTGCAACACCCGCGATCACGCCTTGGTGATTGCCTCCTCCGCTTAATGAGTCGAGCTTTTGTTTCGGTACATATTGCACAAGTACATTTTGCTTTTTTGCCATAGAGACGATCGTACTTACTGGTCCTTTTTGCGAACCTTCACCTACAAAAATTTTATTAATATCACGGCCGGAGCGCAGAACTTCCATAACCGGATTTCGGCCAATGATCAGTTCTTGTTCTTTTTGTTCTTTTGCTTCACTCATCTTTAGACCTCCCCCTTTTTATTTTCTGATAACACATATTCCATCATGTTCGTTAGACGTTCGTGGTTATTTAACAGATAAAGATAACCGATGATTGCTTCGAAGCTTGTGGCATGCCGATACGTTTGAACATCCGTATTTTTTGGTACAGTTCCCTGGTTCGCATTGCGGCCACGCTTAATCACAGCGACCTCTTCTTCTGTAAAATAGTTTTCTTCAAGCAGCTGAACGACCATGCTTGCTTGAGCTTTTGCTGAAACAAACTTCGTGGCCGATACATGGAGCTTATTCGGCTTCACCTGTCCGTTACGGATAAGGTGTTCACGCACGAATTGCTCCATTACTGCATCTCCCATATAAGCAAGCGTGGTTCCGTTCAGTTGTTTAATATCTGAGTCCGTTATCTTCATTTACTTATCTCTTTTCCACCGAACACCCTGTGCAGTATCTTCCAAAATGATGTTCTGTTCTTTTAACTGATCACGAATTTCGTCAGCGCGAGCAAAGTTCTTTTCTTTACGTGCTTGATTACGTTCTTGAATGAGAGCGTCAATCTCTTCATCTAACAATTCCTCTTCTTTATGAAGAGTTAGCCCAAGCACACCAGCAAGCTCATCGAACAGAGCGATAAACTCTGTAATAACCGCTTTAGAAGTGTTCTTCTCTTGCAGGTATACGTTCGCTTCTCGCGAAAAATCAAAAAGATGAGAGATCGCGTTCGCTGTGTTGAAATCATCGTCCATATCCGTGATGAATTTCTCTCTTGTTTCTTTAACAAGCTGAGTCCATTTTTCTGTATCTATAGATAGATCTGCCGATACACTCAAGCGGTGTTTCAAGTTTTCATAAGACGTACGGATTCTATTCAATCCTGCCTCCGCCGCTTCCAACAACTCCTGACTGAAGTTGATTGGATTGCGGTAGTGTACAGCTAGCATAAAGAATCGGATAACTTGCGGATCCTGCTGTTGTACAAGGTCATGAACCAGCACGAAGTTCCCAAGTGATTTCGACATTTTTTCGTTATCAATATTAATATACCCATTATGCATCCAATACTTAGCCATCGGAGCTTCATTTAATGCTTCAGATTGCGCGATTTCATTCTCATGATGCGGAAAAGCTAAATCTTGACCGCCACCATGAATGTCGATCGAATCACCTAAGTATTTTTTTGCCATCGCCGAGCATTCGATATGCCAGCCAGGACGACCTTTACCCCAAGGACTCTCCCAATAGATCTCTCCATCTTTTGCTGCTTTCCATAGCGCAAAATCAAGAGGATCTTCTTTTTTCTCTCCGACTTCAATTCTCGCACCAGATCTTAAGTCATCGATCGACTGATGAGATAGTTTGCCATAACCGTTGAACGAACGCGTTTTGAAATAAACATCTCCCGCTGCTTCATAAGCAAAACCTTTTTTGATAAGGTTCTCGATAAAATCAATGATCTCTGGCATCGTTTCTGTTACACGCGGGTGTGCGTCCGCTTTTTGTACGCCTAGTGCGCAAGTATCCTCGTGATAGGCATTGATGAACTTCTCGGCAATCGTCGGAACATCGCTTCCCATCTCGTTAGCCGCTTTGATGAGCTTATCATCAACATCCGTAAAATTGGAGATGAACTGTACATCATAATCTCTATACTCCAAGTACTTTCTCACTGTATCGAAAACAATAGCCGGTCTTGCGTTACCGATATGGATATAGTTATATACAGTCGGTCCGCACACATACATCTTCACTTTTCCTTCTTCTAACGGAACGAAAGTCTCTTTTTGACGTGTCATCGTATTATAGATTTTAATACCCATCTATACTTCACTCCCTTTTTTCAATGTTTCCAGTTCTTCACGCATTCGTTTCATCTCGTTATGCATTTCTCTAAATTTATCAGCTACTGGGTCAGGCAGATCGCGATGATCAAGTTCGCATCCAACTTTAATGCCATCTTTAATCACGACTCTTCCTGGGATTCCAACTACGGTCGCATCGGGCGGAACATGTTGAAGAACAACCGATCCTGCCCCAACTTTTGAATTCTTTCCGATCGTAATGTTCCCTAACACCTTGGCTCCTGTAGCAACAAGAACGTGATCTTCAAGCGTGGGATGCCTTTTTCCTTTTTCTTTTCCCGTACCTCCGAGCGTTACACCTTGGTAGAGTGTCACATCATTACCGATGATACACGTTTCGCCGATCACCACACCCATTCCGTGATCGATAAAAAAGCGTCGTCCGATCTGTGCGCCCGGGTGTATTTCGATGCCGGTGAAAAAGCGGCTGATCTGTGAGATCAAGCGGGCTAAAAACAGCCAGTTTCGTTTGAATAGCTTATGTGCTAATCTATGGGCCCAAATCGCGTGCAGTCCAGAGTATGTTAAGAATACTTCGAATGAACTTCTAGCCGCTGGGTCTTTCTCAAAAACAACCTGAATATCTTCTTTCATGGCTGAAAACATGTTTTCCAACCTCCTTGCATAAAAAATTAAAAGCTGTTGTAGTAAACTATGCTGCTCTTGAAAGTTGTTGATTTCCGTTTCAGGATGCTCGCTTTCCGGGGGGCGTGCGGTGAGCCCCCTGCCGCTTTGCGCCTTTAGGGGTCTCTCCTGCCCACTCGTCCCGCAGGAGTCTCGCACCTTCCACTACAATCAACTAGGCAAAGTTGAAAAAAAGTGATTCATAAGCAACAACAGTTTAGAAATATACCAGACATTAGAAAATAAAAAACGTCCCTGTGCCAAATATGACACAGAGACGTACGGATAGACGCGGTTCCACTCTGTTTAACAGGTTTTATAAAAACTCACCTGTTCCCTTAAGCTCCATAACGGGGAGTTGCCGCCCAAACCTACTAAAATTTTCGGCATGGGACTCCGAGGGGCACTTCAGCAAGCATTTTCATGAACCACTTTCAGCCGGTGATGGTTCTCTCTACTATGAAAAGGCGCTAGCCTACTTTCCTCATCTACGTTTTACACGATTATTATAAGTTTCTTTTACTATATTATAATCTTTGCAAAATGTGTACTTTTATTACTTTTTAATTTGAGTCAGTACAGCATTTACGCGCTTGATAATCACATCTTTACCTAAAAGAGAAACAGCAGCAGGCAGATCTGGACCATGTTGTTGACCAGTTGTCGCAACACGGATCGGCATGAACAAGTTCTTTCCTTTTTGGCCCGTTTCCTTTTGAACAGCTTTCATCATCGCTTTGATGTCTTCCGCTTCAAAAGAATCACTGTTTTCGATCTGAATTAAGAATGATTCCATAACAGAAGGAACACCTTCACCTTGCAGTACTTCCAGTGCTTCTCCTTCATATTCGATCTCTTCTTTGAAGAACAGTTCTGTTAAGTCTACGATTTCAGCACCATAGCTCATTTTTTCCTGATGAAGAGCGACAAGCTTTGTGATCCACTCTTGTTCTTCAGGACTTGGGTTCTCAGAAACTCTACCCGCTTTAACAAGGTGAGGCATACATAACTCAACAATACGAGCTACGTCTTGCTGCTTCATATATTGGTTGTTCAGCCACTCTAACTTTTGTGTATCAAAAACAGCAGGTGCTTTAGATAAACGGTTCGGGTCAAAGATCTCAATAAACTGCTCTCGACTGAAGATCTCTTCTTCTCCACCCGGAGACCAACCTAATAACGCAATAAAATTAAACAGCGCTTCTGGCAAATATCCTAGATCTTTGTACTGCTCAATAAACTGAACGATCGACTCGTCACGTTTACTTAACTTTTTACGGTTTTCATTCACGATTAATGTTGTATGACCAAACTTCGGATGCGAAAATCCTAACGCATCATAGATCAATAACTGCTTCGGTGTGTTTGAGATGTGATCATCTCCACGCAGTACGTGAGTGATCGCCATTTCGTGGTCATCGATAACAACCGCATAGTTGTAGGTTGGAATTCCATCTTTTTTCACGATAACAAAGTCACCAAAGCCGCTTGATTCAAACGAAACTTCACCTTTTACCATGTCATCAAACGTGATCGTACGGTCTTGTGGAACCTTAAAACGAATGCTCGGACGGCGACCTTCTTCTTCTAATGCCGCTTTTTCTTCCACTGATAAGTTTAGACAGCGTCCATCATAAACAGGAGTATCCCCTTTTGCCATCTGCTCTTCACGAGAAGCCTCAAGCTCTTCTTCTGTACAATAACAAGTGTATGCAAGACCTTTTGAAAGTAGTTCATCTGTATACTTCTCGTATAGTTCTAAACGTTCCATCTGACGATACGGACCGTAATCTCCTCCGATATCAACACTTTCATCCCAATCCATACCGAGCCATTTTAAGTGATCCAGCTGACTCTCTTCTCCGCCTTGAATGTTACGCTTTTGATCCGTATCTTCAATACGGATAATAAACTTTCCGCCAGAGTGGCGAGCGTATAAATAGTTGAATAGAGCTGCACGTGCATTCCCTATATGTAAGTGTCCCGTTGGACTTGGTGCATAACGCACTCGAACTTCGTTTGCCATCATGTTTCACCTCTAAAAATATTTTTTACTTAACGATGATGCCTTTGAAAGTAGTTAATTTCCGTTCCAGATGCTCGCTTTCCGTGGGGCAGTCGGTGAGCCACATTCGTACGTTTCACTCTTAAGTGTCTCACCTAACCGCCTGTCCCACAGGAGTCTCGCATCTTCCACTCCAATCAACTTTATCAGAGAAGATAATGAACGGAATGCTCCCAAAGCAACATTTTTTAAAGTGCCTTTTCTATCAAAACAACCGCTTGAGCTGCGATTCCCTCTTCGCGTCCAGGAAATCCTAGCTTTTCAGTCGTTGTTGCCTTCACGTTGATTCTCTCTACTTCAACCCCAAAAATACCGGCGATCACTCCGCGCATCTCTTCAATGTACGGAAGCATCTTTGGTTTTTGAGCAATGATCGTACAATCTATATTACCTAAAGAATAACCTTTTTTCTCAACCAATTTCCAAGAATCGAGCAACAAACGCTTCGAATCTGCGCCTTTGTACGCTGGATCTGTATCTGGAAAGTGTTTGCCGATATCTCCTTCACCCGCTGCACCTAGCAATGCATCTGTGATCGCATGCAAAAGAACGTCAGCATCAGAATGCCCTAAAAGTCCCTTCTCATAAGGAATCGTTACACCGCCAATGATTAACGGACGACCCTCACTAAAGGCATGTACATCAAAACCCTGTCCGATGCGTATCATGCTTTTTCCCCCTGTCTCTCTAACAAAATGGCTTGTCCAAATAACAAGTCATCAGACGTAGTTAATTTTATATTATGATAGTCTCCCATTACAATAGCCACTGTTTGTCCAATTCGTTCCACGAGGCTCGCATCATCCGTTTCAATATAGCCTTCTTCGTCTGCCTTCCTGTGTGCATCCATTACGATAGAAAGACGAAAAGCTTGCGGGGTTTGAACAGCCCACAAGCTGGAACGGTCGATCGTTTCTTCCACTTGATTCTCGATTACCCGCTTAACCGTGTCCTTTACCGGAACAGCTAACACGGCAGAGCCTGTATCTCGTGCCGTGTTAAGAAGTTGTAAAATAGAATCTTGTGTGATGAAAGGTCGTGCTGCATCATGAATGAGAACGAGGTCTGCTTCAGTAGGCACGACCTTCAAACCCTCATAAACACTTTGCTGACGCTCTTTTCCGCCTGGAACGATTTTACGCACTTTTTGATATTGGAACGACTCTACAAAATCTTGCATCTGCTGCAATTCCTTTTCACTACCGACCAAGATGACTCCCTCGCAATTTGAATCTTTTTCAAACACATCAAGTGTGTGTGCGAGTACTGGTTTTCCTAAGAGTTCGATCCACTGCTTAGAGATACCAGCATTCATTCGCTTACCTTGTCCAGCAGCAGGAATGACTGTCCAATAATTCACGTGCTTCCCCACCGTTCGTTACAATGCTTTTTCTAATAGTTTCTTTTTAGCAAAGATCATTCTGCCCGCTGATGTTTGGAGTACTGAAGTGACCACAACATCAATCGTCTTACCAACATAATCACGACCGTCTTCTACGACGATCATCGTTCCATCGTCCAGATAACCTACACCTTGACTCTGTTCTTTACCGTCTTTGATCACTTGTACAACAAGCTCCTCACCCGGAAGAACAACTGGTTTGACCGCATTGGCAAGGTCATTAATATTTAGTACTGCCACGTTTTGTAGCTCACATACTTTGTTCAAGTTAAAATCGTTTGTTACGACAACACCGGATAACAGCTGAGCGAGTTTCACTAGCTTGCTATCCACTTCTGTAACCTCTTCAAAGTCACCTTCATAGATTTCAACTTTCATAGAAAGCTCTTTTTGAATTCGATTTAGGATATCAAGACCTCGGCGCCCTCTGTTACGCTTTAGAACATCTGAAGAATCGGCAATATACTGCAGTTCTTCTAAAACAAAACGAGGAATAATGAGTGGACCTTCTAAAAAACCAGTCTGACAGATATCAGCTACTCGACCATCAATGATGACGCTCGTATCTAAAATCTTATACTTACCACTCGGCTTTTCGATCTCTGCTTCTTTTTTACGTTCTTTACCTTGGCTCTTCAAAGAGAACAGCTGAATCAACTCATCTCTCTTTTTAAACCCTACCTGAAAGCCCAAATAACCGAGCAGGAATGTAATAGCGATCGGCAGTATGGAGCTGACCACAACAATATCCATAGAACTTAACGGTGACTGGATCAAAAATGCGACGATCAGTCCGATGATCAGCCCCATCGTTCCAGATAAAAGGTCAGTTGCCGGAGCTTTTACAACTGTTTCCTCAGCCCAGCGGATTAATCCTACTACGTAATCTGACAGCCAAAATGTAGATAAAAAAAGTATAAGTGCACCAATCACTGCCCCGACATACGGGGATGTTACTTGATTCGGAAGATCACCGAAGTTAAGTACACGAATGAGATCTGGTATATATAGATAGCCGAGCATGCCACCTATTACAATGAAAAATAGCTGAACAATTCTTTTTAGCATGCCTGATTCACCTCCCCTAATCATTATTTACAAAATGACCGTATTAAAAACGTGTAAAAGATAGAAAATTCCTTTTTTTACGTAGGAAGTTTTCTTTAGATATGACGATCAACGAAAAGCTGTTCCTGAATGCGTTTTAGACCTTCTTTTACTTTTTTGGCACGAATCTCACCGATACCTTCTACCTCGTCCAATTCATCAATAGATGCGCGCAAAATTTGCGGAAGGTTTTCAAATGCATCTGTTAAGTTCTCGATAATAACCGCTGGAAGTCTTGGAATCTTACCAAGAATGCGGTATCCGCGCGGATGAATCGTCTCATCCTGCATATTCATACCGGCTGAGAAGCCTAAAAGTTTCATAATTACGGATTCATCGAACAATTCTTCAGATGATAGTTTGTTTAATTGGCGAAGAATCGCATAAGGATCACTTTCACGATCTTTCATATAGTCCTTGATTAAAAGCAGTGCTTCTTCCTCGATGTTAGAAACAAGCTCCTCCATCTGGATTCGAATCAGCCTGCCTTCAACACCAAGTTCATTAACATATTTAATAATCTCATTTTTTATGCGTAAAACCATCTCAATTCTGTGAATAACTTGTGTAACTTCTTGGAAAGTCACTAATTCTTCAAATTCTAGTGCACCAAGGTTCGTAACACTTTGGTCGAAAACCACTTTATATTTCTCAAGCGTTTGAATCGCCTGATTCGCTTTCGTCAAGATCACACCGATCTCTTTTAACGAATAACGGATCATCCCCTGATATAGAGTGATAACGTTACGTCTTTGAGAGATGGAGATCACAAGATTGCCTGTTTGACGCGCAACGCGCTCTGCCGTTCTGTGACGGATCCCCGTTTCTGTTGACGGAATAACCGTATCCGGAATCAGTTGTGTGTTCGCATACAGAATCTTAACAGCATCTTCGTTTAAAATGATTGCCCCATCCATCTTGGCAAGTTCGTATAGAGATGCTGGTGAGTATTTGCAGTTAATAGAGAAACCTCCATCAACGATTTCTTTTACTTTATCGTTATATCCAACAACGATCAGTCCACCTGTGTTCGCTCGCAATACGTTGTCGATCCCTTCTCGTAATGGTGTTCCGGGAGCAACTAGCTGTAGCATTTGGCTTATGATTGCTTCTTTTATCGCATGATCCATAATTTACATTACCCTCCTAACGCTGCTTGTAATGCCTCATAAACGGTCGATACGCCGACGACTTGAATTCCTTTTGGAACCGTCCAGCCACCGATATTTTTATCAGGTATAATAGCTCGCGTAAAACCTAACTTTGCAGCTTCATGAACACGCTGCTCAATACGGGAAACTCTTCTAACCTCTCCCGTTAATCCTATCTCTCCAATCATAACATCTGTTGGCTTGGTTGGTGAATCGCGAAAGCTTGAAGCGATGCTGATCGCAACAGCAAGATCGATCGCTGGCTCATCCAAGCGCACACCACCTGCAACATTCAGATAAGCATCTTGGTTCTGAAGAAGCAACCCGACTCTCTTTTCTAAAACGGCCATGAGCAGTGATACACGGTTGTGATCGATCCCAGTAGCCATCCTTCTAGGATTACCAAAGCTTGTCGGCGATATTAAAGCCTGCAGCTCTACTAGCATCGGTCGCGTTCCTTCTAGAGAAGCAACTACGGTTGAACCCGCTGCCCCTTTCGAACGTTCTTCTAAAAAGATTTCAGAAGGATTCAATACTTCTTCCAGTCCTACTTCTTTCATTTCAAAGACACCAATTTCATTGGTAGACCCAAAACGGTTCTTAACGGCACGTAAGATTCGGAAAGTATGATGACGTTCTCCTTCAAAATACAATACGGCATCTACCATATGCTCTAATAGACGCGGGCCGGCTATATTTCCTTCTTTTGTAACATGTCCTACGATAAATACAGCGATACCTTTTGTTTTTGCCATTCGCATCAAATGTGCTGTACACTCTCGTACTTGCGATACACTCCCAGGAGCAGAAGTGACTTCAGCTCGATAGACGGTTTGAATCGAATCGATGATCATCACAGAAGGCATCACATCAGACATCGCCTGTTCGATCAGTTCCAAATCTGTTTCTGCCAGTACAAACAAGTCCTTCGCGTCGATATCTAACCGATCGGCACGAAGCTTTGTCTGCTTTACAGATTCCTCACCAGATATGTATAGAACGCGCTCACCTTTTTTGGCAAGCTGTGCGGATGTTTGCAACAACAATGTGGACTTACCGATTCCAGGGTCTCCACCCACTAAAACCATTGAGCCTGGAACGATCCCTCCGCCTAGCACACGGTTGAACTCCTGGTAGTTTGTCGGTATACGCGGCTCTTGCTCGCTTTTCACATCTGCGATCGACTGAGGTTTTTGCTTTACGTTCTTATCCCCACCAGAGGTTAATCCTCTTATATTTTTTTCAGGTCGGATCGTTTCCTCCACCATCGTGTTCCACGCATGGCACCCTGGACATTTCCCCATCCATTTCGGTGATTCGTAACCGCAATCTTGGCAAAGAAAGATTGATTTTACTTTAGCCATCTATAAAAACTCCTCTTCCGAACTTAACGCTTTACTAATTATCTATTTTCGAACAAGTATTCAATTTCACTTTGATTAAAACGTGATTTGCCCCGTTAAACTTCATGCTTGAATAAAACTGTATGAATATCCTTCAAAGACTTCATTGATAGTTGATTGGAGTGAAAGGTGCGAGACTCCTAGGGGATCAGCGGGACAGGTGAGACTCTTAACAGCGCAGAGCGCTAAGAGGCTCACCGCACGCCCCCTGGAAAGCGAGCATCCTGTAACGGAATTCAACCACTTACATGGCATCATTGTTTATCAAAAATAGGGTTAATTACTGAAAATATCAAGATTTATTCACTATTATCATAACATAAAACCTCACAACCACTTCCATTTGAGCTCTGCAAAAAAAGGCGAACAGCTAAGATTATTTCGACAAAAACCCGGAGGACATGTCTGTCTTCCGGGTCTTTTGTAGGATATTCTCATATGTGGTAAAAGTTAGACCGTTTGAACGACAAAATCGTTCTCTTCAACATCAATCTTAACGGTCTGCCCTTTGTTGATGTTTCCTCGTAGAAGCTCTTCAGATAATCGATCTTCAATCTTACGCTGTAAGGCACGACGCAGTGGACGAGCTCCGTAATCTGGATCGTATCCTTCTTCTGTGATCTTTTCAAGAGCGGCTTGAGTCAACTCGATCTCGATTCCTTGATCACTTAAGCGTTTTTTCAGTGATTCAGCCATCAAGCTGACAATTCTGAGCAAGTGTTCTTTTTCAAGTGAGTGGAACACAATGATCTCATCGATACGGTTCAAGAACTCTGGACGGAACGCACGTTTTAGTTCATCCATCACTTTCGATTTCATATCGTTGTACTTCTGACCTTCGTTGTGGACAGCAAATCCGAGTGAACGGTTACGCTTAAGCGTGCTCGCCCCTACGTTTGAAGTCATGATCACAACCGTGTTTCGGAAATCGACTGTACGTCCTTTAGAATCTGTTAGACGACCATCTTCTAACACTTGAAGTAAGATGTTGAACACTTCAGGATGTGCTTTTTCGATCTCATCAAGCAAGATTACCGAGTAAGGCTTTCTTCTCACTTTTTCAGTCAACTGGCCGCCTTCTTCGTGTCCAACATATCCTGGAGGTGATCCAACGAGACGGGATGTTGTATGCTTCTCCATGTACTCGGACATATCAATACGGATAATCGCATCTTCATCACCAAATAGTGTTTCGGCAACTGCTCTTGCAAGTTCCGTTTTACCAACGCCTGTTGGCCCTAAGAAGATGAACGAGCCGATCGGACGTTTCGGATCTTTAAGTCCAGCACGTGCTCTTCGGATCGCTTTCGAGATGGCTGTAACTGCCTCAGACTGACCGATAACGCGATCATGCAGAATCTCTTCCATCTTCAGAAGACGTTCTGTTTCCTCTTCCGCAAGCTTAGAAACCGGAACTCCCGTCCAAGACGATACTACTTGCGCAATATCTTCTGGCGTTACTTCTGTGTTTTCTTTTCCTTGCTTTTCTTTCCATACGTCCTTCGTTTTCTCTAACTCTTCGCGAAGGCGTTGTTCAGAATCTCGTAATGAAGCTGCTTTTTCAAATTCTTGACTTTGAACAGCCGCATCCTTCTCCTTACGAACTTCCTCTAGCTTTTGTTCAAGCTCTTTTAAGTTCGGTGGAGCTGTATAGGAACGTAGACGAACTTTTGACGCCGCTTCATCAATAAGATCGATCGCTTTATCCGGTAAGAAACGATCTGAAATGTAACGATCTGACAACTGAACAGAGGCTTCAATCGCGTCATCCGTAATCGTCACACGGTGGTGAGCTTCATAACGGTCGCGAAGTCCTTGAAGAATTTGAATACTTTCATCCTTCGTTGGCTCGTTAACTGTGATCGGTTGGAAACGGCGCTCAAGCGCTGCATCTTTTTCAATATATTTTCTATACTCATCAAGGGTTGTAGCACCAATACATTGAAGTTCACCGCGAGCAAGAGCTGGCTTCAGAATGTTGGATGCATCAATCGCACCTTCTGCTCCACCTGCACCGATCAGCGTATGAAGTTCGTCGATGAATAGAATGATGTTCCCAGCTTGGCGTATCTCATCCATTACTTTTTTCAGACGGTCTTCAAATTCACCTCTGTACTTCGTTCCAGCTACAACTGTACCCATATCAAGCGTCATAACACGCTTATCACGAAGGGTTTCTGGCACTTCGTTATTGATGATCTGCTGCGCTAAACCTTCAGCGATAGCCGTTTTACCTACACCTGGCTCACCGATCAATACAGGGTTGTTCTTTGTACGGCGGCTCAGAACCTCGATTACACGCTGAATTTCTTTCGCACGCCCGATTACTGGGTCTAGTGTACCTTCACGAGCAATGGCTGTTAAATCACGCGCTAAGCTGTCTAACGTCGGTGTGTTGGCACTAGCTGATGAACCTCTATGACTAGAAGAAGATTCATTGCTTCCTAGTAACTGCAGCACTTGTTGACGCGCTTTGTTAAGGCTGACACCAAGGTTATTGAGAACACGAGCCGCAACGCCTTCTCCTTCACGGATCAATCCTAATAGAATGTGTTCCGTTCCCACGTATGAATGTCCGAGTTTACGAGCTTCATCCATGGAAAGTTCAATCACTTTTTTAGCACGAGGTGTATAGTGGATCGTTTGAACAGCTTCCTGACCGCGGCCGATCAATGTTTCCACTTCTTTTTGAATCTTTTCTGGTCCTAGACCAAGAACTTGAAGGGCTTTTGCTGCAATTCCTTCTCCTTCACGGATCAGTCCAAGCAGGATATGCTCAGTTCCCACATTATTATGACCTAAACGAATCGCTTCTTCTTGTGCTAAAGCTAAAACTTTTTGTGCTCTCTCAGTAAAACGACCAAACATCATACTCGTCACGCTCCTTATCGGTTTTCCAATTTTATTCTTTCTCTGATTAATGTGGCTCTTCTTATGTCACGTTCTTCTGGAGTTAGAACTTCACCTGCATATTGTTGAAGAAAACCTGGTTGTGTAAGTATCATAAGCTCATTGAGGATCGTTTTTGAAATCCCAGGTAAGATCTCTAAATCAATGCCTAGCCGCACATCTGATAAACACTTGGCAGCTTCTTTTGATTGGATGATCCGGCAATTCTCTAACGTTCCCAATGAACGGAATAACTTGTCTTCAAGCTGTAATTTCAATCCATCCTGCAGCTGTTGACGAGCTGCTCGTTCTTGTTGGATGACCTGCGTGACAACACCTGCGAGGTCTTCCATTATATCCTCTTCCGACTTGCCTAGTGTCATCTGATTTGAAATTTGAAAAATGTTTCCTTGCGCCTCAGTACCTTCGCCGTAGATTCCTCTTACCGCTAACCCTAGCTGATTGATCGCTGGGATAATGCGGCTCATCTTTTTTGAGAGTACGAGCGCTGGAAGATGCATCATGACAGAGGCTCGAAGTCCAGTCCCTACATTCGTCGGACAGCTTGTTAAATATCCTCGTCTTTCATCAAACGCATAATCAACGTTTTTTTCGATAAAATCATCGATCTCATTCGCCCGATGAAGCACTTCTTCTAATTGAAACCCCGGTGCTAAACATTGGATGCGTATATGATCTTCTTCGTTCACCATGATGCTGACTGATTCATCTGCATTCATGAGAACAGCACCGTATTTCGCTTGCTCTGCTAAATTGGGACTGATCAAATGTTTCTCTACAAGTACCCGTTTTTGAACAGGTTTTAACGTCTCCATCATCAGCATTTCAAGCTTTTCTGCTTCTTCATTTTCTTCGCTCATACAAGTCGAGATCGCTGAAATGACTTCATGAGCTGACTCTTTATCTGCTGCGATGGGAAAAACATATTGATGAATATTCCTTGCAAGTCGGACACGGCTCGATAGAACTATATCCGATTCTGGCCCCTCCCGTTTCATCCAGGGACTGATCGCGTCACTGATAAATCGTTCTAAAGACATCGGTTACGTATCCCTCCCCTGTTGCAAGCGGTGCTCGATCTCCCTGATGACATCCCTTGTTTCAGCAGCTTTTTCAAATTCCTCATTTAATATATACTGCTGCAAAGCTTGCTTTAATTGCTGAAGCTGCTTTTTTTCTTGAATACTGCTTCCTGCACGGAGTGGAATCTTTCCCGCATGCAAAGTGTTACCACCATGAACTCTCTTAAAAATAGGATTAAGTTTCGATTCAAACGCTTTGTAGCAATTATCACACCCAAAGCGACCGATCTTCGCAAACTGATAATAACTCATCCCGCATTTTTCACAGCTTAATGAGGGCGGAATGAAGTTGGATGATGGCGTGTTCGGGACATGTCCATCGCCGTGTAAAAGCCCAGAAAGCAATTGGTGAATGGAAAAAGAATTCGACCCCGGCAAGAATTCTCCTTTTTCTTTAGCACAATGTTCACAAATGTGAAATTCTGTTTTCTCCCCATTTATGATCTTTGTAAAATGTAAAGACGCTTCTCGTTCATGGCACTCTTCACAATTCATTCTGCTCCCTCCCTTTATATAGAATGAAAAAAAGGGCTATGTGGTTCGATATTTTAACGTTTTTATCATAGCTTTTAATAATTCTGCTCGTAATTCATCTCGTTCCGGAAGATTAAGCTTTAAAATAGACCTGTCCATCACGCTTAGCATAAGTCTTGCTTCTCGTTCTGAAACGATCGTCTCTTCCATAAGTCTCTTTATTACATTTTCTGCGTTGCCTTGCGATATCCTCTCACCAATCAAGGTGGTTAAGTGATCAATTAAGTGTGCAGAGCTTTCGGTACGGACCTTCATGATCCGAATATAACCTCCTCCACCTCTTTTACTTTCCACTACAAACCCTTTTTCAATCGTAAATCTCGTGTTTATCACGTAGTTTATTTGAGAAGGCACGCATTGAAATCGTTCAGCAATATCCGTTCGTTTAATTTCAATAGACGGATCATTAGAGCTCGAGAGAATTTGCTTTAAGTAATTTTCAATTACATCTGAAATATTCCTCATTTCCCCTCCCCCTTCTGACTTTGACTAACTTTGACTATAGTTATATTATAGCCTGCCTTTTTCCGAAAATGCAAATCTCTATCCACCATTATTGCCTCATGGTTATCTTCTTAACCTGTATGATTCTGTCGAAAAGATGATGCTTTTGGAGGAGGATAGATAGGTGGGTAAAGTTAAGATGAGTTCGATAAGTCGGTGGTCGGTAGTCGGTAGTGATGGCCGGTGTCGAAAATTCGATAAAAATTTTTATCCGTGAAATTATGAAGCTTATCCGTGAATATATGGAGAATTACCGTGAATAAAATCTCAATTACCGTGAAATTATGTTGCTTTGGGTGGAAGAGCAGATCTCATTTGGGGCTTGTGAGCGGAAATCAGGGGTGTTTAGGTGCGTTTTTTGCTTTGATGAGGGGTGAAGCGGCTGCTAGCGTTACTTTTGAATAGATTTTGGAGCTTTTGCTGAAGAATATCGCGTTGCGGAAGATGGCTCTGGCCATCTTCTTCCTATTTCGAGGATTTTAGGAGGGTTTCATGAGTGAAACTGATCTACGAAACATACGGAGTGGGGTATCTCCGCAGTCTAATTAAGTCTGAATGCACAAAATTAAGTCGTAAGAAGAGTGAATTAAGTCGGAACGAGCCTCAATTAAGCCAAAAATCAAAAATAAAGGCCATTCGCTAAATCTCGACAACCGCTCTCGGCACGATCCAAGCTCTATACCCCCCGAGCCTTCCTCGCCTCAATCATCCATAAATAAGGAGGTTTGGCAGCCGCCAAACCTCCTTATTTCCTTTTTAAAACACAAAAAAAGAAGATGGATTTTCATCCATCTTCCTCATTGCCTAGCAACGTCCTACTCTAACAGGGGGAAACCCCCAACTACCATCGGCGCTAAAGAGCTTAACTTCCGTGTTCGGTATGGG
>NZ_JBHUPF010000010.1:0-1330 GCF_042686385.1 Fictibacillus nanhaiensis
ATGATGAGGTTGATAGGTCTGGTGTGGAAGCGTGGTGACACGTGGAGCTGACAGATACTAATCGGTCGAGGGCTTATCCTTAAAATGCATAACGTTTGGAAACGTCGTATCTAGTTTTGAGAGAACAAAAAAATGATGAAAATCATTAAAAATTTCTCTTGCTTTTACGAATTACATAGAGTATAATTTTATCTTGTCGAGATAAAAATAACTCGCTAATCTGGTCTAGTGATGATGGCAAAGAGGTCACACCCGTTCCCATACCGAACACGGAAGTTAAGCTCTTTAGCGCCGATGGTAGTTGGGGGTTTCCCCCTGTTAGAGTAGGACGTCGCTAGGCTAGATATAAAATGGAGGATTAGCTCAGCTGGGAGAGCACCTGCCTTACAAGCAGGGGGTCGGCGGTTCGAACCCGTCATCCTCCACCATTTATTCTTACTTGCCGGTTTAGCTCAATTGGTAGAGCAACTGACTTGTAATCAGTAGGTTGGGGGTTCAAGTCCTCTAGCCGGCACCATTTTGCACGAGCCATTAGCTCAGTTGGTAGAGCATCTGACTTTTAATCAGAGGGTCGAAGGTTCGAGTCCTTCATGGCTCACCATTTATACACGCGGGTGTGGCGGAATTGGCAGACGCGCTAGACTTAGGATCTAGTGTCTTTGACGTGGGGGTTCGAGTCCCTTCACCCGCACCAATTTCCATTTGATAAATAAATAAGTTTGCGGAAGTAGTTCAGTGGTAGAATACAACCTTGCCAAGGTTGGGGTCGCGGGTTCGAATCCCGTCTTCCGCTCCAAAGTTATTGTATGTGCCGGGGTGGCGGAACTGGCAGACGCACAGGACTTAAAATCCTGCGGTAGGTGACTACCGTACCGGTTCGATTCCGGTCCTCGGCACCACATACATGCGCCCTTAGCTCAGCTGGATAGAGTGTTTGACTACGAATCAAAAGGTCGGGAGTTCGAATCTCTCAGGGCGCGCCATGTTTTTTACGGGAAGTGGCTCAGCTTGGTAGAGCACCTGGTTTGGGACCAGGGGGTCGCAGGTTCAAATCCTGTCTTCCCGACCATTATAACGAATATGTTATTTGGGGCTTTAGCTCAGCTGGGAGAGCGCCTGCCTTGCACGCAGGAGGTCAGCGGTTCGATCCCGCTAAGCTCCACCATTTTCAGAAAATGTTTCTGACATTTTCTTTTTTATTGCAAAAAAGTTCTTTGAAAACTGAACAAAAGAAATAGGTAAGGAATTAAGAATTAATTCCGTCAGTTTTAAAAACGAGCAAGACAAACACTTTTATGGAGAGTTTGATCCTGGCTCAGGATGAACGCTG
>NZ_JBHUPF010000011.1:0-1437 GCF_042686385.1 Fictibacillus nanhaiensis
CGGTTTCGCAGAGACCTGTGTTTTTGCTAAACAGTCGCTTGGATCTATTCACTGCGGCTCTCTCGGGCGATAAACCCTATCAGAGCACCCCTTCTCCCGAAGTTACGGGGTCATTTTGCCGAGTTCCTTAACGAGAGTTCTCCCGATCATCTTAGGATTCTCTCCTCGCCTACCTGTGTCGGTTTGCGGTACGGGCACCTCTTTCCTCACTAGAGGCTTTTCTTGGCAGTGTAGGATCAGGGACTTCGGTACTAAAATTTCCCTCGCCATCACAGCTCAGCCTTCACGTTGGGCGGATTTGCCTACCCAACAGCCTAACTGCTTAGACGCACTATTCCATCAGTGCGCTCACCCTACCTTACTGCGTCCCCCCATTGTTCAAACGGAAAGGAGGTGGTACAGGAATATCAACCTGTTATCCATCGCCTACGCTTTTCAGCCTCGGCTTAGGCCCCGACTAACCCTGAGCGGACGAGCCTTCCTCAGGAAACCTTAGGCTTTCGATGGACAAGATTCTCACTTGTCTTTCGCTACTCATACCGGCATTCTCACTTCAAAGCGCTCCACCAGTCCTTCCGGTCTGACTTCGCTGCACTTCGAACGCTCCCCTACCCCTGTACCATACGGTACAAGCCATAGCTTCGGTGATACGTTTAGCCCCGTTACATTTTCGGCGCAGAGTCACTCGACCAGTGAGCTATTACGCACTCTTTAAATGGTGGCTGCTTCTAAGCCAACATCCTGGTTGTCTGGGCAACTCCACATCCTTTGCCACTTAACGTATACTTTGGGACCTTAGCTGATGGTCTGGGCTGTTTCCCTTTTGACTACGGATCTTATCACTCGCAGTCTGACTCCCGCGGATAATTCTCTGGCATTCGGAGTTTGACTGAATTCGGTAACCCTGTGGGGGCCCCTAGTCCAATCAGTGCTCTACCTCCAGGAATCTTGCCGCGAGGCTAGCCCTAAAGCTATTTCGGGGAGAACCAGCTATCTCCGTGTTCGATTGGCATTTCACCCCTACCCACACCTCATCCCCGCACTTTTCAACGTGCGTGGGTTCGGGCCTCCATTCAGTGTTACCTGAACTTCACCCTGGACATGGGTAGATCACACGGTTTCGGGTCTACGACCACGTACTATGTCGCCCTATTCAGACTCGCTTTCGCTGCGGCTCCGTCTTATCAACTTAACCTTGCACGGGATCGTAACTCGCCGGTTCATTCTACAAAAGGCACGCCGTCACCCGTTAATGGGCTCCGACTACTTGTAGGCACACGGTTTCAGGATCTGTTTCACTCCCCTTCCGGGGTGCTTTTCACCTTTCCCTCACGGTACTGGTTCACTATCGGTCACTAGGGAGTATTTAGCCTTGGGAGATGGTCCTCCCGGATTCCGACGGGGTTTCACGTGTCCCGCCGTACTCAGGATCCACTC
>NZ_JBHUPF010000012.1:0-18309 GCF_042686385.1 Fictibacillus nanhaiensis
CGAATGGCCTTTATTTTCGGTTTTTGACTTAATTGAGGCTCGTTCCGACTTAATTGGCACTCGTTTCGACTTAATTTTTTTCATTCAGACTTAATTAGGGCCAGGAGACACCCCACACCGTATGCTTCAAAGAACAGTTTGATCTACGAATTCATCTCAAACCCTCAAAACAGGAAGAAGATGGCCACAGCCATCTTCCAACACGCGATATTCTTCAGCAAAAGCTCCAAAAATTATCCCAAAAGCCCTCCCATCAACCATCACCCAAGCCAAAAACGCAAAAAAACACCCTTGATCTCCACTTGAAAACCACTAATCAGTTCTCCTCATCAACCCAACCCCACATAATTTCACGGTAATCGTGATTTTATTCATGGTAATTCTCTATATATTCACAGATAAGCATCATAATTTCACGGATAAAATTATTTATCGAATTTTCGACACCGACACACTATTACTAACACCCTATCAACTATCAGCCAATTCCTCACAACTAAACCCGCCACTCAATTCCTCATCTGCAGCATCACACCAAAAAGGTAAGGAATCTTTTGAGCTGTAATGTTTAGGAACTGTTGGATATAGGGTAATTCTTCTGATGAATACGTATGAAAAAGCTCGCTCCACCATTCTGTGTCGTATCTGCTTAACATACTTAAGTTGTAAAGAATCACATAGTGAACCATAAATTCGTTAAGCGTAGGAGATTGTAGAAGATCTCGGTTTACAGGCAGGTAATAGGTCTTATCTTGAAGATGATACGATAACGGAAAGCAATCAAACGGTCGTAAGGATTCCTTCGCCTCAAAGACAAGCTGCATCTCATCGTCACTACCACTCAAAACGAAAGAAAACTTCGAAGGAAACAAACTGTTCATATATTCACTAAATCGTTCTAACGACATATGTAGATGATTGTTAATATGCTTGGGAAGATGAAAGATTGACTCATTTTCCTTATGCATCTTAACAAGGTGGACCTCACCGTTCATTTGCTTAAACAATGAACTTAATTCTGGCACTGTTTGGAGAAGAGACGCCATCGTAAACTTTTCTCCTTCAATATGTTTCATGTGAAACACTTTTTCACAAAAATGATTAAATAGACCTGTTCGTTGTACTTTAACTTCATCATAAAGAAACTCGTAACTTCTTTTCTTTCTTTTTCGTGTAGAGAGTCCGTGTGCAAGAACGGCGCTTGAATCGGGATAGCCAGGATCACTACAGAGTATGCATGCTTTCATAAGCTGAGTCATCCCGTAAAAGAGGAGTACAGGCTTTAGCTCTACAGGAGCTTGATCAGCGAGTTTATAATATTTCTTTCCATGCTCGATATAGTAAATAAACCCATATGTATTATCAAAGCTTTTGCCGTTGCTGTCATCCATGTTTAGTTGATGATATTGTTTACTCAAGAATTGCTGCGATTTTTGAGAGGAAAAGAACATATCGAATAAAGCCCAAGGGTCATGTTGCGTCATCATTTCTCCGTCATTCCTCTCTTCGTAAATTATTTGAAAAATCGAACATATTTTGTATTCCTTGACACTAGTTTACCCAGTTGATAATCTACAAATAATATTTTTCAGGAAGATAAATTTGAAGGGGTGGTTAAGGTATGTGGCAAGATAAGTTTGCAAAAGAAGGTTTAACCTTTGATGACGTGTTATTAATTCCAGCAAAATCGTCAGTTTTACCTGGTGATGTTTCAATTAAAACGAGGTTATCTGATACGGTTCAATTGAACATTCCGATTATCAGTGCTGGTATGGACACAGTAACAGAAGCAAACATGGCAATCGCAATGGCACGACAAGGCGGTTTAGGAATTGTACACAAGAACATGTCTATTGAAGAACAAGCAGAACAGATCGACCGTGTTAAACGTTCTGAAAGTGGCGTAATCACAGACCCGTTCTACCTAACACCTGAGCATCAAGTATTTGACGCTGAACATTTGATGGGTAAATATCGTATCAGTGGTGTACCGATCGTTGATGCAGATAAAAAATTAGTAGGTATCCTAACGAACCGTGATCTTCGTTTTGTTCAGGACTATTCCATCAAAATCTCAGATGTGATGACGAAAGAAAACTTAGTGACTGCACCAGTTGGTACTACGTTAAAAGAAGCTGAAAAAACACTTCAGCAATATAAGATCGAAAAGCTTCCACTCGTGGATGATGAAGGTACGCTACAAGGCTTGATCACCATTAAAGATATCGAAAAAGTGATTGAGTTCCCGAACTCTGCAAAAGACTCACAAGGACGTTTGTTAGTAGGAGCTGCAGTAGGTGTTACGAAGGATGCGCTTCTTCGTGTAGAGAAGTTAGTACAAGCAGGTGTAGATGCGATTGTTATCGACACGGCTCATGGACATTCTGAAGGAGTTCTTCAAAAAGTTCGTGAAGTACGAGATGCATATCCGAAATTAACAATCATTGCAGGTAACGTTGCTACGGCAGAGGCGACTCGCGATCTGATCGAAGCAGGAGCAAGCGTTGTAAAAGTAGGAATCGGACCTGGTTCGATCTGTACAACACGTGTTGTTGCTGGTGTAGGTGTACCACAAGTAACGGCTGTTTATGATTGTGCTACAGAAGCGAAGAAGTATGGAGTACCAATCATCGCTGATGGTGGTATCAAATACTCTGGAGACATCGTTAAAGCGATCGCAGCAGGCGGACATGCTGTTATGCTAGGCAGTATGCTTGCTGGTGTATCTGAGAGTCCAGGAGAGCGTGAAATCTTCCAAGGACGTCAATTTAAAGTGTATCGCGGTATGGGTTCAGTCGGTGCGATGGAGCGAGGAAGCAGCGACCGCTATTTCCAGGAAAATAATAAGAAGCTTGTTCCAGAAGGTATCGAAGGACGACTACCTTACAAAGGACCATTGGCTGATACGATCTATCAGTTAGTAGGCGGTATCCGTTCAGGTATGGGTTATTGTGGAACAGCAACGATCGATGAGCTTCAAAATGATTCCCGTTTTGTAAAAATTACGGGTGCTGGACTTCGTGAAAGTCATCCGCACCAAGTTCAAATTACTAAAGAAGCACCAAATTATTCAGTCTAAAGACACATTTTTAGGACAGAGGTATAACCTCTGTCTATTTTTTTGAAAATGTGTATGGTACAATAACTTTTGTGTGTAAATGGGTTTGGAGGTGCAGTTTTTTGAACAGCAAGATAAAACAACTTTTAGTGGTGACACTGATTTTTTCATTTTTTACGACGAGTTTATTAGGATTTTCTAAGTCAGCAAGTGCGGCACCGTCTCTAGATGTAGCAGCTGAAGGGGCTATACTTGTGGATGCAGAAACGGGGAAAATATTATATCAGAAAAATGCTGATAAGTTACTCGCTCCTGCAAGTATGAGTAAGATGATGACCGAATACCTATTACTAGAAGCCATTGACAAGAAAAAGATATCTTGGGATCAGAAAACAAGTATTTCTGAATATGCCCATAAGATTTCTCAAAACCGAACGTTATCAAACGTACCATTACGTGTAGATGAAAAATATACAGTTCGTGAGTTATACCAAGCGATGGCGATCTATTCTGCTAATGGAGCAACGATCGCATTATCAGAACTAATTGCGGGCTCTGAAGGTGAGTTCGTTAAAAAGATGAATGCCAAAGCTAAAGAACTTGGCATGAAAGATTTCAACTTCGTAAACTCAACAGGCCTTAACAATAAAGACTTGTTTGGTAATCATAATTCTGGCAGTGAAACAGACGAGAACATGATGAGTCCTCGTGCTACTGCTATTCTAGCGTTCAGCTTACTTAACGATCATCCAGAAGTATTAGAAACGGCAAGTGTTCCACGCTTGAAATTCCGTGAAGGTACAGATGACGAAATTCAGATGGAGAACTGGAACTGGATGCTTCCTGAGCTTAACAGTGGCTACGAGGGAGTAGACGGATTAAAAACAGGATCTACAGATATCGCAGGTAACTGTTTTACAGGGACAGTGAAAAAAGGAGATACTCGCCTTATTTCAGTTGTTATGAAAACAGGAACTCGTTTAGATCGATTTAAAGAAACTAAGAAACTATTTGATTTTGGATTTGCAAACTTTGAAAAAGAGCAGATCTTACCGGATAACTATCAAGTAAAAGGCAACAAAACAGTTCCTGTCGTAAAAGGTAAGGAAAAAGAAGTGAAAGTTGCTACGAAAGAACCTCTTTCTATGGTGATCAAAAGAGGAGAGAAAGAAAACTACAAGCCTAAATTTGTTATGGATAAGAAGAAGATGACAAAAGAAGGCGAACTGACAGCTCCTGTTAAAAAAGGTGAAGTTGTCGGTCATATCAATGTTGAGTATACAGGCAGCGGCGAAGACTATGGCTACCTACTCAATGGAGAAACAAAAGGTAAGACAGAAGTAGTAACGACTCAATCCGTTGAAAAAGCGAACTGGTTCGTTCTTGCTTTACGCGGTGTTGGCGGATTCTTTGGCGGACTTTGGTCTGGTGCCGTTGACATGGTTAAAGGCTGGTTCTAATCGTATGATTTCAAGAAGTTCTTTAGCAATTTGCTGAGGAGCTTCTTTTTTTCTGAAAATATAGAGAGCTTGCGCTTTTTTTGATTTGCGATAAAATAGATGAGAATACTAGTTTTATCTTAAAACAACCGAAAATTGTTGTTATAACACATATAATTCAGGGGGTAGTAAGCATGTTAAAAACAGGTACTGAACGTGTTAAAAGAGGAATGGCTGAAATGCAAAAAGGCGGCGTCATCATGGACGTTGTTAACGCAGAGCAAGCTCGTATAGCAGAAGCTGCAGGAGCGGTAGCCGTAATGGCACTTGAGCGTGTTCCTTCAGATATTCGTGCTGCAGGTGGAGTAGCGCGTATGGCTGATCCTACAATCACAGAAGAAGTTTTGAATGCTGTTTCTATTCCCGTAATGGCGAAGGCGCGTATCGGACATATCGTTGAAGCGCGTGTTCTTGAAGCGATGGGTGTTGACTATATCGATGAGAGTGAAGTACTGACTCCAGCGGATGAAGTTTTCCACTTATTGAAAAGCGATTACACAGTTCCTTTCGTATGCGGAGCACGAGATCTTGGAGAAGCGTCACGCCGTATCGCTGAAGGTGCATCCATGCTTCGTACAAAAGGTGAGCCTGGTACAGGTAACATCGTTGAGGCGGTACGCCACATGAGAATGATTCAAGGTCAGATTCGCAAAGTAGTTGCTATGAGCGAAGATGAGTTGATGACAGAAGCTAAGAACTTAGGTGCACCATTCGAAGTTCTTCTTCAAATTAAAAAAGCGGGCAAGCTGCCTGTCGTTAACTTTGCAGCAGGCGGAATCGCAACACCAGCAGATGCAGCGCTTATGATGGAACTTGGCGCTGACGGCGTATTCGTCGGATCAGGAATCTTCAAGTCTGAGAACCCAGAAAAGTTTGCTCGTGCGATCGTTGAAGCGACAACTCACTACCAAGACTACAAACTAATCGCTGAACTATCTAAAGGTCTCGGAACTGCAATGAAAGGGATCGACATCTCAACGCTAGCTCACGGTGAGCGTATGCAGGAGCGAGGCTGGTAAATCCATGCTGAAAATCGGAGTATTAGCCTTACAAGGTGCGGTACGGGAGCATGTAGCAGCGATTGAAGCAAGCGGAGCAGAAGCCGTAGCGGTAAAGCGTATCGATGAACTATCAGACTTAGATGGTTTAGTGATACCAGGCGGCGAGAGTACAGCGATGAGACGATTGATCGATAAATATGATTTTCTAGAACCGTTAAAGAAGTTTGCTCAAAATAAACCAGTCTTCGGTACGTGTGCAGGATTGATCTTGATGGCGAAACGCATCCAAGGACAAGATTCAGCACACCTTGAACTAATCGATATGACAGTTGAGCGTAATGCGTTCGGACGCCAGGTGGACAGTTTTGAAGCAGATCTCATGATCCATGGTGTAGGAGAAGATTATACAGGCGTATTTATTCGAGCACCGTTTATCGTTGAAGTCGGGCCAGAAGTAGAGATTCTATCGAAGCATAATGATCGAATCGTAGCGGCTAAACAAGGACATTTCCTCTGTGCAGCCTTCCATCCAGAGCTAACTGACGACTACAGACTTCATCAATATTTTGTAAAAATGGTACAATCGGCGAAAGAAGTAGTTGCATAAAATACAAAAATGCTGTACATTACTATAAAATCATTATAAAAAATCAATGACAGGAACTAGTAGCAAAAATTACTTTGTTTAGAGAGTCGGTGGCTGGTGAAAACCGATCAAAGTGTTTTGTGAATCCATCCTCGAGTGAAGAGCTGAACGTTCAGTAAGCTTTTCCGGTGAAGAACCGTTACATGTAATCGAGCCGGCAATAGAAATTCTATTGCAATTAGGGTGGCAACGCGGGTTAACTCTCGTCCCTATTTCTAATTTTTTTTAGAGATAGCGGGCGGGAGTTTTTTGATGTTGATGTTGTCTTTTAATTCCCTTCCATGCATTTTGATTGGAGCGCAAGGTGCGAGACTCCTAATGGCGCCAAGCGCTAGGAGGCTCACCGCACGCCACGTGGAAAGCGAGCAATCTGGAGCGGAAATCAACTACTAACATGAGTGACCATGTAAGCGAAAACCGTGATTTTTTATAAACTAAAGGAGGACATAAACATGTTAGACTTAAAATTTGTTCGTGCCAATTTTGAAGAAGTAAAAGAAAAGTTATCTGCACGTGGAGAAGACCTCTCTGGTTTAGATAAGTTCGAAGCATTAGATCAGCGCCGCCGTGAGTTAATCGGTGAAACGGAAGCACTAAAATCTAAGCGTAATGAAGTATCTAAACAAGTAGCAGAGTTCAAGCGTGAGAAAAAAGATGCTGATCACCTCATCACAGAGATGCGTGAAGTAGGGGATAAGATTAAGACGATGGACGATGAGCTTCGTCAAGTAGAAGAAGACCTTCACGCTATCATGCTGACGTTACCTAACATACCGCATGAAAGTGTTCCTGTCGGTGAGACAGAAGACGATAACGTACCTGTACGTCACTGGGGAGATGTTCCTGAATTTGCTTTTGAAGCAAAACCTCACTGGGATATCGCGACTGATCTGAACATCGTTGATTTTGAACGTGGAGCAAAAGTGACAGGCAGCCGTTTCGCTTTTTATAAAGGTTTAGGTGCTCGCCTTGAGCGTGCTCTTATTAACTTCATGATGGATCTGCACGAAGATGAGCATGGCTATACAGAGGTGCTACCTCCATACATGGTTAACCGTCAAAGCATGACAGGCACAGGTCAACTTCCAAAGTTTGAAGAAGACGCGTTCAAAATTCGCGAAGAAGACTATTTCTTGATTCCAACTTCTGAAGTTCCTGTAACGAACATGCACCGAGAAGAGATTCTAACAGCTGATGAACTTCCGATCACGTATGCAGCGTACAGCGCTTGTTTCCGTTCTGAAGCGGGATCTGCAGGACGCGACACGCGAGGATTGATCCGTCAGCATCAGTTTAACAAAGTAGAACTTGTTCGCTTCGTTAAACCTGAGGATTCTTATGAGGAGCTCGAGAAGCTTACAGGACACGCTGAAAAAGTACTTCAGTTACTCAACCTTCCTTACCGCTTGCTGAGCATGTGTACAGCTGATCTAGGCTTCACAGCAGCGAAGAAATATGATATTGAAGTATACCTTCCAAGCTACGGTGAGTACCGCGAGATTTCTTCTTGCTCTAACTTTGAAGATTTCCAAGCGCGCCGTGCACAAATTCGTTTCCGTCGTGATGCAAAAGGGAAGCCAGAATTCGTACACACGCTAAATGGATCTGGACTTGCGATCGGTCGTACAGTAGCCGCTATCTTAGAGAACTACCAACAAGAAGATGGTACTGTTGTCATTCCAGAAGTTCTGCGTCCTTATATGGGCAACAAAGAAGTAATTAAGTAAACAAATGAAGAAGCTGACTCAAAAATGGTTCCAAAAGGACCTTTAGAGTCAGCTTTTATATGTTTTGGGGTGTAAAAGTATTAGTATCGGTGGTGGTAAGAAGATTTCAGGTGGTAAGATGGTGATTACCGGTGATAAAGTAGGATTTATAGGTGAAAAACTTTAGGTTTCAGGTGGAAAACACAGTTTTAGCGGTGAACGTGTAATAAATATAAGAACACGTACCGTAAAATCGTACCTACAAAAAAGACAAACAAACTTTCATATAAAAAATTAAAAAAGTTTTTGAAAACCGTTGACACTTTATTTAACAGCATGTTATTATAGTTCTTGTCAGTCACACGGAGGTATACCCAAGTCCGGCTGAAGGGATCGGTCTTGAAAACCGACAGGGGTTTAACGACCCGCGGGGGTTCGAATCCCTCTACCTCCTCCATATACATATTCAACCTCATCTGAGTTACTCAGATGAGGTTTTTTGTTGTTGTTTTTTTCTTTTTCAAAAACTTTCAAAAACACCGATAGAAAACCCTAAAGTATTTTAACCATTCATTGTATGTAAGCGCTAACACTTTAAAGTAATAAAATTTAGTATTGACAGAACTTTTAGACAGGGCGTATGATGACAACTATAACTTAATTCAATAATGCAATGCTTATTCAGAGAGACCGAGGGATCAGGCCCTATGACGTCCGGCAACCTCCATAATGGAACGGTGCTACTTCCTGCAGAATGGTGAGTCATTCTGGAAGATAAGTCGATGTTTACTTATTCGCCCTCTTCCATGGAATGAAGAGGGCTTTTTTATATGGTAAGGGGGAGGACATATGATCAAAATCAAGGACGTTACGAAAATATATAAAGTAAAAGGTAAAGAGATCGTCGGGGTAAAGAATGTTTCACTGACGATCGATAAAGGCGAAATCTTTGGCATTGTCGGATATAGCGGGGCTGGAAAGAGTTCGTTGTTGCGCTGTCTGAACTTATTAGAAAAACCAACATCAGGAGAAATCAGAATTGATGGAATCCCGATTACGAAACTAGGTAAAAAGGAGTTGCGCGAGGAGCGTCTGAAGATCGGCATGATCTTTCAGCATTTTTATTTGATCAGTGCGAAGACCGTTTTTGAGAACATCGCATTCGCTTTAAAAGCAGCAGGAAAAACGAAAGAAGAAATCAACGAGAAAACAAATGAGCTTTTAAAAATGGTGGGATTAGAGGAGCAAAAAGATCAGTACCCTTCACAGCTGAGTGGTGGCCAGAAACAGCGTGTTGGTATTGCGAGAGCTCTTGCGAACGATCCGAAGGTATTGCTTTGTGATGAAGCGACTTCAGCTCTTGATCCGAACACGACGAAATCGATTCTTTCCTTGCTAAAGTCCATCAATAAAAAGTTAGGCATTACGATCGTGCTGATTACGCATGAGATGGAAGTAGTAAAAGAGATCTGCCACCGAATGGCGATCATGCAGGACGGAGAGATCATCGAGTCGGGTGATGTGTATAACATATTTGCTAATCCAGAAAAAGAGCTCACAAAAACGTTCATCAGCTCTGTTATCCAGATGGATCTACCAGAACCTCTTCTTAAGAACAGAAAAGGAACAGTGATCAAGATTCAGTTTAAAGGAGCCATTGCAGAAGAAGCTGTAGTTTCTGAGCTTTTCCAAAACTATCGTGTAAAAGGGAATATCCTTCACGGTAAGATCGAATACATTCAGGAAACACCGCTTGGTATCTTCATCATGGAACTTGTTGGTGAAGAAGCTGAAGTGAAGCGAGCGATCTCGTATATTGAGAGTCGCATAGAAAATCTTGAGGTGGTGAAACAAGTTGCTTGATTCTATTTTAAACATCCTTCCAGACCTGAATAAGGCATTCTTTGAAACGCTATATATGGTCGCTATATCACTCGGTGTATCATTAGTGGTTGGCCTACCGCTTGGAATCATCCTATTTATAACCGACAAAGGATTGTTGTTTGAGAATGCGTGGATCAAACAGATCGCGGGCATTCTTGTGAACTTGATCCGCTCTGTGCCATTCATCATTTTATTAGTCGCTTTATTACCGTTAACTCAGCTGATCACAGGAACGACGATCGGACCAACAGCAGCATCTGTCTCACTGTCTGTCGCAGCCATACCATTCTTTGCAAGGCTCGTAGAAACGTCATTACGAGAGATCGATAAAGGCGTGATTGAAGCGGCCGTTGCAGTAGGCGCTACGCCATGGATGATCATCCGTGAAGTGCTTCTACCAGAAGCGAAGCCAGGAATCGTTCAAGCGATAACAGTCACAGCCATCAGCTTGCTAGGCTATTCAGCCATGGCCGGCATCGTCGGCGGAGGAGGAATCGGCGATTTCGCCATCCGCTTCGGTTACTATCGCTATGACAACACGATCATGCTAACAACCGTCATACTACTAATCGTAATCGTCCAGCTCATGCAAGTCATCGGAGACGGTGCAGCAAAGGCTGTAAATAAAAGATAATTTTTTTTCTAAAGGGTAGACGAGAAAAGATTCATCTTTAAAGGTTTAGGTTTAAAAGACTTCAAGGGCAAGTTGATTGGAGTGTAAGATGCGAGACTCCTGGGGGATCAGGGGGACAGGTGAGACCCCGCCAGCGCAAAGCGCTAGGGAGGCTCACCGCACGCCCCCCGGAAAGGGAGCATCTGGAACGTAAATCAACCACTCACAAAAACATCATGTATTTGCAAAAACAATTTTAAAAAGGGGATCATCATGAAAAAAATCATACTTACACTACTAACAGCTCTGCTCGCTTTTGGCTTAGCAGGATGCTCATCTTCATCAGATGCGTCAAAAGAAAAAGAAGTAACATTAGGCGCAACAGCAGGACCATACACAGACATGGTCAACAAAGCGATCAAACCCTCACTAGAGAAAAAAGGATACAAAGTAAAAGTCATTGAATTCAGCGATTATATTCAACCCAACATGGCATTATCAAAAGGCGATCTAGACGCTAACCTTTTTCAGCACAAAGTGTACATGGAGAATTTCGCAAAAGAAAAGAACTTAAAGCTGTCAGAAGTCATCATCGTTCCAACAGCACCGATGGGCCTCTATTCTGAGAAATTCAAATCAGTTAAGGACATAAAAGAAGGCAGCACTGTCGCTATTCCGAACGATCCGGTCAACTTAGCGCGCACGTTGCTCATGCTTGAAGATGCAAAACTGATCACCATCAAAGAAGGAATCAACGAACTAACAGCATCTGAAAAAGATGTGAAAGACAATCCGAAGAAACTCGTGTTCAAACCATTAGAAGCGGCACAGCTTCCACGTGCTGTTCAAAGTGCAGATGTTGCAGCTGTACCTGGTAACTTTGCACTCGCAGCAAAGATGGACTTATTGGATGCGATTCAACTAGAGAACATGCCGGACACATACCGTAACCGTGTTGTGGTGAACACGAAGGATGTAGATTCTGCATTTGCCAAAGATATTAAGAAGGTAGTGGAATCGAAGGAGTTTGAAGAAGTGATCGATAAGGAATTCGAAGGCTTCGGAAAACCAGAATGGATGAAGAAATAAATTAAAATAAAACCCCGGAGCTCATAAGGATGAGAACCGGGGTTTTTTATGTTTATAAGCGAACTTCTCGTTTCGCCTCAATCTTTTGTGCGATCTTTTCTACGATATGATCGATGGACTCTGGATTATCGCGAAGATCGTAATCATTGATGTTCACACGAAGCACAGGGCAAGAATTGAAAGAAGCGATCCACTTTTCATAGCGATCGTACATCTCTTCCCAATAAGAGACCGGTGTTTCTTGCTCCATCTTACGTCCGCGTTTCTGGATACGAGCTAAGATATCATCAAGAGAGCCTTCTAAGTATATCAAGCAATCAGGCTGCGGGAAGTATGGTGTCATGACCATGGCTTCAAACAGGTGAGTATACGTTTCGTAATCTACATCAGACATGTTGCCTTTATCAAAGTGCATACGAGCGAATATACCCGTGTCTTCATAGATCGATCGATCTTGCACAAATCCTCCGCCATAGTCGAACATTCTTTTTTGCTCTTTGAAGCGTTCTGCTAAAAAGAAAATCTGCAGGTGGAAGCTCCAACGCTTAAAATCATGATAAAAGTTTTCTAAGTATGGGTTGTTATCCACTTTTTCCATGGATGTACGAAACTTTAGTTTTTCTGCAAGTGCATTCGTAAATGTAGATTTCCCCGCACCTACCATACCTGCCACTGTAATGACAGCATCGTTTGGGATTCCGTATTGTATGAGTTTACTCATCGCGCAACTTCTCCTTTTTTAAGAGTTGCATCAATTAGGGAAAAGATCTTTTCTTTATCCGCTTCATACGCAACAAAATCTAAGTCATCTCCGTTAAAAGAGAGTACAGGAATTTCGGGGTGCTGCTTTTTAAAGGCAGTCATGAACGTCTCGTAATCCTCAGCTAACTGTTCTAAGTACGCAGGCTCCATATTTTGCTCGATAAAACGTCCACGCTTACGCACGCGGTCCAGCAACGTATCGAGGCTAGCGTTTAAATAGATGATCACGTTCGGTACAGGCATATCCTCAGTAAGGATGTCAAAGCACTGCATGTATTTATGAAGATTACCGTCTTTTAGCGTTCGACCCGCAAAAATACGGTTCTTAAAGATATGATAATCAGAAACGACAGGAATCTGTTTAGATAGATACTGTCCTTGAATCTCTTCAAGCTGTTTATACCTGTTGCAAAGAAAGAACATCTCGGTTTGAAAACTCCACTCATCGATGTTGTCGTAAAATTTTCCGAGAAAAGGATTCTCCTCTACAATCTCTTTCAATAATTGAAAGTTATAGTGCTCAGCAATAGCTTTTGCGAGCGATGTTTTCCCTACGCCAATCGGCCCTTCAACTGCGATAAAGGGGGTTGAACTCATCTTCCTTTTCCTCCCTTATAAATAACAAACGAAAAATTACAGACAAAGAATATTGTAGCATACGTTTGGAAAAGGTGGTGAGATTATCGGTAAAAAGTTAATGGTAAATATGCGATTTAATACATCGTTTTATGTTTGTTTTCATTTGCCTGATCGATGATTGCTCTTAAATTTAAGTCTTCACTCTTACTGATATCAGCATTCAATGTCTTTTCCATTAAAATTAAGGCTCTTTCGTTATCTTCTTCTATATTAGACGCGGAACAATCAGCTGGTGCATAAAGTGTAAAACCTCTCATATAAGCATCGTTTGCTGTAAAGAGAACACATATATTACCTGCTACACCGCAAAGGATTAAAGTTTGGATACCAAGCTCATTTAATAAAGTAGATAAGGGTGTTGAGAAAAATCCAGAATGCTTTGGTTTGACGACAAAGAAATCATCATCATCTGGCTGCAATCTTTTTACGAAATCACCACCGGATTGTGTGGAGCAATAATCAACAAGCTTGTGTTTATCTGATTGCCATTGTCCAAAGTTATCATTTACATAAATAACAGGAATCTTTTCATTTTTTGCTCGCTTTTTCAGATCATAAATTTTATCGGCAATCGGTGCAGACGTTTTTAACAAAAGTGGCGCTTCGGGAAAATTAAAGTCGTTGATCACGTCAATAATAAGCAGTGCGACCGGTATTTTATCGTTTCCGTGCGGATGTTGTTTTTCCATAACGAATCCTCTCTTTCGTTTAAGTTCTTTTATTAGTAAGTTAATTTCATCTATATAAAAGAAGTAACGATTTTGGTCTATACAACCATTCCTTTCTTTATTATTAGCAAAACCTCTTGTATAATTTCTTACAACTAAAACTTTGGAGCGAAAAAGTATGGAGATCTTAGAAAAAGACGAATATTACATGGAGCTTGCTCTACAAGAAGCACAAAAAGCAGCAGATATCGGCGAGGTACCGATTGGAGCTATTCTAGTAATAGAGGATGAAATTGTCGCAAGAGCTCATAATCTGCGTGAAGCCGAACAAAGAGCGATCGCTCATGCAGAGCTCTTAGCCATTGATCAGGCTTGTAGAGAAAAGGAAGCTTGGCGACTTGAAGGCGCAACATTATACGTAACACTAGAACCATGTGCGATGTGTTCGGGTGCGATTGTCCTCTCAAGAGTAAGCCGTGTAGTGTACGGAGCGGCAGATCCTAAAGGAGGCTGCGCTGGAACGTTAATGAACCTTTTACAAGAAGAGCGGTTTAACCACCAATGTGAGATTGTAGCGGGTGTCAAAGGTGAAGAGTGCGGTGAAATTCTTTCAAGCTTTTTCAAGAAACTTCGCGATCGTAAAAGGAAGGAAAAGGAAGAGCGTAGAAAGGAGCTTTAGTGCTCCTGCGGTTGATTTTTTTAAAAGGACATAGTATACTAAATCTTGCACATTTAGTTGTGCATCTAACAATGTTATACACTTTGTCGCGCTAGATGGGGAGGTAGCGGTGCCCTGTACTCGCAATCCGCTGTAGCGAGGTTGAATTCCTCTCCTCGGCTAGTTCAACGTATGGTCTGACGGACGTAAGTGGTGTTGATGTCCGGGTCCTGCGCAACGGAGACCCATGAACCCTGTCAGGTCCGGAAGGAAGCAGCAGTAAGTGGACCACTTCGTGTGCCGTGGGGCAACCTGGACTGAGCTAACTGCGTTTGTACGCATAGGTTGACTATTCCAAAGAGAGGTGCGCGGCATTCTAATATATAAACAATAACTCACCCTTGTTTCAGGGGTGAGTTTTTTGTAATGTTTCAGTATAATATAGAAAGAATGAAGTGAATTAAAGGAGGCAAAGGGATGAGTTATCAAGCGCTCTACCGCGTATGGAGGCCACAGAGCTTTGAAGATATGGTCGGGCAGGAACACATTACAAAAACGATTCAAAATGCCTTGATGCAGGACAAGCTTTCCCATGCCTACCTGTTTTCAGGACCAAGAGGAACGGGTAAAACAAGTGCGGCGAAGATTATCGCCAAAGCTGTTAACTGTGAACGGGCTCCAGTTTCTGAGCCATGTAACGAATGTGACGCTTGTAGAGGGATCACGAACGGTTCGATATCTGATGTGCTAGAGATCGATGCCGCGTCTAATACAGGTGTGGATGATATAAGGGATATCCGGGACAAAGTGAAATTTGCGCCGTCCTCTGTTACGTACAAAGTCTATATCATAGATGAAGTACATATGCTTTCAACTGGTGCGTTTAATGCGTTATTAAAAACTTTAGAAGAACCGCCAAGCCATGTTATTTTTATTCTGGCAACGACCGAGCCGCATAAAATTCCGGCAACGATCGTTTCACGATGTCAACGGTTTGATTTCAAGCGGATATCTTCACAATCGATCATCGGACGAATGAGGCAGATCGTCGACGCTAACGGTACCGAAGTTGATGAAGAAGCTCTTCAACTGCTAGCAAGAGCAGCTGAAGGTGGAATGCGTGATGCGTTAAGTCTCCTCGACCAAGCGATCTCCTATAGTGATGAGAAAGTAAGAGTAGAGGATGTTTTGTCGGTAACCGGCTCTGCCTCACAAAAGCATCTTTCCGAGATGGCAGAAGCCTTTTTAGAAAAAGATGTATCAAAAGCTCTTACTTTATCGACAGAACTATTACATCAAGGAAAAGATCCTGTTCGGTTTTTAGGAGACCTTATCTACTATTATAGAGATATGCTTCTATACAAAACGGCACCTCAATTAGAAGAGCTGTTAGAACGTGTCTCAACAGACGAAGACTTTGCACGATTGGCAGATGCTACAGCTGCAGAAGACATCTATGCGATCATCGGTCAGTTAAATGCTGCACAACAAGAGATGAAATGGACGAACCATCCTAAGATTTTCTTAGAGACAACCTTCATCAAGATTTGTTACCAAAAGCAAGAAGGGATCTCGTCGCAAGCGGGGAATCCTTCTGTTGAACCGTTAATGCAAAGAATTGAGCAATTAGAACAAGAACTTAAAAAGATGAAAGAAAGCGGCTGGTCATCTAACGGACCATCCTCCCAGACGGAAGCGGAAGCTCCAAGAGAAAAAAGAGTAATCAGAGGACAAGGTGGCGCATCACAAACACAAGTAAAAGAGATGCTCAAAAAAGCAAAAAAACCAAACCTTGTTCAGCTTAAGGGAATGTGGGGAGAGATCTTAGATAAGATCCGTTCTGAAAAAGTGAGTGCCTATGCCCTTCTCTCAGGTGCAGAGCCGGTAGCTTGTTCAGATCAAATCTTTTTGCTTTCATTTCAGCATGAAATCCACCGTCAAATGGCATCTCAAGAGAACAACAGGAGCTATGTAGAAAGCGCAGTTTATAGTACAATAGGAAAGAACCTGTCCATGCTATCCATGTTGGATCCAGAATGGCAGAAACTAAAAGCTGACTTCATTAAAGAACAACAGCAAGGCCAACCATCTTCTGAAGAAAAAGAAAAAACAGAAGACCCTCTCATCGCAGAGGCGATCAAATTGGTTGGCGATGATTTAATTGAGATAAAAGAAGAGGAAGATTAAAAGGAGGAATTGTACGATGATGAAAGGCAACATGAACAATATGATGAAGCAAATGCAAAAAATGCAGCGTGACATGGCAAAAGCTCAAGAGGAACTAAAAGATAAAGTGATCGAAGGTTCAGCTGGCGGCGGTATGGTTACCGTTAAAGCGAATGGTCACAAAGAGATCATCGACATTATCATTAAAGAAGAAGTAGTAGATCCAGATGATATCGACATGCTTCAAGACCTTGTGCTAGCAGCTACGAACGATGCACTTAAGAAAGTGGACGAACTCGTATCACAAGACATGGGCAAATTCACAAAAGGACTTAACATTCCTGGAATGTTCTAGGAATATGCTATGCATTATCCTGAACCGATCTCAAAGCTGATTGAAAGCTTTATGAAATTGCCGGGCATCGGACCGAAAACGGCGGTTCGCCTGGCATTTTTCGTATTGGAAATGAAAGAAGATGACGTGCTCGATTTTGGACGAGCACTCGTTAACGCGAAACGTCAGCTTATCTATTGTTCCAACTGCTTTCATATTACTGACCGTGATCCTTGTATGATCTGCGATGATTCAAGCAGAGACCGAACGACGATCTGTGTTGTTCATGATTCCAAGGATGTTATTGCGATGGAAAAAATGAAAGAGTACCGCGGACTCTATCATGTCCTTCACGGGGCGATCTCACCCATGGATGGTGTAGGACCAGAGGATATTAAAGTCGCAGAACTGTTGAAGCGCCTAACAGATGAAGGGATTCAAGAAATTATCATGGCTACAGATCCGAACATCGAAGGAGAAGCCACTGCCATGTATATCGCAAGACTTCTAAAACCGACGGGTATCAAGATTACTCGTATTGCCCATGGACTGCCTGTAGGCGGAGACTTGGAGTATGCGGATGAAGTAACGCTTTCCAAAGCGCTTGAAGGAAGAAGAGAAATCTAACTAAAGGGGTTGCTTGCATGTTTTTTTCCCGAAAAGGGCGATTGAAGCGATCCGGAGATGAAGAGCTGCTTCAAAGTCTTGATGAGCTAAAGATAGACTGGATGCATCAAAAAGAAATGGTGGAACGCAGTGTAGAACCATCTGAAGAGGTTATCTTTAAGCTTCAACTAGCAGAATCAAAATACTTCTTCTTATTAAAAGAAGCGAAAAAAAGAAACGTGACGACCAGCAAGTTAAAATAACTGCTGGTCTTTTTTTTGGACAACTCCCATACAATGACTAGTAATAACTTGGATGTTGTATAGGAGGAATCGAGAATGGAGCCAATAACGGTAATCGCTATTCTTGGAACTATCATCTTTGTCCTGCTTCTAGTAGGTGCTCCAATGAGGCCGATACGCTGGATCGGATTCGGTATTACACGTTTTTGTATTGGTGCACTGTTGCTATTCTTATTAAATGCGATCGGAAACTCATATGATATTCATATTCCGATTAATGCGTTTACGGCGCTGATCTCAGGAATCGCTGGATTACCCGGCATAGCTTCACTAGTAGCTATTGAATTCTTTATCTTGAACTAAGGGATTCAAATGTACGTTTAAGAGAAGGTGTAGAGAGCGATTATAAGCTTTCTATACCTTTTTTCATTTATTTAAAGTAATTTCAAAATAACTATTGACCTTCATTCACCATACGTGATATATTAGTTCTTGTCGCCGCAACACATGAAACATTGTTGCAGGCGGGAAACAAATTTTAAAAAACGGTTGACTTCTTATTATAAAGATGTTATCCTAATAAAGTCGCTAAAACGAGCGGCTAACAAAAAAGTTCTTTGAAAACTGAACAAAAGAAATAGGTAAGGAATTAAGAATTAATTCCGTCAGTTTTAAAATCGAGCAAGACAAACACTTTTATGGAGAGTTTGATCCTGGCTCAGGATGAACGCTGGCGGC
>NZ_JBHUPF010000013.1:0-18965 GCF_042686385.1 Fictibacillus nanhaiensis
CAATACATGAAGTATTACAATGAGGAGCGAATTCAAGAAAAATTAGGCTACCACACCCCTATTGAAATGGGGAGTATGGCAGCCTAACAGGTGTTTTATTAATGTCCCAATTGACTATGTCAGTCTAATTTTGACGGTTTTTTTATTTGTTTAAGTTATAATGGCTGCGAAGATGCTTTAATTACCGACAAACTATAGGATTAAAAGACTTCATAGTATATAATTACATTAAATTACAAAATTCGACAATCGGAGTTTCGTTTATGATACGTAATATAAAGCTAGCACAGTTATTTATTGTAGGGAGTGCCTTTATTCAGGCCCTCCATCATTTTTTTATTGAGCCATTAGAAAATCTTTACCCCTTTCTAATCTTATTTTTGATTGGGTTCCTTCCTGCTTGGGGAGTCAACCGTATACAAGAACAATACACAAAATTAGCTTTCGTTTTGTGCAGTATATATGTCGTTTCGATCTCCTACTTTTTCGTTACATATCCTATCGTACAGGCAGCTTACTTCTTTTTGCCTGTATCTGCACTTCTTTTAAATGATAAGAGACTATATTATGTGTCAAGTATAGGTGGATTGATTTCATATCTCTTGTTATCAAATGAACCATTGAAAGACTATTTGGCGTTTATCTCGATCTATGTGATTTTCTGTTCCCTATTGTTCATGGCTCAACGAATTGTTTATCAATCCGTTGCAGAAAAGGAAGCAATTCAACAAGGTGTAAAAGCGTTCTCGTTAGCTGTTGAAGCGAAAGACGTATACACGCAGGGACATTCGAAAAGGGTAGCACTTTATGCCATGATTCTTGCCAAACATGGTCAATTCAAAAATGTAGAATCGGAAGAGCTTGAGTTGACAGCACTTATTCATGATATCGGAAAGATTTCAACCCCAGATGCAGTATTGTTAAAAAACGGCCGATTAACAGAAGAAGAGTATGAAATTATGAAGAAGCATCCTGTTGAGGGGATGAAGTTAGCCAAGTCTTTTGGATACTCAGACCGTGTATTAACAGGAATTCTTCATCATCACGAAAGATACGATGGTTTAGGCTATCCACACCGTTTAAAAGGAAAAGATATACCGATTTACTCTCGTATTTTAGCTGTTGCCGATTCATTTGACGCCATGACGAGTAACCGTGCCTATCGTCAGGGGATGACACCTTGGGAAGCCAAGAAAGAAATTGAGAACCAATCTGGTAAAATGTACGATCCATTTATCGTAGAAGTATTTATACGCGCTTATTATGACATGCTTTTGATCTGTGAAGACCACTCAGAGATTATTTTGATGAGAAATTCTGCACACCAAGAGATTGCTTCTGGATTAAACGAAGGAAAAAACGACTGAGACGAAGAAGATTATACAGGCAGCCAATATACATAGCAGGAGGAAAGAAGATATGAATGCGACAGCTTCCTTGACAGAGACGTTGCTTGAAGAATTATATGTTGTGGTTCGAACGACCAATGGATTATTAAAAAAAGCAGATCCTTCCGTTTACAATTATCGACCGGTTGAAAACATGCGTTCTTTTTTAGAGCTAGCTAATCATTTGGTCCAGATTCCTCATATCGACTTAGCGATCTTACAGGAGAAATCAGAACAAGAAATTCGTCAGCTCGAAAAGAAGTTATCTGCAGAAAATGTGACAGAATTAACTCATGTGTTAGAAGAAGGCTATCATTTAATTAAATCCTATTTTTTATCTCTTTCTGAGGAAGATTTTTTAAAGAAAGAAACGAAGGCGTTTTATGCTGAGAAAGGTGCTACACAAGCAAAATGGCTAGTGGAAATCGTGACGCATAGCTATCATCACCGTGGACAGCTGTTTACTTATCTAAAGCAGACCAAGCATGATGTGCATATGTTTGATCTTTACTAAAGGAAAGGATAGAGCTCTCAAAGGGAGTTCTATCCTTTTTGTCTGTGGTAAAAGCTTACTAAATCATCAAAAATTTGATAAATAGAATGTTATTCTTTCTACCAAATATTTTTACTTAAATTCGACTTCTACAGCTTTTTCCTGTATCATGGGTGGTTACATCTAAAAGATGCTGTTAGCCAGATTAGCTAGCAGGAAAAATAGAGCCTTTATTGAATCTTTTATGAGATAAACATTTTGTCGTTTAAATACATCCAAGAGGTGATGTTTCATGTATACCGTCTTTTCAACGTTCGATGTTCCAAATGAAAAAGCAGATGAAGTAATAAATATATATAAGAACCGTTCAAGGTCAGTAGATCACGCTGATGGTTTTGTTGACTTTCTATTGCTTCAAAACGATAAGCGGGCGGGTGAGCTGACCGTTCAACTCATTTTCACTTCAAAAGAAGCCTATCTAAAGTGGGTAAGAAGTGAAGAGTTTAAGAAAATCCATGATCTAGAAAAGAAATATCCTGATCAAGAATTAGCAGCTGTCATACCTACTGTAAAGCAGTATAAGGTGGTTGCCAAATGACGGAATTTAACATAAATGTTATGGTAGAAAGAGTAACAGAAAAAATTTACCAGAAAGATCCCTCGCTTGTCGAAAGATATGGTGACAAGGGGAGAGCAAAGTGCATAGAAGATAACCATCATCATTTTAAACACCTTGAAACGGCATATGAACTCGATAATAAAGCGTTCTTTATCGACTATGCGATCTGGTTAGATGGTATCTTACAAAAGTTTGGAATGAGTACACAGCTTTTAATGGATAACTTTGATTTTATAATAGAAGTTTTATTAGAAGAACAGGAAAAGCAAAGAATAGAAAATACCCGTGTTGGTATTTATGTCGATTATTTGAAACAAGCGAACGATGTTTTAAGCAATAAAGTAAAATCACACTAGAACAAAGGAGAGGTCCCATCCATGGCTATTTCAGAAGCTGAAAAACTGGCTCGTCTGTTTTTAGAAGGCAATCATGCTGAGGCATTACGTTTCATTAAACAGCAGCCAGATCAAAATCGAATGGTTTTGTTTCGAGACCTGTTTACTCCTGCAATGTATATGATTGGAGACCTTTGGGAGAATAATGAGATTTCAGTCGCTGATGAACATCTGGCAACGGGAGTTTGTGACTTTGTTCTTTCTAGGCTGTTTCAAGTATCAGCAGATGAAACAACACATAAAAAGAAAGCTATGTTTTTGTGCTTGCAGGGAGAACAGCATTATCTCGGAATTAAGATGATCAATAGCCTTTTTGAAGAAAAAGGCTGGGAAACTAAATATTATGGAGCGAGTCTTCCGTTAGAATATGCATTGAAATCAGCGTTGCAATGGAAGCCTGAGGTCATCGGGTTATCCGTTTCCATCGTTTATAATCTACCGGTGCTTAAAAACTATGTTCACGCATTAGCGGCACTGCCGAATAAACCTGATATCTTAGTAGGCGGAAGACTAACTGAAAAATATGATCTAGAACCGTATGTGAATAAACAAGGAATCATTATAAAAAATCTCCAACAGGTAGAAAAATGGCTGGATGAATATACCGAAGAGAGGATTAACGCCTACAAATGAGCAGTGTCCTACCCGTACCATACGTAAAGATAGATAAAGATGGAATGATCTTGAATAGATCCTTAAAAGCTATTGAATTGTTGGGCATGCAGGCTGAAACGATTCGGGACTGTTTTGATGAAGAGAGCCGTAACAAGCTAATGAAGTTTATGATGCCTTTTGATGGAGAAAAGACGTTTGAAGCGAACATAAAGGCAAGGAACCAGCCGTTTTTGATATGTGATATCTCTATATGTTGGGAAGGAGAGGTTGCTCATATTGTCTTTATCCCCATCGGAAAACACGTTCAAGGGCTTGAGGACAAGCTTTTAGAGCTTAGACTGCGACTATCTTCTACAGATTTTGAACTGTTTGAGAAGAAGGAAGCTTTAGAAGATGCGATGAAACGTCTTGATGAATTGTCGGGACCGTTCATACCGATCTCTGAAAAAATGGCGTTTGTTCCTTTATTTGGTGATGTGAACGAGAGCAAGATGATCACCGTTACAGGAAATGCATTGAAAGCCGCGTACGAAGGTCAATTTGAAGAAATTTTCTTTGACCTTTCTGCTACAGGAGAAATTGATGAAGGTGGCGTTCAAAAGTTGAGCGAACTGTTCCGCATGCTTCAATATATGAACGGAAAACCAGTGAAAATCATCGGAGTGAAGCCGAAACATGCTAGACAGTTGACTGCTTTAGACGTGGATTGGCCGGTCTATTTTGAAACATCATTAAAAGATGTATTAATTGAACATCTTCAAATAGGAAAAGCACCTCAAGCGTGAGGTGCTTTTTGTTTACCATCGTTTTTTCTTGCGATGAAGGGAAGCAAATATGATTGGAGCAAGAGCGGCACCACCAATCAATCCGAACAAATGTCCCATCACGTTGATTCGTGCATTCATAAACGTGGTTACTAGACTTATTCCTAATACAACAAGAAGAATCTGTGTGTTGGCTTGGTCGATATATTGACGGTGGTTATACAGCATATAAACATAGATCCCGAACAGACCAAAAATAGCTCCTGATGCACCAATATGAGCGTATGAAAGGGGCAGCAATAATAAGGTAGCTATGTTTGCAATCAAACCAGCACCTATATACCCGATAATAAATCTTACCTTTCCAAGGATTCCTTCGAGTGCGGGACCGAACAAGACAAGTGAGAACGAGTTGAAGATCAGATGACCTGCAGCCTCATGCGTAACAATGGGAGTGAATAAACGCCAGTACTCTCCAGCAGTGATGTAATAATTAGACCCGACCATAAAATGATACAAAGAAGTAGAAAAAGGGGTAAAATTAATAAGAAGAAACACGATGATGTGTGCAGCAACTAAAAAAGTAACAATAGGATAACGCCTAATAAAGGTCTGAAAGCTTTCATCTCTTATAAACATGGAATAGTATCACCCTTTTTATATAAAGTGTAGACTGCTTTTTCTTTCTCTTGTTGATTGGAGTGCAAAGTGCGTGCCTCAAGATACTTGAAATGGAAATCAACTTCAAACACGAGTGTCAAAGTTAAAAAACAGTCAAAATCTTAAACGATGTCAATCCTTCTTCCTTAAGTTTACCATGTGAGGATAGATAGGGCGAAAGATATAGCTGTAAAGGAGCTTTTATATATGATTGTAGGAACAGGTATCGATATGATCGAGCTAAAACGAATCAAACAGGTTGTGTCCAATCAACCTCGATTTCTAGAGCGGGTGTTAACGCCGTTCGAACAAAAAAGATTTTCTTCTTTAAATGGGAACAGAAGATTTGAATATCTTGCAGGCCGTTTTGCTGCAAAAGAAGCAATGGCGAAAGCGCTCGGTGTAGGAATCGGCGCTGAGCTTTCATGGCAGGACATGGAGATTAAATCAGATGAAAAGGGTAAGCCGTTCCTTACTTCTCCTTATCCATATTTATGCCATCTTTCTATCTCTCATACGAAAGAATACGCGATCGCACAAGTAGTTTTAGAAAGCTCGTCAAGCTAGTCTGCATATTGTCCAGGGTTGTCTCATATATTGTAATGCGGTAGAAGGGGTAGTCCTTTGCAAGATGCAGAGAGTTGGTCCCCCTTCAATGTCGAAATTACTTTGGGACAAAGGGGATGGCAAAAAATGAAGAAAACACTGTCAATGATGTTGACGGCGTTCATGATCGTATTGGTTCTGTCGGCATGTGGTGCACAAAGCCAGAACGATGTTTTGGATTCGTTAGAAGAAAGAATGGAATCCATGACGGGTTACAAAGCGGAAGCCAAGATGACATTGAGCACAGGAGAGAAGCCACTGACTTATGATCTGGAAATTTGGCATAAGAAGCCGGATTTTTACCGAGTCAGCTTAAAAAATGCTGAAAAAGATCAAAGTCAGATGATACTGCGTAACAAAGATGGAGTTTTCGTTCTTACGCCAGCTCTGAATAAAAGTTTTCGTTTCCAAAGTGACTGGCCAGAAAACAACAGCCAAGTTTATTTGTTCCAATCACTTATTTCGGACATCTTAAATGATACGGACAGAGGATTTAAATCAAAAGAGAAAAGCTATGTTTTCCACACAAAAACAAATTATCAAAACAAAAACTTATATCAGCAAGAGATCACGTTAAATAAAGATCTTGACCCGCAACAAGTACGAATCATGGATCAAGACCAAAAAGAGCTAGTCAGGCTAGATTTTTCAAAGGTTAAGTTCAATGCGAAATTTGATAAGAACTCTTTCGATATGGAATCAAACATGAGTAGTGCTCAATTTGAAGTTCCTACTTTCTCAGGTGGTGGAGAAGAATTCGAAGTTCTGTATCCGACTTATACAGCGAACTTAAACATCGTCAATGAAAGAGAAGTAGCACAAGGAGAAGATGACTCCAAAGTGGTATTGAATTATGCGGACGAGGATAAATCATTCACACTGATGCAGCAGAAGAACACAGCTGTTGAAACAGCTTCGCGCTTAACGATGTCGAGCGGAGAACCGGTTGATCTTGGCTTTACTGTAGGTGCGATGACAGATCAATCAATCACTTGGAATTTTAATGGTGTCGATTACTTGCTTGTCTCTAATAACCTTGGTCAAGATGAGTTGATGGCGATCGCACGCTCAGTGAGCGGAGAGGCGATTAAATAATTTCTACATTATATATGGATTTGATCGGAACAGGCTGGCAATCATGCTAGCCTGTTTTTATTTGATTGTAGGATATTAGAGGTCTGTAAATTGTCGAGGTTTGTAGACTCGTGGATAAAGTGGCAAAACTTTAGGATTGAGAACGAAAACTCGTGGATAGACTCTCAAAACTTTTGGATTGCACTCACATAATTATGGAATACAACGTTAGAATGCTTACATAAAACGAGCTAAGAGGGTAAAATAGAAGGCAGTAATCTAAACGGGGAGGCCAACACCATGGATAAACATCATTATTATCGAGACACTTGGGCGGAAATCGACCTAGATAAGATCAGTCAAAATATAAAATCTTTTAAGACACATCTCCCTGAACAAAAAATTATGGCTGTCGTAAAAGCGAACGGGTACGGCCATGGAGCACTTCAAGTGGCAGAAGAGGCATTGAGATCGGGAGCTGAGTTTCTAGCTGTTGCGTTGCTCGATGAAGGGTTAGCTTTGCGTAAACAAGGAATCACGGCACCGATTTTAGTTATGAACCGTGTACGTCCGGAATATGCTAGTCTTGCGGCTGAAAATGAAATAAGCCTTACAGTCTTTCAAAAAGAATGGCTGACAGAGGCCCATTCGTATGTGAAAGAAACGAAATATCAAATAAAGATACATCTGAAGATCGATACGGGTATGGGGCGAGTTGGATTTAGAGAAGAAAGTGAGCTGCTAGAAGCAGCGCGCCTCATCAACCAATCTCAGGCCTTTAAAGCAGAAGGGGTGTTTACTCATTTTGCAACAGCTGATGAATGGGAATCAGAGCTTTTTGAACAACAAAGGAAGAAGTTTATTGAATATATAGACTTGCTGAAATCATGGGGATTGAATCCACCCCTTGTTCACAGTGCAAATAGTGCAGCAGCTCTTAGAAAAGTCGAAGGACCTTTCAATCTTGTTCGACTGGGGATCAGTATGTATGGTTTAGCGCCATCTAACGAACTAAAACAAGATTTGCCGTTTCCACTAGAAGAGGCATTCAGTCTTCATTCCCGACTCATTCATGTTAAAAAACTGATGCCGGGGGATACTGTAAGTTATGGAGCGACTTATACAGCAACAAAAGAAGAGTGGGTAGGTACACTACCAATCGGCTATGCAGATGGCTGGCAAAGAAGATTATCCCCAGGAGCTTCAGTTCTTATAAAGGGAGAACGAATGCCGATCATCGGCAGGATCTGTATGGATCAGTGTATGGTGAGACTTCCAAAGAGAATAGATGTTGGTGAACTTGCCACTTTAATAGGAAGTCAGCAAGCAGAAAAAATAGAGATGGATGAGATTGCACGTATCGCAGAAACGATAAATTATGAAATTCCATGCCTCATTTCTGCTCGAGTGCCGAGAGTTTACACGAAAAAGGGTCGAATTTTAGAAAATATGAATGTAATTCTAAATTTTTAGCAGAATATTAGAAGGACTATTGAAAATTTTGTAGAATAAATACTTTGAAATCGCTTTGCAAATGGATTATTGAAGTGATAAGATTAAATGTGGTTAAAAGGAATTTGATCGTAGTATAGCTTTGCGCTGGAGGTGTATGTTGTGTCCGAATTGAACACAAAACGAATAGTGATTAGTCTTCCTCAAAAATTACTAAGTGAGGTAGATCGCGTCATAAAAAAAGAGAATTTGGACCGCAGCGAATTTATCCATCAAGCTACTGAGATGTTTCTTCGTGAGCGGAAGAATAAGCGTCAGTTTCGTGATGAGATGAAACAGGGTTACATGGAAATGGCTAAGATCAATCTAACGATTGCTTCAGAAGCATTTATGTTAGAGGAGGAAGCCGATCATACCTTGGACCGCTTAGTTAGCGGGGTGTAGTCCTTGATAGTCAAACGCGGAGACGTTTACTTTGCAGATCTTTCACCGGTAGTTGGATCAGAACAAGGTGGAATACGGCCTGTACTGATCATTCAGAATGATATCGGGAACCGTTTTAGCCCTACTGTTATCGTAGCAGCAATCACAGCTCAAATACAGAAAGCAAAACTTCCAACACACGTTGAAATAGATTCGAAAAAATACGGCTTTGAACGGGATTCAGTTATTTTGCTTGAACAGATCAGGACGATTGACAAGCAAAGATTAACAGATAAAATAACACAACTGGATGAAGACATGATGCGCAGGGTAGACGACGCATTGCAGATCAGCACTGGTCTGGTTGATTTTTAATTTTATAACATCATTTAGGAAACTGTCTGACGGGGATGTCTGGCGGTTTTTTATTTTATTTCATGGCGTTACGCATATAGCTGGAAGAATAGCAATGGTTTACCTCTATTTAGGAAAAGGAATCAGTTTTTAAATATTATATAAAAGAAATAAATTTTTCAGTTTTAAACTGCTTATTACCCATTCTGCCACTTAGCGAGGAAATGAACCCCTTCTAATGGAAGTAAGTATACGAATACTATTTAAACATTTTTGTAAAAAAAATACATGTTTATCATTTTGAATCTTGGGTTATATATCCAAAGTTAGTAAAAGAGTAAACATTGCACAATATATTCAGAAGTGAAATAATAGAAATTGAGACTACATGTAGTGGGGGTGCAAGAAAAATTGGACAACTTGATTGTACAGATGATTAATGAAAATCAAGAAACCCTAAAAAATAATTGGCTTAAAGAAGTTGAGTTTTTTAAAGAAAAAGAACTGATTGGAACATCTTTAAAGTTTAGTGAAGAAACAGACCAACAGTTTTTTGCTATGTTAATTAAGCACATCAATTTTCATGATATTTCTAAAGACGGAACACTTGATGATTTTTTTGATCAAGTTCTTCATACAGGTTTACCATTAAGCTATTTAACGCAAGGGCTTCAAGCAGCTCGGCGCGTTGTTTTAAATCTTTTAGTTGAGACAGAAAACGACAAAGAGAAAGTAGCGGCTGTATACCGCGAAATCGATCGCTGGTTAGACCCGATTCTAAATCGCGTTGTCGAAAACTCCTCTCAAATTTGGGAAAGAACCGTTTCCGTGCAAAAGACGGCATTATTAGAGCTTTCTGCTCCACTGATCCCAGTTTTCAAAAACATCAGTGTGATGCCTCTTATCGGATCGATTGATACGGAACGCGCGAAGTTGATTATGGAAAACCTGCTAAACGGTGTGATTAAATATCGTTCAGAAGTGGTGCTCATCGATATTACAGGTGTACCTGTCGTTGATACGATGGTTGCCCATCATATTATTCAAGCAGCAGATGCCGTGCGTTTATTAGGTTCTACATGTATTCTAGTTGGAATACGTCCTGAAATCGCACAGACGATCGTCAGCTTAGGAATCGATCTTAGCTTGTTCCCAACGAAAAGTACGCTACAAAAGGGTATGGAAAACGCTCTAGAAATTACAAATCAGCAGTTAATTAGCAATAAATAGGGAGTGAGAGTAAAAAAATGAGAATTCCTATTTTAAAATTGCACGAATATTTATTGATCACCATTCAAGTAGAAATGGATGATCAGACAGCTCTTCAATTTCAAGAAGACTTGCTTAATAAAATTCACGATACAGGTGCGAAAGGAGTGGTTATTGACCTAACGTCAGTAGACATGATCGACTCCTTTATAGCTAAAGTTCTTGGAGATGTAGTGAGGATGTCAAAATTAATGGGAGCTCAAGTTGTATTAACAGGAATACAACCAGCAGTTGCTATTACTCTAATTGACCTTGGAATTTCAATGAGGGAAGTTTCGACAGCACTTGACTTAGAACAGGGGCTTGATAAATTGCGTCTGGAACTGGAGGGATGACTATGGACATCCAATCCTGTGTGGAAGTACGCAACGAGTGGGACATCGTAAGTGCCCGTCAACTCGGAAGAAATATGGCTAAGGAGCTAGGTTTCGGAAATGTTGATCAAGCAAGAATAACAACAGCCATATCTGAACTCGCCCGTAACATCTACTTATATGCAGGACGAGGAAAGATTTGTATCGAACCGATCGATCAATTAGGAAGAAAAGGACTACGGATTGTAGCATTAGATAATGGACCTGGAATTCGAGAGATCCGAAAAGTTATGGAGGATGGATATACCACTTCGGGCGGACTAGGAGCTGGATTACCAGGCGTGAAGCGTTTAATGGATGAATTCTCAATTGAATCCACGGTTGATGTGGGGACGGAGATATCAGCTACTAAATGGCTTCGTTAGGAGGAGAGCTCTTGACCGCAAAAGACGCACTAACGGAACGTTACCAAGATTTATTATCGGTCTATCTAAAAGCCAAAACAGAGACGACCCTCTACAAAGGGCAGCAATTCAGCAGAAAGTTATTAGAACAACAGATCTCACCAGAAGATCTTGTCAGCTTACACATCCAAGTGATGGATGAGCTGTTTCCGGATATGTCTGAAGAAATGAGAGATTCTTTTGACTTTCTTCTCGAAGCGATGATCGGCTACGGTTTTGCTTATCGTGAGCATCAAAGTTTGCGTGATAAGCAACAACAGCTTGAATCAGAGATCGAAGTTGCCGCAAGTATGCAGCAGACGTTATTGCTCAGTGATGTCCCAGAGTTCGAACAACTCGACATCGGTGTAGTGAGTGTTCCTGCGAAAAAAATGAACGGCGATTATTATAATTTTGTAAAGAGCGGCAATAGTTTAAGTGTCGCGGTAGCAGATATCATTGGTAAAGGCATACCTGCTGCACTATGTATGTCTATGATCAAATATGCGATGGACAGTTTGCCTGAAGAACAGATGAAGCCTCATCTGCTATTAGAGAACTTAAACCGTGTAGTTGAACAAAACGTTCATAGCAACATGTTCATCACGATGTTTCATGGAGTTTATGAACCTGAAAGCCATAAGTTTTACTATGCGGGTGCTGGTCATGAACCAGGCTTTTTCTATCACGCAAAGGAAGACGAGTTTCAAGATTTGATCGCAAAAGGTCTTGTTCTTGGTGTTTCCAGAACAACTACCTACCATCCTTATGAAAAGATGATAGAAGTGGGAGACATGGTGATCCTTCTATCAGACGGAGTGACCGAGTGCAGAACAAGCAAAGGATTCATTGAAAGAGAAGAAGTTGTATCTCTTATTCGTAAGTATATGGATCTGCCCTCTCAAAAGATTGTTGAAAATGTATTTCAAGAGCTTGATCGCCTACAAGGCTTTGAGCTCAGAGATGATTTTACCTTAATTATTTTGAAAAGACTGGTTTAAACAGTATTTGATTAGGGTAAAGGTACCTTATATGGTTCCATACAAAGCTTGGGGGGAAATGAAATGAATTTGCAAATAAATCAAGAACAAATAAATGAAACATACGAGTTAAACCTTACTGGAGAAGTTGATGCTTATACAGCTCCTAAATTAAAAGAAGTGATGCTTCCTTTAACAGAAAAAGAAGGAAACATCGTAATCGTCAATCTTTCTGGTATTGAATATATGGATAGCACAGGGCTAGGTATTTTCGTGGGAGCTTTAAAATCTTCCAAAGCGAATAATAGCTCTTTAAAATTAAGAGGTATGACAGAACGCGTTAAACGTATTTTCGAAATTACTGGATTAACAGAAGTTATGGATATTGAAAGTGGAGTAAAGGGGGAGGCGCTATGAGAACAGCGTCCGACTATATTGAAATGAAGGTCCCTGCAAAACCGGATTATGTAGGCGTCGTCAGGCTAACGATCTCAGGCCTGGCAAACCGCATGGGTTTTGCGTTTGACGAAATTGAAGATATCAAGATTGCTGTATCAGAAGCTGTAACGAACGTTGTTAACCATGCCTATTCCGATACTGAAGAAAAAGGTCAAGTTCGCATTGGCTGTAATATATTTGATGATCGTATGGAAATTACGGTTGTCGACCAAGGAAAAAGTTTTGACGTCGAATCTATCTCAAAAAATCTTGGCCCTGTAGATGGTAAATCAGTTGATCAACTGCATGAGGGAGGTTTAGGCCTCTTTCTAATAGATACATTAATGGACAAGGTAGAAATAAGCAGTGAAGCCGGTGTCGTTGTAATGATGACGAAGTATCTTCACAGAGATGAGGTGGAGGAACATGTCGACAGAATCTCACCAGCGCCTTCACAGTAAAGAACAAGTCTATGCTTGGATCGATGAACTGCAGCAAGACCCAAAGAATGAAGAGATTCAGACAAACCTCGTTTTGCAGTATCAAGATTTGGTTCATTCATTAGCTCGTAAGTTTTCTAAAGGAAAAAGCATTCATGACGATTTAGTACAAGTTGGTATGATTGGACTGCTTGCTGCTTTTAGAAGATATGACAAAACGTTTGGAAGATCATTTGAATCTTTCGCTGTTCCAACTATCGTCGGTGAGATCAAACGTTTTATCCGTGATAAAACATGGAGTGTTCACGTCCCTCGTCGAATTAAGGAACTAGGTCCAAGAATTAAGAAAGCGGTCGAAGAACTCACTACACGTTTACAAAGATCACCGAAGATCTTTGAAATCGCAGAGTACCTAGAAGTTTCTGAGGAAGAAGTTCTAGAGACGATGGAAATGGGCAAAAGTTATCAAGCTCTATCCGTGGATAGTTCGATTGAAGCTGACCAAGAAGGAAGTACAGTTACACTACTTGATCTAGTCGGATCCGATGATGTTGGATTTGATCAGATTGATAAAAGAATGCTTTTGGAAAAAGCTTTTGCTGTTCTTTCTGAACGTGAACGCGAAATTCTTCAATGTACGTATTTTGAGAATTTAAGCCAAAAGGAAACGGGAGAACGTTTAGATATCTCTCAAATGCATGTTTCTCGACTTCAGCGACGAGCACTTGAAAAGCTAAAAGAAGCGTTGCGTGTATCCCCTTCGGAGGCTCTTAAATGATCGAACACTATCAGTTTAGCAAGGCATCGGTTTCCTCTTATCAAAAACCAAAAAAGGGAAATGATCTTTGCGGAGATAGTTTTTATGTGAAAGAAACGGAAGATTATTTGATTTGTGCAGTAGCAGATGGTCTAGGAAGCGGTAAGATGGCGAAAGAAGCTTCTGGGGCCGCTACTGATATTATCGATCAAAATCATCATGAAACGGTTGAGAGGTTAATGTCCCTTTGTAATGAAGGGTTAAGACATACCCGTGGTGCCGTGATAGCCATTGTCAAAGTCGATTATCATAATCATACAGCTACTTATTCAGGAATTGGCAACATCCGTTTTATGATCTCTGCTGAAAGACAAAAAGCCATTCACCCTTTGCCGAAAGTTGGTTTTCTCGCAGGAAAGCCTGAAAAATTTAAAGTACAAGACTTTAGGTTTGAAAAAGAGTTAACTCTGATGCTTTATTCCGATGGTATGGACATTCATACGCAGAGTCGCTCGTTGTTAACGAAAATGATTTCACCTAAAGAATCTGTCCTCTTTATTAGTGGATTGCCTCAAGATATCAATGACGATGCAACATGCTTAGTCGGACAAGTAAATTTAATTTCGTAAAACATCACCTTCATCAGTTTGTAGGGTGGTGTTTTTTGTTTTATATTAGTCGCTTCTATAGGATTGGGTTATTATCCACTTCTTTGACAAGTTGATTGAAGTGAAAGATGCGAGACTCCTACGGGACGAGCGGTCAGGTGGAGACTCCTAATGGCGCATAGCGGCAGTCCGAAAAGTGGAAGTGACTCGTTCAGCCCCGACAAGCAAAAGTTGAATGGGCATGAAGGCGTACTTTGCCTTCCTGACTGTTTAACTTTTGACCTCGAGGGGCTAGTCACTGCAACTAGACAAGAGGCTCACCGCATGCCCCGTGGAACGTAAATCAACTACTCACAAGAGTGCAATTTTTACGCCACCACTTCCTTGGTTTATAATAGTACTAATTGATTGAAAAAGGAGTGTTCTTATTGGGACAACCTATTAGTGAACAAGCACTGAGAACAATGGAATCCGAGTTAAACGTAAAAGGAAAACAAATTAACCAAGTTATTGCTCTTTTAGAAGAAGGAAATACGGTCCCGTTTATCGCGCGTTATCGAAAAGAATTAACGGGTGGCTTAGATGAAGTACAGATCAAAGACATCATGGACCGATGGACCTATCTGCAAAACTTAGCTTCCCGAAAAGAAGAAATTCTTCGTTTAATCGAAGAACAAGGGAAATTAACAGAAGAGTTAAAGGCAGCAATTGCAAAAACACAAAAGCTTCAAGATCTAGAAGACATTTACCGTCCATACAAACAAAAGAGAAGAACGAAAGCGACTGTAGCGAAAGAAAAGGGTCTCGAACCACTTGCTTTATGGTTGCTAGAACAAAGAAATGACGATCCATTAGAGGAAGCGGCATCTTACATAAATGAAGAAAAAGAAGTGAACACTGCTGAAGATGCATTGTCTGGAGCGAAAGACATTATCGCTGAAATGCTTTCTGACGATGCAGATCTGCGAAAATGGATTCGAGAAGATACGTTTTCAAAAGGCGAGATCAAAACCGATGGAAAAAATGCAGAATTAGACGAGAAAAAAGTATTCGAAATGTACTATGACTATCAAGAACCGATCCGTAAGATTGTTCCACATCGTGTTTTAGCGGTGAATCGTGGAGAAAAAGAAAATATATTAAGAGTTGGTATCGCTGCACCTTCAGAACTGATCGTATCAAAAATGGAGAGAAAAGTAGTGAAGCGCTCGAGCTCCCCTGCTGTATCATATCTCTCTGAAGCGATTGAAGATGCGTATAAACGATTGATCGCCCCTTCTATCGAACGAGAAATTCGAGCTGCTCTAACAGAACAAGCGGAAGAGCGTGCGATTCATATCTTTTCTGAAAATGTAAGAAGTCTTCTCTTACAAGCACCACTAAAAGGAAAGGTTGTTCTAGGAGTTGACCCTGCTTATAGAACGGGTTGCAAACTAGGAGTAGTGGATGAAACGGGTAAAGTGCTGCATATCCAGACGATCTACCCGACACCACCGCGATCAGAGGTGGAAAAATCAGCAGCGGTTGTAAAAAAACTGATCGATCAGTATGATATCGAAATTGCTGCGATCGGCAATGGGACAGCGTCGCGCGAAACCGAACAATTTATTGCTGAAACGTTAAAAGATCTAGATAAATCGGTAGCATATGTGATTGTTAACGAAGCGGGAGCGAGTGTGTATTCGGCTTCTACAGTCGCGCGAGAGGAATTCCCTGACCTTCAAGTTGAAGAAAGAAGTGCGGTATCCATTGCGCGAAGACTTCAAGACCCGTTGGCTGAGCTCGTAAAAATCGATCCGAAGTCTATTGGAGTAGGTCAGTATCAGCATGATGTTTCACAAAAAAGACTCGGTGAAGAAATTTCTTTTGTTGTTGAGACAGCAGTAAACCAAGTTGGTGTGAACGTAAATACGGCTTCGTCGTCTCTTCTTCAATATGTATCGGGGTTGTCCAAAACCGTTGCGCAGAACATTATCGTCAAACGAAACGAGGTAGGGAAGTTTAAAAATAGAACAGAACTTAAGAAGATTCCTCGTCTTGGTGCAAAAACGTATGAGCAATGTATCGGATTTTTACGTGTAGTAGACGGAGATCAACCACTTGATCAGACCGGTATCCACCCAGAAAGCTATCCAGCAACAAAAGCTCTTTTAAAAGAACTCGGATTCAAACCTGCTGATATCGGTTCAGACGCTCTTGCAGAAAAGTTAAAATCACTTTCTCTTGAAGCAACTTCAGAGAAATTAGATATCGGCGTTCCAACCTTAAAGGATATAATTGAAGGGCTTATGAAACCAGGGCGAGATCCACGTGATGCTTTTTCAGGGCCAGTCCTTAAAACAGATGTTCTGAAGATGGAGGACTTGTCACAAGGAATGGAACTTCAAGGAACAGTCCGAAACGTTGTAGATTTTGGAGCGTTTGTAGATATCGGCGTAAAACAAGACGGGCTTGTTCATATTTCTAAGCTTACGGATCGATTCGTAAAGAATCCGATGGATGTCGTTAGCGTAGGGCAAGTTGTTACGGTATGGGTCGATTCAGTAGATGTAGCAAAACATCGAATCGCTCTAACCATGATCGCTCCAAAGTAAAATAAGATAAAGCACTTCTCCAGTGGACTATTCTTCACTGGAGGAGTGTTTTTTGTTATAAAAGAACCAGCATTGATTAAGTAAGCGGATTTGGTAACGGTCTTTTTGATAATAAGCACGACGGAGCTGTCTTTTAAACCATGTTGGCATATAGAGAACCTCCTTGAACTTCCCAATCCGTTATTTGTGTATTAGTCTATGTATAGGAGCTTGTTAATGTGAACTTGAAATGTAAGGGGCTTGACCATGACCAATGAAGAATTGCAGAAGCTAACAGAGGAGATCTCGATTCAGTTCTTCAATAAACCGTTTCGCCACCAAGCGCGATTCAATAGAAGGCTGCGAACAACAGGAGGACGTTATCTGTTACGATCTCACGATATAGAAATGAACCCACATCTTTATGAGGCGTTCGGTATGGAAGAATTGATCGGTGTTATTAAGCATGAGCTCGTGCACTATCATATGCATATTGAGGGCAGGGGCTATAAACATGGTGACGATGACTTTAAATATTGGCTTCATAAAGTAGGTGGGTCTCGTTTCTGCCAATCCATCCCGGAAAAAAGAAGAACAGAGAGTTATAAATACGCTTATATGTGTACAGACTGTATGCAGTCTTATAAAAGAAAAAGGAAAATCGACACGAGAAGATACGTTTGTGGAAAGTGCAGAGGGAAATTAAAACAGGTTTCTTTAAAATAGGGTGTTGACTTCGAATATAGGTATGTGGTAATTTAATAAAGTCGCTGTTAGACATACCTATTACATAGCTTTTAAAAGCAGGTATCGTAAAGCGAATGCGGCTCAGAAAAAACTTATAAAACTAGTTGACATCTGAAGCCGAAACGATTATGATATTAATTGTCCTTAAAAGACATTCCACAGTAGCTCAGTGGTAGAGCTATCGGCTGTTAACCGATCGGTCGTAGGTTCGAGTCCTACCTGTGGAGCCATACAGAGAAGTACCCAAGTGGCTCAAGGGGCTCCCCTGCTAAGGGAGTAGATCGCTAACGCGGTGCGAGGGTTCGAATCCCTTCTTCTCTGCCATCTGGCCCGTTGGTCAAGCGGTTAAGACACCGCCCTTTCACGGCGGTAACACGGGTTCGAATCCCGTACGGGTCACCATATACTTTCATAAAAGTAATACCTATAGATTGATGGACTCGTGGTGTAGTGGTTAACATGCCTGCCTGTCACGCAGGAGATCGCCGGTTCGACCCCGGTCGGGTCCGCCATTATTTCTAAGGTGTTGGGCTATAGCCAAGCGGTAAGGCATCGCACTTTGACTGCGACATGCGTTGGTTCGAATCCAGCTAGCCCAGCCATTTTTTCTTTTTAAGATAAGTGTTTAAAAACACTTCGAGTGAGAGCCATTAGCTCAGTTGGTAGAGCATCTGACTTTTAATCAGAGGGTCGAAGGTTCGAGTCCTTCATGGCTCACCATTTTCAAATTAATATGCGGGTGTGGCGGAATTGGCAGACGCGCTAGACTTAGGATCTAGTGTCTTTGACGTGGGGGTTCGAGTCCCTTCACCCGCACCATATTAATTTTTCAGAATAAGTTGCAGTGCTCATGCGCTGGCATCTAGCCGCGCGGTCGTGGCGGAATGGCAGACGCGCTAGCTTGAGGGGCTAGTGGGGGTATCCCCGTGGAGGTTCGAGTCCTCTCGACCGCACCAACTTTAATTCATAACCTAACATACATTTAAAATACGCGCCCTTAGCTCAGCTGGATAGAGTGTTTGACTACGAATCAAAAGGTCGGGAGTTCGAATCTCTCAGGGCGCGCCATGTTTTTACGGGAAGTGGCTCAGCTTGGTAGAGCACCTGGTTTGGGACCAGGGGGTCGCAGGTTCAAATCCTGTCTTCCCGACCATACTTATGCGGGTGTAGTTTAGTGGTAAAACAAGAGCCTTCCAAGCTCTGGTCGTGAGTTCGATTCTCATCACCCGCTCCATTACTTTTTACGGGCCTATAGCTCAGCTGGTTAGAGCGCACGCCTGATAAGCGTGAGGTCGATGGTTCGAGTCCATTTAGGCCCACCATATGATCGTAAAAAAATGATCAAAAAAAGATTTTAAAAAAGTGCTTGACTTTATGACTTCCATTCGGTAAGATAATAAAGCTGTCTCGGAAAAAGACAAGCCAAACAGTTCTTTGAAAACTGAACAAAAGAAATAGGTAAGGAATTAAGAATTAATTCCGTCAGTTTTAAAACTAGAGCAAGACAAACACTTTTATGGAGAGTTTGATCCTGGCTCAGGATGAACGCTGGC
>NZ_JBHUPF010000014.1:0-20314 GCF_042686385.1 Fictibacillus nanhaiensis
CAGCCCACTTTGTTTCTTTTGAATAAACGTTTTTGCCCATGCAAAAACACCTCCGATTTTTCACTTTTAATAAGTGTATCATTTCGAAGGTGTTTTATTGTGTCCCATCTACCTAGGTTAGTCTACAGGCAGGTTTTCTTCTCATTATTTTGCTTCTTCCTCTTCATGAACGCGGTCGAGTACCATCGCATATGCGTCGTTTCCAAAGTTCAAACAACGTTTTACACGTGAGATCGTTGCCGTGCTCGCTCCTGTTTCACTCTCGATCTTGTGATAGGTTTTTCCTTCACGAAGCATGCGGGCTACTTCCAGTCGCTGCGCCAAAGATTGAATTTCGTTCATCGTACAAAGGTCATCAAAGAATCGATAGCATTCTTCCATATCCTTTAGCGATAAAACCGATTCAAAAAGCTGATCTAATGCTTTTCCTCGTAATTTATCAATTTGCATGAAACATGCACTCCTTTTTATTGCATCTTAACCGAATCTGTCATTCCACTCGGTACAATGTTAATCCATGTCTTTCCTGGAACAAACGCTCCACCGTCCGGAACGATTCTTCCGTTTTCGTTTTTCCACGAAATGTTTTGTGCGACACCATTCTGAATCAGAATCGCATCTCCGCCTGACGTTAAGTTGATCTCTCGTCTGCCGGCATCATCGATTACACGGTGCGCTGCTTCAACAATGAATACATTGTTAACCGTAATGGGTGTTTCGGTCTCACGATCTATCGTTGGTTCATTGTTGCTACTTCTCGCGTACGTCTTCTTCTTAGTAGAGTACGTGAATCCTACTGTTTCTCCGCCTGGATAAGAGATCTTAACCTCTTTTGCAGGTGCACCTTCTATATTTTTAGCACTCTCACTAGTTAAAAATGAAAGCATATCCAGATCGTCTGATTGCTCGGCGCCGATCTTCTCCATCCCTTTTTGAATATTTTCATAGGTGATATAAGAGTTGTGCGGCGCTTTTCTAAAATCAGCCCGATTGAAAAGAATTCCATCATAATCCATTCCGTTCAAGTGATCGATCGTCCCACTATCGAGAATCTCTTTCGCTTCAGGACTGAATCCATGTGCCACGAATAAAGCATCGTAGCCCCGTGAGAGTTCGATGTAATAATCTCTCGCACTGCGAACCGGTCCTACTACTTCAGGCATCTCACTTTGGAAAATCGCCAAAAAGCGTGTAAGTTCTCCCTCAGCTAATACTTCGTAAACAATATCAGCTTTATGAAGTCCAGATTGCGGTCGTGCTTTCGGGTGGTTGTTCACCATGACTGAAACCGCGCGATGATCTACCTCTTCATTCGTTCCCAAGCCAGTGAGGGGATAAACAGAAGAAAACTCCTCTTTTTTTGAATCCGTCGCTTCCGCTTTATCTACTTTACCGTCTTCTAAAACTTTATCTCTTGCGTCCTTACATGCAGACAGCGTTAATACCATCATGATCGAAATCAAGATGACGTACCACTTTTTCATTGGGCTCACTACCTTTGTATCGTATTATTTTGCCCAATCCTTTTCTATATTAACGCATAATCGAAGGAAAGAGTAACCCTTTCTTTTTAACATCGTAAATGCCTCTTTGCGTAATGCGGATGTATGGCAAGTGTGTGGAAGAGAAAAACAAAAGCGAATAGATCGGATCTTCATATTGGTAGCCTCGTTCTCTTAGTGCGTTCGTTAATCTTTTCTCTTCTACCACTAGTTCTTCTATACTAAGATTCGACATTCCTCCCGCTAAAGGAAGTTTTATCTCAGCGACGATCTCGCCTCTCTCCGCAAGAACGATTCCTCCGCCGACTTCTTTCAAGCGTTCGAACGCTACAGCCATATCTTTTTTGCTTTTTCCGATGATCAAAAGATCTCCCGTATTGGAATACGAGCTCGCAAAGCCATACAGATTTTTCGCAAAACCCTTTACGACCGTATTGATTCTCCACTTTCCTTCTTTATCGATCAGCATTAAGAAACACTCGTCTGATTCTCCGTTAATCTCTTCAGAAAAAGGATTGATCGATACATTATATGGCCGTGTGATCACACTATTGTACATTTCTATTCCAACGAGACCAGAAAACTGAAAATCTTCGTCTTGGAGGTCCCATTTGATCTCTCTTTTTTTGATGCCATGACCTTCCCAATCAAATTGAAAGTCACGATCGTCACTAACATCCTTACCGTCACGTTTCATCCATTTTCCTTTTGCCAACACAGATTCAGGCAGAGGATTTGTTACGTCATCTAAAATATTTAGATGGGCGACTCGCCCTGCCGCAACCATACCAAAGAGGTGATCCAGACCGTAATATCGAGCCACGTTATAAGAGACCATCATATACGCATCCACTGGATCAAGCTCTGCTTCAAGCGCGATCTGCAGCATCTTATCGGTAACCCCTTCTTCATAAAAAGCAGGTGTGGAACCGTCTGTCGTCAAAAAAATTCGTTCATAATTCGTGATGCCTTCTTCTTTCATCTGACGCAATAATTTCGGAAGATCTGGACGAATCGAAGAATAACGAAGCGACACTTGCAGACCGGCATTCAATCGGTCCATTACTTCTGTCCCTGTCATCGCTTCATGATCGCAATCCACTCCGAGCAACGTCATCGCAGTTAGGGTCTTTTCAGAAGCTCCTGGCAGATGTCCCTCAATCTTTTTACCCGCTTTCTTCGTCTTCAGCATCCAATGCAACAGCGTATCATCACCATGTAGCACGCGCGGCCAGCTCGTTAACTCGCCACCTTGAAGAACATACGGGCTCTCGAGCAGCTGCCTCACACTTTTTTCTGAAAAATAATTTTCTTCTTCTAGAAGTTCTGTCTGTGCGTCATAACGGCACCACCAAAAGAAATTAGAAGGCAGATCGTTCACGTCTTCCATAAAAGAAAGCGCTTTCGAAATATTCATTTCAAAAAGCAGCATAAAGTTATCGGCTAAAAATACGGACGTTCCACGCTGCAATGCATATCGCGAGAGCGACTGGGGATTATAAAGTTGAAATGGATGACAATGAGGTTCAATATATCCCGGCACAACAAACTTACCTTTTAGATCTGTGATTTCCGTTCCTGTTGTATGTTCAGGCATCTTTTCGCCTACATAAACGATGCGGTCTTGAAGGATCCAGATGTTTGCTTTTACCCATTTTTTAAGAGCTGTGTTCAAATAAGTAGCGTTTGTTAAGACAAGCGACGGTGCCAATTCACCTTGAATGACGGTCACTTGTTTGCGCATTTGCGCTTTTGTCCAAAAAGCAATGTGTTGGTTCATGTTGGATCACCTGTCTTCTCTCTGAAAATTTCGTTTTTTCAAGAATACCATATTCATCAAGCAAATTGGTGAAAATTGAAAGGAGTATCACAATGAGACAAAATATTGGTTTAGTTAATAGCATGATTCGTATTATTGCAGGTCTAACACTGCTTTCTGTTTATACAGCAAAGCTGACAAGAAAGCCTTACAAAGAGTCATACATCCTTATGATCTTAATGGGTGCGATGAAAGTAGCAGAAGGAATCGTTCGCTACTGCCCAGTGACTGACCTTCTTCACAAAAGCAAAGAAATGAACGACATGGATCTTGGTAACATCGCGGAAGAAGGTTCGCCGTTCAACCCTTCATAATAAGAAGGAGGCAGCACTATGCCCACTCATTCTTTATTAAAAGGCAACAGACCATTGTTCAGTCTATTGGTCGTTGTCTTTATTACCCATCTTGGCTCGTATCTTGTCTTGCCTGTCCTTCCTATCCTCTTAAAAGTGGAAACCGGACTAACAGCGGCACAGATTGGTTTTACTCTCGCTGTTATCTCGATCTTCATGCAAGTAGGAAGTGTGGTCGGAGGCGTATTCGCTGACCGTACAGGCAGACGTTTTATCATCGCACTTGGTGCTTTAATACGGGCAGGCGGGCTAATAGGTTTCGCTTATTTTTCAACCTATTCACTCATATTGTTAACTGCTGCGATCAGCGGGCTCGGTCTTGGGCTTAATGCACCGTCCACAAAAGCATTTATTTCATCGCTCGTTAAAGCTGACATGAGATCTACTGCTTTTTCTTTGCGCGGAATCTTTGCCAACATTGGGATGGCGATCGCTGGATTGACCGTCTTCGCTTTATTTACCGGAAGTTCGAAACTTATCTTTATCACCGCTGCTGTTATTTATTTAGGAGCAAGCGTGATCAGCTGGTTCTTCTTACCTGCAGGCTGTGGAGACGAAAACTGCCGAGAAGTTAAGTGGAGTGAATATCGACAGGCGTTAAAAAACATTCCCTTCCTTGTTTTTGTGATCGCCACCATCTTTGTTTGGGCACTTTACGTACAGTTTGCACTCGTACTCCCGCTTCGAGCTGAAAGTGTTCTGTCCAACGGAAAAGACATTAGCATCATCTGGACCATCAACAGCATCACGGTCATAATAGCTCAAACGCTCATCACAAAAAATATTATCCGAAACATTCATCCACTGACTTCTGTTGGCATTGGTGCGATCTGTATCGGATCTGCACTCGGAAGTTTGTATTTCGCGAACACTTTATTTTTCTTTGTTTTTACCGGAATCATCTTTATCACAGGTGAGATGTTGATCATGCCCACGTTGGATACGTCGATCTCACAGCTTGCAGCTGCTAGGTTTCTTGGCATGTTCTTTGGATTAGCAAGCGTCTTTACAGGGATTGGGGAAGCGATCGGAAATTCAATCGGAGGACGTTTGTTTGAAGTGGCGGATGGCGGACAAAGCACTGTTCCTTATGTCACGTACGTGATAGCAGGTTTTGTTATCTTTATTGGGATGCAGCTCTTACGTCGTTGGAAGCCGTTATCTATTATACAGCCACCGAAATCCATGCCAACTGCAGCTCCGAATACAGACTCAGCCACATCTCATCCCAATCCAATAAATGAAGGCTGACGAACAAGGTCATCAACCATGTCCGTCAGCCCTCAATTTCAATATAGGAGGTAAGCCATATGAGTTACGAATACTTAATGGATACGGCTTTTCTTTATATCTTGCTTATCGGCGGAATCATCGCCATCTCGTTTGTGTTTATTAAGAAGAGACGTGCGAAATAGCTCGAAAACCGATATCTTTGCGATAGAATGACCCTTCGCACGTGATTTTCTTCATTTCTTTATACACGTTTTCCTGAGCTTCACTTAATGAACGTCCTTTAGAGGCTACCAATAATACCCGGCCACCATCTGTTAAAAGAGATTCACCTTCTCTTTTCGTTCCCGCGTGAAATACGTTAGAACCACCTGAAATGTTTTCTAGCCCCTGAATCACTTGAGCTTCTGAGGAAGAAACAGGATAACCATCTGACGCAAGCACCACACCAAGTACGGATTCTTCTGACCATTGAAGTTCCGGCTTTTTGCCGTTTAAAAGGGATAGAAGCAGATCAGCTAGATCGTTTTGCAAGCGCGGCAGAATCACTTGTGTTTCCGGGTCACCGAATCGCGCGTTAAACTCGATCACTTTCGGACCATTCTTTGTTAAGATTAAGCCCGCATAAAGAATCCCTGTAAAAGGAGTGCCTTCTTGTTTCATCGCAGAAACGGTTGGCTGAACGATCTCTTTTATCGCTTTTTGGATGTCTGCGTCAGAAATTTGAGGAACGGGTGAGTAAGCTCCCATCCCACCTGTGTTCGGACCTTTATCTCCATCATAGGCACGTTTATGATCTTGAGCAATCTCCATCGGAAGGACAATCTCGTCATGCACGAAAGACATTAACGAAAATTCTTCTCCTTCCAAGAATTCTTCAACAACCACCGTTTCACTCGCAGAACCAAAGCGTTTGTCCACCATCAGTTCGTGTAAGCCTTCTTCTGCTTCTTCTAAGGTCATCGCCACAATGACACCTTTACCTGCCGCAAGCCCGTCCGCTTTTAACACGATCGGCGCCCCTTTTTCCCGAACATATGCTAGAGCTTCATCGTGATTCGTAAACGTTTCAGAAGCTGCTGTTGGGATGTCATACTTTTTCATGAGATTCTTCGCGAACGATTTTGAGCCTTCGATCTCTGCTGCCGTTTTAGACGGGCCAAAGATAACAAGGCCTTCTTCTGTGAAACGGTCTACTATGCCTCCTAATAGAGGCACTTCAGGGCCAACGAATGTTAAACCGACTTCGTTTGCTTTTGCAAAAGTGACAAGCTCGTCGATGTTGGTTTCTTTGATGGAAACACATGTTGCTTGTTGTTCCATGCCTGGGTTTCCTGGTGCAGCAAACACTTTTGTGACACTCGGGCTGTTGGCAAACTTCCACACGAGCGCATGTTCACGTCCACCTTTGCCGATTACAAGAACGTTCATGGTTGCTACCTCCTTTTTTTAGCTTTGAAGTTTTTGAAAGCTGTTGATCTCCGTTCCAGGTACTCGCTTTCCGCGGGGCAGGCGGTGAGCCACATTCGTACGTTTCACGTATAAGTGTCTCACCTGCCCACCTGTCCCGCAGGAGTCTCGCACCTTGCACTCCTATCAACTCATCTTTGAAGAAAAGACTTTAAGGTTGTCGCTTTAAGAAGTTTTCTTTTTTTCTTCCTACAGCATGTTGATTGTAGCGTAAGGTTGCCTGCCACATGAGGAGCTTCTTGCAAGGCATGCGACGAGGAGGTTCACTTCGTCAGCATGAACTTGTAGACGCAGGAGCAGAGCGACAACCTTGAAGCGGTCAGTCCGAAAAGTGGAAGTGACTGTTCAGCCCCGACAAGCAAAAGGGAAATGGGCTTGGAAGGTGCACTTTGCCTTCTTGACCGTTTAACTTTTGACCTCGAGGGGCTAGTCACTGCAACTAGACAGGAGGCTCACCGTTCGCCCCATGGAAAGCGTGCAACCTGGAGCGGAAATCAACTACTTTCAGGAAAACAGCTAAACAATCTTCAGAAAAGAATTAATGCTTAAAGTGTCTTACGCCTGTGAACACCATCGTGATCCCGTGCTCGTCTGCTTTTTTGATCGAATCTTCATCTTTTATCGATCCACCTGGTTGGATGATCGCTGTAACACCAGCGCGTGCCGCAGCTTCTACGGTGTCATCCATTGGGAAGAACGCATCTGATCCAAGAGCAGAACCTTGTGCACGTTCACCTGCTTGCTCAATCGCGATTTTCGCTGCGCCAACGCGGTTCATCTGACCCGCACCAACACCTACTGTCATTTCGTCTTTCGCTAAGACGATCGCATTTGATTTCACGTGTTTTACCACTTTCCAAGCAAGCTTCAAATCTTTCCACTCTTGCTCAGTCGGCTGGCGTTTTGTAGGAATCGTCACGTTCGCATCATCTAACCCGAAAACGTCTTCCTCTTGAACTAACATTCCGCCTGAAACGGTCGTGATTTTTTTCGCGATCCCTTTACCTGCTGAGAAATCTAATTTTAATAAACGGATGTTTTTCTTTTTCGTTAGGATCTCTAAGGCTTTCTGTGTAAAAGATGGAGCGATGATGATCTCAAGGAAAATCTCACTCAACTTTTGAGCCGTTTCTTCATCAATTTCTGTGTTAGCAGCGATGATGCCGCCGAAGATCGATACAGGGTCAGCTTCAAACGCACGGGTGTACGCTTCAAGGATCGTTGAACCTGTTCCAACGCCACATGGATTCATGTGCTTAACCGCAACCACCGCTGGATCAACGAACTCTTTTACGATTGAAAGTGCTGCATCTGCGTCGTTGATGTTGTTGTACGAAAGCTCTTTTCCGTGAAGCTGTTCAGCGTCTGTTAAAGAGAGCGTGTTCTTCAGTGGCGTCGAATAAAACGCGGCTTTTTGATGAGGGTTCTCACCATAACGAAGGTCCTGTTTCTTTTCATATGTTACCGTGTAGGATTCTGGGTGCTCCTCTTCTACAGCTGCTGTTAAATACTCAGCGATCAACGCATCATAAGCCGCTGTATGACGGAACGTCTTCGCAGCAAGTCTGCGGCGTGTCTCTTCACTTACCGCTCCTGCACCATCAAGCTCACCCGCTACTGTCTCATAGTCTGCCGGATCTACAACGACAGTTACGTAGGCGTGATTTTTTGCTGCTGAACGAAGCATGCTCGGTCCGCCGATGTCGATGTTCTCGATCGCGTCAGCGAATGTGGTTCCTTCTTTGGCGATCGTCTCTTTGAACGGATAAAGGTTTACGACAACAAGATCGATCGGCGAAATTTCATTTTCTTGCATCGCTGTTTGATGTGTCTCATTATCTCGAACAGCGAGTAAACCGCCATGAATTTTTGGATGAAGCGTTTTGACACGCCCGTCCATGATCTCAGGAAAACCAGTCACTTCAGAGATACCGATTACAGGTATTCCTGCGTCTTGTAACGCCTTTTTTGTTCCGCCTGTAGAGATGATCTCTACGCCGTGTTGAGTTAGTTTTTCTGTAAAATGAAGCAATCCTTCTTTATTTGAAACGCTTATGAGTGCACGTTTGATCGTCAATGTAAGAAGCCTCCTACGGTGTCTTTTTGTAATAGTTTATTGATGATGGCTGGGTACAATTGGTGTTCTGCTTTTTGGATGCGTTGCTGCAGGGTATCCTCTGTATCGCCAGGCAATACAGGGATTCTTACCTGTTCGATGATCGGTCCTGTATCCATGCCACTGTCTACATAATGAACCGTTACACCTGTTTCAGCAACGTTCGCTTTCAGAGCTTGTCCGACCGCATCCTTACCAGGAAAGGCTGGCAGATAAGACGGGTGGATATTGATGATACAGCCTTCATATGCTTTTAATAATACCTCACCGACCAGCCTCATGTATCCTGCGAGAACGATAAATTCTACTCCATAGGATTGAAGTTCAGAAACGATTTCTTTTTCAAAATCAGCTTTTGATGCAAATGTTTTTGGCAAGAACGAATACGTTGGAATCCCGAAGTGACGCGCACGATCGATCACTTTCGCCCCCGGTTTATCACATACTAAAAGCTCGATATCCGCTTGAAGCTCACCTGATTCAACCGCGTCTACGATGGCTTGAAAGTTACTTCCGCTTCCAGAAGCAAATACAGCTATTTTTCTCATTCGATGTTTCCTCCACCAAAGATCACGCCTTCACCTTGCTTCACGCGGCCGATGATGTAAGGCTTCTCGCCTGTTTCTTCTAAAAGGCGGATGATCGGAAGCATATTTTCTTCTGAAACCGAGAGCACCATTCCAATTCCCATGTTAAACGTTGTGAACATCTCTTTCCGTGTCAGGTTTCCTTTTTCTTCGATCAGATCAAAGATTGCAGGTACCGGCCATGAACCATAATCTACTTCTGCCGCCAGACCTTCTGGCAGCATGCGTGGGATGTTTTCAATGAATCCGCCGCCTGTAATATGAGCAACACCGTTCACATCAAACTGATTGAACACTTCAAGTAACGGTTTTACATAGATGCGAGTCGGTGTTAACAGCTCTTCACCTAATGGTTTAGATAAGCTTTCAATGTGTTGGCTTAGATCAAGCCCTGCGTTTTCTAATAAAACTTTACGAACGAGTGAAAAACCGTTGGAATGAAGACCGTTTGAAGCAAGACCGATCAATACATCGTTCTCGGATATAGCAGCGCCGTTGATCAGCTTCGATTTCTCTGCGATTCCAACCGTAAACCCAGCTAGATCATACTCCTCACTGTTATACATGCCAGGCATCTCTGCTGTTTCTCCGCCGATGAGCGCACAGCCTGCTTGTTCACAGCCATCCGCGATCCCACTAACGATCTGTTCGATCTTTTCAGGGTGAAGCGTGCCGCAAGCAATATAGTCCAGGAAATAAAGTGGCTCAGCGCCTTGCGCTACGATATCGTTCACACACATCGCAACTGCATCTACACCGATCGTGTCATGCTTATCCGCCATGAACGCAAGCATCAGTTTCGTGCCTACTCCGTCTGTTCCGGAAATCAGCACAGGCTCTTTATGTGAAAATCCTGATAGATCGAACATCGCCCCAAATCCACCAAGACCTGCTAATACTTCCGGACGTTTCGTTCTCTGTGCATGTTTCTTGATACGATCGACCGCTTCATATCCTGCTTCGATGTTTACGCCTGCTTGCTTATATGCTTCTGCCATCGTCTTCTCCCCCTTTAAACAAGCTCTTTTTCATATGGTAAAACAGTATCTGGATAAATTTCTGTTGGATATCGTCCTGTAAAACAAGCTAAACATTGACCGCAGTTCGGCTCGGCATTCGAACGTCCGATACCTTCCATCAATCCTTCTACGGAAATAAACGATAAGGAATCCGCACCAATAATCTCACGGATCTCATCAACAGAGTGCTTAGATGCAATCAGTTCCGCACGTTCTGACGTATCGATGCCGTAATAGCATGGATGCGCGATCGGTGGAGCTGTAATGCGTACGTGAACTTCTGTAGCGCCCGCAGCACGCAGCATCTTCACGATTCGGCGGCTCGTCGTTCCGCGTACGATTGAATCGTCCACCATCACAACACGCTTGCCTTCTACGATTCCTCGAACCGGCGAAAGCTTCATCTTCACCCCAAGTTCACGAAGCTCTTGAGAAGGCTGGATGAACGTGCGTCCGACATAGCGATTTTTAATCAAACCGATCTCATACGGAATACCTGATGCTTCTGCATAACCGATCGCAGCTGAGATACTTGAATCAGGCACACCTGTTACAACATCCGCTTCAATCGGAGCTTCTTCATACATCTTTTTCCCAAGGCTTTTACGAGCCGCATGAACGTTGATTCCTTCAATGTTGCTGTCTGGTCGTGAAAAATAAATATATTCCATCGAACACATCGAGCGTTGAACAGAAGTCGAGAACGTATCGACCGTTAATCCATCTTCATTAATAATCAAAAGTTCTCCCGGCTGCACGTCACGCACGTATGTGGCACCAACTACGTCGAACGCACACGTTTCAGATGCGACCACATACGCATCACCTAGCATACCGAGTGACAATGGGCGTAATCCGTTCGGATCGAGCGCTACCATCATCTCGTTCTCTGTCATCACTAAGAACGCATACGCACCTTTTAGCATCGTTAAAGCGTTTTGTACTTTTTCTTTCAGTGTAAAATAACCGCTGCGCTTGATCAGATGAGCAAGCACCTCTGTATCTGAAGTTGTTTGAAAGATACTTCCTTGCGATTCTAGCTGATGCTTTAGCGCGTTGGCATTCACCAAATTCCCGTTATGAGCAAGAGCAAGCGAGCTTGTTTGTGAACGAAACAATAAGGGCTGAACGTTCGCAAGCTCATTGCCTCCTGCAGTGGAATACCGAACATGGCCGATTGCACCATGTCCGATCAATCCTTCTAGTTCACCTTTGCTGAACACATCGTTTACGAGACCGCTTCCTTTATGAATGCGTAAACGCTCTCCGTCTGTTACAACGATTCCTGCTCCTTCTTGTCCGCGGTGCTGCAGACTGTGGAGCCCGTAATACGTTAATTGCGCAGCATCCGGGTGACCCCAGATCCCGAACACACCACATTCTTCGTTTAAGCCTTTGATGTCAGCAAGCATGGAATAGCTCCTTTCCAGGCGTCTTGCATCTCCTGGAGCGTGCAGGATAACAACTCTTCACCCTGCTCATTATCGATCGCTAGACCGCTCTCAGAACGAACAAAACCTATGATTTTTGCGTCTTTTACAAGCTGTTGGAACTCATCTTGATGTTCAGGTTTTACTGTAACTAAGAAACGGGATTGAGATTCTCCGAAAAGACTTCCGATCGGCTCATCTGTTAGCGTCACGCTCGCTCCTACTTTTCCGTCCATCACAGACTCAGCAAGTGCAACAGACAGTCCGCCTTCTGCAACATCATGCGCAGATTGGATTAACCCTTTTTGAATCGCTGCTAAAAGCTCACGCTGTCTTGTTTCTTCCACTTCTAGATCGATGTGAGGCGCTTTACCAAAAATGCGTCCTTCTTTCATCTTCTGAAGCTCACTTCCTCCAAATTCAGCTTTGCTCTCACCGATTACATAGATGATGTCGCCCGCTTCTTTAAAGCTCTGAGTCACGATGTGCTTCGTGTCTTCAATAAGCCCAACCATACCGATGACGGGCGTCGGGTAAACCGCTACACCGTTTGTTTCGTTATAAAGAGATACGTTACCACCGATGACTGGCGTTGCGAGTTTGTTACATGCCGCACTCATACCGTCAGCTGATTTCTCTAACTGCCAGAAGATCTCTGGCTTTTCAGGATTTCCGTAGTTTAAGCAATCTGTCACCGCAAGAGGCTGCGCTCCTGAACATACAAGATTACGAGCTGCTTCAGCAACAGCGATCATGCCGCCTACTTCTGGATCGAGATAGAGATAGCGAGAATTACAGTCTGTTGTCATCGCTAACGCTTTTTTCGTTCCTCTTATTCTTACAACTGCCGCATCCGAACCAGGTGCTACAACGGTATTCGTACGCACCATGTAGTCGTACTGGTTGTAAACCCATTCTTTACTCGCGATCGTTGGTTGCTTCAAAAGAGAGAGCAACGTAGATTTGAAGCTAGTAATCTCTGGGAAGTAGTCTGCTTGCGCTTGGAACTCACCGTAATATGCAGGTTCTTTTGATGGCTTATGATAAACCGGTGCATCTTCTGCAAGAGCATCTACCGGTACATCTGCTACGATCTCACCTTGGTGAGTCAGACGAAGTACTTGTTCTTCGATAACCGTTCCAACCGTTACGCAATCTAGATCCCATTTGGCAAAAATCTTTTCTACTTCATGCTCACGACCTAGTTCAACAACTAACAACATGCGCTCTTGAGATTCTGAAAGCATCATCTCGTATGCCGTCATACCTGTTTCACGCTGTGGAATAAGATCAAGGTTCATCTCGATGCCCATGCCCGCTTTACTTGCCATCTCAGCGGACGAACTTGTAAGACCTGCCGCACCCATATCTTGAATTCCAACAAGCGCATCACAGTTATGAATAAGCTCGAGGCACGCTTCCATAACGAGTTTTTCCATAAAAGGATCTCCAACTTGAACCGCTGGACGCTTTTCTTCTGACGCTTCAGAAAGCTCTTCTGATGCAAACGTTGCACCGTGAATGCCGTCACGGCCTGTTTTCGCCCCAACGTACATGACAGAGTTTCCAGCACCTTTCGCTTGACCCTTTTTAATGTCTTTATGATCGATTAGACCGACACACATCGCGTTAACGAGCGGATTTCCTTCGTACGATGGATCGAATTGAACTTCTCCACCAACCGTCGGAATTCCGATGCAGTTGCCATAGCCTGCGATCCCCGCTACCACTTGCTCGAACAAATACTTTACACGCGGTGATTCTAATTCACCAAAACGAAGCGAGTTCAGCATCGCGATCGGACGCGCTCCCATCGAGAAAACGTCACGGATGATTCCACCGACACCTGTTGCAGCTCCTTGATAAGGCTCGATCGCTGAAGGGTGGTTATGAGATTCAATCTTGAAAACAACCGCTTGACCGTCACCAATATCCACGATTCCAGCACCTTCACCAGGACCTTGAAGTACGCGCTCACCTTTTGTAGGGAACTTGCTTAGAACAGGCTTTGAATTTTTATAAGAACAGTGCTCACTCCACATAACAGAGAACAGTCCTGTTTCTGTCCAGTTAGGAGATCTGCCGATAATCTTTTCTACGAGTTCAAACTCTGAATCACTTAAACCCATCTCACGGTATAATTTTTGCTCTTTAATTTGTGAACTTGTTGGTTCATGTTGCAGCGACATAACGTTCCCTCCAGCTCTTCACAATAGATTGAAATAATTTAAGACCATCTTTGCTGCCTAACAGCTCATCGACCGCGCGTTCCGGATGCGGCATCATACCAAGCACGTTGCCTTCTTCGTTCGTGATACCGGCAATGTTTTCAACTGATCCGTTCGGATTGTTTTTATATGTGAATACGATCTGGTTGTTTGCCTTAAGCTGTTGCAGCGTGTTTTGATCGCAATAATAGTTGCCTTCACCATGCGCTACTGGAACTGAGATCACTTCTCCTTTTTCGTACTGAGTCGTGAAGATCGTCGATGTATTCTCAACGACTAGCTCTTCTGGCTGGCAGATGAATTTCAATGATTCATTGCGACGCATCGCTCCTGGCAGAAGTCCTGTTTCTAGTAAAATCTGAAATCCGTTACAAACGCCAAGAACCGGTTTTCCTTCGTTTGCTGTTTTTACAACTTCAGTCATCACGTTCGAGAATTGTGCGATAGCGCCAGAGCGGAGGTAATCTCCATAAGAGAAACCACCAGGTAATAAAATACCGTCAAATTGATTTAAGTTCGTTGCATCGTGCCAGACGTACTCAACTTCAGCGCCGAGCTCATCTTTTACAGCATGATACATGTCTGTGTCACAGTTTGATCCTGGAAAAACGATTACAGCAAACTTCACTGTGCGACAACCTCCTCCACCTCGTAGCGGTAGTCTTCGATCACCGGGTTCGATAAAAGTTTCGAGCACATGTTCACGATTTTCTCATCTAGATCGTAATCGCCTTTTTGAAGCGTTAACTCCAGATACTTACCAATACGTACATCTTCAACCTCTGACTGTCCCATTTTGTGAAGCGAGCTCATTACTGCCTTACCTTGTGGATCTAATACACTCTCTCTTAATGTTACATACACCTTTACTTTGTACATGATAGGCCTCCTAGACGTTGTAGTATTTTTTCATAAGCATCTGTTAAACTTCCTAATCCCCGGCGAAATACATCTTTATCGAGTTTCTCGTTCGTTTCTGCATCCCATAAACGGCATGTATCAGGAGAAATTTCATCAGCGAGCATAAGGTTTCCGTTAGCATCTGTTCCGAACTCTAGCTTAAAGTCGACGAGCTTTACATTCTTTTGAACAAAATAAGAAGTGAGCACTTCGTTGATCTGAATCGCTTGTTCTGAAATCTGACTGAGCTGTTCTCGCGTTGCCAAGTTCATGATGTCGATATGTTCTTCCGTAATAAGCGGATCACCAAGGTCATCGTTTTTGTAATAAAATTCGACGATCGTGCGTGGAAGGATCTGACCTTCAGGAATTCCGGTACGCTTTGATAAAGAACCAGCCGCGATGTTGCGGACAACCACCTCTAAGGGGATGATGGTCACCTTCTTCACGAGCTGTTCAGTTTCGGATACTCGTTTTACGAAGTGGGAGTGAATTCCCTTCTCTTTAAGCAGTTCAAAAAGGATAGAAGAGATCTCGTTGTTCAGTCTTCCTTTTCCTGCGATCTCGGCTTTTTTCTCGCCGTTGAACGCTGTTGCTGAATCTTTGTAGCTGACCCAGACGACTTCTTCGTCTGTTGTGCGGTAGATGCGTTTTGCTTTTCCTTCGTATAGCTGCTCTAACTTCTCCATCGCGACCCCTCCGTTAAGTGAAGATTCCCAATATTCAATCTTTTAAAAAAGGCAAAGAGAAAGAGAGTTCAATAGATCACTCTCTTTTTAGTTGAAGTACTTCTTAAAAGCTTTTTAGTATGACATTGTTGTCGTTGAGAGAGGTTGATTTCCGTTCCAGGTGCTCGCTTTCCGCGGGGTGTGCGGTGAGCCTCCTCGACGCTTCGCGTCCTTAGGAGTCTCACCTGCCCCACTGATCCCGCAGGAGTCTCGCACCTTGCACTCCAATCAACTTGTCAATGAAGCGTTCCTAAAACAACAATCTTAAAAGATCCTTTTAATAAAACCCTTTAAAGCCCTAATCTGTCGAAGATTGTGTCTACGTGTGACAGATGATAACTGTAGTCAAAGCATTCAGAGATTTCTTCAGGTGTTAATTTTTCAGTAATTTTTTGTTCAGCTTCTACTAATGTTCTGAACTGTACGCCTTCTTCCCATGCTTGCATCGCTTTTGGCTGGACAGTGTCATATGCTTCTTCACGTGCCATTCCTTTGTCGATCAATTTTAGAAGTACGCGTTGTGAGTAGATTAATCCGTATGTGCGCTCCATGTTGCGTTTCATGTTCTCTGGGAACACGGTTAAGTTCTTGATGATGTTGCCAAAACGGTTCAGCATGTAGTTCAGTGCGATCGTTGCATCTGGTAGAATCACACGTTCAGCTGATGAATGAGAGATATCACGCTCATGCCATAGGGATACGTTCTCATACGCTGTCATCATGTAACCGCGGATTACACGAGCAAGACCTGTCATGTTTTCAGATCCGATCGGATTACGTTTATGCGGCATTGCTGATGACCCTTTTTGACCTTTTGCAAAGAACTCTTCTACTTCACGCGTTTCACTCTTTTGAAGACCGCGAACTTCAGTTGCGAACTTCTCGATGCTCGTTGCGATGAGTGCCAACGTTGACATGTAATGAGCATGACGGTCACGCTGCAATGTTTGCGTTGAGATCGGTGAAGCTTCTAGTCCAAGCTTTTCACACACATATTTTTCAACGAACGGATCGATGTTCGCATACGTTCCAACGGCTCCAGAAATTTTTCCGAAACGAACCGTATCAGACGCTTGCTTGAAGCGCTCCACGTTACGCTTCATCTCTTCGTACCAAAGAGCAAGCTTCAATCCGAACGTTGTCGGCTCAGCATGTACACCATGCGTACGACCCATCATCACGGTATATTTATGTTCTTTTGCTTTTTCAGCAAGAATCTCAACGAAACGATCTAGATCTTTTGCTAAGATATCGTTTGCTTGTTTAAGTAGGTAGGAAAGAGCTGTATCAACAACATCCGTTGAAGTTAGTCCATAATGTACCCATTTACGCTCTTCACCAAGTGTTTCAGATACTGCTCGTGTAAACGCAACAACATCGTGGCGTGTTTCTTCTTCGATCTCTAGGATGCGGTTGATATCAAATGACGCATTTTCGCGAAGCTTCTTCACGTCCTCTTTCGGAATATCTCCTAGTTCTGCCCAAGCTTCACAAGCTAAGATCTCTACTTCAAGCCACGCTTGATATTTGTTTTCGTCCGTCCAGATCGCTCCCATTTCAGGGCGTGTATAGCGTTCAATCATTGTGTTACCTCCGTTTTGTTATCACTTAAAAATAGTGCGGACACTCTTTCTGCTTTTTCTAGTGCCTGTTCAATCGTATCACCTAAAACCGTGATATGCCCCATCTTTCGTTTCGCTTTCGCTTCTTTCTTTCCGTACAGATGAAGTTTCGCTTCTCCTAAATTTCCTATCTCGCGTAACACAGTCTCATGATGTTCACCTAATATGTTGATCATCACGGCTGGTTTTATTAATTCTGTATTGCCAAGCGGCCAGTTGCATACGGCACGGACATGCTGATCGAACTGTGAAGTCTCACACGCCTCGATCGTGTAATGTCCGGAGTTATGCGGGCGTGGCGCTAGTTCGTTCACATAAATCGTACCGTCCTTTGCGACGAACATCTCTACGGCAAGCGTACCAACAAGCTCTAATTCCGTTGCGATTGACCCCGCTAGGAGCTTTGCTTGATCCGCTGTTTTGTTCGTGATGCGTGCTGGCGCGATCGTTTGATGCAGGATATTCTCTTTGTGTATATTCTCTGCGATCGGAAACGATTTAACCTCACCGCTCACACTTCTCGTGATGATCACGGATATTTCTTTTTCAAAAGGAACCCAAGCTTCCAGCACACAATCTGTCTCTTTTTCTAAAAGTGTTGCTGCGATCTCAAGATCACTTTCTTGCTTGATCACAAACTGCCCTTTTCCGTCATAACCGCCTCTGCACGTTTTGAGTACAGAAGGATAACCAAGTTCTTCCACCGCACGTTGTAGTGAACGAAAATCGGTCACTGGACGATATGGTGCAACAGGGACACCTGCTTTTTGAAGCGTTTCTTTCTCTTTCAAACGGTGCTGAGTGACGGAGAGAAGACGGCTTCCCTGCGGTAAGTTTCCGTTCTCTTCTAACCAGTTCGCACTCTCTGCATCTATGTTTTCAAACTCGTATGTGACGACATCGCTTTGTTCTGCAAGCTTCTTGATGCCTTCTCGGTCATCATAAGCTGTTGTGATCTGTTGATCCGCAACTTGCGCGCATGGTGAGTTCTCACCTGGTTCTAAAACAACAACGTTCAATCCCATCTCACGAGCGCTCAACGCCATCATGCGGCCGAGCTGACCTCCGCCAAGTATACCTAGTGTTTGTTGTGGTTTTATCGTTTTAAACAAGAAGCTCACTACTTTCGATCGCCTGTTGTTGTGCAGTAGCACGGCGTTGTTTTAAACGTTGTTTGACTCCTTCATCATGTACAGCCACCATCTGTGCGGCTAGAAGTCCCGCATTCGCTGCACCCGCTTTCCCGATCGCAACTGTCGCGACAGGAACACCCTTTGGCATCTGAACGATGGATAATAGTGAGTCCATACCGTTTAGCGCTTTGGATTGAACCGGAACACCGATTACAGGCAGGATCGTTTTTGCTGCGACCATACCTGGCAAGTGAGCTGCTCCGCCTGCTCCAGCAATGATTACTTCAATCCCTCTATGCTCTGCTTCTTCTGCGTATTGAAACATGAGATCCGGTGTACGGTGTGCCGAAACCACCTTCTTCTCGTAAGCTACTTCTAGTTCATCTAATAGGTCACACGCTTCTTTCATTGTTTCCCAATCTGAAACACTTCCCATGATTACGCCAACTTTAGCCATGGCAGCCTCCTTATTGTCAGAAAAAATAAAAAAGTCCAGTTAGTATGCTTCTCCCTAATATGAGAGAAAGCAGCCAACTGGACATACGTATCCGATAAAAATAGACAGAAAGATGCTTTCCCTCATAGTCTGATGAAATAACGGTCATCAGGTAGAGACTTACGGGCCATATTCCCGAAATTATATGAGGGCTTTATTCTTCTGATTTTATTGTAGCAATGATTGTTTTGTTTTGTCAACAAAAATCGAACATTAAGTTGTATATCACATTTAATGTTCGTGTTTTGGTCATTATTGAAGGAGTTTCCCTTCAAATACAATTCGTTGTTCCTTTACTTCTGGTTCCATTCTGCCGTTGCGTTTCACTTCATGGAAAACGGGCTCTTCCATTCTTCTCACTGGCGTATAGCCTTCTACAGCCATACGATCCAGACAATCAGAAATCGTTTCTCCTGCTTCAACAGCAAACTTCTTTTTAGAAGGTTTCTTCTCCATCTGTTACCTCCTGATACCCTTAACCCAAAATCCACCATGAAACGCTTTTGGTTCATGTGAAATAATAAACGCCTTCGGATCTAAATCCTTTACCGTATTATATAGGTTCATTTCTGATTTACGTGATGTTAAGATCTCCATCATCAAACGCTGTCCTTCACGACCTTCTGCCAGCCAGTTTGTAACCCCATAGCCTTTGTTGCGAAGCTCGTTCGGCAAGCCGCCTTCGAGATTTGTCGTAATTACGTTAACAGTAGTATATCCAAGTGCAAGCTTTTCTTCAATCTTCATTCCTACTAAAACACCAATTCCATAACCAACCGCATACGCAATTAAGTTTTGAATCTCATTCAAGTTATCAAGTACAAGCCCGAGGCCGACCACATAGATAATAACCTCGAACACACTAATAAAGGCAGCCAAGTACCTTTGTCCTTTCAACGTCAGGATCATCCTGATCGTAAAAAACGATACATATACAATATTGATCAATAAAATGATCCCAACCATGACGAACGCATTATCTAACATGATGGCAAGCCTCCCAAGGTGAAAAATACTTCGTTAAGGATAACACTTTTTGGACAAGTTGGAAACTGGAGAATTGATGCAAATGCAGTTGACGTTTTTAGAGGAGTTTAGTAGGAAGTTTGGCGGATGCCAAAGTATCCTTTTTGGGTTTGGGATTTGAATACAGGGCTCGGCGTAATGCCGAGTTTACTATATAGACTGAATGAAAGCATGGCAGATGCCAAGTTTCCTTTTGATGGTTTTAAGCTCAGGGTTAGGGGTGGGAATATGGTGAAGACTTATAAATATTTTTGAGGACTTATAAACTCTGATGAAGACTTATAAATTTTTTTGAAGACTTATAAATTCATTTGAGGACTTATAAATGTTAAGGCAAGTTAAGTTAGACTTTATTTCTTTCATAAAAACTCTTTATTTATATCCCGAATGCGCTGTTTTCAACTTTTAAATGATTCCAAAGTTTACTTTTCTAGCTATTTAATTATAAAAAGGTAAAGAAAAGCAGTTTTTTAAATACAAAAAAAGATGGAACGAACATAAAGTTCGTCCCACCTTCTTTGCCTAGCAACGTCCTACTCTAACAGGGGGAAACCCCCAACTACCATCGGCGCTAAAGAGCTTAACTTCCGTGTTCGGTATGGGAACGGGTGTGACCTCTTTGCCATCATCACTAGACCTATCATGACGTTAACCA
>NZ_JBHUPF010000015.1:0-44809 GCF_042686385.1 Fictibacillus nanhaiensis
AATACATGAAGTATTACAATGAGGAGCGAATTCAAGAAAAATTAGGCTACCACACCCCTATTGAAATGGGGAGTATGGCAGCCTAACAGGTGTTTTATTAATGTCCCAATTGACTATGTCAGTCTACCCACCGGCAAAGACTACTTGGTAACGATTTAATGCATCTCTTCTCGATATAACGGCATCGAACAGCAGCGGAACGAACCACCTGATTTTATGATCTCAGAAATGTCCACTTCTAAAACTTCGTACCCTCTCTCTCGCAGTGCTGCATTAACATTTTTATTTACAGGAAGGCTTAAAACCTTTTTGTTTCCAATGGATAAAACATTCGTCCCCATCGTGAATTGTTCTTCTTTTTCCACTTCAATCACATTAAATTTTGAGGCTAAAAACTGATAGTCTTTTTCCTCAAAAGCATGTTTATAGATTAACGCATCTTTTTCAGACAAAATGTTAAAGACACAATCGAGATGCAGATAAATAGGATCGAATGGTACAGCAACGACATTCATATGAGGCAGCTGTGATTGAAGTTCTTGAATGGTCTCCTCAGAGGTTCTGCCACTCACTCCGATATAAACGGTATCGCCATGAACGATTACATCTCCGCCTTCAATTCGGTCACCTTCGATCAAAGATAGATTAATCTGATGTTCTAATAACCAGTTTCTTAATACTTTCTCTTCTCCATCGCGTATATTGCTCCCCATACGTGATACGAATACCGTCTCACCGATTGTAAATCCAATGTCACGCGTGAAAACTTGTTCGGGAAATTTTTCCATCGCAGGAAGTTTATAAACGTCTACACCGTGTGCTTTCATCGTGTCCACGAAGTGTTGATGCTGTTTCATCGCTCGTTTCATGTTGATGTTGTCTTTTGCAAAATGGCGCTGTGTTTCATTAATTATTTCATCGATCTTCATATATCTTGGTTCACACACAATCACTTTCTTTAATGTGCCATATTCACTATCACAGTTCACGTGTTTGTATTCTCCTTTAATTACGGTAGCCATCTATAATCCTCCATACGCTCATAAGGTATTTATAAGGCTCTTCCCTAAATCAATAGTCCCGTAAACGTTTTTTGCATCTTTCACTAGTTTATTTCTATTTTTTCCAAAAATGGCTGAAAGTTAACTTCTTTTAAAAATATTTAGGAAAATGCAAAAAACAGCTGCCTCTAAGGTACTTCTCAGAGTACCTTAGAGGCAGCTGTTGTTAGGATTGCACCACTCATCAAGAAGAGTACAGTTCGTGTTTTTTTATATATTCATAACAAGCATCAGGCAACAGATACCTTGGCTCCCCACCCTTAGCAAATTCATCACGGATATAAGTGCTGCTAATTTCCATAGATAGCCCTTTATCGATCAGATGAAATCTTGTTCCATTATCATGATTTCTTAGGATGGGTGAACGCGAGATCGTTTTAACCATATTAATTTCATCCCTTGCCATCACAATAAATTTATTGCTTGAGATTAACTTCTCATCATACTTCCACTTACCATCAGCAATATCAACCAGCAGATCTGCTCCCATAATGAAATACACGTCATCATCAGGATATTTTTGTTTGAAATGTTCCATCGTGTAATACGTATATACTTCCCAAGCTTCTTGAAGCATCTCATGATCATCGGCTATAAATGTATGATTATTTGAGATTGCAAGTTGGAGCATCTCCCAACGATGGGTATCAGACGTTTTCATCGTTTTATCTTTTCGTTTACTTGAACATGGAAGGAAGATCACTTTGTCTAGTTTACAGCGGTGTGCAACGGTACTAGCGGTCCATAGATGGACATTCGTTATCGGGTCAAAAGATGAGCCATAGATTCCAATCTTACCCATTGTGAGATTCTCCTTCCCCGATTAATGAAAGTACTTTTGTTTGCACGTCTTGAATGTTCTTCATCTTGTTGTCCCAGCACGCCTGACTAAGATCAACTGGATACTCCTCGGGATACATCGTACGTTTGTATTCATCCCATAATACTTCTAAATTCTCTTTGGCAAAGATCTGTATCTCTTTAAGAGTAGGACTTTCATAGACAACATTACCTTCTACAAAAATATCTTGATGAAGCTCTTTCGCTTTAAAGTTTGTAACAAATTTACTGACAAACGTATGCACAGGATGAAACATTTTTAGTCTAGCTTCTTCTTCGGGCTTTTCGTTGTCCAGCGCAATGTAGTCACCTTCAGATTTGTTATTCTGTGTATTGATGATTCGATACACTTTTTTCAAACCAGGAGTCGTTACCTTTTCAGGATTTCCGCTGATTTTGATCGTGTCTACCATATTCCCTTGATCGTCTTCAATAGAGACAAGTTTGTAGACCGCTCCTAGGGCTGGCTGATCATAAGCGGTGATCAATTTTGTACCGATTCCCCACGAATCTATTTTTGCACCTTGCGCTTTTAGATTGATGATCGTATTCTCATCTAAATCATTTGAAGCAATAATCTTTGTATCTGTGAATCCTGCCTCATCAAGCATCTTTCTCGCTTCTTTTGAAAGGTAAGCAAGATCTCCACTATCTAAGCGAATCCCTTTAAAGTTGATCTTGTTTCCTAGTTCTTTAGCGACCTTTATCGCTGTAGGCACTCCAGAGCGCAACGTATCATACGTATCGACTAAGAACACACAGTCTTTGTGACGGCGGGCATATTTATGAAATGCCGTATATTCATCGCGATACGTTTGGACGAGAGCATGCGCGTGGGTACCTGCGACTGGTATGCCGAATCGCTTTCCTGCTCTTACATTAGACGTTGCTTCAAATCCACCGATAAACGCGGCTCTTGTTCCCCAAATCGCTGCATCCATCTCTTGTGCTCTGCGTGTTCCAAATTCCATCACTCGTTCTTCTCCAACCACTTGTTTAATGCGGGATGCTTTTGTAGCAATAAGTGTCTGGTAGTTTACGATATTTAAAATAGCCGTTTCAATAAGCTGAGCTTCTGCTAATGGTGCTTCTATTCGTATGATCGGTTCGTTTGCAAAAACCAGTTCTCCCTCCACCATAGAGCGAACAGTTCCCGTAAATTTTATTCGCTGCAGATACTCCAAATAATCTTCTTCGTACCCTAGTTTCTCCCGAAGGTAATCGATATCGCTTGTTGTAAACTTAAAATTCTTCAGATAATCTATGATTCTCTCTAATCCAGCAAATACAGCATATCCGTTCCCGAAAGGAAGTTTACGAAAGAAGACTTCAAATACAGCCTTTTTATTATGAATATTGTCCTCCCAGTATGTTTCAGCCATATTAATCTGGTAAAGATCTGTGTGCAGCGCTAAACTATCATCAGCATATTTATTGTTCATTTTCATTACCTCCAAGAGAGTGATTTAGATAACTTTTGCGTTCAAACAGCTCTTAAAATGTCCTAATGCCCACTCATGCCCTGCTTGGTTAAAGCTCGCTACTGCTTTTTCATGAACAACGATCTTAAGTCCGGCATTGTAAGCATCGACAGCTGTATGAAGGCAGCAGATGTCTGTGCACACTCCTACGATGTGAACCTCTGTAATACCACGTTCACGAAGCTTCATTAATAAATCTGTTCCCGCAAAGGCACTGTATCGGGTCTTATCCATCCAATAAACATTTGATTCCGCTTTATGTGTTTCATATACTTTTTGAAGATTTCCATAAAGCTCTCGACCTGGTGTACCTTCAATGTTATGTGGAGGAAAAAGCTCATTCTCCGGGTGAAACTTATCATCGGTATGATGCTGATCAATAGCAAAAACAACAAAATCACCGTTATTGATAAATTGTTCCGTAATAGAAGTGATCTCATTTTCAATATCCTGACCTGGTTTCCCACAAGTTAGTGCACCTTCATCTGCCACAAAATCAAATGTGTAGTCAATATTGATCAACGCTTTTTTCATAATAATTGCCTCCTAATTGTGTTTGTTTAACTATTAACAATTCGTTAATTATTATCATTAAAAAAATTCAATTAATAACGTGCAGTATAGATCGGCTTTATGACATCCATCTCAATGAATCTATAAAGTTTCGTTGCTCTCTTCGACGTTCTTGTTGTTGTTTTTCCTTGCACTTCTTGAATAAAAGGGAGAGATTTTATCTTTCTTGAAAATGATTGATCACTTAAAATAGCAGGATCATTCGTGACGGTTTTTAAAACAGCCTGAAGTTCAGAATACGTAAAGTTTTCAGGCAAGAAATTCTTAGCTACAGTTGTTTGCAACAGATCGTTTGTGATGACTTGGATCGCATCTGCAATGATTTGTTTATGATCGAACGCTAGATTCAGGTTCAATACTTCTTTTATAGAAAACAGTTCGATATCAGCTGCATCATCTTGTGCTTTTCTTAGCGATAGATACGTATCAGGAACAATCGCATAATGAGCGTTCGAGATGATCCATCCTCTAGGATCGCGGCCTGGTTTGTCGTAAACGCCAAATTGTTTAATATGAATGCCTGAGATATTCGTCTCTTCTTCTAGCTCTCGTTTAGCTGCTTGAAAGCCGGTTTCATTGTCTTGCACAAAACCTCCAGGAATCGCCCACTTGTTTGCCTCAATGTTCATATTTCCTTCTGAATCAAGAGCCGCTCTTTTGATCAACATGATCATAAGATCCATCGTAGGAGGTTTATACGCCTCATTTTTTTCTGAGATTATTGTAAAGACACAAATATCGGAAGTGTAACCATCTGGTGTACGATATTTTTTGATGTCGTATTGTTTCAAAGCTTGCTTGTTAGACAATAGTGCCCCTCCTTTTTAATTAACAAATTGTTTATTGTTAATTTATTTATATTCTATTTACCTCATTTTGTCAACAATTAAACTTTATTTTTAAAAAAGGCTGTTGCGGGTACTCATTGTTAGATTTGAGAGCAGTTGATTTCCGTTACAAGTTGCTCGCTTTCCGCGGGGCAGCGGTGAGCGTCCTGTAAAAATAAAAACCACCCGAGAAGACGAATCCACCCGGATGGCTATTCCTATTGTGTATGAATAACGACTTTTTTATACTTGGAATCAGCCTTTATTTTCCGGTCGAACAAACCTCATCTTTTCTTTGTAAGCTGCTAAAAATGGAAGGTCAGGGTAATGCTTCTCCACAAGGTTAAAAACTTCTTCGATCAACAGTTCTAACTCTTTTATACTCTCATGAACATTTTGAATAAGAATACGGGATAGTCGCTCATCTAAATGATCTGGCTTTATTGTGAAGATCTCGCTGTATTTGTGCATCCACTTAAAGGATGGATGATGAATATACAATTTATTTAAACCGAATAATGTTCCGAGAAGTTTCTTCTGTACACCCACCATCAGATCATACAACATGATCCACTCGTTCCTATCTAATAGAGCATAACGGTTGTTCCACCTACTCCATAAAGCTAGATTTTCTTCGATCATGTTTTGTGCTAATTGATCTGGATACACTTCCACTTCTTTTTTCAGTTCTGTGATCACTCGATCTCCGTACAAACTTACTCCATAGAATACAGATGATGCCATGCACTGTTTGCCGTAATCCACTTCATGATCTATTACTACTTCTTTTATCCACGTATTCGCTGTAGTTGTTAAGAAACTGCTAATCTCAAGTTTTATATTTTGAGGCGTTAAATAGCTTTCTGCCCATTCTTCCTCTTCATATGGATGAAACTCGATGATCGATCCATCTATCGCGTGAATAGGAAACATTCGATCTTCATCAGTCGGAGGCTCAGACCAGAAAATATTCAGTTCGATATCCGAGTGCTTGTCTTCCCAGCCTCTTGACACAGACCCTGCCAATAATACAGCCTGCACTTTTTTATTCTCTTTATAAATAGCTGCCATTTTCCTAGCCATATCTTTTAATTTCACTTTTAATTCTCCCGCTTTCATCTAACGTAATTTGCTCTCTTAGTCTACTAACATATGTAAATTACTGATACTATAAGATTATCATATTTTCAGCAATTATCATTAATTAGGAGTACGGATGAAAACTATAAAAAGATATGCTATCTCTCAGGAAACATTGGAAAAGTGGAATAGAATTTTTGTGCCCGTTCTTGATTTTTTTTATTTTAGGAGTAAACCAGAACATTTTCCTTCTCATAAAATAACAGAAATAAACCAAACTGCGTTTACACTCGACGTTCGAACCTCTTTTCTTACGTGGTCTATCGACAAAAAAGCTAAATTTATAAGTGTGATGTCCAATGAAGATTTTCATGCTCTAACCACTTTAGAAAAGGAAAAGATAATAGCAGAACAAAAAGCACTAAGTAGAGGACTTGTTTTTACAGAAGATGAATTAAAGGATCTATTGAAGAATGTAAATTTGCCAGACACCGATTACCAACTGGAAATTTTAAAACAAGGTGCTTCATTCCAAGATATTGTGATTCTTCAAAAGTCCAACTGGGATCAAGTATCAAAAGACGTTCAACATGCTATCCTGATGAACTACGCAGATGATTGGATTACGGAATATGCTTTAGAACCAGAAATACGTGAAAGCTATCAAACTCGATACCCAGAATTATACCCATACATGGACACTTTTCCAGAAAAAAACGGTCCAAACTGTCTTGCGGCTGTCGCTTCAGCTATTCGTTCTTCTACCGATGACATCATGTGTTGGATGCAGGTTGAACCCTTTTTCCATCTATTAGAGAAAAACCACTATCGTCACATTGTTACTTCTTCTGTTCAAGCCACAGATGTATGGGTATGGTTTAATGAGCAAGACCTAGCTGTACATGCTGCTTACCTATTAAGTGAAAAACATGCCTTTAACAAACATGGCCAAACGATGTTTAACCCGTGGCAAGTGATCCAAATTAATGAACTCAAAAAAGCGTGGGCTAACTTTTCATGTAAAATCTATCGAAGAGTCTAATTTAAGGACGGTGTGGTGAGATGCTACAAAAAGATAGAATTCGATTTCGAGAGATGCTTGTGGAAGATTGGAAGGCGGTTCACCGATATGCCTCGCAAGATATTGTCTCTCAATACCAGCCTTGGGGACCGAATCAGGAAGATGACTCTATTGCGTATGTAAATGAAGTGATTAATGACGCAAACAGAAATCCTCGAAAACGGTATGCTTTTGCAATCGTTGAAAAGCAAGCAAACCTGTTGATCGGAGCTGGAGAATTACAGATTACCTCTTTAACAAATCGTGTCGGTGAGATCGGTTATGTGTTTCATCCGGATTATTGGGGAAAGGGATTTGCAACGGAAGCAGGGCAGCTTTTGCTGAAGTTTGGTTTTGATGATCTGCAACTTCATCGCATCTTTGCAACATGTGATCCTAGAAATAAAGCTTCAGAAAAGGTTTTGAAGAAACTAGACATGAAGTTAGAAGGAGTAATACGTGAATCTATCCTACTTAAAGACGGTTGGCGTGACTCTTTGTTATTCAGTATGTTAGAGCACGAATGGACAGATAAAAAAGGACTCAAATAAGAGTCCTTTTTCACGTTTTATTTATGATGAAACGGACATTTTCCAGCTATCGGTTCAACGTCGTCTCCAATAAAATACTGTTTCCATTCACGGTGTTCCGGGTCTCCATAATGACTGATGTTCGGGTGCTTCGGAAGATTATCCCACTTCTCTACACGCTCACGAACTTTCTCCCGAGACATCGCTCCGCCTGGAGATGTTCCTTCTAAGCCTTCAAAGATTCGTCGAGGCTGGAATCCGAGAACTAAGCTGTTACCAAGATCTCTTGTTTTTCTTTGTTTGTATGCAGGTGCGTTCCCGAATACAAAATAAGGCTCATTATCAAATGAAAAAGCGAATAAGTGGTGGTCCGGATCTTTCGGTATATGTTCTGGCCAAGGTTGATTATCTGTTTCGTGCAATGACTGAAGCATCTTCCAAAAATAATCACGGTAATACGGAATGTCTTTCTCTTCTTTTTCCGGCTCAACAAACACAAATAATCCGTGACGAATCAATTTAGGTGCGTCAAAAAGTTTGTTGAATTCTCGAATCGCTTCAGGCAGGTTCGACCAATCATCATGCGTCACATACGCATAACGTAGCTCTCCCTTATTCTCAGCGGCCATTCCAAAATAGCAAGGAAAGGTCTTATTTGTCACCGTCTCATGAAAGGTTTTATACTCTTCAATAACCCATGCTGGTACTTTTTCAGGATTCGTCATATCTTCTTTTTTCAGCAAACATAATTGTTTCGTCTCCACTCAACCACTCCTCTAATCTGTTAATGAGGAATTTCCCTTAAGCTACTTTGTTAAAACATGAATGTTATTTCTTTTTTCCCTGTTCATCATGTTTTCTAATTGTTGCAGATGACGAGCTAACCAGACCATTTCTTGTTGAAACCTTTTGGGAGGCTCTCCTTCATGAGGAACGACATCGATCCACCACGTACTTTCCATGTACCAAACGAATCGTAGAGATATCACTAATCTTTCAATTGATAATTCATTTGTATTATTGTATCCCTTAAGAAATGCCTGGACAGCTTCACGATTTAGCGTATTATTTTTCAGACACGTTGAGATGATCAATCTCCCGATATCCAATTCTAAAAAGTCATAGTTCATCCGATCAAAATCGAGAATCGCCGACAAATGATCTTCGGAAAAGAGCAAGTTATCTACCCAAAGGTCGCGATGACACCAGCCAGGAGTGAGATGATTAAACTGCTCGATATCCAATGCTAAGGTTGCAGTCTTTTGAAGTTCCATTAAAGAACGGATATGATCTAATCCTTGTTCATCACACTTATGTATTTCACTTTGCCAATACTCCAAACGTTCTTCTATAGAAGGAATTTTGAATATCGTTTCTGATTTTGCTGATAATGTTCCATCATTCAATAAAGTGTGAAGCCTTCCAACTTCCTCACCAAGAGATTGCATCTGGTCACTCGAAAGATCGCCTGATGAGATTAGGCTTCCTCCCATGAATCCCATAACAGTAAAGAGCTCACCTTGTGAAGACTTTTGTAAAAGATCACCTTTATATAACAAGAGTTCCGGACAAGCTAATCCTTGTGAGAACAATCTATTTTGTGTACGAAGAGCAGTTTGTATCGTTTGAAGATCGTACTTTTTCATTCGCTCTTTATTGTATTGCTTTATTAGGAAAATGCCTTGATTCGTTTCGATCTTCCGTTTTTGATTGAGCCACCCACGATTGATCGGTGTACCTTTATATACTTCAAAATCAAAACGGGTTTCTACCTCTTCTTTTAAATGAGTCCAAAGACTTTCATTCGATAGCCCAGTCTCCACTTTTATTCACTTCTTTCTAACTATTACTTAAGCTCTTGCCACTTTGTCCAAAGTGTTTCGTCTCTTTTTATGTAATTTCCGGCATCTCGGTCCATGTATCCGTTCACTATAAATTCTCTGCGAATGGTACAAAAATCTTCATGATACGTCTTGATAAATTCATTGATCTCTCGTTCCGTATAGGACTGATTGTCGTTCAATTGCTGAACGAAGTATTCTAAGACCACTAATTTCTTTTTCTTTTGAGAAGGGATGTTCTTTAAGCGCCCGTCTTTGTTTAAAAATGCGTTCAATACACTTTTTTGATAACTATCTAGACTAGTTGTCATTTTGGTTGTTCCTTTCTTTACAGAAATTAATTGTCCATTTTTCGATGTCTTTAAAGCCTAACCTTTTATAGATACGACCAGCTTCTGGGTTGTCATAAAATAATGACAGTGTCTTATTTTCTTGAAAAAGGTTATACATCAAGTGTTCTATACAGATGCTTGCCAATCCTTTTCCCTTTTTCTCAGGCAGGGTACAGACACCTGATACCATGGCGGCTACAGATGTCTCACAAACGGTAGATGCTGATGAGATCAACTTGTTATCTTCTTTAATCACGAATATCCTAGACCATCCATTATTCATCTGATCAATAAATGATTCCGGATTATACTCCCTCTTAAATTCAGGAACTTCTTGATAAAAAGAGATGAGCTGAGGAATTTCTTCTTTGCTTATACATCTGACTGAATCTGAACGGTTGAGATCTGGCTTGGGATCACATTTTGCATAATAATAACTTTCGCGTTTATCGTAACCGTCTGTAATGAATGGTTCTATCTCTTTTGTTAAGCGTTCAATTCCATTCACTTCTTTTTCATTGGTATCTGTATTGATGATGTCCGCAAACTTCTGTAGATTACATTCCGTTTCCCAGTACGGTGTATATTTGTTCTTGAATTTACACAGCACAGCGATTAAATCACCTTTGGAATCGAACTGACCCCAAAGCGTCTGGATATCCGCTTCGTACCCATATGATTCTATTCCCCACAACGTAAACAGGTTCTCTGCGGGCTTCTTGCCCAGAAGTTTCATTATGTTCTCATGATCACTTTGATTTAATTTCCTCATATGTTTGTATCCTCAACTTATAGAGAGTGGGATTGCCTATTCCGTTCGAAGCCTAAATAACGTGTTCCTTGAAAAGTGAGTGTTCCTTTATCACCTTCAACTAACGTGCCATATTCTTGTGCCTTAACATGAAACTCCATTCGGTCCCCGCTCTCTACCTCAAACGTGACATAGTACCATGTGGAAGCAGACGTATCATTAGAACCACCGCTTACTTCACTCCTTTTCGTAACTACTTCTGCCGCGACGGATCGTACAGGCTGCTTGTTATTGCTACTCCATTGACTGATTCCTTTTACGATGACAATCACAAAAACACTGATAACGATTACAAAGACAGCACCAATAAAAATGGGAACGATATCAAACATCAAATCTCCGCTGCCGCCAAATCCTGGTTCTTCAAAACCCTCCATAACTTCATCCCCCTATCACCTACTTACCATAATATTACATACGAAAGTGAAAAAATAGAAGTTTCAGAATAAATGCATGTCTTTTACGGTACGTGTTTTTATTTCTGTTACGCGTTCACCGGTAAATGCTTTCTTACCACCTGAAAAAACGTCGCGACGACCGGTAACATGGTAATAACCACCTGAACGAAGTCTCTTTTCACCGATAACTCGCCTCTCACCACCATAAAACACAAAAAGGACTTCCTTTTCACCAAGGAAGTCCTCACAGAACTGAGACCAGCTCTAGGCTGGTCCTTTCGAATAAACTTCTATTGTTTGTCCAACACATCAATCATGCGAAGCGCTACACTTCTACTCGATTGAGGATTCTGTCCTGTAACAAGTGTGCCGTCTGTTACCGCGAAATCTTCCCATTTTCCTGCTCGTTGAAACTCTGCGCCAAGTTCACGAAGCTTTGTTTCGAGTAAGAATGGTACTTCTTTCGTTAGCTTCATTTCTTCTTCCTCTTCATCCGTAAAGGCTGTAACTGTTTTTCCTTTTACGATTGGTGTACCGTCTTTAAGTGTTGCCGTTGTAAGTCCAGCAGGACCATGACAAACACTACCGATTACTTTATTAGTTTGTGCCATCTGACTTACTACTTCTTTTAAAGCCTCACTCTTTGGAAAATCAAATACGGTACCATGACCGCCCGGTAGATAGATCGCATCATAGCTCGTCGCATCTTCAGAAGTAAGTTCTGCAGTTCCTTCCAGCTGTGCCAGTGCTTCCTTATAAGTTTCTTTATCCACACCTTCTAAACTGTTCGGATCTAGCGGAACATCTCCACCTTTAATGCTTTTTACCGTAATATCATATCCTTTGTCACGAAACTCGTTGAAAGGAACCGCAAACTCCTCTAACCATAGCCCTGTCTTGTTATTACCGATGTTTTGATGATTTGTGACGACGATCAATACTCGTTTTGTCATTGTTACACTCCCTTTCATTACATTACGTTTATCATTTTTCCCGATTCTTATGATTTAAAACACGATGAAATCATGAAGGTGTCAAAATGAAACGGTCGATTTTGTCGAAAAGCCTATAAACTGATTTTTATGGCCTATAAATTTTTTTGAAGGACTATAAATTTATCATTAGGGACTATAAATTATTTTGAAGGCTTATAAATGTTTGTTTACGGCCTATAAGTACTAATCCACAAAAAAAGCCTTCCTAACAACAGGAAGACTTTCACTCATTTTACTCAAACTGTTTATAAAATTCCGGATCATCCGGATCTGCGCCGTTACGTTTGTCTTGATTAAGCGCAGAGATACGCGTCATATCCTCATTTGATAATTCAAAGTCAAAGAGTTCGATATTTTCTTCGATCCTATGCTGTGTTACCGATTTAGGTATCGTAACTACTCCGTTTTGAAGATCCCAGCGTAAAATAATCTGAGCAACTGATTTATTGTATTTATCAGCAAGCTCTACCAAGGTTGGTTCCTCAAAGATCTCTCCTTTTAAAAGAGGTCTCCATGCTTCAAGTTGAATGCCTTGATCTTTACAGAATACCAACAATTTTTCTTGAGATAAACGAGGATGGTATTCCACTTGGTTCACCATCGGTTTTATCTCTGCATCATTCATCAAGTCTTCAAGATGATGCTGTTTGAAATTACTAACACCGATCGCTTTAGCTCGTCCATCGTTATAGATTTTCTCTAGTGCTTTCCATGTCTCTTTGTACTTTCCTGGCACTGGCCAGTGAATTAAGTATAGATCCACATAATCTAAGCCTAGTCTTTCTAAACTGGCATCAAAGGCGGCTAAGGTTTTTTCGTATCCTTGGTCAGTGTTCCAAACTTTAGTTGTGATAAAGAGTTCTTCTCTTGGAACATTTGATTCAGCGATTGCCTGACCCACGCCCGCTTCATTGTTATAAAGGCTTGCTGTATCAATGCTTCGATAACCTGCATCAATCGCCCACTTTATGGACTGGATGACTTCATCACCATCTTCAGCTTTATAGACTCCTAGCCCTATCCATGGCATTTGAACACCATTATGTAGAACGGCACGATCATGAATACTGCTTGGCATAATGAATCCCTCCTTGATCACATTTTGGCATAATTTCATCAAGAGTTAAAACCATTATACTCTTTGAAGTTTACCTGCCGTTTCTTCTAAACGTTCATGAGCATTATCCAAGATCATAGATTCACTCCACGTGAATCCATCGTTTTCATACCTTGGAATCACATGCATGTGAAAGTGAGTAAGATCACTAAACTTTCCCCCATTTTGGTTGATCGTAATCCCATCAGGGTTAAAACAACTCTCTAGCTTTTTCGATATGTATTTTGCAGCATCCATCACAGCGTTCATTTCTTCATTTGTTAGCTCAGTCAATTCCTTCACATGTCTTTTCGGAACAATTAACGTGTGTCCTTCGTTAAAAGGATCAATGTCTAAAAAACATGTCACCCAGTCATCTTCATACACTGTATGTATCGGTAATTCTTTGTTCGCCAATTCACATCCTAAACAACCCACCTTAGATCCACCCTTTCAACCTAGCTAATAGTAATCCGTGTGCCAGTTCACTATCTTTCCAAAGCCCTTGCTCAATATTACGAAATGCTCGATCTACAGGAATGTGAAAGGCTTGAATCGTCGCTTCCTTTTTCTCAAGCATTTGAGATCTGTATTCCACAATATCTTTTGTAAAATAAACATGAGTAACCGTATTACTCAAACACGCACTAGGCTGGATACTTCCTAGGAAAACCGTTTCTCCACACACGATACCCGTTTCTTCAAGCAACTCTCGTTTTGCAGCTTCCATCGCATCTTCATTTTCATTCATTCCACCACCTGGTAGTTGAATGATAACTTGATCTACTGCAGGTCGATATTGGCTGATCAATATGAGAGAATCGTTCTCTAGAGCGACCATGACAGCAGCTTCATAAGGGCTCTCTTTTAACGTGATACTTCCAAATTCATCTTCGAATACTTCAACCTCTTTATCTCTGCTCTGATATACGAGTTCTTTTGTCAAGATTACCCCCACCCTTTTACACCAGTTTCCCCTTAACATTATCCAAACTTGGAAACATTTTCAACTATGAGTTCACTGGTAATACCATCCAGTTAATAATTAAATACAATATGGAATTTTTTTCTAATAGTTTGGTAGAATAATAAGGTGGAAACTTTATCTCGTTGTTTTCGTATTACGTGTGACTAGCTATGGAGGAGATTGCTTTGAAAAAGAAAATCGGCGTTACTTTTATTATACTTTCGTTTGTTTTGTGGATCCTAATACCGGTCATACCCTTCTTATCATTTAGTGCAGGTGTTAAAACAGCCATCGTGAGTGGATTATTTATCGGCGGAGAAGTTTTCTTCTGGCTCGGTGCTCTATTAGCAGGAAAAGATATTGTAAGAAACTTCATTCAAAAGTATTGGAGAAGAGGCAAAAAAGACGAGGACCCATCTTAAATGGTTTGACGAAGAAGGATGACTTGGCTTTAACAGCAGAACGAATAAAGTAGGTGGAGGAATGGAAGAACTGCTTCTTGGCTTTATTTATACATTTTTAATTGTTCTCTTATTTGAAGCATTATTTACTAGAATACTAAGCAATGGCGTTAGATACCCTGCAAGAAGAATGATCGTTCTTGCCCTACAGTGTTTGGTCATCACTTGGATTCTTTATCAAATGTACACATAAAGCCCGTCAGCTAGAACTGTACAGGCTTTTTTCGTTGAACCCTAAGTGGCACGGCTGCTGACTTTAAAATAAGTAAGCCAGAGATCATGTATAGAATTGATGCGATATAGAATAAACTTCCGATCGTCAAAAAATCGATAAGATACCCTGTTAACATGACCGCAATCGCTCCCCATACACTTGTCCAAAGGTGATAGCTTCCTATCTTTTGGCCAGCCTGCACACCATGCGACTTCCTAGCCAAAACAGTTTTCTCCGAAGTTTTTTGTACGGCACCTAGAATACCCATTACAATTTGGACGAGATAAAGAGCAGATACGGTTTCAATGATCGGTATTATCAGCATGATTCCAGCCATACCCCATGTATGTATCAGAATGAAGGTACGGTCACCTAGTCGATCAGAGAGTCTGCCAATGATAGGATGAACAAGCGCGGCGGTCAATGCAAACAATCCATATGCTAAACCGAACTGCGAGTAGCTGTCACCGATGTTACGAATGAGAAGCAGGTAAAAGGGAAAGACCATCGAGCTTGCTGTCATTAAAAGGCTTTGTGCTGTTACAAATGTACGATAATTCATTGTGCATACACCTCATAGAAAAGATTTTTGAATCGCTCATCGGGATCGAGTTCCCGCTTTTTCTGAAAGAACTCATCGATACGGGGATATGCTTGTTTTAGTTGTTTCTTTGTCGGATATGAATAATAAGGTAAGTAATAGCTTCCATCGTGATCTAGCGTTACGTCAATCATCTTCTGAATGATCTTCTCGGTTCTTCTTATCTCTTTTTCTGAACGGCCTTGATTAATCAATAACACAAGCGCAAACATATCATCCTTCGCATAAGACAACACGGCATCCTCATCATGCTCGACGTACCGAATCGTGATGTTTAACAGGTTCAGATCCTCTTTTTCTAACACCTTTCTAAGATCATCAATATAAGTAGTAAACTCATCAACAGGAACAAAATACTCTTGTAACACTTCTGTTCGATTGGCATTTTCATATTCCATAAACGTACTGTCTGATCTCATTACGTTATTTCTTGATTGGTAGCTACCATTGCTATTTTGAAAGTGTTTCTTTTGCGTCTCCCAAAATACATCTTTTCCCCAGTCACTATAACGAGACATGCCTAACATGAACTTTGGAAGTGCCACTTTTTCTTCTTCATTTAACTTCGAATAGCTAGTTAACTTTTTTTGGTCAACCGCTAATACATAGTCCGTCACATACATTTCTTTTAAAAAGGTATTAGGTGCAACAGATAAACGAGCAAGGTGCATCTTCACCTTCTCATCGTTTTCGACGTTATTCTTAAAATGTTCTTCATATACGCTGTAATCCATTGTGGAAATGCGTTGTTTGTACAATTCATCTTCAGCCAATTGCAGTGTGACATCGAGTATGACCCCAAAAAGACCGTAACCACCTATTACATATGAAAAATATTCACTGTTCTCATCACGACTCACAGAAATGATTTCTCCATCTGGTTTTAACAAGCGAAAAGAATCCACAGTATCGATTAGAGAACCATATCTGATATCCCGTCCGTGAACGTTGACACTAAGGGCGCCACCAACAGTAAATATATTTTGTGACTGCATAACTTGAATGGATAGACCGTACGGATTAATCTTCTTCTGAATATCAGCCCATGTCACACCACTTTGAACCGTTATTGTTTTTTCTTTTGGGTTGAAGTCCAGGATCTCGTTATAACTTTTCATATCAAGCAGCGTTCCATTTGGATAGACCGTATGCCCACCCTGACTATGTTGCATTCCAGCGATTGAGATCGTTTTTTCTTTTGTCACCCAATTTTGCAGCTCCTCCGTAGATTGCGTGCTCTTGACCTCTTTCATCTTTGTAGGCAAAAGCTTTCCGGCGTCTTCTACAACGACTGTTTTCTGTTGATGGGAATGGATAGATGTACTCGCATAAAAAGCGAGCCCATATAATGAAATTCCAATTAACAAATATTTTCCTTTCACTCCGTCACCCTCTAATAATAGTGTAATTTTACACATTTATTATAAAATGATACCCATACAAATATCAATACTTTATTACTTTTATACAACGAATTTAGACGCTTCTTTCTCTTAAAAATAGTGTTTCGTACAAGCACTCTTTCTAGCATTTCATATAGTAATAGTGGGGGTGATACGATTGGGTAAAAAAAGAAAAGAACTATTAGAAGCATTGAATACTCTAGGTGCGAACGGCACAGAGACAGAAGCTGAAGTGACTGCTGAAAACGGCACTGAAGCTGGCACTGTTGAAACTTTACGCTCTCTTTTAGGTGATGGTCTTAAACGTAAGAAGTCTAAGAAAGCTCCTGCTGTAAAGTCTAAAAAGTCTTGTAAGAAATCCAAGAAATCTAATGGAGATGATTCCGGCGGAAATCCTGGTGAAATTCCTGGTGGAACTGCTCCTGACAGCTGTTGGGAATAATCCACAAATATAAAAAAGCTCCCTCGCGTAAGGGAGCTTTTTCATGATTTTATTTTGTTAGCTCAAAACTTTTCTTGAAGAATCTTGTTTTAGATAGGAAAGTGTTGCAGCCCCTAATAGACTTGCTGCAACCAGTAAAGCATCTTCATTGATCTTGAATTTCGGATGATGATGTGGATAGACCTCTTCCCAAGAATCATCTAGAGCTCCTGTAAAAAAGAACGTGCCTGGCACTCTCTCTAAGTAGTAGGAATAATCTTCTCCACCCATTTGCGGTTCGATTTCTTCAAGTTCTAGAACACCTGGCACTTTTCTTGCTACATCAACAACAAACTCTGTGTCATCTTTATGGTTTACAACCGCCGGATATCCTCGTTTAAATACATACTCATAGGAAGCATCTGATGCAAGACACGTACCTTTTGCAATGCGGTCGATCTCTTGCTCGATGGCAACTCGTACTTCTTCCTTAAATGTGCGAACCGTTCCTGTTAGCTTTGCTGTATCAGCGATAACGTTGAACGCATTCTTCGCTTCAAACGCACCTACCGATACGACAGCTGCATCTAGTGGATTAACTCTGCGGCTCACGATCTGCTGAAGGTTTGAAACAAGCTGGGCTCCAATAACAATGCTGTCTTTTGTTTTATGAGGCTGTGCACCGTGACCCCCTTTTCCTTGAACTTTTATCGTGAACGAATCGGCTGCAGCCATTACTGGGCCAGTTCGATAACCGATTGTTCCAGTTGGCATCGTTGCCCAAAGATGTGTTCCATAGATCACATCCACGCCATCTAGGCAACCGTCTTCAATCATGGAAATCGCTCCACCAGGGGCGAGCTCCTCAGCGTGCTGATGGATAAATACGATCGTCCCTTCCACTTCTTCCTTAAGCTCTGTTAGAACTTTTGCGAGTACGAGTAGCGATGCTGTGTGACCGTCATGCCCACACGCATGCATAACACCAGGCACTTTCGATTTGTATGGAGAATCATTTTCTTCCTGAATCGGAAGTGCATCAAAATCAGCTCGAAGTGCCACTGTTTTACCAGGCTTTCCACCTTTTAACTTCGCGACAACACCTCGACCACCTACCCCAGTTCGCACCTCTAAACCTAATGCCTCATGATACGATGCAATAAAGGCTGGTGTTTCAACTTCTTCAAATGACAGTTCTGGATTTTGGTGAAGATGTCTGCGTATCTCCACCATTTCATCTTGATAGTTTGCCAGACGGCTAAATAATTGTTCCATTCCTGTTCACTCCTCTTATCATCTACATTTTTATATATTCGCCAGGTCCTAGCGGAAGTCCTAGCACGTACCAGACAGTAAATAAAAGACACCAAAAAATCGTATAAGCGATCGTGTAAGGCAGTAAGGAGGATATTAAAGTCCCCATCCCCATACTCTTATCAAACTTTTTCGCAAACGTTAGCAGAATAGCAAAATAGGCAAGCATCGGAGTGATCGTATTCGTGATCGAATCCCCGATCCTATATGCCATTTGTGTAAAAGCTGGACTATAATCTAAAGCCACGAACATCGGAACAAATACCGGTCCTAATATAGCCCATTTTGCCGAAGAACTAGCGATGAGTAAGTTTACTAGCGCTGTAAAAAGAATAAACGCGATCAATAATGGAAGTCCTGTAAATCCTGATTCTTTTAAGAAGTCAGCTCCCGTAATTGCAATGATCGACCCTAAGTTACTCCAACTAAAATAGGCGATCATCTGGGCTGCAATAAAAGCAAGCACAATATAGTACCCCATACCACTCATTGCTTTTGTTAAATGATTGGCTACATCTTTATCGTTTTTTAAGACCTTAGAACCAAATCCATAAGCCATGGCTGGAATGAAGAAGAAAAGGAGCATGATCGGAACCAAGGAATCCATAAAAGGAGAATCGATAAGTTCGCCTGTTTTCGCATGGCGAAGCATAGCGCCCTTTGGAATGGTCACGAGTAGAATGATAGTTGTGTAGATGAATAGTGAGATCGTTGCCCATTTTAACCCCCTTTTCTCTTCAGAAGTTAGAGCTTGTTTCTTCACTTCAAGATCTTCAGGAACTTGGTATTCACCAAGACGGGGTTCTACGATCTTTGTCGTTACCCAAACGGCTACTGGTAACAACACAAAGGTAGAAGCAAGCATGAAGTAGTAATTCATAGCAGGGTTTGCTGTATATGTTTTATCTTGGAGGTGAGCGGCAGATTCTGTGAATCCAGCAAGCATCACATCAAGCATACTGATAATAATATTTGCACTGAATCCGCCAGCAACTGCTGCATAAGCTGCTGCAAGCCCAGCGATCGGATGACGACCAAGCGTGAGAAACACCATGGCTGCAACAGGAGGAAGTACGATTAAAGCAGCATCAGCAGCTGCGTTTCCTACGATTCCAATGAAAATGATGATCGGTAAGATAAGTGCTTTAGGTGACGCTAATACAACTCTTCGCATAAAGGCTGAGATCAATCCTGTTGATTCAGCTAGACCGACTCCAAGCATAACCACGAGCACGAGACCGAGCGGTGGGAAGTTCACAAAGTTACTGACAAGTTCACTCAGCATCCTTATGATTCCTTCTTCGTTCAGTAGATTGACTGCTGTGATTTTTTCATTATTGGCCGGATTCACAGCACTCCAACCTGCTACTCCTGCTATGAATGAACCTAGCAAGATAACGGCCGTGATGATGACAAACAAAGTAAGAACATCCGGTAGTTTATTTCCGTTCTTCTCTACCCAGTCCAACGCTTTATAAAAAATATTTTTGTTTTTGTTACGTGGATCTGGTGAATGTGGTGAAGGTACTGCTTTTAGTGCGGAACGTGCCATGGATACCCTTCCTTTCTTTATGAATTTTCAGAAAAATTTAAATTTCTTCACATTCTACCTTCTCTACCAATCGGTTTCAAGGGGACATTTAGAACACTACTTTATTACTATGTGTTAGATTCTATGAGGTCTCAGAGTGATGTAAGGGCTTTCGTTTGCGGAATATTCATGCATTTCTAAATTTACCTCTTGCCATTCTTTCGCTATAATATATACAGTATTTGCTTAGAGTACCTATTTTTCAGATAAAGATAAGGGAGAGAACACCATGGATCTTTTATTAAAAGAAAGTCTGAAAGCAAGCTACAACGAGCAAGCAGACTCACGTGATCAATCAGTGATTCAGAGTTGGAAAACCGATGAACTAAAAGCCTTTATTGCGGCTCTTGCATCTAATCCAAAGGCTCACCAACATACTGTTCTCGATATTGGAGCAGGATCAGGTCAGCACGGAAAATACTTATCTCAACATCACTTGGACGTGACGTGTATCGACCTCTCTCCTAACATGGTAGAAACGTGCCGTGCAAAAGGTTTAAAGGCAGAAGTAATGGATTACTACGCACTACATTTTGATGCTGAATCCTTTGATGCCGTATGGGCGATGAACACGCTTCTTCACGTTCCAAAAGTCAGCCTGCCTGCTGTTCTTAAAAACATTCATACTGTTTTATCAGAGGATGGTTTGTTTTACATGGGTGTTTACGGCGGTAAAGATTCTGAGGGCGTGTGGCAGGAAGATTCGTATATTCCAAAGCGTTTCTTCTCATTTTATACAAATGAAGATTTACTTAAAGTGGTAGCTCCTCTATTTGACGTACTCGATTTCCACATTGTTTCAGAAGCTGGACGAGGTATAGGTATGAACTTTCAATCCTTGCTTTTACGAAAGAAAGTGATCGTAGATTAAATACAGCATTGCTTCGAAAGAGAATCCGTACAAAAAAAGCTCCTCTGCTTGAGGGGCTCTTAAATTTCTCGCATATATCGAATAGACAAGTGTTTTTCGCTTCCTTCACTCCTCTTTTCTGACTGTTTTACAAACCCTTTTGCTTCATAAAAAGGAATGCCTTTTTCGTTATCCTTTTGTGCGGATAGCCATTGTTCTTTAATACCTAAATTCTTTTGATAGTTTGTGTAATAGTTTAACAGTTTTGTTCCAATCCCTTTGTTCCTCTTGTTTGGATCCATATAAAACACAAAAATTTCACCTGTTTGCTCACTGATCGTCCCACCGCCGATCGCACCTACCACTTCTCCATTTTCTTTCGCCACAAAGTATCCGTGCCAGCTTTCGCTGAACTCAGTTACTTCTTTTAGTATTCTGTCTTCGTTATAATAATCTTCAATTACACCATTCACATACGTATCATCTTCTAAATACCCATATGTTGCCCGCCATCCTTCAGAGCAAACTCGGGCTATTCCTTTAACTTCTTCCGGACCCGCTTTCTTGAGCATTAGACCTTCTGATACCACAGTTTTAACCATCTTTTCACCCCTCTTTTTTATTCTAAACAACCCTATTATAGCCTATTTCTGGTAAAATAGAGGTTTACAACTCAGTCAGTCATAGCTCATTTTAAAATGAGAAAGGCGGATGGTCATTTGACAAGTTTGATTACAAAAAATGAACACGTTTATCACATGCTCGATTCTCTTTTACGTGATGAGGGAGCGTTCTGGAACTCCTTTTATGAAGACAGAAAGAAGAAGGTTCCTTTTTTTGTGTACGCACCCGATGAAAATCTTGTGAACTATATTGAGCGTGGTTTTATTAAGCCTGGACGTGTATTAGAACTAGGATGTGGTCCTGGCCGTAATGCCATCTTTTTAGCTCAGCTCGGCTTTCACGTTGATGCTGTAGATCTCTCAAGCGAAGGATTGGATTGGGCTCGTGAACGCGCTAAGGAGAAAGGCGTCGATGTGAAATTTATTCAAGGAAGTATCTTCGAGATGGATCTACCACATATGGAGTATGACCTGATCTATGATTCTGGCTGCTTCCATCATGTCCCGCCTCATCGCCGTGTGAGTTATTTAAATCTCTTAAACAACTGTTTAAAAGAAGGCGGCCATTTCGCGATTACGTGCTTTGATGCAGTCGGCATGGGACTCGATATACCTGACATGGATGTGTACAAAAACCGTTTGATGCAAGGTGGACTAGGATACTCGTTTGAACGGATGCGGGAAGTCTTCTCTGCTTTTGAAGAGATTGAATTACGCAAGATGAAGGAAATGTCGCAGCCGGCTGATACATTCGGATTGCCCTTTTTGAATGCAGGTTTGTTTCGAAAATAAAAGACAAACACTTGGAGTCACATCTCCAAGTGTTTTTTAATGGCTTAAGGTGTGTGTGTAGATTGTTTGGTTGTCGTTTATAGGCCCTAATTTTTAATTTATGGGCCTTCAGAAAATGTTATGGGCCTTCAAATCTATTTTTGGGCCTTCAGATCACTTTATAGTCCTTCAAATTCTTTTATAGACTTTTCGACAAAACACACACGATACAACTTACCTAAACGACCGATCCAACACCACAAAATCCCGCCACTCTTCTGGCAGCATCTCCACGTACTTTTTTGTTAGAAAACGGTCATCCACTAAAACAAGCGTACCTCGATCCTCCTCTGACCGAATCACACGCCCACCTGCCTGCAGCACTTTATTCATGCCTGGATACACATATGCGAAGTCGTAACCATTCTTGCCTGCTCGCTGAAAATAATCTTTCATCGTATCACGCTCTAACCCTACTTGAGGCAAACCGACGCCAATGATAACAGCACCTGTAAGCTTATCTCCTTTAAGATCGATCCCTTCAGAAAAGATGCCACCCATGACGGCAAGCCCGACAAGCGATTTCTCGCCTACAGATTCATAATGAGTTAAAAATGCCTCTCTCTCTTCTTCCTTCATGGCAGGATGTTGAACGATAAGAGAAAAGTCTTGATCTTCTTCTAACATTCGTTCATAGATATCTGTCATGTAACGATAGGAGGGAAAGAAAACAAGATAGTTTCCTGGTCTGTTTACGACCAAGTCTTTAATCATACCAACTATAGGTTCTTTCGTTTTCTCCCGATCACGAAAGCGTGTAGACAGAGGTTGAACGAAAACATCGAGCTGCTCTTTTTCGTAAGGTGACGGCATCCGGATGGTGTAATCGTCTTCCTCTCCTCCAAGCATCTCGCGAAAGTACGAAAGCGGTGAGAGAGTTGCTGAAAAATAAATGCGTGAGCCGTATTTTTTACCTGTTTGAAAAAGAAGCTGAGAAGGGTCCATACAAAAAAGGCGAACTTTGACTTCACTTTTATACGTAGAGATGAACGTAACGAATCGTTCATCATAAAATTGTGAAATCTTAACCCATTGCAGCGCTTCAAAAAAAGTCTCTAATAGTTGTTCACTACTATCGCCACTGGCTAAAAGCTGCTCTGCCTGTATTAAAAAAGCTTCTAAACTCTCCAGAAGCTTTTCTTGCAATTCAACAACAGCAACATCTTTGTTTTCATGTTCTTTTTTTATCAAAAGAAGTTCGTGGTTAACGGCCTTTGCCGTATCTGCTATCCCAACATGCTTTCCTTTATAATCACGTGCAAGTTGTAAGAATGAAGATTTCAAAATCTCAGCTGAATACATGCCGCGTGCTCTGTCAACAAGATTGTGCGCCTCATCCATAAGTAGCACCGTACGCTTCTTTTGTTCTTCAAATAAACGTTTGAAAGAGACTCTAGGATCAAAGACATAATTATAATCACAGATTACACTATCTGATGCATAAGCAAGATCCACAGAGAACTCAAACGGACAAACTCTATGCTTTTGTGCGTATTGTGAGATGACTTCACGGTCCATCACCGTCTCATTTTTCAAAATATCAAGAACAGCTCCATTGATTCTGTCGAAATATCCATCAGCAAACTCACAGTAAGAGGGTTCACAACGCGTCTCTTCTTTGAAACAAACTTTGTCTTTAGCTGTGATGGTCGTACTTTGTAAAAACAAGCCCTTCTCTTTCATCAAGAAGAGCGCTTCTTCTGCATTCTTTCGGTTCAGTGTTTTAGCTGTTAAGTAAAAAATCTTTTCAGCTTTTTCTTCTCCGATCGCTTTGACTGCTGGAAAAAGAGTAGAGATTGTTTTTCCTGTTCCAGTCGGCGCGTTTGCAAACAAAGTCTTCTTATCCATAATTGTTTTATAGATAGCACCAGCAAAGTTACGCTGGCCATCTCGGTATGACGGAAACGGAAAAGAAAGATCTCGAATACTGATATTTCTTTTTTGTTGGTTAGATAGACGCAGCTCAGCAAATGGTGCATAAGACTCAACAAGTTGGAGCATGAAATCCTCAAGCTCTGTAAACGTAACGTCTTTTTGAAATTTCTTCTGCTCACCAGAATCAACATGTACATATGTAAGTTGTACCGTAACTTTATCTATAGCTTCTCTTTCCATGTATATATAGGCATAGACTTTTGCTTGTGCCCAATGAACAGGATATGTATCTTCTGTTATCTCACTTAAATTTCGCGCAGTGGATTTGATCTCATCGATCGTGACGGTATCGTTTCGCAAAAGGAGACCATCACATCGACCTTCTATCCAATATTCAAGATTTTTATAAAGGTAACTCGTTTGGAGAAATACTTCTGCGAAATCCGTCTCCTCATATGTTTTTTGGATCGTTTGATGAGCCTTCGTTCCTTCCACTAAGGATGAGGTGGACTTGAAGCCAGAATCGATACTTCCCGAACGGTAGACATATTCAACTAGGGACCGAACAGAGATTTTAACTGCATCCATCATGTTTCACCTACCCTTATTTCTTACGATTCTCTATGTAAGAATTGTAGCACAACCTCGTTTCAGAAATAGATGTATCATGATACAAAAAACAGCCCCCTTACTCAGAGGACTGTCTTACTACAGCATCATCATTTAAATCTGCGGTACAGTTTTGACATTTAACGGCTCTCAACGGAATCGTAGATAAACAATATTTGCATTCTTTTGTATCTGGTGCCTTTACTTCTTCTTTCTTTTTAAGACGATTGATCTGCTTTACTACTAAGAATATGACTAGCGCAATGATAAAAAAGTTGATCAGCGTGTTAATAAATAATCCATAATTCAGTGTCGCTGCTCCAGCCTTTTGGGCATCTGCTAAGGTGGCATAGTCGCCTTTGCCTAAATTTATGTAAAGATTGCTGAAATCCACTTTACCTAGTAATAATCCAATCGGAGGCATAATCACATCTTCAACGAGTGAAGTGACGATTTTACTGAAAGCTGCTCCGATAATTACACCGATGGCAAGATCGATCACGTTGCCACGCATAATAAATGTTTTGAATTCTTTCCACATGTACCCTAATTCCTTTCTGTATGACTAGTATATGTATAACCATACAGTATCTACTTTCAAACGTCATCCGATATCAATTCACATCATCTTTTTTCAGTTCCACAGTTAGAATATCTTTCACATCTGTACAAACATCTGCTTCATACGTTAGTTGAATAAGTGCAACACTGTCAATCTTTGCATGAAAAGGCTCTAAGTTTCTTGAAAAATAATCAAACGCCTTCACTAAGTCATCCTGCGTTAGGTCCATTACAAGCGTGCAATGAGGCACCCAGTGAGCCGGAATGTATAAAGATTGCTGGTTTATATCGTTCTTAAATTGTTCATGATAGCGCTGATGAAAATCTGTAAGCACGCTGTTTTTAGTCGGAGCTGCATATAATGTTCCACTTTTTAAAAATATGGCTAGAGATGGAAAGAAAAGAGGCACAGTAGAAATATCTTTAAAGTATTCCTGAAACGAACTTTTAAAAGACTCAATTTCTAGATCTGGATGTGTGCCAAGGGTTACATGAGGCCGCATACCATGACCCTTTATTCCCTCTTTTTCAAGTCCATTCCTTAGATCGTCTATCTTTTGTTCCGTTTCACTGTTTAAATAAGCAATTACACCGTACATATTATCAGCTCCAAATATGGTTTTGTTTAATAGTCGATAATCTTAGTTAGTTTAGTGTAATTATACAGCAAACCACATTTTGGTAAATGTATTTCCCCTGAAAAATAAGGCTTCCGCTCTTGTCCCGAAAAAATGGGCTAATTCCGCCCAAACCTTTAACTTGTACCTCTAATATTCTGTCATTGTAAAGAAGGAGGTGGGTTAAATGGGATATCAGTCTTACGGAAATAGCTTCGCTCTAATCGTAGTTCTATTTATCTTGTTAATCATCGTTGGGTGCTGTTGGTGCGGTGGTTACGGTGGCGGTTATGGCGGCGGACACGGCTGGTGCTAATCAGTTCGTTTCCTGAGTGGAAACGGTTCTGAACCATCAGATGTAATCAATTGCGTTAAAACCTTTTGCTTTAACAACCCCTCGTATGAAAACAGAGAGAGAACCTAGAGAGAGAAAAATTAGAGAGAGAAAAGACCTGCGCTCTTCTGAGTGCAGGTCTTTATATATTTTAAAATAGAATCCTAGAGTTTCTGCCTAATACTACGTGTTCTATTAAGCTGTATTTGATCTAGTATGTTTTGTTCAATTCCATCATTTAACTGAATTACTCTTTTATTTAAAAAGAATGCATCAATCCAGCTCCAAATCACAGAACCAATTAATAAGAATAAAGAAATATAAAATAATGGCTCATTATAATAAGAATTAAAAATCATATAAATTAAAACTATAAACGGAATAAATGTAGTTGTTAACATTGCAGATGCATATTTGTAATCTTCCGTGAAAAATCGATGGCCACCAAAGAAAGAAAGACCTGCCCACAGTCCCCAAGCTGCTTCTTTACTTTTAGATTTCTTTAACATCTCTGACTCTAAATAAGCTAACTCTTCAAGTGTCAATTCACTCTTAACCAATTGTGTATGCATTACTTCCACCTGCTTAATTAGTTTTTGGCAGCTGCAACTTCAGAGTTCTTTTGAGCTTGTTTATATAAACGAATTTCAGAAAGAATTTCATTTTCTATTTTTTCATTTGTGGATTTAACCATTCCATTAATTAAAAACAAATCAATAAATGCCCATATCCCTAACCCACCTAAAGTAAAAAGCATAGCTACAGCAGTTCCCGTTTTCCCTAAGTAGAATCGGTGCCCACCAACACCACCCGTAAATAACCATAATAACCAAGTTGTCCCACTCGATTTTTGTCTTTTAGTCATTTCAGAACTTAAAAGTTGAAGTTCCTCAGATGTCATCCCTTGTTTTTGTAATATCGACATTTCAATTACCCCTTTATTAAGTTATTGTTACAAAATGATTATACACGATATTTGTAAATAAATGTTTAAATTTGAAATATTTTTTATTACATTTAATGATGTTAAAGAAAACGTTTAATCGCTCCTATCTAAGTGCATTTACTTATTATATAAAGGTTTATTATTAATCGTTATAAACCAACATAACCGATAATAAAACCCGCCCACTAAAAAACATTGCAGGACCCAGTCTGCAATGTTCCTCTATTCTACTTGATGAAGAAACTTCATTCATCCTATAAATTAGTGACTTTCTTCAACAATACATCCTTTTGTTCTTGTTCAACCTTTTTGTTTTTCTCCTTTCCCGCCACCTCATAAACAGCCAGCTCTGGATTTTCTTTTAATAAAGTGGCTGTACTCACTTGACACTCGATCAGAAGAAAAACATGCTCTTCTTTTATTTCTTGTTTTAAAATTTGTACGTCATCTGTTCCATGAAAGCTTACAGATGAACCGATGACAACATATTCTCCGACTGTAGTAAAGTCTGTGCTTTCACTATTGTTATCAGCATGTTGTTCTGTTTTTTTCTTTCGAGTTACAGGCTGAGGTTGCAGCACATAAGTCAAGTCCTCCACCATAGCGCTTGCTGTTGGAAGTCTGCCTGCTCCTGCTCCTTGAACCGTAACTTTTCCAGCGAGACTCGTTTCGACCGTAATCGCATTCTGAACATCTTCCACACCATATAATGGATGATCTGCATCAACTAATACAGGTTTTACAGATGAAATGAATTGGTCGCGGTCACGACGGATCCGCGCCAAATGCTTCACCTTATATCCCCAGTCTTTAAATACAGAAATTTGCTCCCTCGTCACTTCTGTAATACCTTTTCGTTCTACATCCTCCCATTTTGGTGTCTCACCAAACGATAACTCGCTGAGAATCATTAGCTTGTAAAATGCATCATGACCTTCTATATCACTTGCTGGGTCAGCTTCTGCATAACCCAATTCTTGCGCAGATACTAACACGTCATGAAACGGAAGACCTTTCTCCCTCATATTCGTTAAAATATAGTTGGATGTGCCGTTTAGTATCGCTTCAACTGCATGAATCTCATTTACTTGAAGAAGCTGAGAGATGCTCCGAATGATCGGTGTTCCACCTGCTGTTGTCGCTTCATAACCAACATAACGACCTAGCGCTTCCGCTTTATCAAGCAATGATCTTCCGTGTTTTGCAAACATGACTTTATTAGCGGTGATCACATGACAGCCTTTATCAAGAGCACGGCTTAAGTAAGTAAATCCTGGCTCTTCTCCTACGATCGCTTCAAATACAACCTCTAATCCATCGATATTGAGGATCTCATCAAAATCAGTCGTTATTAAAACATGTTCATCCAATTCACGTTTTTTTGATCTATCCTTCACTAAGATCCCTTCGATCACTACCTCTTTACCAAGCACATTTTGAAGTTGTTCTCTATGTGTTTTTAGTGCTTCATATACACCTTGGCCAACTGTACCAAAACCTAGCAGTGCTGCTTTAATAGGTGCCATATTGCAGCCTCCCTTCTTGTCTCAATGCTTCTCTCACATGTGGTCCCCATTTATCAAATTCAACTAAAAATCCATCATGACCGAAGTCTGTTTCTATAGAATAGTAGGTTCCGAATCTAGTATGTTTTATGAAATTCTCAATCACTTCTGGTGGATATAGAAGATCTCCTTCATAACCAAACGCATATACTTCAGCTTGAATTTGTGATGCTGCCCGCTCCCATCCACCTAGCTTATCCCCGATATCAAAGGCGTTCATCGCGTATAGAAGGGAAACATAGCTCTCCACATCAAACCTCTTAGTCAACTTTTCTCCTTGATACGTAAGATATGAATCTACTTGAAAGAACGGCTTACCTTCGTCGTCTTTTTCTTTGATCTCTCGATTGAATCTCTCATTAAATAGCTTAGGTTGCCGGTACGTTAATAGCCCTGCCATCCGTGCGATCTCCAAACCTACAAGTCTATCATCACTTTTATAGTTACCACTCTTATAGACAGGATCGTTTTCGATCGCGTGAAGGGCGAGTCTATTAAATGCGACTCCATAATCACTTAAGAAAGGAGTTGCTGCAAAAATAAATACTTTTTCTAAAAAGTACGGAAACTGCACAGCCCATTCTAGTGCCTGCATACCGCCAAGTGATCCTCCCATAACGGCATAAACTCTTGGAATTCCTAAAATACAAAGTGCCTGACGCTGAGCGCGAACCATGTCTCTTACCGTTACAAAAGGAAATGATCTACCATAGTTTTCACCCGTTTCAGGATTCGTCTTTGCTGGACCAGTTGAACCGTTGCATCCTCCAAGTACGTTAAATGTGATTACTTGAAATTGGTTTGTATCCACATATCGATCAGGACCAACTAATCCACGCCACCAACCTGGATCTTCTTCTGATCCGTAAGCATACTGATTTCCAGTTAACGCGTGGCAGAGTAAGACAACAGGACCTTTAGCGTTGCCTGTTTTCTCAAAAGCTAATTCCGCATTTGGAATTACTTTTCCTGACTCTAGAGCAAAATCACCGATCCTGATCTTCCCTATCTTTCTAGAGGTTTCAAGCAAGTTTTTGTAACTCACGGGCTTTCAGCTCTCTTCGCAATATTTTTCCGCTGATCTTTGTTTTTGGAAGTTCTTCTACGATTTCGATCTCACGAGGAGCCGCATGTGCAGCTAGTTCTCCTCGAACAAAGATTCGGATTTCATCCAAAAGCTCTTTACTTTCGCTATATCCATCTTTTAGAACGATGAACGCTTTCACGATCTCCCCTCTAATGGGATCTGGTTTGCCAATGACTCCTGCTTCTGCAACTGCCTTGTGTTCAATTAGTTTGCTCTCAACTTCAAATGGGCCGATCCGTTCTCCGGAAGAATTAATCATGTCATCTGAACGTCCTTGGAAAAAGATATAACCATCCTCGTCTTTTATAGCGAGGTCACCAGATACGTACCACTCACCCCAGCTAAAATACGAATTATATTTTTCAGGATTCTGCCAAACTTCCTTCATGATTGCCGGCCATGGTGCTTTGATTGCCAAATGACCCACAGCATAAGGAGGCAGTTCATTCCCTTCTTCATCCAACACGGTTGCGGTTATGCCAGGAAATGCTTTTCCCATCGAACCAGGCTTGATCGGCTCTGTTGGAAGATTCACAATAAGCTGTGCCCCGGTTTCCGTCATCCACCACGTATCATGAATTCTTTTTCCAAGCACGTTCTGTCCCCAATAGATCACTTCAGGGTTCAATGGTTCACCTACACTTAAAATATGGCGAAGCTTAGAGAGATCATAGTGTTCTGGAAGCTGATTCCCTTTTGCCATCAACATGCGAAAGGCTGTTGGAGCGCTATACCAAACTGTTACACCTGTTTTTTGCAGAGTGTCATACCACGTTTCTGCTTTAAATCGGCCGCCATGAACAACAACGGTAGCTCCGTTTAGTAATGGAGCAAAAACGCCATACACCGTCCCTGTCACCCAACCCGGATGCGCCGTGCACCAATACACATCATCTTCTTGAATATCCAACACCCATCTGCCTGTAAGATATTGCTGCACCATCGCTCGATGAGCATGAATGATTCCTTTAGGTTTTCCGGTAGAACCTGATGTGTAGTGGATGTTCAGTCCATGTTCAGGTTCAACCCACTCAATCTGATTTTCAATGTTTCCTACATTCTTTAACTCTTTTTGAATAGAGATTTCTCCCTTTTCTCCTTCACCATCTGTTAAAAAGACCGTGTGAAGACTTGGCAGTTCTTCTCTTGGTACTCGCTTATACAACTCTTTATCTGTAATTAAGAACGTTCCATTACAGTCACTAATACGGTCTCTTATTGCGTCCGACATGAATGCTTCAAATAAAGGACCCACGATTGCTCCTAGTTTAATAGCAGCTAACATCGCGATATGACAATGATGGTGTTTGGGTAAGAAGACAAAAACGAAATCTCCACTCTGAACACCATGCTTCTTCAAAACTGCCGCCCACTGATCTGTCGTGTCCTTAAGCTCGTTATAATTCATTTTTATTTCTTGTGAATCGTCTATATAATGAAGAGCTGTTTTTTTTCCTCTCCCTTCTTCAACATGACGATCTACACACTCATAAGCCATATTTGTCTTCCCATCACTTCGTCTATCGAATCTTTTAATAAAAGTATCCCAAGAAAAGCTTGTAACGCTCTGGTCTTCTGAAATATTATGTGTGCCTCCGAATGGATGAATGGTGGCTAGTTTTGTCATTGCTGTTCACCTGCTGCTTTCTTTTCAACGTTTAATAGATGTAAGATGTGAGCTTTTAGTTTAGAGAGATAACCGTCTCCCCGTGTTCTCGGCTTTTCTTTCTCTACTGCAATCTCGCTATATACTTCACCTGGCTGACCTTTTAAGATGAATATTCGATCACAAAGATAGAGCGCTTCATCAATATCATGGGTCACTAAAATCATCGTCGTTTTCTTTTTTTGCCATATGGATAATAGAAGATCTTGAAGTTGCATTTTGGTAAAAGCATCTAACGCACTGAACGGTTCGTCTAATAATAGAATTTCCGGTTCCGTAATCAGCGCTCTTGCTATTGCTGTACGCTGTGCCATACCACCTGATAAATCTTTCGGGAAATGGTTCTCAAAACCCGTTAATCCTACCAGATCCAGATACGTTTTATATTTTTCCGTATTCCTCTCTTCTTTTTCCAGTCCGAATGAAATGTTCTTTTTTACAGACAACCACGGCAGAAGGCGGGGTTCCTGAAACATCATACCAATCTGATTATTCGATCCATTTTCTATTGAAATTGTACCTTCATACTGTTGATCGAGCCCTGATAATACGCGAAGTAATGTGCTTTTCCCACAGCCACTCGTACCTAGAATCCCTATGATTTCTCCTTCCTTTACAGAAAGGTTGATATCTTGAAATCCTGCAGTATCTTGGTTAAATGTTCGTTTTAACCGTTTCACTTTCAGCATTTGTTTCCCCTCCTTCTATCCTTGATTAGTTATACTGTCTTGCCATTTTAATGAACGATGTTCGATCCATTTCAAAACGGCATCCGTTATCTTTCCTAAGACTGCAAATAGCAAGATGCTTGCAATAACCGTATCAGGTGAGTACGTGTTCTGACCTACCACGAGCAGATAGCCTAGCCCTTCACTCGCCCCCATGAGCTCTGCCGCTACTACAAACATCCAACCCAGCCCTAACCCGCTGCGCATACCCGTAATAAATGAGGGTAATGCAGCCGGCAATATGATGCGCTTGGTTAGTTGATAAGGGGATAGTTGATAGATTCTTCCGACCTCAATGAGCTTACGGTCTACACCTTGGATCCCTGCTACAATATTTAGATAGACCGGAAAAAACACACCGACTGCGATTAACGAAATCTTCGAAGGTTCTCCGATTCCCATCCAAAGGATAAATAGCGGTACCCACGCCAGAGAAGGGATGGAACGAATAGCCTGAAACAACGGATCTAAAAGACGTTCTGCTGTTTTTGCATATCCAACGATCGCACCAATCACAACCGCCGCTACGGTCCCGATTGCAAACCCTAAGAATACGCGGGTCAGTGTAATTGAGATATGTCCGAACAGCGATCCATCTTGATACATACTGATAATTTTTTCTAAAATGATGGTTGGTGCAGGCAACAGGTGTGCAGCCAAAAGTCCCGTTCTAGCCGCGATTTCCCAAATTACTAATAGAATAATAGGCAGGATAGAACCTATAAGAACACCTTTACCGATTTGAAAGAATCCTCTAGATGATGAGAGCTTCTGAGGGGAAGCTCTCTGTGCTACTTTCCACTTGTGTGTTTCAGAAATCATCGACACTTCCTCCTCTCTCTCCTTATTGGTTAATCACTTTTTCTGCAAATTTCGGATTGATCAGTTTCTTTACAAGATCTTCGATGTTCGTATCTTTTTTGACAATCTCTTCTTTTTGGAGTACTTCGCCTGCAGCCGATATAGCTTTTTCATGCTGTGATCCTGGAACAGGTTCCTCGAAGTTGTTTCGTTGCAGTTGTTTTTTTGCGACATCTTCTTTAATCCCCGCTTCTTCTGATAAAAGTTTTGCTGCTTCCTCTGGATGTTCAATCGTCCACTTTCTTGCTTTCTCATAAAGTTCAATCACTTGTTCGACTTGCTTTGGATGGTTTTTCGCAAATTCAGAGCGTACGTTTAACGTTCCATACGTATTAAAGTCTGGATTACGATAAATGTACTTCGCACCGGATTCTACTTCAGTTCTCGCCATGTGCGGATCTAACCCAGCCCAAGCATCCACTTGCCCTTTTAAAAGGGCATTCGCACCATCAGCATGTTGTAGATTTACAATCTGTACATCCTTTGCAGACAGGCCAGCATCTGCAAGTGCACGGAGTAAAAAGATATGTGGGTCCGTTCCAAACGTTGCTGCTACTTTTTTTCCTTTAAGATCCTTTACATCTTTAATCGGTGAACCGTCTTTTGCGACAAGAGCCGTCCATTCAGGCTGGGAGTAAATATAGACTGATTCGATCGGTGCTCCTTTGTCTTTTGCGATCAGTGCTGCAGCACCAGCTGTTGATCCAAAATCAACGCTATCTGAATTCAAAAACTCAAGCGCTTTGTTGCTTCCTTGACTTTGAATCCACTCTACTTCTATCCCTTCTTTTTTAAATGCTTCTTCTGCCCATCCGAACTTTTTAAGCGCTAAACTAGTCGGAGAGTAAAACGCGTAATCGAGTCGGATCTTCTCTGGTTTCTCTCCCTCTTTCGCACTGCTAGAACAGCCTGATAAAACCAAAGCGCCAGCTATGCTTAAAGCCAGTGTTGCTTTCTGCCAAATCTTCAACATGTATTTCCCTCCACGTTTCTCTCTTTTTATATGGCTATTTTTTTGAGTTATTCTTGAAAGTCGTTGACTTCCGTTCCCGGCTTACCGATTTCTATTTTTAAAGTTCACACGCATACGTTGAAATAGTTCCTCTTAGACGTTGTGCTTCTTTATACGTACATCTGTTATGCACCACATCGATCCCAGCTTCTTTCGCAATTTTTGCTGCTTCTGGCGAGATGACACCTTCTTGTAGCCAGAACACTTTTGGCTGTGTGATCGCTGCTTCCTTTGCGAGCTCAATCGCTGCTTCTGGACTTCTAAATACTTGAACCACATCGATGGGAAACGGAATAGATTTTAAATCTGGATACGCTTTTTCATCAAGCACTTCTGTTTCTCTTGGATTAACCGGAACAATTTTATAGCCAAGTCGCTGCATTTTTCTGGCTAATCTATGGCTGGGTCTTGCAGGATTGGAACTGAGTCCCACGATCGCAAGCGTCTTAGGACGTTGAATTTCCTGATCATTCTCAACTGCTCGATACAGTGATGATTGCAACGCCCAACGAATAACACCCTCATCATTTATCGTGATCTCCGTGTTATCCGTCCCTATCCCAGTTGCCGTTTGTATCGCGCGATCAAGATCATTCGTAAGATCTTTTACGGACTCAAGTCCGACCGATAATCGAATAAGTTCTTCTGTTACGCCTGTTGCTACTAATTCTTCTCCACTCAGTTGCTGATGAGTGGTAGAAGCAGGGTGGATGATCAATGATTTTGCATCCCCAACATTCGCAACGTGTGACCACAATGAGATGTTGTTGATAACCTTACGCCCAGCATCACGTCCGCCCTTGATTCCAAAGTTTACGATCGAACCAAAACCATTGCTTAAATATTTCTTAGCAAGCTCATGACTTCTGTGCGAAGAAAGGCCAGGGTATGAAACCCAATCTACAGCTGGATGTTTTTCCAGATACTCCGCTACTTCTTGTGCGTTCTTCGCATGTTTTTCCACTCGTAGATGCAGTGTTTCTAAACCTTGTAAAAGGAGGAATGCATTGTGTGGACTTAAACATGCTCCGAAATCTCGTAAAAGCTGAACGCGTAATTTAGTCGCAAAAGCCAATGTTCCAAAGTCATTCGCGTATCTTAATCCGTTATAGCTGTTATCTGGCTCCGTAAATCCTGGATACTTCTCTGAGTTCCAATTAAAGCGTCCTCCGTCTACCACAACACCGCCAATGGCTGTTCCATGTCCACCGATCCACTTTGTGGCTGAATGAATGACGATGTCAGCTCCAAAACTTAACGGCTTTGTTACATATGGGGTTGCAAACGTATTATCCATGATTAAAGGTACACCGTTCTCATGCGCAATATCTGCTACTGCCTCAATATCTAGAACGTTAAGACTCGGGTTGCCGATCGTTTCAGCAAAAAATCCTTTCGTGTTTGGAGTAATCGCTTTTCTGAAGTTCTCAGGGTCTTCTGCATCTACAAACTTTACGTTGATTCCATATTTCGGGAGAGTAGTAGAAAATAAGTTGTACGTTCCTCCATATAGATTGGTAGCTGCAATAATCTCATCTCCTGCATGTGCGATATTTAAGATAGCTAGCGCAATCGCTGACATACCAGAAGACGTTGCAACTGCTGCTACACCATCTTCTAAAAGGGCGACTCTTTTCTCAAAAACATCGACTGTTGGATTCCCGATCCGGCTATAGATATTCCCTGGCTCATCGAGTGAAAATAAGCTCTGTGCGTGATCTGTATCAGAAAAAACATAGGATGTAGTTTGGTAGACAGGCACTGCACGTGAACCTGTTGTTGGGTCAGGCGCTTGACCCCCGTGTAGTAGTAATGTTTCAATATCGTATCCATCAAATGATTTTGTCATAAAAAATCTCTCCTTCTTATTATTAATTCAAATAAAATCTATAGGAAAACTAGGAATAAAGATTAGTGCTTATCCCTTTTGCTATATTCAATTTTTAAAATGAAATAAGTGACTAAGTGATGTTTGTGTGTGAAGTATGATAAGGGGAAAAAGAAAAACCCCCTTCCTAAGAAGAGGGTTTTGGTCCTCCTCTTATCTTTCAGATCAAAAAAGATCTGTAGGAATTGGCACCTTTCCAAACCAAATGTGGTTTGTTGGTTGCCGGGCTTCATCGGGCCTAGTCCCTCCGCCTCTCTGGATAAGAGATATTCAAATTATGTTTAACACATTAACGTGCTGATGTTTATTTAGTTCTTGAATAGGATTATAGAGTATGATGTTTTAGAAAGTCAACCGTTTTTTGAAAAATCATAAAAGTTATACAAAAGAAATGAGTGTTCAACTGTCAGCTTTGAATTAAGATTATGCCCATGCTATGCCGGTTATGCTAACTTTGTTCCACTTTTTTCATCCAACCATTGAAACTCTTCAATTTTTTTTACAAGGACCGTTATCCGATTGGCAATTGCATCTCTCTCACCGTAACGAATTTTCTGTTCGTTAGATAACTCATCCGTCTGAAGTAGTTGCCAATGAATCACAGTTAAATCAGTAAGTTGAATAAACTCCTCTTGTTTCACTCGACGCTTTACAGCTAGATCTCCTTGAGAATATCCTTCTAAAAATCCGTCAGCGATCCGTTTCAATCGATCTTCATACCGATCAAATTCATGTCGCGCATAACGTGGTGCATTAAAAAATGTCGGGAACAATGTCCTGTAATTATTAAGAAAATTCCCAGCAAGTGAATCCCCGCTATATAAGATGGGTACAGGATCGATTAAACTGACAGTACCATCTGAATGTAGCAATATATTCTCTGGAGATGTATCTTGGTTAGTAAGTACAACCGTTTGATTCTCTATCTCTCTATCATCCAAACAGTTTTGAAGGTCAATCAAAGCAGCTGGAGATATGGACCCATCATATGTATCTATAAATTTCTTAAAATCATCTATGTACTCCTTGTTTTCTTCTTTCATAGATTCTGATACATCGGAATGAAACTTTCCTTCAATATGTTTTCCGTTCCATGAGAGATAACCGAATCCTTTTAAACCATGATCTACAGCATTCATCTTGCGAAAGAACTCCCCAAGTTCCGCTCCGATATGAAACGCTTCTACAACCGTTAGTTGATCTAGCTTTATTGCTTTTCCCGCATATGATTCCACGGTAAACGTTCTATCTTTTTCTACATGATAGTTGAAAAAATCAGGGCAGATCCCTGGTTTAACTTGGTTCGCTAACTCATAGTATGCTTTCGTTCCTGCATATTCTGAGTGAATGGCCTCTTCGTCAAACTCTATGTTCCTACCATACGCCTCCGCTTTTGGAAATCTTACTACCACAGCATCGCCGGTGCGTAGTTGAACGAGATACGCAAGATGCCAAGCTCCTTCACCTAAATATTGAACCTGAGTCGGATCTTTAAGTTCTTCTAACCCACTTTGTTGCAATGCATAATCAATCAAGTCAAATGTCTCTTTCATAAGAAGTTCCTCTTTCTAAAATTGAAAATACGTTTCAAGAAACATATATTCGGTATATGTCGAAAAAAATCCTTTTTTCTTAGGTTTTCTTGTAGGTCTGAAGTCTTAAGAAGAGGTAAGAGGATGAGGAGTTTAAGAGGGATGGCACGAGTTGGCCTAGCATTTTCATATGGCGCTCGTATTTTTCATATGGCGCTCGTCCAGCATGCTTTTCAGCCGCTGGACGAGCTTTTCAAGGAACTTACAAAGTCCCAATCACCATCAATCTACATATGTGACGATGTCTTCTACTGCTTTTCTTGCGAGTTTTTTCGGTTGATCTTGTGGATGCCCGAGCGAAATAACCATGTTGATCTGCTTCTTAGATGGAATATCTAAAAAGTCACGAATCGCATCTTGTGCCAGCAGTACTGGTCCAGTCATCGGGCAAGTACCAAGTCCACGCGCATGGGCTGCAAGCATCAAGTTTTGGATCGCTAAACAGCTACTCTTGATTCCTTCCTCTTCCCAAACTGACTCTTCAGCAAGTTCAATCGGATCAAAGATCTTTTCTCGAAACTTAGATTCGTAAGGAGTGGCTAAACAGATGATCAATACGGGTGCTCCAGAGAACGCCGTCGCGTATGGACCAAAAGAGCGCGTCAGCAATTTTGCTTCCTTCGTTTTTCCGTTTTCTTCGGCCCTTGCAGCCAATTTATGAATAGCATCCCACGTCATCTCTTCGATTTTCTTTACTTTATCTTTGTTTCGAATCACGATAAATTCCCATGTTTGTGAGTTTGTGTCGCTCGGAGCATAACGAGCGCAATCCATGATTTCATAAATGTCTTCTTCAGCAATTGTTTGATCCGTAAACTTTCGGACACTTCTTCTGCCGTGCACGATTTCTTTAAAATCTTCGTATTTCATGATTGTCTCCTCTAGCACATGTATTGGATATTCTATATGTATTATACAAAAGATTGGAACTCTCTACAAAATACGTAAAAGAACAGTGCTTATTTTGCACTGTTCTCTGTTGCTTCTCTATCTTTTTTCGTTTTTATTCTTAATCCGATCAGGATGAGTGAAGCTCCCAATAATACACTTATGATATGGATCGGATCCATATTAAGAGACTCCCTTTGAACATTTAACTTCTCTACATACATTCCAAGCAGATAAGTACTGATCAGAACGATTATCCCAGCAGTAATGAGTCCAGCCTTCACATATGGCCTCATGGAAAAACCACCCTTTTCCCTTTTACATATATCTTATTCTTAGGAAAAGATAGAATACCTTTATTTAAAAACAATTTTAGCTAACGAATTGGCTTTTGCAAGATTCATCCTTTCTTCAACGAAAGAACGCACTTCCTCTTCAGCTTTTTTCTTGATTACAAATTCGACATATCGTTCACCTGTATGAAACCGAACTAAACCCCAACTTGGATATCCTGGATTTTCTGCTTGAAGTCCAGTGATCCAATCCACTGATTCAATCTGGTTCCAATCATAAAATTTAGTAGCCGATACAACGCCTTTTTTCCCGATCGCACCTCGCCAAATTTGAGTAAAATAGAGAAGTGTAAGAAACACCAATAAACAAATCATTAAAACATTTACAGGCATCGAAAGTTTCAGCAGACCAAAGCCTTGTGTAATGATGACCACAATCATAATCTCATGTGTCCAAAAATTCTTCTGTGTATATTCTCCACTATAAGAAAGTCCATAGACCGGAACTGCTCTTTTTTTGTCTTTTACATTTTTTAAAAGGTAATAAACGGCTGCCAAGATTCCTAATACGATTAAGATTCCAAAAAACACATTCAAAAAGAGTTCCATGTTTAAACACCCCACGTATCTTATATACAGTATTACGAATAAACAATGGAAAGAGTTTCAAAAAAGTATAAAAGACACCTATTAAAGGTGCCCTTCTGATTTTATTTTCTTTCAACCATAACTAAGATCTTCCCATCTTGTAGATCCTGCATATAACGCTCTGCATCACTTTCCGAAACGTCCATGTTTTGCAGGATTTCTTTCATATCCGCTTCATCGTGATCAAACATTGAAGCAAAAGGTCCAGCTGCAAGAAGTGGTCCGACTCCTGGTACTCCGAGGCCAGGGACGGCAATTCCTCCTCCAATACCTGTTAGAAAACCTGCGATTGTGCCATATGTAGCACTGTCTGCATCATCTTCCGTAATTTTTCTTTCATTTACATGAGTTTCATCTGCAACTTGGTCAACCATCTCATCATCTTTCGCAACGATTGAAATATCAGATGGATGATATCCTTTTTCGACCAATGCTTTGATTGCGCCAACCGCTTCTTCTTCTTTGGTATATGTACCGATTATATCTTTTTTCATTTGGTTTCCCTCCAAACGGTTCTTTACAAGTAGGTTCCCCTGTTAAGCATTTTTTAAACGGTACTCAGTCTTGCTCGAACCAACCTTTTTTCTTAAACCAAATGGACATAACCGCGCCTAATAAGACCATAAAACCTAATACATAGAAATAGCCATTTTTTGTTTGAAGCTCTGGCATGTTTGCAAAGTTCATCCCGTAAAGACCTGCGATAAACGTTAGCGGCATAAAAATTGTTGTGATGACGGTTAATGTTTTCATGATATTGTTCATACGGTAAGAGTTAAGAGAAATATAATTATCACGAATATCCGATGTCATCTCTCTGGCTGAAGTCATCATATCTGTTAACCTCAGGAGATGATCGTAAATATCATGAAAGTAGGACCTTTCTTCTGCATCTAAACCCACTCGTTTTGACTCGAGCATCCGATACAAAAGCTCCCGCATAGGTACGACCGTTTTTCTTAATGTTAAGAGATCTCCTCTAATATCAAAGATCTGATTAATGATTTTAGGTGCTTCATCATCTTCATTGCTTTCGATAGAAATGACTCGTTCTTCTAGTTCATGCATAATGGGGAAATACATATCTACTAGTTTATCCATCAACTTATGAAGAAGCTCATTTTTACCAAGTTCAGGCGGAACAGTCTCTAGTCCACTTAAATAATTCCACACAAAATCAATCTCTGGAACGTTTGTTTTATGATACGTAACCACACAGTTTTTTGTTGTAAAGATATCAACTTCAGTTGCTTCAAGTGTCTTTTTGTCGAGAGCGTGCACCACATAAAACAGATGACCTTCATAAAATTCTACTTTTGGACGTTGCAAGGCATTCACACAGTCCTCAACAGCAAGGGGATGGAAGTCAAAAAAAGTGCGCAATAAATTGGTTTCACCTGATGTCGGACAGTCAAAGTCAACCCAGAACCAATCAGGTTTCATTTCATTGATCTGTCGAAACGGTGGATTAATGATTACTTTATGATCGATGATAGCGATTGTGCGGACCATGATTACACCTTCTTTCATTTATTATCATTTCCCTAATTTCTTTAACTTTTTTCAGTGGTTTGAAACATTTTATAGGAATACAGCATTTATCTACAATAAGCTATGCTTTTTATTTTGACAATGAATAAACGGTACCTAGTGATGGATAAATAACCTTCATATTTCCTTAATCTGTTAAAATATAATGTAGTTATGAAAGGTGGAATGAAGTATTGAAAAAAAGAATCGTAATTTCTTTTGTTTTCATTTTATTGATCATCTCAAGTGTCGCAATATATAAGTACGTGCTAGAAGAAAATCGTTACTCATCAGTTTCCATAGTTCCTGAGAATCGCAACGACCTCCCCCTATACGATGGATTAGAATTTCAAGAACATCATTACTTGATAAAGGGAAATCATTGGTATGATATCTATAAATTTTATAGAGACACTCTTCCGAATCATGGCTGGAAGCTCGTTTTTAAACAAGCTTCTATAGAAGATTCGGGAGGCTTTATGTTGAGATTTCAAAAAAAGGATAAAGAACTACATATTGGTGGTGGCTGGAACCCTTATGCTAACGAAACTGAGACTACTTTTGACCTAAACCCCGTTTTGCATAAGACGATGTGGATTGATCAGAAACCCAGAAGCATTTGCGTTTACCTTAATAAAAACGCAGTTAACTGCAATAAGATTACCGATCAAAATAAGATAGAACAGTTTATAAAAATGGTCGACGAAGACGCTGTAAATAAAGACGATGCTCCTTTACAAAAGGAATTTGGAATTGTTGATGTGAACGGGGAAAAGATTGAGATTCATTATGATCCCCTTCTACCCTCTTTTACGTTAAAAACAGCCGATGAACGAAAACAGATGAAACCTGAGGCTTTGTTGGAACTTTTAGGCTTGACTCACTTACAGGAAAGGTAATGATTCAATCGATTTAAACAAACCCTCAGCCGTAAAATGGGCCAAGGGTTTTTATCTATGCGTTCTTTTGACTAGCTTCAAGCAGTGGCTCATACATCATGATGGCATGATTCTCCGTGACATATTCATCATCGATTTGTTTTCTTTGGCGATTAAATACTTTTCGATGGATTAAGTTATGCCTTAAATATCCACCCCAATAAGCAGGCGTGATCCAATGTTCCTTTTCATACACTTCATACGATTGTAATGGTTCTTGATCTGTTCGCCATTCTCCTACAAGATGGGTATCTGTTACGTATAAGTGAAGCTGGTAGGCCTGATTCGTCGTGTTCTTAATCTGCAAGTCCAGATAGTTATAAGCACAAGTTGCCCCGCTTCCAAATGGCTGTGTACGCTTAGAGTCCGGAAACACATCATAACTGTGACGATGACGTTCGGTTACAGAAAGCGGAGTATGCAACGTCAACCAATAGATCAGGTTTGAGAGCTGACAGAGCCCACCACCTGTTCCCTTCTTAAACTTTCCATAAAACAAGACCATACCATCCACATACCCTTTCGAGCGTGTAGTGGTTCCGATGCTCTTCCAATACGAAAAAGTTTCCCCTGGCTGGACTACGATTCCGTTTAATTGTTTGATAGCAATTCGGAGGTTTTTCACTTTATTATGCTGATACCACATCTCTACATCTTTTAATTTACGAAGAAGAATCGTCTGATGCGAAGAATGTACAAAAGGGAGTTGTTCACTCTTTCTGGTTTTGGCATAAGTCTTTTCATCTGTAAACCATTCAATATATCTTCTAAACGTATAATACTTTTTCCCTAACGAGATTCGTAAAGGCGATCGCCGCTTCGGACGCAGGTCAAAATGGTTCATTTGCTTACCCCTTTTGCTCAATATCATGATGGGAAATAAATGGTTTGGGGTCAGACCCCATTTCCCATTATCTTCTAATTCTTCATTAGCTATTTATTTTCCTTCGGCCCATACGTTATAGTGGGGATATTGCAAAATAAAAATTTACTTCATAAAGTTTATATTTTATGATGATAGGTAGTTTATAGAGTTGGAGGAATTATCGGATGCTCGACAAATCGTTTTTACAGATGAATACCGTATTTATAAGCATCCTCATCGAAGCACTGCCGTTCGTTCTAATTGGAGTGCTCATTGCAGGTTTCATACAGATGTTTGTCACTGAGGAGATGGTGGCACGAATCATGCCTAAGAATAAGATAGGTGCGGTTTTGTTTGGGGCAATTTTAGGTGCCATTTTTCCTGCGTGTGAGTGCGGAATCGTACCGATCACAAGAAAGCTGATCGAAAAAGGCGTTCCTGTTTTTGCTGCGATCCCCTTTATGCTTACAGGTCCGATCATCAATCCTGTCGTCTTATTTTCAACGTATGTAGCGTTCGGTAACAGATGGGAAGTCATGATCTATCGAGGCGGACTTGCTATGATTGTAGCTATCTTATTAGGATTTATCCTTGTCGTCCAATTTAAAAATTCAAAAGTACTTAAAAACGAGTTAGGTGCTGTTTCCCTATCACCGTCCAACAACGAAATAGCTGCAACGGTCTCACTTCCAAAGGTTTCTTTTTACAACAAATTGAAAGGTACGTTTGTGCATGCGGTAGAAGAATTCTTCTCTGTCGGAAAATACTTGGTGATCGGTGCTTTGATTGCTGCGAGTATGCAAACGTACGTAAAAACATCAACACTTCTAGAGATTGGACAAGGTGAAGTATCCTCTTCACTTGTGATGATGGGATTGGCTTTTATACTCTCACTTTGTTCAGAAGCTGATGCTTTCATCGCGTCTTCGTTTCAAAGTACATTTACAATTGGTTCGATCGTTGCGTTCCTTGTCTATGGTCCGATGTTAGATGTGAAGAACGTTCTTATGATGCTAGCTGCGTTTAAGAAAAAACTTGTGGTTAGTCTTGTTGGTTATATCACGATCCTTGTTCTAGTCGGATCTCTATTTCTTTAGAGGAGGTGTATCTCTATGATTCGAATCTTAATCTTAATCGGATTTACCTTTTTGTTCATGCATCTGCATGCTACAGGTGACATTAGCAAATACATCAATATGAAGTATTCCTATATCTCGTTTTCTGCCATATTCATTCTAGGGTTTTTAACGCTCGTTCAGTTCTATATTTATGGAAAGAGTGATGATGGCGAACATGAACACGATGATTCATGCACACCTGATTGTGGACACGATCATCATAAGAAACCTTCTCGATTAAAAAATGTAACGGTAAACAGCATACTCATTTTCCCGATCATTTCCGGTTTATTCTTTCCTATCGCTTCTCTTGATTCTGAAACCGTAAAAACAAAAGGGTTCCACTTTAAAGGCCTTGAGAACGAAGGCGATTTTGGTGAGCACCAATTTTTAAAGCCAGATACAAGTGTCTATTATGGAAAAGAAAGCTACAATTCTATTATGGATCAAGAACTGAAGCCCTTTACAAAAGGAAACCAAGTAGAGTTAAACGACAAGAACTATCTCAAAGGCATGGAGAGTATCTATTATAAACCTGGTATTTTCCTCGGAAAACAGGTTCAGTTTAAAGGGTTCACGTACAACGCAGAAGATCAAACTTCAAAATCGAACGAACTCTTTCTTCTACGTTTTGGTATCATCCACTGTATTGCCGATTCTGGCGTTTTTGGCATGATGGTTGAATTCCCAAAAGGTACATCATTTCCTAACGACAAATGGATTGAGATTAAAGGTAGTATCGAGACCCAATATTATCAGCCATTCAAAGCCGATATTCCTTATGTAAAGGTGAAGGATTGGAAAGAGATCGAAAAACCAAAAGAAGAATACGTGTATCGAGGATACTAAAGAAAACCGGACAGTAGACTGACATAGTCAATTGGGACATTAATAAAACACCTGTTAGGCTGCCATACTCCCCATTTCAATAGGGGTGTGGTAGCCTAATTTTTCTTGAATTCGCTCCTCATTGTAATACTTCATGTA
>NZ_JBHUPF010000016.1:0-57399 GCF_042686385.1 Fictibacillus nanhaiensis
CCAGCGTTCATCCTGAGCCAGGATCAAACTCTCCATAAAAGTGTTTGTCTTGCTCGTTTTTAAAACTGACGGAATTAATTCTTAATTCCTTACCTATTTCTTTTGTTCAGTTTTCAAAGAACTTTTTGTTTCGTTTTTGTTAGCCGCTCGTTTTGGCGACTTTATTAGATTACCATGTCGCAACCCTTGTTGTCAACAGCTTTTTTCAAAAACTTTTAATCGTTTATGTGAAGCTCATCAACACGTCAGTATTCCTTGCGACGAAGAATAATATACCATCATTTTCGCTCTTGTACAATAGTTTTTACGAAAAAAAGATAACTTTTATATACGCTTTTATACAGTGTTTAAAGCTTATACAAGATACAGCGATCGCACGTCATGTTTTATACAAGATATAGTGAAATGATAATCAATAAATAACACCTTCATTATGATACTCTTTTTATTGATTCCTATACTTACATCCCCATAAAATCAAAAAGCCAGCACGAAGCTGGCTTTTTATTCTAAATTATTTTTCAGAATGACGCATTTGCGGGAATAACAGAACGTCACGGATAGATGGCGAGTTTGTTAACAGCATCACTAGACGATCGATTCCGATTCCTAGTCCACCTGTAGGAGGCATACCATATTCAAGTGCCTCTACAAAGTCTTCATCCATCATATGTGCTTCATCATTACCTTCAGCACGTTCTTTCAGTTGCTCTTCAAAACGTTCGCGCTGATCGATTGGGTCATTCAGCTCAGAGAATGCATTGGCATGCTCACGACCGACAATAAATAGCTCAAAACGATCAGTAAAACGAGGGTCCTCAGGATTTTTCTTCGCTAAAGGTGAGATTGCAACTGGGTGACCGTACACAAATGTAGGCTGAATCAGTTTTTCTTCTACAAAGTGTTCAAAGAATTCATTTACAACATGACCATATGACATGTTGTCTTTTACTGGTACATTGTGTTCTTTAGCTAGAGCACGAGCCTCTTCATCTGTCATTTCAGGCCAGAAGTCTACGCCAGCTGCTTCTTTAATCGCATCGACCATGTGTACTCTTTTCCAACGCGGCTTAAGATCTACTTCATAGTCTCCGTACGTAACAGTAGTTGTGCCTAATACATCTTCTGCGATGTGAGCGACCAGATTTTCCGTTAACTCCATGATATCAAGGTAATCTGCGTATGCTTCATATAGCTCGATCATCGTGAATTCCGGGTTATGACGAGTTGATACTCCTTCATTACGGAATACGCGGCCGATCTCGTATACCTTCTCAAGTCCACCTACGATAAGACGCTTAAGGTGAAGCTCGATTGCGATTCGCATATAAAGCTCCATATCTAGTGCATTATGGTGCGTGATGAACGGACGAGCAGATGCTCCACCAGGAATGGAGTGCATGGTAGGCGTTTCTACTTCTAAATAACCATTGTCATCTAAATAGCGGCGCATGGAACGGATGATCTTAGAACGAGAGATAAACGTATCTTTAACTTCAGGGTTCATGATCAGATCCACATAACGTTGACGGTAACGCTGTTCAACGTCTTTTAGTCCGTGAAATTTATCAGGTAATGGACGCAGTGATTTTGTTAGAAGTTGAAAATCTTTCGCTTTAATAGAAAGTTCTCCTACTTTCGTTTTAAAGACAAGTCCTGTTACCCCTACCCAGTCACCGATATCAATGGTATTGAATAGTTCGTATTGCTCATCACCAACAGCATCTAATCTTACATAGATTTGGATCTTACCCGTTAAGTCTTGAATATGAGCAAATCCAGCTTTCCCTTTTCCGCGTTTTGTCATGATACGACCCGCAAGAGTTACTGAGATCTCTTCATTATCAAGTTCTTCTTTTTCTTTTTCTCCGTATTCAGAAACAAGATCCGCTGCTGTATGGGTACGGTCAAACTTAGTACCAAAAGGATCTACTCCTTTTTCCGTTAATGCAGTTAACTTTTCTCTTCTAACACGAAGCAAGTCATTTAATTCTACTTCTTGGCTCATGGGAACACTCCTAGCTTTTAGCAGTTTTGTATATCAAGTATGGTATAAGTTAAATCTTCGCCGAAAGGAACACGAACAGTAAAAGTCGAGTGAACCGTTTTTCCAATCGCAGCTTTTGCGATGGGAGATTCTACCGAGATCATGTTTTCGCGAGGATCAGCTTCAAATGGATGGACGATCGTATACGTATACCGCTCTCTATGGACGGTATCTTCAATCGTAACGGTAGAACCGGGTTCTACATAGTAACCCGCTTCTCTGACCATCGGCCATATGATGGATTGAGCTAAAATATCTTTTATCTCAAATACCCGCTTATGAATGAATTCCTTTTCTGATGTGTTTCGGCATTGCTTTTTACGTTTTAATAGGTATTGTAGTTCTTTTTCTAAGTTCCTGGTGCCTTCTTGGGTGAGTTTGAGCATAGCCATAAGCTATTCCTCCTCCATTATAATAAAGAAAAACACCGGATGCTGAATCTGTTGTCTTTAAGCAAACAACAGCCAGTCATCTGATGATCTGGCTGTATGTTGCTAGTGTCAGCTGATTTTTTGTACTTCTTCTAATTGATCCACATAATCAAACAATAGTTTATTCATACCTTCACGAGTAGTCATCTGGTTGATCGCGTTTCGAACAGAACCGGTTTGAGGCAAGCCTTTAAGATACCAAGCGGCATGCTTCCTCATCTCTCTTGCTGCAACATCTTCACCTTTTAGGTCGATCAAACGATCCATATGCAGCATGCAGATGTTCATCTTTTCTCGTGCAGTAGGTTCTGGCGCGATGATCCCGCTCTCTAGATATTGAACAGTGCGATAAAGCATCCAAGGGTTGCCGAGTGCTGCTCTTCCGATCATAACCCCGTCTACTCCGTATTGGTCCATGCGGTCTTTCGCTTCTTGAGGAGAAGAGACATCACCATTACCGATAACCGGAATCGATACGTTCTTCTTCACTTCGCCGATGATGTCCCAATCCGCTACTCCTTCATACATCTGAACACGCGTACGGCCGTGAACAGCAACAGCGGCCCCGCCTGCACGTTCAACAGCTTGCGCGTTCTTCACAGCATAGATATGATCTTCATCCCAGCCGATACGCATTTTAACAGTTACCGGTTTTTGGACCGCATCAACCGTAGCTGCTACCATCTCGTAGATCTTGTCTGGATCGAGCAGCCACTTTGCTCCTGCATCACATTTTGTGATCTTAGGAACCGGGCAACCCATATTGATATCAATAATGTCTGCGTTCGTATTCTTATCAACGTATTTAGCAGCAGCCACTAATGATTCACGCTCGCCCCCAAAAATTTGAAGACTGAGTGGTTTTTCGCGTTCATCTACATAAAGCATCTTTAAAGATCTTTCGTTCTCATGCAGAATCCCTTTGTCACTTACCATCTCTGCACAGACGAGCCCGGCTCCGAACTCTTTTGCGATCAATCGGAAAGCAGGATTACACACACCAGCCATCGGCGCTAGAACTACCGGATTCTTTAATGTAATATCACCGATTTTCAAGTTAACAATCACCTCGTTCCTCTTACTGGCCTTATATATCGATTCTCTTATTGTAATTCTTCTACGTTAATGCTGAATTGATCTGCAATCTTGTGAAGCAGATCTCCTTTAGGCTTTCGGCTGCCCCTTTCCACCTCGCCAAGAACCGAAACTGAGATTCCGATGTCTTTAGCAAGTTGTTCTTGGGTATAACCTTTTAACTTTCTGAACGCACGGATGCGTCTTCCCAGTCGGTCTTCTTCCATATGCGTACACCTTCTTTATCTCTTTGTTCGCAAAGGACTTGATGTAACGAAATTACTTCATCCGGGTAGATATCATCTGGAGCAATTTCACATAGAGGTATGAGAACAAACGCCCTTTCAAGCATACGTGGGTGCGGAATCGTTAACTCTTCCGTCTGTATACTTACACTATTATACAATAAAATGTCAAGGTCTATTGTTCGCGGTCCCCATTTTTGAACCCTTTTCCGGTCTAGTTTCAACTCTACGTCTTGCAGTTTACTCAAAAGTGCCTGTGGAGAAAGAGAGGTTTTGAGTTTTAATGCTAAATTTAAGAATAATGGCTGATCCTTCACACCTACAGGATCTGTCTCATAGATCGATGAAACCGATTCGATACTGATGTCAGCAAACTCTTCTACTAAAAATATCGCTTGCTTGAGTAGTCCTTCTCGATCACCCATGTTCGAACCGACAGATAGATATGCAATATTGTTACCAGCCATCTATACCCGTCCCCTTGTGATCTCTACAGCTACCGATTCATAATGCCCAGGAATAGGAGGATCTGGTTTGATCACTTTGACCATCACTTCATCAACCAAAGTATACTTTCCAAGTATGGAAGCAGAAATGGCTTCAGCCAAGGTTTCTAAAAGCTTAACAGGTTCACCTTCTACGATCTCTTTAACCGTTCCGTAAACTTCTCCGTAATTGACCGTATGATCTAACTCATCAGTAAGTCCTGCTTGGGAAAGGTCCATGAATAATACTACGTCTACATTAAAACGCTGTCCAAGCTTTTGCTCTTCTTTAAACACACCGTGATAGCCATAGAACTTCATACCGTTCACATACATTTTATCCATGAGACACTGCTCCTTTTTTGAGCATGATGTCCATCATCTTTGTCATTCTGCTCATTTCTTTTACATCATGAACACGAACGATCGAACAACCGCGTTCAATTCCGAGGCAGACAGTCGCACCCGTTCCTTCTACCCGCTCTTCAACTGGCAGATCAAGTGCCTTACCGATCATCGATTTACGCGAAGTTCCTAATAAAACAGGATAGCCCATCTGCACAATTTCATTCAGTCGCCGAATCGTTTCAAGGTTTTGTTCGAACGATTTAACAAAACCAACACCTGGATCTAAAATGATGTTGTCAGGATTAACACCTGCCTTAACGGTAATCGCGATACTATGCTCAAGATCAGCGATCAGATCGGGCATGAATTCTTGGTAGTTCCTATCAAACCGGTTATGCATGAGAATGACCGGCACATTCGTCTCGGCCATCACCCTTGGCATGTCTGGATCAAATTTTGCTCCCCACACATCGTTGATGATATGAGCACCTGCTTTTATCGCATGATAGGCAGTCTCTGCTTTATACGTATCAATCGATAAAGGCACGTTTACTTCTTTTCTTAATGCCTCTATTACAGGAATGACACGTTCCAGCTCTTGTTCGAGCGGCACTTTCTCTGCACCAGGTCTCGTAGACTCTCCACCGATGTCGATGAGATCAGCACCGTCTTCCACCATCTGTTTCGCATGAGAGATTGCCTGTTCGATCCTGTTGTGATGCCCACCATCCGAAAACGAATCTGGCGTCACATTAAGAATGCCCATTACATATGTTTTTTTAGAAAAATCAAGTACGTACTCACCGCAGTTCACTTTTTGCTGCTTTAGCATCATTTCGTGCATGGAGAATCTATCCTTTCAAAAAACATCAAATACTTCGAAACTGTTTCTTCGTATGGTTCTTGTAGAGCTCTCTAAACTTCTGATACACCCCACCTTCAGCCCCAAGAAACGTTGTGTCTTGAAAATGACTGACTGGAACGAGCTCTTGTATCGAGTTCGTCAGAAAAACTTCATCCGCTTCCGTTAAAGTCTCTATATTATAATTCCCCGTTTTTAGAGGAATGTTCAATTGTTCTGATGCATGCATGACCCATTTTCTTGTGATCCCCTCTAAAATCCCTGTGGACGTGTGAGGGGTGTAGAGCTTGTTATCTCTGTACCAAAAGAGGTTCGACACGGTTCCTTCACTGATATAACCATCTTGGGTCAGGAAAACACCTTCTTGATTTATAGAAGCAAGTTCTCTCTTGCCTAAGATGCTATTTAAATAGTGATGAGATTTAAGCCGCTTCTCACCTTCTGGCGTATTGCGTCTCGTTTTGAGTAGAACCAACTCTTTTTCTGAAACCGAACTTGTTTCAACGAGGGGCTTTGTGTACAAAATAACAACAGGTTCCACATAGGGCTCCGTCTGCAATCCGATATCACCTACGCCAGCAGATACATTAAGTCTAAAATAAGCGTCACTCATGTTATTTTTAGCAAGAAGTGTCCTCACATTCTCAATAATCGTGTCTGCATCAAGATCAAGACCGATATTCAACTCGTCTAACGCTTCATGCAGCCGGTTCAAGTGTTCCTGAATTAAAAAAGGAAAACCATCATACGTTCTAAATGTTTCAAACGCCCCTAATCCATACATGAAGCCATGATCATAAGGCGAGATCATAGCATCATCTTTGGAAACTACTTTTCCGTTTAAATAGATGTACATGTAACTTCCTTGCCTTTATAAAAATCAATAAAATTTCTTAGCAATTTCTTTCCGTCTTCCGTTAGTATGGACTCCGGATGATATTGAACGCCTTCGATTGGAAGCTCTTTATGTCGAATTCCCATGATCTCCCCTTCACTTGTCCAAGAAGAAATCTCAAAACAATCAGGCAGGGTTTCTCTTTTTACGATCAATGAATGATAGCGCGTTGCCGGAAACTCTTGCGGAAGTCCGTTATAAACCGTCTTTCCATCATGAAGAACAGGTGACACTTTACCATGCATCAATCGTTCTGCACGCACCACGTCTCCGCCGAACACTTGCGCGATCGACTGATGACCTAAACAGACTCCGAAAATCGGTATCTTTCCTGCAAAATGCGAGATCGCTTCTAGCGAGATACCTGCTTCATTCGGAGAACACGGTCCTGGTGAAATCATTAAGAAATCGGGATTTAGTTGTTCAATCTCTTGAATCGTTATCTCATCGTTACGTTTTACGACTAGCTCCTCACCCATCTCACCTAAATACTGAACGAGGTTGTACGTAAAAGAATCGTAGTTATCAATCATTAAAATCATCTCGTCTCATCTCCTCTCATGTGCTGCCTTACACCAAAATTGACCCGAGCTCACTCTGCTCTTTGGCACGCCACAGCGCCTCTGCTTTTTTTAGACTTTCTTTGTACTCACTTTCAGGTATGGAGTCAATAACGATACCTGCACCCGCTTGAACGTGTGCAGTTTCATTTTGACATACCATCGTCCGAATTGCGATATTCATTTCTGTATCGCCGTTAAAACCAATCCAGCCGATACTTCCTGTGTACACACCTCTACGAACAGGTTCTAGCTCTTCGATGATCTCCATCGTTCTCACTTTAGGAGCGCCCGTGATCGTACCACCTGGGAATGTCGCTTTGATGCAATCGAACGCATCAAATTCTGAACGTAATATGCCCACTACATTCGAGACGATATGCATCACGTGGGAATACCTTTCGATCACCATGAACTCATCCACATTCACACTTCCATATACCGAAACTTTACCAAGATCGTTTCGTTCAAGATCGACGAGCATCACATGTTCCGCTCGTTCTTTCTCATTTTGAATCAGCGTATTTGCAAGCTCGATATCTTCTTCCTCTGTTCTGCCTCGCGGTCGTGTTCCCGCGATCGGACGCGTGCTGATCAGGTCGCCTTTCTTCTTCACCAAAAGTTCAGGTGAAGCACTAACAAGCTGAAAGTCTGGCGTTTCTAAGTAACTCATATATGGAGATGGGTTGATTCTTCTTAATTCTTCATAAACGTTTAATGGAGTTGTTCGTAGCGCCTTTGACTGACGAACAGAGAGATTCACTTGAAACACATCACCATCAGAAATATAACTTTGAATCTTTTTAACCGCCTCTACAAAAACATCCTCTGTCATAGAAACGTGTTTAAAATCTTCTATGGAATAGTTCTGATTCTCTTGGTCCACTTCTGTAGAAGCAGTTAGTGGTGCTTCCCACATTTCTTTGAAAGCACGCAGCTTGTCTTTGCTATACGAGTCATCCCTATTTTCAGTCAACGTTATGATCCATAACATACTCGTTTCATGTTCATAAACAAAGACATCTTTAAACAGCAAAAAGTATAAGTCCGGAAGACCTAGATCATCTTCTGAAGTAACTGGCAGCTTTTCAAACTCGCGCGTTAAATCATAGCTTAAGTACCCGATCGCTCCACCCGTAAAGTCCGGCAATCCTTCAATCCGCTCCACTTCAAAATCTTTGAACCAGTTCTGAAACTGCTCATATATAGGTCCTTTTAAAACAGTCGAGCCTTCATCTGTTTTTATTGTTAAAACATCTTGTTTTCCAGTGACTTCGGCAAACGGAGAAAGTCCGATGATGCTATACTTTCCTGTTCTTCCGCTCTCCAACAAAACGTGGCGAGGTTCAGTTGCCGCTAATGATTTATACTTATAAAACCACTCTTCTTTCGATAGAGGTATACATGAATGCATGACATGCCATTTTTTGTTCATCCCCATACGGTCACTCTCCCAAAAATCTTCTGTTTACATTGTACATGAGGTGTTTCACTTTGGCACATCTTTCTCCCAATTTCCTGCATTTACATGGGTTTTATCTCCTTTTTTAGAGTTGATTCTCTGTTGCTGATCTCCGTTTCAGGTGCTCGCTTTCCACGGGGCAGGCGGTGAGCCACATTCGAACGTTTCACTCTTAAGTGTCTCACCTGACCGCTTGTCCCGCAGGAGTCTCGCACCTTTCACTCCAATCAACTAGTCAACGGTGTTTTTATGAGTACATACATAGCATTTAGAGAAAAGAAAAAGCCCCCAATAGGGAGCCCGCAAAATGATTAGTCTTCAAATTGATACAACGGTGTACTCAAATAGCGTTCACCGTTACTTGGAATAATCGCTAGCACCTTTTTGCCTTTGCCTAGCTTCTTAGCGACTTTTAATGCTGCTGAGATCGCTGCACCTGATGAGATTCCGCCTAAAAGTCCTTCCTCACGTGCTGCTTTTCTTGCCCATTCGAAAGCTTCATCGTTTAAGATGGTCAACACTTCATCGTAGATGTCTGTTTTTAAGATATCGGGAACAAAACCTGCTCCGATTCCTTGTATCTTGTGCGGTCCTGGTTTTCCACCAGATAATACAGGAGAATCAGTCGGTTCAACCGCGTAAATCTTGATCTCTGGATATTTTTCTTTTAAGACCTGACCTGCACCTGTAATGGTTCCGCCCGTGCCGATTCCAGAAACAAATGCATCAAGTCCATCTGGGAATTGTGAGACAATCTCCTGACCTGTCGTGTTTCGATGGATGGCAGAGTTCGCTTCGTTTTTAAACTGTTGTGGCATGAAGTAGCCTTTTTCTTTTGCTAGCTCTTCAGCTTTTCTAATCGCTCCGCCCATTCCCTCTGGTCCAGGAGTGAGTACAAGATCAGCTCCATAAGCTCTCAGTAGATTTCTTCTTTCTAAACTCATCGTTTCAGGCATGACAAGGACTGTTTTGTATCCTTTTGCTGCAGCCACCATCGCTAAACCTATTCCTGTGTTACCACTAGTCGGTTCAACGATCGTATCTTCTGCTTTTAATTTTCCGCTTTTCTCTGCATCTTCAATCATCGCTAATGCGATGCGATCTTTTACACTGCTTCCCGGGTTCATGAACTCTAACTTCAGGTAAACATCTGCCATATCTTCTGATGTGATGCGATTTAGTTTCACTACAGGGGTTTGACCGATCAGATCTGTGATCGATTGTGCCACTCTTGCCATTTGCCATCACTCCTAAAACCGAGTATTTTTATTGGATTAATTGTAGCAACACTGGAAATACTCTGTCAATTTTATTGCATACGAAAGTCAACTATTACCATGGTACGCAGATACTTTTATTTCATGTATAAAACAAAACCCGGAGAAAAGTCCGGGTTTACGCTTTTGCTTGATCAAGCAAGGTTTGAAGTTCTTCTTTTGTAAAGATATAAGTGGCGTTGCAGAATTGACAGTTCGTTTCAGCTTGGCCATCTTCTTCTATAATATCTGAGATTTCTTGTTCTCCTAGACTTACGATCGCCTGTCCAAAACGCTCATGTGAGCACGTGCACTGAAAACGTACAGGAGATTTCTCAAGGATTTGGACTTGGTCTTCCCCTAAAAGCTCAAATAAGATTTCTTCTGGTGTCATTCCTTTTTCGATCAATCGAGAAATCGGAGGAATCGCGTTTATTCTTTCTTCAAGTAAATCAACGATTGCATCCGAAGCATTCGGCATCACTTGTACGATAAAACCGCCTGACGCTTTGATCGAATTATCCGGATTCACTAGAACGCCAACACCTACTGCAGAAGGCACCTGTTCAGAAGAAGCAAAGTAATACGTGAAGTCCTCTCCTAATTCCCCTGAAACCATCGGTACTTGTCCTGTGAATTTTTCACGCATTCCGATATCTTTTAAAACGGATAAGTATCCATCTTTACCTACCGCTCTTGCTACATCCAGTTTTCCTTTGCTGTTCAGCTCAAAATGAGTATGTGGGTTCGTTACATAACCACGTGTCTCACCTTTTGTGTTGCTATCTACGATGATCACTCCGATTGGACCGCCGCCTTCAATCTTCACCGTTATACTGTTGTTTTCACCTTTTAGCATCATACCCATCATGGTTGATGCAGTCATCGCTCTTCCTAATGCAGCTGAAGCAGTTGGCCATGTGTCATGTCTTCTCTGTCCTTCACTTACCATCTCAGTAGAAGAGATCGCATAAGCGCGGATCTGCCCATCACAAGCAAGGGCCTTTATTAAATAATCATTCATTAAAACTCATCCTTTAATCATTCTTATTTTTATCGTATATCAACAATAGACCTTTTAATGTTAAAAACGGATCAACATGATCGATTACGTTGCTTTCCGCAGCAATTAAATTCGCAAGTCCGCCGGTCGCAATCACTTTCGGTTCAACCTCAGACTGTTCTTTCATCCTTTTTACAATACCCTCTACTTGTCCTACATATCCATAGAGAATACCCGCTTGCATGGCATTAACCGTATTCTTCCCGATCACACCCTCAGGCTTAGCGATCTCAATACGCGGTAATTTGGCCGCTTTCGTATAAAGAGCCTCTGTAGAGATATTGATACCCGGCGCGATGGCCCCACCCATATACTGTTTGTTTTCATTGATGTAACAATACGTAGTGGCTGTACCAAAATCAACGATGATCAATGGTGCATCATATTCATGAATTGCAGCAACCGCATTTACAATTCGGTCTGCTCCGACTTCTCTTGGGTTTTCGTATTTAATATTTAGACCTGTTTTGATCCCTGGCCCCACTACTATCGGGCGTTGGTTAAAATATTTCACACACATGCGCTCTAAGGCAAACATGATTGGTGGAACAACCGAAGATATGATGATACCTTCAATCTGCTCTTTATGAATATTAACGTGGCGGAACAGATCGAGTATCAGCATGCCATACTCATCTTCTGTTTTTTCACGTGATGTATGAATTCTCCAATGATGTTTCAGTTCATCATTCTCGTAGAGTCCTAAAACAATATTCGTATTTCCGACATCAAACACAAAAATCATGGAATTTGTCCCCGCTTCTTATCTTAAGTTTCTATAATAGTTATAACATAAAACGTATAGGAGTAAAGCAAGGCGGCTTACTGGGAATTTTTCGCTTATTCTAGTGGTCAGTGAAAGTGGTTGATTTCCGTTACAGATACTCGCATTCCGCGGGGCAGGCGGTGAGCCACATTCGTACGTTTCACGTATAAGTGTCTCACCCGCCCACCTGTCCCGCAGGAGTCTCGCACCTTTCACTCCAATCAACTTGTCGGTGAAGAAAAATGAACAAAAAGAATACTAAAAGATAAGGGTAAATTCTATTGCTCTTTCAGGAGAGTTTCACAACTTTCATTCAAAAAGAAGTGTTACACAGAGGATACCTACAAAACCTTCATCCAATAGCTAATTGGAGCGGAAGGGCGAGACTCCTGCAGGATGAGTGGGACAGGTGAGACCATTCAATGACGCAAAGCGGCGAATGGGCTCACCGCACACCCTGCGGAAAGCGAGTCCTGCAGCGGAAATTAGCCTCTCTCCCAAAAAAATAGCAAAGCACATCAAAAAAGGACACCTCATCTCTGAGGTGTCCTTTTAAAAATTAATCTTGTTTTGGCTCTTCATCTTTTTTGTTAAGTGTTACTTTAACATCATCAGATGGATTAGAAATCGTTTTTCTGTCAGGTAGTTTACCTGTTTTAACGAGTTCTTTGATTTGTTCTTCGTCAAGCGTTTCTACAGATAACAACGTTTGTGCGATGATCTCTAACTTAGAATTGTGCTCCGTAAGAATCTGGCGACAACGCTCGTAAGATTCTTTTATGATACGTTGAACTTCTAAATCGATCTCATGCGCGATTGCATCACTATAGTTTTGCTCGTTATTGAAGTCTCTTCCTAAGAAGACTTGACCGCCTTGTGATGAACCGAATTGCATCGGTCCTAGACGTTCACTCATACCAAACTCTGTAACCATGCGGCGAGCGATTCCAGTCGCACGCTGGAAGTCATTATGAGCTCCCGTACTAACTTCTTGGAATGTGATCTCTTCAGCCACGCGGCCTCCAAGAAGTCCAACGATCTTATCTTCTAGTTCAGGTTTTGTCATAAAGTAACGATCTTCTTTCGGAAGCATTACTGTGTAACCACCTGCTTGACCACGAGGGACAACGGTAACTTTATGAACAGTGTCAGCTCCTTCTAGAACTAGACCGATAACGGTGTGACCTGCTTCATGGTAAGCCACAATGTTCTTTTCTTTTTCAGAAATGACACGGCTCTTTTTCGCAGGTCCTGCAATGACACGGTCGATCGCTTCATCAACGTCATCCATATCGATCTTTTTCTTATCTGAACGGGCAGCAACTAACGCCGCTTCATTCAATAAGTTCTCAAGATCCGCACCAGAGAAACCTGGAGTACGCATCGCGATCGTTTTCAAGTTAACGTCTTCTGCAAGCGGCTTGTTGCGCGCATGCACTTGAAGTACTTCTTCACGTCCTTTTACATCTGGGCGGTTAACCGGAATTTGACGGTCAAAACGTCCCGGACGAAGAAGAGCTGGATCTAGAATATCTGCACGGTTGGTAGCCGCGATAATGATAATCCCTTCATTAGCACCGAAACCATCCATCTCAACTAGCAATTGGTTAAGTGTTTGCTCACGCTCGTCATGACCTCCGCCAAGACCAGCTCCACGCTGACGACCTACTGCATCAATCTCATCGATGAAAATGATACAAGGTGCGTTTTTCTTAGCATTTTCAAACAAGTCACGAACACGTGATGCACCGACACCGACGAACATCTCAACGAAATCAGAACCTGAGATCGAGAAGAACGGAACGCCAGCTTCTCCTGCTACTGCACGCGCAAGAAGTGTTTTACCAGTACCCGGAGGTCCTACTAAAAGAACACCTTTTGGAATACGTGCACCTAGAGCAGAAAACTTACGTGGATCTTTTAAGAATTCAACTACTTCAACAAGCTCTTGTTTCTCTTCATCAGCACCAGCTACGTCCTTAAACGTAACCTTTTTCTTTTCTTCGTTGTAAAGTTTGGCTTTACTCTTACCAAAGTTCATTACTCGGCTTCCGCCGCCTTGCGCTTGGTTAAGCAAGAAGAAGAATAAGATAAAGATAATGACAAACGGAATTATTGAGGTGAAGAACGTCACCCAGCCACTCGTCTGCTCTTGCTGTTTAAATTCAACGTTTGAAGATTTAGCCAGTTTTTCAATCTCAGCCAATGTGTTGCCAGTTAGGGGAGCATTCGTTTGGAATACTTCTCCTTCTTTAGCTCCTTCAAGCTGTCCACGGACAACGTATACGCCACCTTCAGGCTGGTAAACGATGCTTTCCACTTTGCCTGATTCGATGTACTTAGTCAGCTGGTCATAACGAATTTCTTTGACTTCGTTGTTGTTGCCGTTAAAAAAGCTGACAACTCCAACCACAACTAAAAAGATTAATAAATAAAATATAGTATTACGGAAGATGCGATTCATTCCTTACCTCCTTAGGCGAACAATCAAATCTTATGCGGTTTTCTATTCTTTCTTTTCGTAGATCTCTGGCTTTAAAACGCCAATGTAAGGCAAGTTACGGTATCTCTCGATGTAGTCCAATCCATAACCAACAACAAAAGCATCTGGAACGATGAAGCCGGCAAGATCTGGTGCGATATCAACCTTACGTCCTGTAGGCTTATCCAGCAAAGTGACGATCTTAACCGATTTTGCTTTACGTGCCTTAAACAGTTGAACGAGATAGCTGAGCGTTAAACCACTGTCAATAATATCTTCTACAATGATAACGTCTCGACCTTCTAAGGAAGTATCTAAATCTTTAACAATTTTAACTTGACCAGAAGAAACGGTAGATGCACCATAGCTGGACACTGCCATTAAATCGATCTCAAGATGGATATCCATACGTTTGATCAAGTCTGCCATAAAAGGTAGAGCACCTTTTAAAACCCCGACCACCAATGGAAAGCGTTCCTTATATTCCACAGATAGCTCTTTTCCAAGTTCTTTGATCTTGTTTTGAATAGCTTCTTCGGAAATAAGTGTTTCTAAAATTTCATCATGCATGTTCAACAAGCCTCCTAGACGTCATGGCGATTTTTATGAAAGCGTAGGATAACCCAAAGTTCTGATGGATGTATTTGATGACATCTAACGTGTTTTAGCCCTGGAAGCCAAATAATCTTACCGTTTGAATCAACAACAACCGGCCAAACGTTTCTTTCTTCCTGCGGCACTTTAGCATCAATAAATATATCTTTTAATTTCCGAGAACCGACGCCGGCAATCGCCATCCGGTCACCTGGTTTTCGGGTACGAACTCGTAACGGGAGATCAACTTCTTTCATTGAAAACACAAAAACATCTTTTCCTCTTTGTAAAGCGGGTTCACAATCTGTTATTTCAGCAGTTATACGTCCATTCGGCAATTCTACATAACCAGGCAGCTCTAACGAAAAGTCATAAGACCCTTCCTCATTTTTGACGATATGCTCAAAACTTAACAAACATCTGTCATAAGTTCGGCTAACTACTAAACCTGACGGAAAATGCAACATTCCGGATGGATGCTCACTTCCGAGCAAACTAAGAAAGTTTTCCTTATGTACAGAGGAAAGAGATGAAGGATTAATTTTATACAGATAGTTCAATATTAGTGTAATCCCTCTTTTTTGTAAAGGAATAGGCATCTTGTTAAAAGCGGATACAGATAACTCTATTTTCCCCTCTGTTCGCCTGATTAAAACCTTTTCTAACTCTATTTCAGCCAGTTTCAATATATACGTTTCATCTTCTGAAATAGTTTCACTTAAATACTGAAATCTTTCATGTACGTTAGGGTTTTCTTGTTTTAAAAAAGGCAGAATTTTTTTTCTGAAGCGATTTCGAACATATTTATCACTTTCATTGCTTGAATCATAAACGGGAAACAGGTTTTCTACTTTACAATAATGCTCGATTTGGTCTTTTGTTATTCCTAAAAAAGGACGAATTATTTTTCCGGTAGCAAAAGGTCGTTTAACCGGAATGCCAGCAGAACTAAACCCTTCGCTGCCCCTCGTCATTCTCATGAGCATCGTTTCCACTTGATCGTCACCATGATGCGCCAACGCGAGCCTCTCTGCACGATGTTTTTTCATGACTTTTTCAAAGAAATTGTATCGGCAGATTCTAGCAGCGGTTTGTAGAGACAAGTTATGTTCTCCTTGATAGCTGGCAACATCTGCACTATCCCCTTCAAAAGTAATGTCCCGCTCGTCACAAAAGTTCTTAACAAATGCAAGTTCTGATGCCGACTCTTCGCCCCTTAAGCGATGGTCGAATGAGGCTGCAACAATCTTAATTTTGTAATAAGAAGACCTTCTCCACAAAAAATGCAGCAACGCTAAAGAATCTGGTCCTCCGGAAACACCGATTACTACAGTTTGGCCCGCTGAGAGAAGCTTGTGTCTTTTAATAAAATTCTCCACTTCCTGCAACGCAAACCGCTCCTTCATTTTTCGTTTAATAGTAGGCTTGTTTTCGTTGGACTTGTTCACGCCCCCGGAAAGCGAGCAACCTGTAACAGAAAGCAACTACTTTCAAGAACAACGAAGTTTTACGAAAATGCCTTTTAAAATCATAACAAAGAATTGCAGGAACGAACACTATTTACATCGTTTGACCGAGCATGTAAAAAAAGTACACAACGAAAACAAACGTGAAGACTAAAAATGTTTCTACGATAAAGCTGCTTTTCTTTTTCTTTTGCGCTTGTCTTGATGCTGGTTTTTGCGTTGAATTCCTCTGTGTTTGAGGTGATTTTGCTTTATCGTTGGCGTTCAACAAAAGGACAAGCTCGTTTCTCATCTCTTCTGCATTTCGATATTTGCCGTTCCATGCTTTTTGTAAGATAGGAGCGTACGGCTTAAGCATCGGACTGCCCGCTATTTTAGATTGAAACTGTTTATCAGGATCTCCATTTTTCGTGAAACGAGATGGATAAGCAAGATTCACCATCACCATTCCCGCTGAAAACAGATCATACGATGGCTCGGCCTTTCTCGTTCCCTTCCCCCAATAGCCTCGGTCATAGAATTCGGTGTATTCTTTAATCGATCTGTCCATCACAGTCGTTCCTCCAACGTCTATCCAACGTATTCGATACGGAGGACCAGTTACGAGCAGATTATCTGGCTTTAAATCACCGAACGCCCAGCCCGCCTGATGAAGCGTATGCAGGTCCGTAAGAAGTTGTACAAGCAGGATTCCAGCCCATTCTGGAGATTTAGTCTTCATAAAGTCAAAGAGCGTCTCTCCTTTTAAATATTCCATCGCATAAAAGGGATATGTGGCAGTCTGCGTCACCCAATCATCCACATCGATTAAAGAAGGTCCAAGGATTTTCCCCTGGACCTTAGAAAAACGCTTCAGCACATTGACTTCAGATGTGATCGACATCTGATCATGTCCGATCTTAAGTGCGACCACTCCTCGATCCGAATCAGCCAGATAGACAGCACCCGTTGCTCCATATCCTAGACGGCGACGAATCCGATATCTGGAATGATTCCACTTACCGCGTATTTCATTGCCAACTACTAAGTTACATACCGGACTCGTTCGAATATCCTGGGGCATCATCGGACAAGAATCTCCTTTTTGACGATCGTTTACGACCAAAAGCCGCAATAGCTTCTTTTATTGCAGGACCTGTTGGTGTGATCCCGCCAAGTGATATCTTTGAAAAGGTTTTACCGATCGATTCTAGTTTAGAAGACCAGCTTAAAAGTTCTTCTGCCTCTGTTCTCTTGCCCGGAAAAACATAGAGTGCAAACTCGTTATCTCCAATTCTTGAATTCAACGAGATAGAGAGATCAAGCAGAGACTCTTGAACCGTCAGCATCTTGTCTTCCATGGATCCTGAAGCGTCAATCAAGACTAAGATCTCGAGGTTCATGGTCTCTCCCATCTCATCGACAACTTCAATCACTTCTCCTCGTTTGTCGGGCGGAAGATCTTCCATCGAAGACTGACTTCCGAGTATCTGTTGCAGCTCAGCATTCACAACGCCTTTTATCGTTTGAGCCATCGCTTTTTGAGTGACCATCTTCACCGTTTGTGCGAGTTGTTTCGTATAAACAACCTGACTTATACCACCGCCGGCCATCGCGATCTCTTCCACTTCTTTTAGACCTTGTCTATGATACTCAGGTGCATTCTCATTCAGTACGCCAATGACATTTACAGCTATTCCTTGTTCGTTAGCAAGTGCCGCCATCGCAATCGGATCTTCACCTTGGTTCGAGCACCCATCTGTAATCAGTAAAATTTGACGCAGCGTTCCTTTGTTTCGCATAACGCTAACCCCTCTCAAGTACGAATTTTAACTATTACCATCTTCGTCAAGAAAGCGGTGGTTTATACGCAGAAAAGACCGCAATACATGATCGCTAAATGAAGTCGGAGCGGGAATACTGTCCACTTATACATAAATACTGTCCAGTTTTCACTATTTACTGTCCACTTTTTAAATTTTACTGTCCACTTCTGCCAAAATACTGTCCACTTACAAAAGCGAGCGCGCATCACGAAAAGACTACAAATAAAAAGACCGCTCTTTTTTCAAAAAAAGAACGGCCTCTTATTCTTATAAACTATTGAGCTTTCTTTCGGTTGATCGCGACTTTCGGATATTGAGGAACAGTTGCCCACTTAGGAATATTTTTCTCAATCTTAGTAACAGCGACCGTCATATCATCCTCGATCCCGTTATTTCCTGAACGAATCACTTCTTCCATGATCAGATCAGCTATCTCTTGTGGATCCTCTGTATCGATCTCTCTGATCTTACGCTTTAGCCACGCATCGATATTTTCGATATGACGTGGAGCTTCATAGATCCCATCACTCATCATGATGAGAATATCTCCTGCTTTCAGCTGTTCATCCACTACGTCCACATCAAAGTCCCGAATGATTCCCATCGGAAGATTGCTTGCTTCTACCGTTTTGATCTGGTCTCCTCGTTTAATAAAACTCGGGGTTGAACCAATCTTTAAGAACTTAGCAGATGCATCTTGCAGATCGATCATCGCAAGGTCTAGCGTAGAAAAAATTTCATCTGTTGTACGTAACGAGAGCACAGAGTTGACTGACTTAATGGCCACTTCTTCTTCAATACCAGACTGAAGAATTTTTTGCAGTAGCTGAAGCGTTTCATTGCTTTCGATGAACGCTCGTTCTCCGTTACCCATTCCATCTGCGATCGCAACAGCAAACTTCCCAGCACCAATCTCTATCGTTGAATGGCTATCCCCCGAAAGCCATGCTCCTCCTTTAGCTGCTGAGGCAATACCTGTTTCAACCACATATTCTCGTGCTGAATGAAAAGAGAGATGACAGAACCCACTCGGATAGTTCTCACAATCTTCATGTGTCACGAGAATCGTCTCTTCCAATATGTCGGATAAGATCGGCGCGATCAGCTTCTCAGCGATTCCTGAACCGTTGCAAGAAGGAATGGTCATTTCAATATCTACGTTGGACGTTTCTAAACTATAAATATCTACGTGGCCAACATCAATTCCTGCTTGAGCAAGAGAGTCTTTGATCTGCTCTTCTTGAATTTGGTGGTTCTCTTGTTCCCGTTGTATCTCTTTTGCAAAATCGCCCATCACTTGTGAAACACCCATCAATTGGTCAGCTACTAAACGACGGCTTTCTTGCACTTGTATCTTTAATTTTTGAGAAGCTCGATATTGCGTTAGTTCTTTATTCATAAGATCTGTTATCTTTTCAGGCTTGATGCAATGCTTTTCCCATTCTCGTTTTAATTTTCGATCCTTAATATCACTATAATCTTCTTGCTCGACCATCAGCCTAGTCATCAGGTCGTAAGTTGTTGTGAAGTTCTGCGCCCAACACTGTTCTTTCTTAAAACAAGTCTGGCACGTTTTTTCTGTAATGTTGCTCAAGAAAAGATCCACTTCACGTGTGCTCTCTTCCTCATTTAAAGAGGAACCTACCGATTGAAACGAATGTGATAACGCTTGGAAGAGACTTGAGAATCGTTCAACGCGACTCGCGGTCACGTCGCGGATCTTCTTTAAATATTGCTGCTGATGCATCGAATGCTCTCTTGTGCCTGGTACATATTTTGAAATGTTGCTGATTGCCATTTTTGGCGTTAGAAGAAAAAGTAGAACAGCAAACCCTGATTCCATCAAGGTAGATGTGATTTCGGATCTGCCCTCACCATATAAACCGATCATGACGGTTCCGATGATAAGCCCAAGACTTACACCGAATCGTTTACCCTCTTTTAAAAGGCCACCGAGTAGTCCTGAGAAAGCTAATAAGCTCATTTGAGAAAGGCTTGCTACTTGCGCGAGGCTGAGGATCAGACCTGTCACAACACCCACTGTAGAACCAATCGCAGCTCCTCCCACAAAAGCAAACAACAAGACTAAGTAACGTGAAACAACATGTTCTACCGCTACATCATTGATCTGCCAGCCGATCGTACCGGTCATGACAGAAGCTAGAAGGATCATCAAGCAAACAATCTCTTCGTTTTTTAACGATTGTGGTATTTTTTTATTCGTTAAAAGCGGTATGCTTTGAAGAAAGATTAACGTAAGAACTAAGCTTAGTCCTCCTTCCACTAACGCAAGCATCGTATCTACCCGCTCTAAGCCTCCTTCGCCGAACATAGAGAACACGGTTCGCGTGATTAAGGAGGAACCGAAAACCAAGAGCGGAAGACTTTGCATGCGATTCTTTATGAACAGATCCGCTCCTTTTTGAAGACTGGCATAAACGAGTAAGGCACTGATAAAAAATAAAGCGTTCATTGGTTGATGCGACATCGCTCCTGCCAAGATCGCAAAAACAGCAATGCCTGTCCGCTCTTTTCTCAAAACGAATACACTGGCTACAAAAGGTAAAGCAAAGGGAGACATCTCAGCCAGAATCATAGCTCGTCCTAACAAAAAACCAATTCCAAACAACAGCATTCTCCAGTTAAAAATGCTCTGGTTCAAAATCTGAAGCCATCTCTTACTCGTCTTCGTTACTGCCTGCTGACTCTTTTCTACCCAGACCATTCCTCTGATCGGTTCGAGTACCTCTTGTTCTACCTTCTGCCACATCCCATACACCACCCGTTTCCAATTTGTGTAACCATTATAAACAGGTTTAGAACAAAGATTTTGTCAAAAGAGCAGTTTAAGATTTAAAAACTTATCGACGGACTTCTCCACTAATTCACGAAAGAAGAGCAAAAGCGGACAACATTCTTACAAAAAGAGAAAAGGAAGTTTCATTTTTAAAGTTATTAAGGAGAATTATGAAGAAAAATATAAAGGGATTGATGTTTAAAAATAGTTTGATGGAATGACAGAAAAAGAAATAAAAAAGAGCAACCGCTGACGGATGCTCTTGTACGTTTGTATGTAGATGTCCAAATTAAAAATGGTAGCGGCGGAGGGAGTCGAACCCACGACCTCACGGGTATGAACCGTACGCTCTAGCCAGCTGAGCTACACCGCCATTTGTAAAAGACACAAGTAGTATATTACATCTATCCTGCCACTCTGTCAACGGTTCTTTAAAAATTTGTCGAAAAAGATTTTTGTATTACTCTTGAAAGGAGTTGATTTCCGCTCCAGGTTGCTCGCTTTCCACGGGGCGTGCGGTGAGCCTCCTGCCGCTTTGCGCCATTAGGAGTCTCCACCTGACCGCTCGTCCCGCAGGAGTCTCGCACCTTACACTCCAGTCAATTTTCAAAGATGACAAGATATTTTTAGCAACAGATTTCCGAAAAAACTTTTGTTCTTTAGCAATGCAAAATAAAAGACAGTAATTTGATTGAATGATAAAAACAAAAAAGCACCCTATTCTTTTAAGAATAGAGTGCTAGCCATATATAGATGAATGAGCATTAAAAATGCAACAATTATCCTCTTCGGCCGCCGCGGCCACCTCTTTTTGATTCAGTACTACGCTTTAAAGTAGTGAGTCGATCTTCACTATCTTTAAGGAATTTGTTCATCTTATCCTCAAAAGATAATGCCGTTGAATGGTTGTTACCGCCTCGGTTAGGACCTTTGCGCGATTTGTTAAATCCGCCTCTTGCAGGAGCTGGTCTACTAGCAGATGCAACATTTTCTTTTGCTTTCTTGATAGATAAACCGATCTTCCCGTCCTTTTCGACGCTCATAACCTTAACTTCGACTTGATCACCAACTTTAAGAAATTCGTTGATGTCCTTTACGTAATTATCCGCAACTTCGCTAATATGCACGAGTCCTGTTGTACCCCCTGGCAGCTCTACAAACGCTCCAAAATGAGTAATCCCAGTAACTTTACCTTGCAACTTGCTGCCTACTTCAATTGACATGCAAAAAATGCTCCTCCTTAAAAAATCTCCTAAGATATCATTACTTATTATACAATCGAAAAAATCTGCGTGTCAATCTACGCTTAATGCTTTATTCTGGAAGTTTAAAGATTGTTTCACCAGGTTTTGACATAAAAAAGTCACGTCTGGCGATTTCTCCAATGTATTCTTCGTCTTTTAGTTTATTCACTTCATCTTTAAGTTGTGCCTTTTCTTCTAGAAGAGCTTTATATTCGTCGCTTAATTCTTTTTGTTCCGTCTGTTTTTCATTTAAAAGGGAGAGCTGTTCTGCAATACCCGTAATAATTAAAAAAGCAAAAAAGGAAAATACGATAAAAGCCCCCGTCAAGCGCCTGTATAAACCACGCTTACGTTTAGCGATCACTTGCTCATGACGCTCTTTATTCTGGATGTATTGTGAGTGAATCTCTGTTATTTTTTTCTGGCGCATTTGTTCGCTGTTCCCCTCCTTTACTTCTTTTTTCCCTTCCAATTGCTGACTTTATTCTTCGCAGAAATGAAAAACCCTGCTAATTTTGAATATTTCTCTTTTAAATTATACCATTTTTGCTTAGGTATGAAACGCCATATGAGTCTTCCAACCCATTTAAAAGGAGAAAAAAGAATCATGAATAGTACCATAATAATTTTCCGCAAGATGTTAAGTACATATAAAAGAATAGCGGATATGAGCATAACTAACCATTTTATCGGCATAACGATTAAAGAGTTAAGTAAACGGTATAAGAAACGGAAAAGTGAGGTGACCGCTGATACCATCCACTCAAGTATCTTTTTATAGATTCGTTCAAAGAGTGCTCGGTACGCCGCATATCCGCAAATGAGAGCAATAAAAATATAAAAACGAATCTCTGCGTGATTCACGTGTAGAAGAACATAAAAGACCAGCAAAGCCTGTACCAACCAAAACATCAGATCGTTTAAGAAATGGAGCCAATGCCACTTTCGCTTCTCATGAATGAATCGGCTGTACGTATCGACAGCCATTCCGATCCATATACCCATGAGGACCATAGAGAGCATCGTTTCAAACTGTACGGTTAAGGTCATTTGAACAGTTTGCCGAAGAAGCCTTTAGTCTTTTCACCGGTCTGCTGGTCGAGGTAAACGAGATCGAATACTTTTCCTTCAATATTCACAACACCTGATTCCACATCAAGATTTTTCATCTTCAAGTTGGTCCCGCGGATCGCTAAAAAGCCCATCGTTGTCTCAAGCAAGAACTCTTCATTATCAAAACTTTCTACTTGCTTCACACCCGTGATCTCTAAATTCTTTCTTCCTATCATTCTTACATCGTGGTTTGGTGTGCTCACTTTTTGATTATATCCATTCAGATCATATCGTTGGTCCATACATTCCCCTCCTCTATTCCATACAAATGTATGAAACATTAAAAGAGAATAGAACAAGCTGTACGAATTGCTGAATGTTTTGGAGCAACCCAAGGTGTTTTTCTAAAAGGTTGTTACCTTTGGGTCTTGTTTCATTCACTTCATTGCAAGTTGATTGGAGTGTAAGGTGCGAGACTCTCGGCTAGGACTGGCCGGCAGTCCTTAAAGTGGAAGTGGCTCGTACAGCCCCGACAAGCAAAAGATGAATGGGTTTGAATGCGCACTTTGCCTTCTTAGCCATTTAACTTTTGACCTCGAGGGGCTAGCCACTGCAACTAGACAGGTGAGACACTTATACCTGAAATGTACGAATGTGGCTCACCGCCTGCCCCGCGGAAAGCGAGCACCCTGAAACGGAAATCAACCACCTACAGGAGCAACAAAGATTGCGAAAACAGCAAAAAGAAAAGAACCTGAAAAAATCAGGTTCTTTACTCAGTCGTTTCGATGCGGTTTTCTTCGAGGACGGTGTACATGTTATCCGCGTCCTCTTTTTTGGTCGTATCTTTAAGCTCATTGATCTTAACCTTAACAAGCTTTTGACCAAAACGTATCGCAAGCTCGTCCCCCACTTTTACATCAGAGGAAGCCTTCGCCTGCAATCCGTTAATGGAGATACGCCCTTGATCTGAAATCTCTTTCGCCACGGTTCTCCGTTTGATCAGGCGCGAGACTTTCAGAAATTTATCTAAGCGCATGCTTACTTAACAGCTTCTTTCAGCTTGTTTCCTGCTTTAAATGCCGGAACAGTTGCTGCTGGAATTTGAATTTCTTTACCTGTTTGAGGGTTGCGGCCAGTACGGCTAGAACGCTCGCGAGTTTCGAAAGTTCCGAATCCAACAAATTGTACTTTGTCTCCGTCTTTTAGAGCAGAAGTGATTTCATCGATTACGCCATTAACGACTGTTTCTACGTCTTTCTTAGTAAGTCCTGACTTTTCTGAGATATTTGTTACCAATTCATTTTTGTTCATTTTAATTACCTCCTAAAGTTTCTATCAAAGATTTCGCTAGAAACCCCCTATAATTAAGGGTTTCATGATATTTCTCGAGAAAATATTCTCTATTTTTCACTATAATCCTTCTTTGTTGAAAAAAAAATTATTTTGCCTCGTTCCAAAGACGGTCCATTTCTTCTAGAGTGACGTCCTCAAACGAAAGGTTTTGCTTCTTCAGTTCCTGCTCGATGTAGTTGAATCGCTTCTTAAATTTACGGTTTGTTTCATTGAGAGCTTCTTCAGGGTCTATCTTGTAAAAACGGGCTAGATTCACAACAGAGAACAACAGATCACCTAATTCTCTTTGCTGTTCATCGCCTTCCGCTTCTTGAAACTCTTTTAGTTCTTCTAAGATCTTATCGACCACCGGTTCAACTTCTTTCCAGTCGAAGCCAACTTTTGCCGCCTTTTTTTGATAAAGAAACGCTTTTTGGATAGCTGGAATTCCCTTTGGCACACCATCTAGTAATGAATCACGATCTTCTTTTCCTGCTTCTTGTGATTTGATCGCATCCCAGTTCGCTACAACCTGATCTGCATCCTCTGCAGAAACATCACTAAAAACGTGTGGATGACGACGAATCATCTTTCCGGTTAACGTTTCAATCACGTCTTCTAAAACAAAGAAGCCTTCATCCTCGCCAATTTGTGCGTGAAGTAGAACTTGAAGCAGCACATCTCCTAATTCTTCAGCTAGAGCATCATCGTCTTCTTCATCAATCGCTTCTAACACTTCGTAAGCTTCTTCGATCAAATACTTCTTTAACGTTACATGTGTTTGCTTCTGATCCCACGGGCAGCCTCCTGGACCGCGTAATCGAGCAATAACGTTTTTTAAGAAAGCAAAGTCTCTGTATAGCAGCTCCTCTTCTTTTACGGGGGGAACATACACAGCGGTTAAGTTATTCAATGTTACAGACTGATCTAGCTCGTATAGTGGTACTACTTTAATAGATTCCTCAGCACTTCCTGCTGCTGTTACGATCGTTACTTCATAATCGTCTGGATACTTATCCATCAAAGTCAGCTTTACTTCTGAAGCGATAAAGTTGTCGTATACTTGCACGATAACAAGGTGATGTCTGATCTGAACCTCATCTTTTTTCAAAGAAGTTCCATCTAGGATCTGGCAGCCTTCAATCGGATCAATCTTGAGTGCTGTATACATTTCATCAAGGAAACTCTTTCCGCCTGCTACCGAAACCTCGATACCTTTACTCTCACTCTTATGAAGAAGAATCTGCACCACTTGCTCCGCAACTAACGGGTGACCTGGCACAGCATAAAGGACATGACCTTCTACCTCAGCTTGTTTAAATAGGGTTTCGGCAATTTCTTCGTACACTGGCTCAAACTGATCATGTTTTTCATAGACTTCATCAAACGCGACGAATTGCTTTCCTTGTTTCATTAATTCTTCAATCGCGGGGTGATGAATCGTACGTACGTAAACTTTTTCAGCTGACTCTAACACGCGATAGATGCCCAGTGTCATCTGGTCTAAATCTCCTGCACCTAACCCTATAATTGTTATCTTCTTCGTCATCATGGTCTCCTTTTTTTAAGACGTTTAAACACCTTCTGAATAAAACCAATAGAATGAAAGACGGAGTTCCATTCATTTTGAGAAAATATTTTAAATACTAAGATACAGAGAATATAGATCACTGCACCAATACATGAAGCACTGATACTGATCAGCATAGCTTCAAAGCGAGTATCTGCCGTGAATAAATAGTTTTTCGTCATATAGATCCATGTCCATACACCAGCACCCATCAAAATCAGAGAGATGATTAGTGTAAGGAGTGTTGTTTTTCTGCTTCCGGTTAGAAACTTCGTAATGGTCTGAAGCTTCATTAGTTGTGCGATCGCCGCAGCCATTGTGGCCAGAACGGTAGATCCGGCTGCTCCTTCCATCCCGAAAGAAGGAATGAGCACCAAGTTGCCAAGAATTTTTATCAATACCGCGATAAGAACGGTATATGCCGCAAACCGACCATGACCGATTCCTTGTAGAAGTCCTGTGGTCGTATAGATGATGGATACGAAAATAATTGAAATACAGAGGATAGCAAGAGCAAGCGATCCATCATCATTTTTAAACAGCATAACATTGAGGTGTTTCATAATAAAGATAAGCCCGATTGCCGCTGCCCCGCCAAAAACGATAGAAATTTTCACGGAGAGCTTAGCAAGCATTCGAATCTCTTTTTGTTTCTTTTCTGCAACAAGTGATGCCATCTCCGGCACAACAGCAAGTGCTACAGATGCGGCTAGCACTGTTCCTAACTGAAGTAGGGGTTGACCACGGTCAAACACACCTTTCAATAGTTTCGCATCATAAGCCTCCATGCCGCTTTCTATCCAAACATTAACGAAAAGAAACGCATCAACCAGCTGCATCAACGCTAAAATCAGTGCGCTTAATGACAGGTAGATGCTCGTTTTTAACAGCTCTGCAGCATATAAAAACCTAAATTTTGCTTGAGAGCTATATCGGTTCGCTACCCCTTTTTTCCAAAAGTAAAGAAGAAACAAACCTGATGCGATTGTACCCGCAACCGATCCTGAGAGTGCTGCTGCTCCTGTTTCATAGCTGGAATATCCTTTTGAGACAAAATAATAGGATAAAAGTAAGATGCCTGAAACTCGTATCGTCTGTTCGATCAACTGCGAAACAGCAGTCAGTTGCATGTCACCGAAACCCTGATAGGTTCCCCTAAAAAAGGCAGAAAGCGGAATAAACAGAAAAAGAACAGATATGACTTTAATCGGCAGTTCTAGATGCCTGTCTCCCATCCATTCAGCGATAAATGGCGCCGCTAAAAATAAGAATAGGAAGGATACTAAACCTAACATAACGGAAGTCCATGCCGCAGTTTTAATTAAATGATCGTCATTGTTTTTCTCAGACACGATCATTTTTGACAGAGCCATCGGAAAACCTGTAAAAGCAATAGCAACGGCTATCGCATAAAACGGATAGGCTTGCTGAAACACATAAAAACCAAAATCACCCGTCATGTTCTGATAGGGAATTCGGTATACTACGCTGAGTAATTTTACGATAATGGCTGCTGCAGTCAGCAGCATAGCCCCTTCCCACACGGAATAGTTCTTTGTTTTCATAAAATAACCTCAATATTTATAACATATATATTTCCCGGGACGACAGAAGTCGACACTTCTTGTCCTCATTGAACATAATTCAAGATATTATACCATAGTCACTCTATATCGCCCGGCGATATACGATTCGTAACTGGTTATTGTCCCGGAAAGCGCTCCTCTAAAACGATCAACGCCATCAAAATTCGGACAAAAAAAAGAAAGAGCATGGATCGCCCTTTCTTATTGTTCCATCTGTCTTGCTAAGAATCCCGCTGCAGTTTCAGCAAGTTTTTGCTCAAGTTCAGTAAGCTTCTTACCTTCTTTACCAATCATAACGACTGCTCCGATCGGATCTCCACCTGCGATGATCGGCGCGATCACGTGAGAAGTGTTTTCTTTGATCCCATCGATCAGCTCCGCTTCCGTTCCGTTCGGTTCTACTAACGTCTTTCTGTCACTCATGGAAGCTTCTACTACTTTACCGATGCTTTTATTGTGATAATCTTTCTTGGATCCGCCAGCTACCGCAATGTATGTATCACGGTCAGCAATTAACACAACATGACCTGTACTGTCTGCAAGGCTTTCTGCATATTCCTTTGCAAAATCACCAAGCTCGTTGATTGGAGAATATTTCTTTAAAATGACCTCTCCATCACGGTCTACAAAGATCTCAAGCGGGTCTCCCTCACGAATCCGAAGTGTTCTGCGGATTTCTTTTGGAATAACTACGCGCCCGAGGTCATCAATACGTCGAACAATACCAGTTGCTTTCATATAAATAATGCCCTCTCTTTCGGATGTTGATGAATCATTGATGTAACAAAATGGTTCCTTCACAGAAAGAATGTTCCATTTCCTAGGTTTATTATTTGTTACATCTCCTGTTCTATTCACGAAAGAGAGGGTTATTAAAATTTATGGTGTATTTGTTGTCTTTTCTTTCCTAGCATGCTTCATTTCTTTTAGGAAAAGATCAATCTGTTTCAACAAATCCAGATCTTTAACTCGTTTACGATTAATAACCACTTTCATCAGATTACCCTGCATGCCCAGATTCACATGACGGCCAATCTTATTGGCGATCTCGAACATCTTTCCTCCATCAAGCGATGAAGTCGTCTTCTCGTTTAGAATCATGTTCACCGTATCCTGCTTCTGTTCGATCAACTTAACGCCTTCTCGTTTCGCGCGGAGTTTAATGCCTGCTACTAAAAGTAAACATTCCACTTCTACTGGGTAGTCACCGAAGCGATCAACAAATTCCTCTTGTAAGTCGGATATGTCTTTTAAAGCTTTTGCCGCACGTACGTGTTTGTACATCTCGATCTTTTGCTTTTCGTCACCGATATAATTGGTCGGAATATAAGCGTCTACCTCTATGTTAAGGTCAACGTCTTCTTCCACTTCTTTCGGTTTGTTACCTTTTCTTTCTTGTATCGCTTCTTCAAGCATCTGCGAGTATAGATCAAACCCGACAGAGTCGATAAATCCATGTTGCTGAGCACCTAAGAGATTACCCGCACCACGAATAGAAAGATCTCGCATCGCGATCTTAAAGCCTGATCCTAACTCCGTAAATTCTTTTATCGCCTGAAGACGTTTCTCCGCAACTTCTGTTAAAACTTTATCTCGTTGATACGTGAAATACGCATAAGCGACACGGTTTGAACGACCAACACGTCCTCTTAACTGGTAAAGCTGGGAGAGTCCCATCTTATCCGCATCGTACACGATTAATGTGTTTACATTAGGAATGTCTACACCCGTCTCGATGATCGTCGTAGATACTAATACATCATAGTTTCCTTCTAAAAACTCCAGCATGACACTTTCAAGCTCATTCTCAGACATCTGACCGTGAGCATAGGCGACACGACAATCCGGAACAAGCATCGAGATTTGCTCTGCCATTCGTTCGATCGAATCGACTCGGTTGTATAAGAAATACACTTGCCCGCCGCGACCCATCTCTCGTTCGATCGCTTCTCGAACGAGAGAACCATTATAGTCCATTACATACGTCTGTACCGGGAAACGATTCTCAGGCGGTGTTTCAATTACAGATAGATCACGAACACCGAGCATCGACATATGAAGTGTACGCGGAATAGGTGTTGCCGTTAACGTAAGTACATCCACATTAGATTTTAGCGTTTTGATTTTTTCTTTATGAGTAACACCAAAACGCTGTTCTTCATCGATGATGAGCAAGCCTAGGTCTTTATATTGAACATCTTTAGAAAGTAGACGATGTGTTCCGATCGCGATATCGACCGTGCCAGCTTTTAAGCCTTTCAGTACTTCATTTTGCTCTTTTTTAGATCGAAAACGACTTATGCTTCCGATCGTGATCGGAAATTCGGAAAAACGCTCACGAAACGTTTCAAAATGCTGCTGAGCTAAGATTGTAGTAGGAACAAGGAACGCTACTTGCTTACCATCCATGATGGCTTTAAACGCAGCACGGATCGCCACTTCCGTTTTACCGTAACCAACATCTCCACATAGAAGACGATCCATCGGACGGACGCTCTCCATGTCTTTTTTGATCTCTTCAATGGCACGAAGCTGATCATCTGTTTCTTGATAAGGAAAGCTTCCCTCAAACTCACTCTGTTCTGCACCATCTTCAGCAAAAGCATATCCTCTGCTCGCTTCACGCTCTGCATAAAGCTTGATGAGATCATCTGCAATATCTTGAACAGAAGATTTGACCCGGCTCTTCACTTTCTTCCAATCACTGCCGCCTAGAGAATAGATCTTAGGTTCTTTGCCTTCAGATCCTACATATTTTTGAACTTGGTCGATCTGTTCAACTGGAACATACAGCTTGTCGTTTCCGGAATATTTAATATGCAGGTAATCTTTATGAACGCCTTTGATCTCAAGCGTTTCAATCCCTAAGTACTTACCGATCCCGTGATTCACGTGAACGACATAATCGCCTACTTTTAGTTCGGAATAGCTCTTGATGCGCTCTGCGTTCGTCATCTTCTGTTTTCGTGCAGGACGTTTTGCTTTTTTCGTAAACACTTCTTCTTCTGTGATAACAACAAGCTTTTGCTTCACAGATTCAAATCCGCTTCCAAGATCTCCAAGTAAGATCTGGCTCGTTTTCGGCTGAATGTTCTGATCCGCCGCAATGATACCTGCATCCATCTCATAATCTGCAAGTACACGTTCTAATCGGTTCGCTCGCTCTTTGTTCATCGCTACAAAAACGATCGCAAATCCAAGCTTCTTCCAGCGGTCCATCTCACCTTTTAAAACATTCATCTGACCGTGGAAATTCTGCATGCTCTTACATTCTACGTTCAAAATATTTTGAGGCTGTGTATGAGGAACATGTCTTAAGAACAAGGATAAATAGATAATAGGGAACGCTTTTTTATCACCAAGCAAACCACTCGTATCAGGCGAAATCGTAAGGTCCTGTACCAGCTCTCCATGCTCAAGTAGTGCCGTCTGCCATTCCGCCTCTTCTTTATCAAGCTGCTGACTCGTTTCTTGAATGCGGCCGATCTCATCCATAACCACTAGACTGTTAGGTGATATGTATTGCAAAAGGCTCGCCGGTTCATCGTAAAAGAGAGATGCGTATTTATACATGCTTTGAAACTGTTGCTTTTCACGTAATCGGCCCGTTTCATAGCTGATATTTTCAACGAGTGTTTCTTTCAATGCATCATCTTTAAGATTTTTTAAAGTTGATGCCAACTTCGCATCTATTCGGTCTGCAGCATTGTTATAATGTTCATCAAAAAGAATAAGTTCTTCGGCTGGTGCAATAGAAATAGCCTTTACTTTATCCTGTGAACGCTGTGTTTCCGCTTCAAAGTATCGAATAGAATCGATCTCTGTGTCAAAAAGCTCGATTCGAACAGGGTTCTTTTCAGTAAGCGGATAAATATCTATAATGCCACCGCGCACACTGAATTCTCCTGGTGTTTGAACCATCGATGAACGTTCATAACCCATCGCAACTAATTTTTTCAAGATTTCATCCGAATCGATATCTTCTCCTACTTGAAAAGCAAGGCCTGCTTTTTTCCACACATCAACGGGTGGCAAATATCGTCTTAGCCCTGCAACCGGCGTGATGATGACACCTTTAAAAGATCGACTCAGCTGATTTAAAGCCTCAATTCTTTGGCTTTTTAATTCAGGACTCGATATAGCCATCTCAGATGAAATGAGATCATTGACAGGATATAAATAAACTTCATCTTCAGATAAAAGAGAAGTTAGATCCTCATAAAGTTTTTGTGCTTGAAAAAGATTATGAGTGACAACGAGTTGAGGTTTACCTGTATTCTCGTGAAGACTACTGATCAGCATCGTTCGAGCAGAGCCTGAAAGACCAGCGACGAGTTGTTCTTTCAGTCCTCCGTTGATGCCATCCATTATGGATTTAAAGTCTTCTCCCTGACTAAAATATTTCTTCAATCCAAGCATTTCTTACTCCCCCTCTCACAAGAGCTAGTCATGGTTCTATAAACAGTGATCTTTAAAATTTTGGCTTTCGGATGTTTCTGTAGAAACCCCTTCATTGATAAGTTGATTGTAGAGTAAGATGCGAGACTCCTGCGGGACAAGCGGTCAGGTGAGACCCTTAAAGGCGCAACGCGGCAAGGGGCTCACCGCCTGCCCCGCGGAAAGCGAGCATCTGAAACGGAAATCAACTACTTTCAAAAACATCAAAGGAATACAAAAACAGCTATTTTAAACAGAAAAAGGCTTTGGCCCGCTTAGATAGGCTGTGGCCAAAGCATTACCTTATTGAATAAAGGATTTCAGCGTATGATACTCAGGATTACGTTCTAGCGTATCCTGACAATCCTCACATGTCGTTGTAACTTCTATATCTCCATTCTCTTTATAGGAGAGTAATTCCTGCCGTTCTTCGTTACTTAATGTTTCAAATCCAAGATGTGCTGCATTCACAGTATGGTGATCAATCGTACCCACATGTGTTTTACAATGCCTGCACCGGTAATGAATAGCCATGCACAGTCCCCTTTCGGTTAGCATTATACTAACCATTATGAGCGGAACATGTGTAATCTATTCTTTAGCCGTTAAACTTATTCATAACTTTATCAAATGATGTGTCTAGAAAAGCTTCACATGCTTTCACAGATCGATCAATACCATGTTCGATATCTACGGATTCCTCTTTTGAAAAACGATTTAATACGAAGTCTGGAACGGGCTGTTGGTTCGTAGGGCGTCCGATTCCAAATCGAATTCTTTTAAATTCTTGCGTGCCAAGGTGAGCAATCATAGATTTAATACCGTTGTGCCCGCCTGCGCTTCCCTTTGTACGAAGTCTTAGTTTTCCTGGAACCGTGTCGAGATCATCGTACACGACGACCATATCTTCTAATGGAATCTGAAAATAATCCATGAAGGGACCTATACATTCTCCAGATAAATTCATATACGTTAGCGGCTTTAATAAGAATACTTTTTCTCCTCCAACCACACCTGTTCCGTAAATTCCTTTGAACTTGGTTTGTTGCAGGGGGATATTTAAGGAGTCTGATAATGTATCTATTACTTCAAAACCTATATTATGCCGGGTGCCATCAAAACGAGATCCGGGGTTCCCGAGCCCAATAAACAATTTCACTTTATGTTCACCTTACCTTCAATTGTCTTATAAACATTATACACAATTGGGATAACAGAATAAAAACGCAGCGGCCGCTGCGTTTTTATCTTCAATCATTCTATTCGTCTTTCTTTTCTTCTTCTTGACTGTCATCAGCAACAGATTCAGAGGATTCTGGAGCATCTCCTTCTGCATCCGCTTCTTCTGTTTCTTCATCCGTTTCTTCATCTTGAAGTTTTGGAGGTGTTACACTCGCAACCACTTCGTCTTCTTCATGAAGAATTTCGTATTTTTTACCTGTTGGCAAGTCCTTCACAGATAAAGAGTCACCTATATTTAAATCTTCAACAGAAGCTTCAAGTTGTTCTGGGAAGTCAGCAGGTAATGCTTTAACGTTTACTGTTGCAAGTACACGTTGCAATACGCCGCCTTCTTTAACACCAGCAGATTCACCCGTTAGTACAACCGGTACCTCTGCTTCTGTTTCTTTATTTAAGTCAATTGCTAGAAAATCTACGTGCGTAACAGAATTTTTTAGAGGATGAACTTGCATATCCTGTACCATGACAGAATAATCTTTTCCATCTACTTTTAATTTGAGTACGCCATTCTTGCCTACTTCTCTGTAAGCTTTAATAAATTCAGGCTCATCAACGGATAAAGAAACAGCTTTTGTTCCATAACCATAAAGGTTCGCCGGGAACTGTCCTTTACTTCTTAATTCCGTTAAGATCGAACGTTTGTCTGTATTTCTTTTTTCGACTGTTAGATTCGTTGCCATAATGAGATCCACCTTTCCTATTTCGAGTCTCTTTAAAGCATTACCCGAACTGAAAGATTTTAAAACGTGAAGTTAGAAATCGATTAAGCAAGCACTTCTTAAGCGAAAGTGATTAATGTTTTACTTGTTGCTCTTCAAAGTGGTTGATTTCCGTTTCAGGATGCTCGCTTTCCGGGGGGCGTGCGGTGAGCCTCTTAGCGCTCTGCGCTATTAAGAGTCTCACCTGTCCCGCTGATCCCCCAGGAGTCTCGCACCTTCCACTTCAATCAACTTTTCAAAGATGAGAATAAAAAAATCTCAAATGCAACAATCTCTATAGAAGAGCTTTATAAGATCTTAATCAAACAATTTAGATACAGAAAGTTGCTCGTGAACGCGAATGATTGCTTCTCCTAATAAAGGAGCTACAGAAAGCTGTGTTACTTTGTCAATCTTCTTCTCTTCAGGAAGAACGATCGTGTTTGTAACAACTAGCTCTTTAATAGAAGAGTTCTGGATACGATCCATCGCAGGTCCTGAAAGAACAGGGTGCGTACAGCATGCATAAACTTCTTTCGCGCCGTTTTCTACTAGTGCATTAGCTGCTAGTGTGATCGTTCCAGCCGTATCAATAATATCATCGATTAAGATCGCTGTTTTTCCTTCGATGTTACCAACGATGTTCATAACTTCAGATACGTTCGGGCGAGGGCGACGCTTATCAATGATAGCGATAGGTGCTTTTAAGCGATCAGCCATCTTTCTTGCTCTAGTAACTCCGCCATGATCTGGCGATACGATTACGATATCATCTAATTCTTTGTTTGCAAAATAATTTGCTAAGATCGGCACACCAAGTAATTGATCAACTGGGATGTCGAAGAAGCCTTGAATTTGAGTCGCATGAAGATCGATTGCAATAACACGAGTTGCACCAGCAGTTTCAAGCAGGTTAGCTACAAGTTTAGCCGTGATCGGCTCACGTGCGCGTGCTTTACGGTCTTGACGTGCATAGCCATAGTAAGGCATTACTACGTTAATCGTTTTTGCAGAAGCACGCTTTAAAGCATCAATCATGATTAAAAGTTCCATTAAGTGTTGGTTAACTGGATCACTTGTAGATTGAATAACGTAAACTTCACAGCCACGAATACTTTCTTCAATGTTAATCTGAATTTCCCCGTCACTAAACTTTGTTACTGAACTTTCCCCAAGCTCAATTCCAATGTGCTGAGCAATCTCCTTTGATAATTCCTTGTTAGAATTTAACGTGAAAACTTTCAATGTAGGATCTACATACGTACTCATTGATGGCTCCATCCTTCCCCACTCTTAAAATTATTGGTTTTGGTTTTGTTTTTCGTTTAACTTTTGAACGTAGTTTTCTTTAACAGTTTGACGCGATCTTGCGATGGATAATGACTCAGCAGGTACATCATCTGTTATTGTTGAACCAGCTGCAACATAGGCATTCTTGCCAACGGTTACCGGAGCAACTAAGTTAGAGTTACACCCAATAAACGCACCATCTTCTACCTTTGTTAAAAACTTGTTCTTACCATCGTAATTCACTGTAATAGACCCGCAGCCAAGGTTTACGTCTTTTCCGATCTCAGCATCACCGATATAGCTAAGATGAGACGCTTTACTACCTGAACTCATCACAGATTTTTTTATTTCTACAAAGTTTCCGATCTTTACGTTGTTCTCAAGAACGGACTTCGGACGGATGTGAGCAAATGGACCGATTGCCGTGAGATCTCCAACTTCACTGTCGTGAATAACAGATTGACGAATCGTATTTCCATTTCCGATAACACTATCTTTGATCTCAGATTGAGGTCCGATAATGTTCTCTTCCCCTATTTTTGTTTGCCCTAAGATGACAGTCCCAGGATAGATGACCGTATCGCTACCGATTTCTGCATCATCTGAAATATAGGTTTGATCAGGGTCGATCAACGTAACACCATTTCTCATATGGCGTTCATTGATTCGTTTCTTCATATAACGTTCAGCTTGCGATAAGGCTACTCGGTCATTTACACCTAATGTTTCATTGAAATCAGGTGTTTGATAAGCAGCTACTACTTCGCCTGCATTTTTTAAGATCTCTATAACATCAGGCAAATAATATTCGCCTTGTACGTTTTCGTTATTAACTTGTTTAAGCGCATCAAACAACGCCTTATTATCGAAGCAGTAAGTTCCTGTATTGATCTCAGTCACTTTACGCTCTTCTTCAGACGCATCTTTGTGCTCTACATTGCGCTCAACTGTTCCTTCACTGTTACGGATAATACGTCCGTATCCAGTTGGATCTTCAGCCTTAGCTGTAAGAATCGTAGCTTTTGCACCAAGAGACTCATGTTCTGCAATAAGCTTTTCCATTGTTTCCGATGTAATAAGAGGTGTATCACCACAAACAACAAGTGTGATTCCTTCTTTATTTGCTAGGGCGTTTTCAGCTTGCATAACAGCATGTGCTGTACCAAGCTGCTCTTCTTGAAGCACGTACTGAACGTCTGAGCCCAATTGATCTTGAACTTTTTCAGCACCATGGCCGACAACAGCCACCAACTGTTTCATTTGAAGAGAGTTGATCTGATCAACCACATGTTGAACCATCGGTTTCCCACAAACAGGATGCAACACTTTATATAACTTGGATTTCATCCTTGTTCCTTGACCCGCAGCAAGAATGACCGCATAGCGATTTGTCATTGTGAACCTCCATCCATTTTCCTAAATCTTAAATATTTCTTAACATACCATTACGAATATATCTTAAACACGTAGTCATTTCAAGAAGTGACGTGGGATTGTCAATGGTTTGATAAATTTTATTGAAAAATGAGGTGATTTTTTAATAGGTATGGGGTATATATAGGAAGGTTCTCTCTTATGAGGAAAAAAGAGCAAATAAAAAGAACCTAATCATTCTGACCAGGCTCTAAATTCTTATTGAGATATTAAGAAGCTCCTGCTTCTTCTAAAGCAGACTCCATCTCTCCCATACGGTGATATTCTGTTAACACCGCGTTTTGGATCTTCTCACGTGTACTAGACGTGATTGGATGCGCGATATCACGGAACTCTCCATCTGGTGTTCGTTTGCTTGGCATAGCTACGAACATTCCATTATTGCCATCAATTACCCTAATATCATGAATAACAAATTCATGATCGATTGTAATGGAGGCAATCGCTTTCATACGGCCTTCTGTATTTACACGGCGTAATCTTACGTCAGTCACTTCCATTCACAAACACCACCTTTTTCCAAAATAAGAACGTAATATTACAATTCTGCAGCTTTTTACAAAATCCTTCTTGGAATAATAAAAATTTTTAAAAAATTTGTGGCGCCTTTGTCTACCTTGCTTTCATTGACTGATTTAGCAGTGATTTGTTGTTTAGGCGTGTAGTTGATTTCCATTCCAGGTACTCGCATTCCGTAGAACAGGCGAAAAAAATAAGCCCTCATGAGGACTTATTTTGTAAGTGCTATAACTTCTATTTCTACTTTTGCGTCTTTTGGTAGCCTTGCAACTTCTACACAAGAGCGAGCTGGCTTATGTTCGTTGAAATATTCAGCGTACACTTCATTAATATCAGCAAACTCGTTCATGTCGCTAATAAAAATCGTTGCTTTCACGACTTGATCAAGAGAAGAACCCGCTTCTTTCAAAACTGCTTTCAGATTTTGAAAAACCTGATGAGTTTGTTCTTTTACATCCCCATCGATCATGATGCCTTCTTTCGTAAGAGGAATCTGACCTGAACTGAAGAACAACTTGTCGATTATGATCCCTTGGGAATAAGGGCCGATTGCTGCCGGTGCTTCTTCTGTATGAATTTTTTTCATCATGCTTGACCTCCGTTTAGAAAGTAATTACCTTTTTCCACTTCGATGCGATTTTCTTTTTCGTTCACTTGTGCAAGTCGTGCAATGGAAACATAATCATCTACAAGTCTTTCTGAAACTTCTTGAGCCTCAACGAGAACACCGATACCTTCAATGTGTGCTTGAAACTCTTCGATCAAGCTGATCATTCCCTTGATCGTTCCGCCCGCTTTCATGAAGTCATCGATGATGAGTACACGTGACCCCTGTTTGATGCTTCTTCGCGCAAGAGCCATCGTCTGAATTCGTTTGGTTGAACCCGAAACATAATTGATACTCACGGTAGACCCTTCTGTTACTCTGCTGTTGCTTCGTACAACGACGACAGGAACATTCAGGTGTGTAGCTACTGCGTAAGCTAGCGGGATACCCTTCGTTGCGATCGTCATGACTACATCTATTTTTCGTGATGAAAAGATTGATGCAAAAAGTCTGCCGATCTGGTTCACCAATCTTGGGTTGCCGATGATATCTGTAACGTACAAATACCCTCCAGGTAAGATACGGCTAGGGTCTTCGAGTAGCTCAACGAGTTCTTTTACCGTTTCTTCCGCTTCTGCTTGATCTATGCCTGGAATATATTTAACGCCGCCTGCTGCACCTGGAACCGTTTGAACATGGCCTAAACCGTGCTGTTCAAAATGTTCTTTAATAATAGCAAGATCTTCACTTATCGATGATTTAGCCGATTCGTACCGTTCTACAAAATAAGATAAAGGGATGAGTTGATGGGGATGGTGAAGAAGGTAACCTGTTAGATCTACCATTCTTCCGCTTCTTTTTAATTTCATATTATCCTCCAAAACCGAATGTTTGAAGATAATATACCATTTTTATACGGATTTTATCAATCATTCCCCTAATAAACGAACCGCATAAACTTCATGACAAAAGCCTCTCAAACCGTTATACACTCTTTGAAGTCGGGATTCATGCTGAAACAGACCGAAAACAGTTGGTCCGCTTCCACTCATTAGCACAGCATCTGCTCCAAGGCGCATCATCTGCTCTTTAATGTGTTTAACCTCGGGATACATCTTGAGCGTTACGGATTCTAATACATTTCCTAGAAGGCTGCAGATCTTATCGTAATCTTTTTCCTCGATGGCTTTGACCATCCCTTCTACATCCGGATGCTTGATACCTTGAAGTCTTAAGTTACGATACACTTCACCAGTCGAAACGCCGATCGGCGGCTTAGCTAATAGTACCCAACAAGGAGGTGGTGAGGAAATATGGTGGATCTTTTCACCTCTACCCGTCGCTAATGCTGTTCCTCCGTACACACAAAAAGAAACGTCTGAACCAATCTTCGCACCAAGCTCAGCCAATTCGTCCAATGACAGTTCAAGTCCCCAGAGTTCATTGAGTCCTTTTAGTGTAGCTGCCGCATCACTGCTACCACCAGCTAATCCAGCTGCAACAGGAATGTGTTTGGATATATGTATATAAACACCTTTTTTTATGTTAAATGTTTTCTTTAAAAGCAGTGCTGCCTGAAAGGCAAGATTTCGCTCATCAAGCGGAACAAAGCCGCCTGAGCTTTCGATTTTAATTTCGTCTGCCTCTAATAAAGTGAGTTCGATCCGGTCAGCTAGATCTACCGTAGTCATTACCATAGCCACTTCATGAAATCCGTCTTCTCTTTTACGCAATGCATCGAGAGACAGATTAATTTTTGCTGGAGCTTTAATGGATACTTTATTAATTGTCATCATTATCCCTGCCTACCATCTTGCACAATTTTGATATTTTTAATAGTAACACAGTATGAGGCGTGAAATATAGATAAAATCCAACCTTCACTGTAGAGGAAAACCGGAGACACGTTTGGTCTCCGGTTAGAATTACCGCATATTTATCTGTTTTCGTTGTTATAGCGTTGTTCAGCAATCTCTAAAGCGCGTTTAACCATGTTTCCTGCGTCTTTAGAGCGAATTCCGCCCCAGCCTTCGCGCTGGACAGTATCGTAAAAGCCAAGTTCTTTGGCGATCTCTGTTTTTAACCCTTCAGACATCATTCCATTTTTTCTTCGTCCCATAAGAAAAACCCCTTTCATATGCGATACATCATAGTATCTCCAAAAGGGGTTTTATCTTACGTGGTGTTGCTGATTATATGTATTTATTATGTCGACCACAACCAGCAAGTAAAAAAAATAGCAGTAAAGACTCTTACTGCCCGATTGCTGCTTGTGTATCTTCTAAGAATGTAAGTTCTACTGTTTCTGTGAGTACATCCGCGTAACTATAAGAAACACGTTCAAAAGCGTTGGTGTCCTGATCTAATTTGATAATAAAAACTGCCGGGTATGTTTCTTCCAGTGTTCCAAGTCGTTCGATCGTTTTACGTCGACCGCCGTTCGCACGTAAAGAAAGTCTTCTACCCACGTTGGACTCTAAAGAGCGTCTAATGTCCACTATTGTTTTACCCATTTTAGGCTCCACCTCACTTAGACAAATTGTAACACAAATCGTGTTTTTTTGTCAAATTAAAATTTTCATTATAGCAAGCAAAGCATTTTCATGTCAATGACCAAATATCCTTTTTTTGCTTTTTTTAGTATGCCAATTTTTCTGTACAATATGTATAAAATGAATATTTCTTACAAATAATTGTTTAATTCGGGCACTTTTGATATAAATTTCTTTTGTTTTTCTTTTTTGGCACGACAAAAAGCGCGTCCAATTTAAAGGTTCTTTCTTGCTTGTTTCAGAGGAAAACGCAACGCAAAAAAACTCCGAAATTCTTCGGAGTTTGATTATGGTTTTGATTTGATCGGCATCCCTGTTCTTAAGAAGCCCTTTGTCTCAACACCGCCTAACCCTTCTTTTCCAGTTAAGGTGTTGCGGAGAACGTCCATAACATTTACTCGGTCCATAAAAGATGTCAGGCTGATCTTAGAAACGATATAGACGGGATCGAGCGCATGAATATTTATACGAGCTGGGGAGCTGGCAAAATTAGAGCCTACTTTAATCAACGATTCAAAATGGGACTGACAGGCACCCGCAAATATCATCAAATGATCAAGGTGCGTATATTTTCTTCTCACTTCACGAACAGTTCTAACAAAATATTTCGTATGACGATACGCGTTCACATCTGACACATCGCCCTTAGACTTCATATACGCATCGTGTCCCGTTATCACAAGAATGTCCGGTCTTACCTCATCCACGAGGGCAGGGACTTTCTCAGGCATTTCCGATTCCTTCATATGAATGCCATACACAGGAACTCCTAGCTTCTTATAAAGCTCCAAACATTTATTTAAGTATAAAGGGTCTCCGTCAATATGAAGTACTCTACCTGGAAGCTCAAAGTAGGATTGATCATATTGATATCCGTTCGTTGATAAATATTCGCGCTTTTGCCGTAATAGATAATAATCCTGCCTGAATAGTTTTAAGGAAGACTCTTCTTTTTCTTTTTCAACTTGCCTATGTTCAGACATATGTTTGTCATCCACGACGAATAAGTCATCGACAGGAGCATCTGCCCAGAGTCTGAGCTCTTCTCCAGCAAGTTCGGCAATCGTCCGATCCTCGCTGAATCCTACAACTCGAAATAATAAATCTCGTTTGTAAGAGTTTCGGCTTACAATTGATCCAATCTCTAGTTTCATTTTACTCCCCCTATTCGGAGTAACAAGCTCCATAACTACCACTGTTCCTTTTATAAGGTTATGTGAGAGACAGGGGAAAAATGAGATTTATTTTACAAGAGTTAAAAGAGCATCAGCTAATTTGCCGAATTCCTCGATAGAAAGGGTTTCTCCGCGACGCTTAGGATCGATATTGATCGATTCTAGGATCTCTTGAAGCTCTTCTTTCTTGTCTTTTGGAACGAGCTGGCTTGTCAGGTTGTTCCATAACGTCTTTCTTCTTTGTGCAAATGATGATCTCACTACATGGAAGAAGAACTCTTCATCTTTAACAGATACGGCTGGTTCTTTTCGAAGTGTCAGCTTAATGACGGATGAATCGACATTTGGAGCTGGAACAAAAACAGTCTTAGGTACTTTAATCATCGTCTCAGCTGTTGCGTAATATTGGATCGCGATCGATAACGAGTTATAATCCTTCGTACCAGGGGAAGCTGCAAGACGGTCTGCAACCTCTTTTTGTATCATACAGACGATTCCTCGAATCGGTAGCTTGTCTTGAAGAAGTTTCATAATGATCGGTGTTGTGACGTAATACGGCAAGTTCGCAACAACCATGAGATCTTGTCCTTCTTCAAAGTGTTCTTTTATAACAGCATGGATGTCCGCTTTTAACACATCACTATGGATGACATCTACATGTGGATAAGGAGCTAGTGTTTCTTCTAATATAGGTAGAAGGCGTTGGTCGATCTCAAACGCCACTGCTTTTTTGGAAGATCTTGCGATAAACTCGGTTAATGCTCCGATTCCAGGACCAATTTCGATGACTCCTGAATCCTCCGTTAAATCGGCTGCATGGACGATATTGTTTAAAATATTACGATCGATCAAGAAGTTCTGACCTAGACTCTTCTTAAACGTAAAGCCATGCTTCTCTAGAATGGCTTTTGTCGATTGTGGAGTCGATATATCTTTTCTCATATGCTTTTATTCCTCCTCATTGCTATAAAGCGCCTTTAACGCCTGCTCAAATTCCTCTGGTGTGACTCTGAACATATTAAGACGTTTATGTAGTTGTTTCGCATTCATATAACCTAAGCGCAGCTCTCTCCCGATCACTTCACGTCTATGTTTCGAATCTGATCCGCCCGTTAATCCCGCAGCCATCAGATCGTCCCATGAGATCAACTCGTCTTCTGTTTCTAATAATTCTTCTCTAACGTGCTCAAGCGCATCGATTATGGATTCTCGTGAAGCGTGTTCCACACCGACCCCCTTGTCACCCTTTGCGATGGCATCGGCTTTTTCTAAGTAAGCGTGCTTACAGCCCGGCACATACTCCGAAATGATCTCACGAATTCTTTTGCCCGGAAAATCTGGATCGGTGAAAACGATAATCCCTCGGGTCTCGTGTGCTCTTTTGATTCGGTTTAACGTATCGTTGCTAATCTCCGAACCATTTGTTTCTATTGTATCTGCTAATACAGATCGTTTTATAGCAAGCGTATCGCTTTTTCCTTCTACTACAATAATTTCTTTAATTTTTTTCATGATTTCCTCCAAAACGGTGAAACCTTTTTAGGTATTGCAACGTCTAATATATTGAACGACAAAACATCTTTTACTAGTATACCCCAGGCGTCAAGAAAGTCTAGGTCTACAGAGTAACGAGAGTCGTTTTGTGAACTCGTTGTCCCCGCGCACAAAAAAAGCACAGGGATTTTTTCCCCATGCTCTTACATTAATTAATGATGCGAATTTTAACTGATTTTCTTCCCCAAGACTCTGCTTGTGATTGTGAAGAAAAGAATACGTCAATCTTATTACCCTTAATCGCTCCCCCAGTGTCTGAAGCAATGGCATATCCATATCCTTCAACATACACTTTTGAACCAAGCGGAATCACACTAGGATCGACTGCGATAACTTTCGCATTTGGGTTTGATTTTAAATTAAAACCAGTAGCTGTTATGCCGGAACAACCAGCACAATTAGCTGTATAAGCTGTACTCGTTACCGTTATTTCTCGACCGCCCGAACTGCTTGATGCAGATTGGCTACGAGATACAACTGGCTGTGGTTTTGGCTGTGGCTTTGCTTTAGTTCCAACAGCAACAATTTTATCCGAGCTATCGGATAACGTTTTTTCACTGATCAGTTTTCTGGAAATCTCTTTTCCGTTTTCCATAACAACTTCAAAGCGCTTTTCACGTTTACCTTTTTTTCCATCTTGCACGACACGCTCTTTACCTTTTGTTAACCCGCTATCTTTACGGTTAACAACAGCAAACGGTGTTTCTTCTTCCACTACATCGGTGACCTTTTCTACTCGGATGACTTCAACCTGCGTTTTGCCAGTGATTTTATCTGATTTAGCAGGTGATACTCGATCAATTTCTCCTAAAGATACCTTTTGTTGCTTCAAAAGGTCAGCGACGGTAGTCGAAGTGGTCCAAACTTGTTGCGCTTTTCCGCCTACAACAAGCTTAACCGGGAATGCTGATTCGATTTGGATCTTACCTTGATCCTTAATGTCAGCAGTCAGATTTGGCTTAATAGAATCATGCTCTTTTAACGTTAGCTGCTGTTCTTTAACGAATTGTTCAACAGTCTTCGCTGTCGTCCATATCGTTTGTTCCTTCCCGTTCACGGTAAGGTTGATTTCTTTTGCTTGTAAATAATCAATCTTCATGTTGTCAGTCACCTTGGCGTCAAGACCCGGTTTAACTGAATCATGCTGATTTATGTTTATGTTTTGTTCGCTTAATAGCTCTCTAACTGTGTTAGCATGCGTATTCACTTCTGTTTTCTTTCCGTCATGAATCAGCGTCACATTTGCTTTCGTAGTTTCATAACCTACGAACCCACAAGTTACGGCTAAAACGAAAAGAGCAACGATGGAAAGATAAACTTTCTTGTTCGTGAAACGTGAGAACAAAGCTAAAATTTTCCTATTCATTCAATTTCCTCCCCTACAAGGACTGCATTATAAATATCTTTTTTCTCTCTGTCAAATCACCCTCCTTTTCGCCATGAATTGACCCAAGGCCATTATGAGCGGAAAAGAAGAAAAAAAGAAAGGAAAACCGTTTGACAAATTTCCTTTCTCTTTTGTCAATTCTTGAAAGATTAACGCGATATTTCTCATGCTTTGATCGTTTACGACAACATTCCCTATCGGTTCATGTTAAAAATTCGGAACGCGTTGTCGGACGTTTTCTCTATGATGTCTTCAAGTGGAAGATCTTTTAATTCAGAAAGTGTTTCTGCAACATACTTTACATAAGATGGTTCGTTTCTTTTCCCTCTTAACGGATGAGGGCTTAAATACGGACAATCTGTTTCAATCAAGAGCCGGTCCATCGGAATTTCAGCAGCGACTTCCTTCACCTTTTTTGCATTCTTGAACGTTACTGGTCCACCAAAGCTTATGTAAAAATTCATATCCATGCATTGACGTGCCACTTCAATGCTACCGCTATAGCAGTGCATGATACCGCCAACTTCATGGGCTTCTTCCTCTTTCAATATGTCTACAACATCTTGCGTTGCTTCACGGTTATGAATAACAATCGGAAGCTTTACCTTTTTAGCGAGTCGAATCTGGCGTCGGAAAACTTCTTTCTGAACATCGGCTGGTGACTTGTCCCAATGATAATCGAGTCCCATCTCGCCAAGTGCAACAACTTTTGGGTGTGCTGCTAGTTCTTCGATCCAATCCAGATCTTCATCCGTCATGTCGATCGCATCTACTGGATGCCAACCAACACAAGCATAGATAAAATCGTATTGCTCTGCCAGCTCCATCGCACCTTTAATGGTTTCACGATCAAAACCGACTACAACAATATGTGTTACGCCTTCATCCAACGCTCGCTGAATGACTGCTTCGCGATCTTCTTCAAACTGTGTTGCATTTAAATGAGCATGTGTGTCAAACATAGTGTACATCCTTTCAACTTTACAAATCTTATCACATTTTCCATTCATTCGGGTAACAGTAGCATTACAAGTTAGTTACAACGTAGGTTAAAAGTCCTATCTTTGACAGTGGAATTTCAGGAAATCACTGCCCAAATGAACTAAAAATGACAAAAAAGCGGGGAATTGCTCCCCGCTTTTTGTGTTTATTTTACTTTTGAACCGTTTGGAAGTGACGGATCAACCGTTGCTAAAGTTAACTGACCATCCGAAGATCCAGCTAGAATCATTCCTTGTGAAAGCTCGCCCCGTAATTTAACGGGTTTCAAGTTTGTTACGCAGATCACTTTTTGACCAACAAGGTCTTCTGGCTTGTAATACTGCGCAATGCCAGACACGACTTGACGTTTTTCATAGCCTAAGTCTAATTGAAGCTTCAGTAATTTATCTGCTTTCTTTACCGGTTCTGCTTCGAGAACCGTTGCCACACGAAGATCCACTTTCATGAAGTCATCGATTGAGATTTCTGGTTTCTCGTCACTAGCTGGCAGTTCTTCTTTCTTTGGTTCTTCTGCTACAGGAGCTGAAGAGCCACCCATTGAATTCTTGATGAATTCCACTTCTACTTCGGTTTCTAAACGAGGGAAGATCGGGTCACCCTTTTCAACCTTCGTCTTTGCAGGAATCGCACCGAACTCTTTTAGGGAATCCCACTCAGTAAGACTCTTGTCAGCAAGACCTAACTGGCTCCAGATTTTCGCTGGTGTTTCTGTCATGAATGGCTGGATCAACACAGAAACAATACGAATTGACTCTGCTAAATGATACATAACACTTCCGAGCTCGGCTTTTTTAGCCTCATCTTTCGCCAATACCCACGGCTGAGTTTCATCAATATATTTGTTCGTACGGCTGACTAACTGCCAGATCGTTGAAAGTGCGATGGAGAACTCTAGTTTTTCCATGGCTTCTTCTGTTTTTCTAACTGTCTCTAGCGCAAACTCTTGAAGTGTTCCGTCAAACTCAGTCACTTTTCCTTCATATGAAGGGATCTCACCATTGAAATATTTACCGATCATTGCAATTGTACGGTTGAGCAAGTTACCAAGGTCGTTTGCTAGATCAGCATTTACTCGATCTACGAAGCTCTCTGGCGTGAACACACCATCTGAACCAAAAGGAACTTCACGAAGCAAGTAGTATCGAAGTGGATCTAATCCATAACGGTCGATAAGAACATTAGGGTCCACTACATTTCCTTTGGACTTAGACATCTTGCCATCTTTCATCAAGAGCCATCCGTGTGCGATAACTTGTTTCGGTAGAGGTAGATCTAACGCCATCAACATGATCGGCCAATAGATCGTGTGGAAACGAACGATCTCTTTACTCATCAAGTGAACATCAGCCGGCCAATATTGTTTGAATTTCTCTTCGTTCTCACTTCCATATCCTAGTGCCGTAATATAGTTAGACAATGCATCGATCCATACGTAGATCACATGCTTTGGATTACCTGGCACTTTTACTCCCCAATCGAAAGAAGTACGTGATACAGCAAGATCTTCTAGACCAGGCTTGATAAAGTTATTGATCATCTCACGCTTTCGTGACTCTGGGAAGATGAATGAAGGATTTTCTTCATAATAAGCTAATAAGCGATCTGCATATTTACTCATGCGGAAGAAGTAACTTTCTTCTTTAACTTTCTTCACTTCACGGCCACAATCTGGACACTTTCCATCTTCAAGCTGACGCTCTGTAAAGAAGGATTCACAATCCGTACAATACCAACCTTCATATTCACTTAAATAGATATCATCTTGATCAAGAAGCTGTTGAAAAATCTTTTCGACAGATTTCTTATGTCTTTCCTCTGTTGTACGGATGTAATCATCATAAGAGATGTCCATCTTTTTCCACAGTGCTTTAATATCATCCACAATACCGTCTACGTATTTGAGAGGATGAAGGCCTTGTTCGTTTGCTTTCTTTTGGATCTTTTCACCATGCTCATCCGTTCCTGTTAGATACATAACATCAAAACCTTTAAGACGCTTGTAACGAGCCATCGCATCTCCAGCTGTTGTTGTGTATGCATGTCCAATATGAAGTTTGCCACTTGGGTAATAAATTGGTGTTGTAATATAGAATGTTGGTTTCGCCATTCTAGCCGCCTCCTCAAAATAATAACCTTATAGTAAAGAAAACTTGGCTGACGCTAAATCTATCGCGTCAGCCCTCGTTGCGCTTATACTATTTAAATATACTTGTTTCACCCTATCGAAATACCGTGCTAACAAGTTACACTTTCTAATAGTGGAAAAAAAGCCCCTCCATTTAGGGACTATTGTTCTTTAGAATTAGGAAGAAAATTACTGTAACGGAAAATGTATCTTTTTACAATATTATAAGAAACTGTTTGCATTAGGACATAAAAGTAAAAAAGTAAGCGAAAGATTTCTATGTAAATACTTTCATTATTCTCTTTTCTTCCTTCAAAATATACCTAATGCATGGAAAGCGTGTCAAGGCATACTAGTTAATGGACGAAAAGGAAAAATGGATAGTATTTTTTCGTTGTTAGTTTTGTCGAAATTTGACGTATTATTTTAGCAATATTTCCAGTTAAAAATTTTCATCTTTTACACATTCTTGAATTTTTTATGACAATATATGAATTTATCTTCCAATTCAGTGTTTCGGAAGTATTATAATATGGGTATAGTCTAGTAAAATCAATGGTAAAAGACGATAAAATGTTTAAGTCAAAACTATTGACGACAATTGGAAATCTTGGTAAGATGTTCTCGTAGGATTTTGTCGAATTCTGACGATTTAAATAGATAGGGAAATCTTTTATATATTTGAGAGGAGAGATTTTATTATGAAATCTACAGGAATTGTACGTAAGGTGGACGAACTAGGACGTGTCGTTATTCCAATCGAATTACGCCGTACTTTAGGAATTGCAGAGAAAGATGCTTTAGAAATTTATGTTGATGATGACCGTATCATCCTTAAGAAATACAAGCCAAACATGACTTGTGCAGTAACTGGTGAAGTTTCTGATGATAACTACACAGTTGCAGGCGGGAAGATCATCCTTAGCCGTGAAGGTGCTAAAGAAGTAATGGAAGAACTTCAAAAGCAACTTCAAACTTCAAAATAAGCCTAAAAAACAAGAGCCTTCGCTTTAGAAGGCTCTTTTCCTTTGTTTAAGTTTCATCTTCGTTGCTCTTAAGAGAGGTTGATTTCCGTTTCAGGTGCTTCGCTTTCCGGGGGGCGTGCGGTGAGCCCCTCGCCGCTACGCGCCATTGAGTGTCTCACCTGGCCCACTCGTCCCCCAGGAGTCTCGCACCTTTCACTTCAATCAACTTAATCAATGAAGATAATGAACAAACAAATCGAAACTATAAAAAGATAAGGAGTTTTAAAGCTGTGAGTGATGACTGTAAGATCAGCTTCTTCTCATCCTCTACCCCTATAGCCTACAACCCGTGATATTCTTGGTAGACTTCACGCTTTGGAACGTTTCGGTCTACTGCTGCTAATTTTATGGCTTCTTTTGGTTTTTCGCCTTTTTCGACATAGTGTTCGACATGATCTTTGACAGATAACGATTCCCACCATTGTTCTTCTTCTTCTGCCTCGAATTCTTTATTTCCACTGCCTTCAACAACTAAGCAGAACTCGCCTCGGATTTCTGTGTCTCCTTGGCTGAAGAACTCCGATACTTCTTGTAAGGTTCCACGAGTGATCTCCTCGTATTTTTTTGTGAGTTCACGAACGACAGCGATGTTTCGATTTTCTAGTACACTGCTCATGGCTTGAAGTGTTTCTTTTAGTCGGTGTGGTGCTTCATAGAAAAGAAGCGTAGATGGAAATCGTTTTAGATTTTCAAGTTCCAGCTTTTTTTCTTTTTTTCCACGTGGTAAAAAACCGTAGAACGTAAACAATTCGGTATTGAGTCCTGATGCCACAAGCGCTGGTAAGGCAGCGTTTGCGCCTGGCAACGGAATAACGGGTATCTTTTCTTCAACGCACTGAACGACTAACTCATAACCTGGATCAGAAACACCTGGCATTCCTGCATCAGTAACAAGCGCAACCTGTTTTCCTTGTTTTAATTCTTCTAACAGCTTCTTACCGCTCTGCTGTTTATTATGGTCATGATAGCTTGTTAAGGGTGTGCTGATTTCAAAGTGGTTGCATAGTTTTTTTGTTTGTCTTGTATCTTCTGCTGCGATCACATCGGATTCTTTTAGTATACGAATTGCGCGATATGTCATATCTTCCAAGTTTCCGATCGGTGTTGGAACTAAGTACAGCATGCCGCTTTCTATATCACTGCTGTAACTCTTTTGCTGCCACATACAAAACACTTCCCTCTTTTATCATTCTTTCTTTTTGAGCACGCTTAAGCTTTTTCACTGCAAACTCCATACGCATCGCTTCTTGTTTGGTAGGAAAAGCTGCTTGAAAGACAAGCTTTAATGGTCCTCTACCCCTCGTATACTTCGCGCCTTTTCCTTCTTCATGCTTTTTAAGGCGTTTTTCTAAATCATTCGTATACCCCGTATAATAACTTCCGTCCTTACATTCGAGAATATATAGAAAGTGCGTATTATTTTCCATCTTCGCCATAGAACATCCTCTTTAACTGTTCCGTGTATTGACCGTCTTCCCCATACACCGTTATGGGAGGCAGTATGTGCAGATCGGGTTTCCCGTTCTTCATTCCTTCTATTAAAAGCATGTTGGCTTCACTGCCAGCTTTCGGATAGATCAGCTGCAGTTTTTTTGGTTCAAGCTTATACTCTCTCATATAGGCTAATATCTCCATAAGACGATTCGGCCGATGAACCATGGCTACTTTCCCACCTTGTTTCACGAGCTGACTGCTCACTCGAATCACATCTTCTAGCGAACAGTGAATCTCGTGACGCGCGATAGCAAGGTGTTCGTTCTGGTTAAAATCTTCTTCATGTACAGATGCAAAATAAGGTGGATTACAAGTAAGGGCATCAAATGAACCATGGCCATATGTAGTGGGGGCGTCTTTAATGTCTGCTAAATCCATCTGGACCTGTTCTTCTAGATGATTTAACGCTACACTCCTCGAGGCCATACTGTGCAATCTTTCTTGAAATTCAACTCCTGTTATCTTTGCCTGTGACCGCTTGCTTAACAAAAGCGCAACAGCACCATTGCCGCTGCACAGATCGATGATCTTACCTTTTTGAATCGGTACCCACGCGAAACGACTTAATAACACAGCATCTAGTGAAAAAGAAAAAACAGAGGGACTTTGTATGATTTTCAAATCTTCATGTACTAAATAATCAATCCGTTCATCTTGTATTAGATCACTCACAGCTCTTCCCTCTCTTTCTTCTATATAAATAAGTTAAGTTTTTATTGGCTTTTGACTGATTATTCATTGGATGTTCCACTTCACAGGATATGGGACAGTTTCGGGTCCCGAAACTGATCATGTTTATATACTTAGGAGGCATTCCGCTCGTCCAATTCAGAAATTTTCGGACCTAATCCAGAAGTTTCGACCGTTTATCCACGAGTTTTGGCTCTCAATCCAAAAGTTTTTGCTGTTTATCCACGAGTCTACATTCGTCGACAAATTCCGCCAGCTACTACCCCTCACATATCCTAGCTAACGCTTACCCTGCAATTAACCTTAGTTACCACAAACACTGCCATATAAAAAGAAGCCTTCCCATTTGGAAAGGCGTTTATTTCTTATTTAAAAATGAAAGACAAAACAAACAATCTCCCTCTGAACGTACACTTCCATAATGAAGGTTGCAGATGTGGAATCCTTCTTGGTAGAGACGTGCAAGGTTGTCGTAACCTTCACCGATATCGGTAGGTTCTTTCTTGGCTTTAGAGGCTACAGACTTTTTAACAGAACTCCGCTTTTGATCGGCATTCAGCTTGTTTCGCAGATTTTCATTTTCCATCACGAGATGGTGGTTTTCTTCAATGAGTGCAGCCAAATGAGTCTTGAAATCTTCCAGTTGCTTTGACAGCACCGTGATTTGCTCTTCCATCTGTACTACGCGGGAAAATATTGTTTTCTTTTCCACGAATTCCACCTCTTTTTACTCTGTGGCCTGACTGAATAATTCCTCTCTCTTACCAGCAAGCTCGTCCAAAGTGAACTCTGTCGTTCTTTCCATAGATGGAATGTTCACTTGAATGATTTTCTCTAGCAAGTTCAAGCCGACAACGCGACCAACACCATGAGGGGTCATAATCTCTTCACCAACATCAGGCATTTCTTCTTTAGCTTCTTCATAATAGTCGTTCTCATACTTCAAACAACACATCAAACGGCCGCAAAGCCCTGAAATTTTAGCAGGATTTAAAGAAAGGTTCTGATCTTTCGCCATCTTGATCGAGACGGGCTCAAAATCTCCGAGGAATGTTGAACAGCAAAGCATTCGTCCACACGGACCAATTCCGCCCAGCATCTTCGCCTCGTCCCTAACACCGATCTGCCTGAGTTCAATTCTAGTACGGAAGATAGAAGCTAGGTCTTTGACCAACTCCCGGAAATCGATTCTTCCGTCTGCTGTGAAATAGAAGATAATCTTATTTCGATCAAACGTATATTCGACATCGACAAGCTTCATGTCCAGCTTATGTTCGATGATTTTTTCCTCACAACTTTGGAACGCTTCCTTAGCGGCTGCTTTATTTTCTTCTACAGACAAAATGTCTTTCTGTGTCGCGAGCCGAACGACCTTTTTTAAAGGAAGAACAACATCATTCTCCCCGACTAGTTTCTTATCGATAACTACCTTGCCATATTCTATTCCACGCGCCGTTTCCACAATGACGAACGCGTCTTTTTTCACTTCAAGGTCGCCGGGGTCGAAATAATATACTTTACCCGCTTTTTTAAAGCGGATTCCCACTACCTCATACAAGGTTTTATCCCTCCCGTAATCGTAAAACCAACTGCTCCATCACCATCAAGGGGCTGACGTTGCTCCTGAGTCTAGCTTGAGCAGTCAGTATCGCTTGCAGGGCTTCACCCGTCTTTTTTTGCGAAGTGTGAAGAGCCTGCTGCTCTAATGCTTGAAGCTGATCGAAAAACACAACGTTTTCCGAGTTTGATAAATGTATAGATAAAAGATCTCGATACCAGATCAAAAGTAAGTTTAAAGCTAAACGTAACTGATCTTTTTCTTTAAAAAAACTTAAATACTGATCTTGCAGTACAACAAGACAGTAATCAGGCCGGAGCCTCAAGTCCTCCGTTAATTGTATCACTTTGGCTCTTGCTTGTGCAAACCACTCTTCCCTACAAATTTCGAGTGCTTCTGCATAATCTGACGTCAACGAGGACGCTAACATTGCTACTGGCTTTGGTATATCGTCTTGTAGTAATTTTTCTAAAATCCCTTGCGGGGGAAGGGGTGAAAAGGTTAATGTCTGTGCTCTTGAACGGATCGTATCGAGCAAACGATGAACCTGTTCTGTCAAAAGGAGAGCGATCGTATCGTTTCCTGGCTCTTCTAAAAACTTTAAAAGACTGTTTGCCGCCTGAACGGTCATCTTATCGGCATGCTCAATAATGTATACCTTTTTGGACGACTCCATCCCACTATAAGCAAACTCTTTTTGAAGCCCTCTTATCTGATCGATCTTAATGTTTTGGCCATCTGGTATGATGATATGTACATCGGGATGGTTGCCAGATGTAATCCTCTTGCAGTTCGAACAGCTTTCACAAGGGTTTCCATCCTCACTGTTTCTGCAAAGGAACGTTTTAGCAAGAACCGTCGCAGTCGCCATCTTTCCAGTTCCATGAGCCCCTTCAAAAATATATGCATGAGCAAGGCGCTGTTTTCGTATACTGTTTTTTAATAATCTCACAACACGAGGCTGTGTTTTGCTGCACTCTTCCCAGCTCACCATATCTTACTCACCTACTACGTATATAAATTAACTAACAAACCTTTAATTTCTCCGATTCTATCTAGCAAAGTGATCGAATCCTTCTCTTGGCTAAGAACAGCCTCAGTCAGCTCGATCAGATGTTCATCTACTTCTTTTACGAGTTTAAGTGTGCGCGATCTACCTTGCTCGTTCCAGCTTTTATTCTGCTTAAGCTGCATACCGAAATCAACAGCTTCTTTTACGAAGCGTTGAACCAAGTTTTTATACAACTGCAGATCTCGTACCGTTTGTGATTGAAGCAGTCTCTTGCCTTGGTTTTCTATATCACCTAGCAGTCTTGTTAACTGTTCGGAATGTAATTTCTCATTTTGTTTGGACACAGCTTCACCAAAGGAAATAGACGTTTTTTTACCCATCTTTCCATCGTTCTGCTTAGTATCCAGAATGGGTCTTATCTCTTGGCCAATTTTCATAATAACCCCTCAATTTTATTTAAAATTGCTGAAAGCTTTCAACCGGCAGAACAAATACAGTCGCGCCGCCTACTTCAACTTCAACCGGGTATGGCACATAAGCATCTGCATTGCCTCCCATCGGGGAAACGGGCGCCACCATCTGATTACGGCTCTTGCAGTTCTCCCGAATAATCTCCATAACATCATCGATTTGAGCATCTTCCACACCAATCATAAACGTTGTGTTCCCTGCTTTCAAAAATCCTCCTGTTGTCGCGAGTTTTGTAGCACGGTAGTTTTTATCAACAAGCGCATCTTGCAATCGGTTGCTGTCTTTATCTTGAACAACGGCTATAATCATTTTCATGGCAAATGCCCCTCTCTACTTTTTCTTATGATTCGATAAAAGTTGATCTAAATCCTTTACGATTTCTTCAAACACAGCATCAGGGCTCTGTTCACCATTGATTCGAACGATTCGATCAGCTTGTCTTGAAAAGATTTGAGCAAACCCTTCTCTCACACGTTCATGATAAGAAAGGTCTTTCTGTTCGATTCGATCTAGATTCTCTGTTCCGTAGCGAGCCTTCATTCGTTCTTTTCCAACTTGCGGCGAAACATCTACAAAATAACTGCGGTCAGGTACAAGTCCACTGGTTGCAATATTGTTCACTTTTAGCACGCGTTCTTCACCTACTCCAAGACCAAACCCTTGGTAGGCAAGCGATGCATCAACAAATCGATCACAGAGTACGACTTTTCCTTCTTCTAATGCAGGAAGGATCTTTTCATGTACATGCTGTGCACGCGAAGCGGCATAGAGTAGAACTTCTGTCAGATCATGCATTTCTTTATGCTCTGGATCTAACACAAGCGCTCGTATCTTATCGCTGATATTTGTACCACCTGGTTCACGCGTTTGGATAAAGTTCACGTCGTGCTTTCGTAAATACTCAGCAACCCTCGCAATTTGTGTTGTTTTTCCTGACCCGTCCGGCCCTTCTAGTGTAATAAATAAACCTTTCACAATTCCTGCCCCTTACCTTTGATCAAAAACATATATCATATGGTTTTCGGTAATTCCTTGGAACCGAGCACCCTTCTGTTTCAATGTAGAATACTCATCTATATGTTTCGAAGTAATTTGTTCTCCTTTTGCGACGAGCGGAATTCCTGGAGGATAAGGAATCACAGCTTCTGCTGCGATCTGTCCATCAGATTCCATCATCGACAGAGGTTTTGACTGTAAACCCCTCATTTCTCTATACGATAGTGATAAACGACTCACTTGTAAAACATCTGTTAAGGATTGTTCTGTTTGTTTTCTGCTATTATATTGAGAAAGTTGATCGGATACTTTTTTCAATACCCTTTGTAAGTCGGTAGAATCGTTTAGCGGACCAAGCGGCAAAACGAACAAAACATTCCTATCATCTGATAACTCTGTAAACAATCCTTCTTTTTCAAATAGAACCTGAAGCTCATACCCTGATAATTCCCTATCAGACTGAACCGTAATCTTTAATGGATCAATCTGATACCGATCTGAAGCTTTCATTACTTTTAGATGCGGAAGTGAATCCATATACTTTCTCATACCTTCAGCTTGAGACAAGATACGATTGATGTCATCATTGCTCAAATTTTCAAGATAAAGCCGGCTAAGATCAAGTGAAGCCATGATCAGATAGGAAGGAGAGCTAGACTGTACCAACTGTAGAGCATGCTTTAAACGGTGGATATTTACTCGTTCGCTATTCACATGTAGGTATGCACCCATCGTTAGAGCCGGTAGAGTCTTATGCGCAGATTGCACAACCATGTCTGCCCCTTTATGTATCGAACTGATCGGCATATCCTTTAATCCGAAATGTGCTCCGTGTGCTTCATCGACTAAGACAACACCACCCAGACTATGAATCAAATCAGCAATGTCTTGAATATCTTGCTGCATGCCATAATACGTAGGGTTCGTTAGAATAATCCCTTTCATATGAGGATAACGCTCAACCGCTTCTTTCACCGTTTGAAGAGGTACACCTAATGGATATCCACCCTCTTCATCCATTTCGGTATGAAGAAAAACTGGAGTAACACCAGCCAACTCTAAACCATTTAACACAGACTTATGACAATTCCGTTGGACGAGTACGATATCTTCAGGGTTAAACGACGCAAGGATCATGGCGTGATTCCCACACGTGCTTCCATTTACTAAAAAAAAGCTTTGCTTCACTTTGTAATAGTTAGCCAAAAGATGCTGTGCTTCTAAGATCACACCCTCTGGATGGTGCAGGTCATCAAGTCCTGAGAGCTCAGTTACATCGAACGGTAAAACGGATCGGAAATGAGCTACTGCCCTCTCTTCAAAGATGTGTCCGTTCTTATGGCCCGGCACATGAAATGACCATTTATTTGTATGACTATGATTGATTAACGCCTCGTATAGCGGTGCATGTTTCATTACAAAATCCCTTTGTTTTTAAACGTTTTTAAGCTTATTTGATATTCTTATTCTATCATAGATTGGCTTTCTACGAATTTACAGCAACAAAAAAACAGGCTGTTTGATAGCCTGTTATCTTAGGAAGACGCGTTTACTAATTTTAATTTTCTTAGTTGGGATAGATAATGTTTATAATATTCATCATTGGTTTTCGCAGTTAGGATCTTATGTTCACACTCTTGGCAAATAAACTGATGAAGAATGTGTAATCCTCGATCTTTCTTCTCTTCACATACCATACAAATTTCCCCGTACTGTCGTGTCGCTTTCATTCTTCCACCTCCATAATTGCCATTGTTGCCAGATTAATTTAATCATATACGTTAATTCAGATTATTTTGGATACTCTATAAAATGTATGAATCTCTAGGCTTCGTTGTGTCTGTCTTCATTCGATTCATAAAAATAAACCAAGTTCGCGTCTTCATGGTCCTTAATCCCCGCTGTAGCGCGGTTTAAAACCAATTGATGTGCTAGATAGGCATATAAGTTGCTTTTTTGAAGGTTTTGAGGAGGTTGGTTGGTATTTGTAAAGTTAAAGTGTGGAGTAGTAGTACTAAATGAGGGGATTAACTTTGTCGAAAATCGGATAAAAATTTTTATCTGCGGAATTGTGATGAAGTTTTACGGATATATTCAGGATTACCTCGTATAAAAAGAAGATTACCTCGTAAATGTGTGGGGTTGGGTTGGTGGGGATTGATTAGTGGTTTTTGAGGGGTGATCAGAGGTATATTTGTGGGGTTTTGGTTTGGGTGTTGGTTGGTGGAGCTGTAGAGGTTCTTTTGGGATAGGTTTTGCTGTTTTTGCTGAAGAATATTGGGTGTTGGAAGATGGTTGTGGCCATCTTCTTCCTATTTTGAGGGTTTGAGATCGTTTAAAGTTTTAAGCTGGAGTATCGTGAATACCATGCTGGGTATCTTCCAGCCTTAATTAAGTCTAAAATAGAAAAATTAAGTCGAAATGAGAGCCAATTAAGTCGGAATGAGCCTCAATTAAGTCTAAATTCAAAAATAAAGGCCGTTCGCTAAATCTCGACAATCGTTCTCAGCTTGATCAAAGCTCTATACCCTCCAACTTTCACACCCCAGTCACCCATAATCAAAAGTTCGGTATCCACCAAACCACCTTATTTCTTTTTTAAAAACACAAAAAAAAAAGATGGATTTTCATCCATCTTCCTCATTGCCTAGCGACGTCCTACTCTAACAGGGGGAAACCCCCAACTACCATCGGCGCTAAAGAGCTTAACTTCCGTGTTCGGTATGGGAACGGGTGTGACCTCTTTGCCATCATCACTAGACCTA
>NZ_JBHUPF010000002.1:0-315038 GCF_042686385.1 Fictibacillus nanhaiensis
GATGAGGTTGATAGGTCTGGTGTGGAAGCGTGGTGACACGTGGAGCTGACAGATACTAATCGGTCGAGGGCTTATCCTTAAAAAAGCATAACGTTTGGAAACGTCGTATCTAGTTTTGAGAGAACATCTCTCAATATAATTTGGTTCAGTGATGATGGCAAAGAGGTCACACCCGTTCCCATACCGAACACGGAAGTTAAGCTCTTTAGCGCCGATGGTAGTTGGGGGTTTCCCCCTGTTAGAGTAGGACGTCGCTGAGCCAATACATATTCCACAGTAGCTCAGTGGTAGAGCTATCGGCTGTTAACCGATCGGTCGTAGGTTCGAGTCCTACCTGTGGAGCCATATTGGAGAGCTGTCCGAGAGGTCGAAGGAGCACGATTGGAAATCGTGTATACGGTCAACCCCGTATCAAGGGTTCGAATCCCTTGCTCTCCGCCAGATACATACTCTCTAAATAAAAACAACTGGCCCGTTGGTCAAGCGGTTAAGACACCGCCCTTTCACGGCGGTAACACGGGTTCGAATCCCGTACGGGTCACCATTTCTTATAAATACTTTGGAGGATTAGCTCAGCTGGGAGAGCACCTGCCTTACAAGCAGGGGGTCGGCGGTTCGAACCCGTCATCCTCCACCATTAACTTTTATATCATATATATCATCGCGGGGTGGAGCAGTCTGGTAGCTCGTCGGGCTCATAACCCGAAGGTCGCAGGTTCAAATCCTGTCCCCGCAACCAATTTTATTTCATGGACAACGTCGAGATTACTTCTTGACCATGAAATATCTGTAGTGCCCTTAGGGTGCAACCAATTTTATTTCATGAATGGACTCGTGGTGTAGTGGTTAACATGCCTGCCTGTCACGCAGGAGATCGCCGGTTCGACCCCGGTCGGGTCCGCCATTTTTATTTAAACGGTGGCTTTATAACACCAAGATTTTTTCTTGGCTCGATAGCTCAGTCGGTAGAGCAGAGGACTGAAAATCCTCGTGTCGGCGGTTCGATTCCGTCTCGAGCCACCATTTTTTTTGCCGGTTTAGCTCAATTGGTAGAGCAACTGACTTGTAATCAGTAGGTTGGGGGTTCAAGTCCTCTAGCCGGCACCAGTTTTTTCTTCCTGAATTGGAACAAAAAACTTATTGAAAAACAGGGTGATTATGTTTTATAATAAAACCTGTCTTCATTCGTGGAGGGGTAGCGAAGTGGCTAAACGCGGCGGACTGTAAATCCGCTCCCTCCGGGTTCGGCGGTTCGAATCCGTCCCCCTCCACCATCTTTTATTCCTTATATAGGGGCATAGTTTAAAGGTAGAACGAAGGTCTCCAAAACCTTTGGTGTGGGTTCGATTCCTACTGCCCCTGCCAATTTTAATACTGTGGCGGTCGTGGCGAAGTGGTTAACGCATCGGATTGTGGTTCCGACATTCGGGGGTTCGATTCCCCTCGTCCGCCCCATTTAAATTTTGGGCTATAGCCAAGCGGTAAGGCATCGCACTTTGACTGCGACATGCGTTGGTTCGAATCCAGCTAGCCCAGCCATTTTTATTTTTATAACATAAGATGATTTTAACAAACATATTATAAGTTAATTAAATGTTTGCGGAAGTAGTTCAGTGGTAGAATACAACCTTGCCAAGGTTGGGGTCGCGGGTTCGAATCCCGTCTTCCGCTCCATTTTTGTTTTCTGGCGGCATAGCCAAGTGGTAAGGCACGGGTCTGCAAAACCCTTATCCCCCGGTTCGAATCCGGGTGCCGCCTCCATAAATTCCAATTCAAAAAGATTCAAATGCCGGTGTGGCGGAATTGGCAGACGCGCACGACTCAAAATCGTGTTCCTTCTGGAGTGTCGGTTCGACCCCGACCACCGGTACCATTTTTTTAGTAATTTAACAGTGAATATAACCGTAATATTAACCGTTTCTCACAGTGTGGGGAACGGTTTTTTTGTGTTCATTTTACTGTAAATACCTAATACAGAATCACTTCTAATCGTGTGAACTAATCGTGTGCTTGGATGGAGGTGTAATACAAGTTATGACAAGACGTAAGAACGCTTTAAATGATGCTGAACTTTCCATTGTGCGTAAAAATAAGCAATCGTATGTTGAAGCATTTAAGGATGCTTTAGAACTGTTTGAAAAGGAGTGTGATTTACGTAATTTAAGACCATACACAATTAAGTATTACCGGAATGAGATTTCAGCATTTCTTACACATCTTGCTGAACAGGGGATTAAATTAACCACATTTAAACCTGGGAATGTAACTGAAGAACATATAAAAGAAAATGTAATCCTTTATATGCGTAATACAAAAGGTTCAAGGATAGTTTCAATTAATACCCGTTTACGTGCTTTACGTTCTTTTTTTAACTTTCTTTACAGGGAAAAACACATACCAAAGAATCCTATGGTTAATATCAAATTACTGAAGGATAGGAAGCGTGTTATTCCAACATTCACAAAGGAACAATTGAATAAGTTGTTTCGACAACCGGAATTAAAAACATTCACTGGTGTACGTGATTACACTATTATGATGATGTTTTTGGAAACCGGCATACGTGTGAATGAATTAGTAGGTTTAACACTTGCTGATGTACGTTGGGAAGATAACCTTATCTGCATCAGAAATGCAAAGAGTTACAGGGAACGTTTAGTACCTATACAAAATGAAATGAAGAATCAGCTTAAAAAGTATGTAGCTATTCGTGGTTATGTTGAAAGTAATTCATTGTTTGTAACGATAGATGGAACAGCTTTAACTAGACGAGGTATACAGAACAGAATTGAAAAGTATGGGGTACTTGCTGATATAAAAGGGGTACGTTGCAGCTGTCATACATTCAGACATACATTTGCAAAATTAAGTGTCCAACAGGGTGCTAATATCTTTGAACTTCAAGCTATTCTTGGCCATACAAGTATGGAAATAGTTAAGACATATGTAAACCTATTTGGAACTGATGTACGTGAAAGCCACAAGAAGTTTTCACCTATTAAGGTACTGGAGAGACGTGATATATAAAGACAAAAGAAAAAGCCACGTGCTACCAACACGTGACCAAAGTAAAACAAATGTAAAAAACTGAATACTGAACAGTACCAGCTTTAATTCATCTTATCGAAAAAAATTGGATGAAGCAAGGTTTATTAAATTGTACCCTTTTGTGGGGAAATGGTGTTGTTCACTTGCTGGAATGCCTACTAATAGCAAGTAAATAAAACCTAGATATGTAAGCTGAAGCAGATGCAAAAAGTTCAGCGTTTCCACGTTAAGCAGTTCCTAGTTTCTGTGTGGAAAGTCTATGTGGAGAACGCACATAATCGGTTCGGTGGGTTGCTTGGTGCATTAAGGTGCAGGTAGCGATGAATAAGGAGAATAAACAGCTTCAGCATATAGGACAAGCTTTGTATGTGAAAAGTTCATTGTGGTGAAAACCAGCGTTTAAACTAGGGTGATACACACGGATACAATTCCTTGAAGGGAAATTCAGAAGTACATGAACGTCTGCTTTTTAGCTTTAAACATTTACTTGTTTATTGCTAAAAGGTAGTCATTTTCTGTGTCCAGCCGTTTTCCACCCATCCCAAAAATTCAGACAAAAGAGAAAAACAAAGTCAACCCCATATTTCAGGGAAATACAGGAATTAAGAAGTAATATGTCGAACTATTGGCTAAAAGGGGATGATGATAATCGGACAGAAGAAAACTGCTATTCAGCATCTTAAAGGAACTTCAGGGTGGTAACGAACCTAAACATGGGAATTATGAACTGGATATGGAACAGTGGGGAGAAATGGCAGAATTAAACGTGATGAAGGTTATGCAAAGGGAATTACTATCCTATATGCTGATGATTCAGTTTACTATGTATCGTTATCTTCAGCAAAGAACTATGAGTGGTATTGAATATCTTGAAGCTAAAACAGCATGGCAAAGACATATAAAGGCTTGAAAGAAGTACGTGAGTAGTTTAGGCTTTAAACAACGTTATAGCTTAAAAAGGTGATTTGATGTATTTAAGAGGAAACAATGTAGTTTTTAAGTTAATGGTTTTAAGCCAATTAGATGATTTTATAAAATATTTAAATGAAGTTGAACACAATTTATGGGCTAAAGCAGATGATTATATAAAAAAAGCAGAAGCATTACACGAAGATGAACAAGAAAATTATTGGGATTGGCATGTTGATGAATACCACGATTACTCTGAATTGTATCCATCCTTTTTAAGAAATTCAATATTCATAAGCATATATTCGTATCTAGAATACCATTTATTAAATCAATGTGATAATAAAGAGAAGTTAAGAAGTATTAAGGGTAGTGGTATTGAAAAGGGCAAGAAGTATTTTAAACAAGTCTATGGTATACATACACCATTTGAAAGTATCGAATGGAATAACATCAATGATTATAATAAAATTAGAAATTGTCTAGTTCATAACGGTGGTGATATTGACAATATTTCTAATGCGAATAAACAAAAAGAGTTAAATGTCATTATTAATAAAATTCCTACTATTGAGTTATCAAATAGGGGACAGATATTAATTCAAAAAGAATTTTGCATTGAATTTTGTGAAGTCGTTAAGTGTTTTTTGACTCTTACTGTAGAGTCAAGAAAATCAATTGAATAGAAGCAAAAAATTAAAACACACATATATTCCAGTGTGTTTTTCCTATACACCAATTAAGGGTAATAACAGCAAGTCTTAAATATCGAGTGAGAAGAATTGTAATATCAGTGTTTTTATTTATTGAAAATAATTCCAACAAGAAAGGATGTAAGATATAATTATGTAAGTATTGAATAAAGGAGATTTTTCTTGAAAAGTGCTGATGAATTTTTAAGTGATATTGAAGGTTTTAGAACACCTGAAGAAATGGAAGTTTATTTTGAAGAAAAAAAACGTGAAATACATCTAGATGATGATTACTATCAATTAAGTCTTTTAAAAAAGGGACTCTTTAAAGAGTTACTTGAAGAATTTTATCCAATGTATTGTTTTAGTCGGTCACGTTTTTTCGAGAATAATTCAAAGGTGAAAATAGTTATAGGTAATCAAGGTTACGATGGTTTAATTTTAAAGCAGGATGGAACCCAACAAAAGTTTGAACTAACAACTTATGTAAATGGTAAGTGGGAATTTGAAGATGCAAAAAGATTAATTAAAAATGGATTAGGTGATACACGTTTTGGGGATGGAAAAAGTTTAAAATATAGAAGTAAAGAATATTTAAAACAAGTAACAGAATCATTCAAAAAGAAAAGTCTAAAAAATTATTCTGGTGTAAATTTATTATTTATAGTTAATACATTTTGGTATTTTGAAGTCTATGATAACAGTTCTAAATCATTTATTGATGAATTGATAAATGAGATAAAATTACTAACATTTAAGGCTGAGGGTATTTACTTAATGGTTTTAAATAACCAAGATGTTAGTCAGATTGATAATAATATTTATGATTTATCAAATGTGTAGTTAAGTTTTTGGGGTTTATAGTTAAATATCATATGTAGTGTTATGTATTGTATAGAAGAAAATTGTGGAAAGTAGGTAAGGGAATTGGAAAAAGTACAAGCTAAAAGATGTGGAATTATTATGCCTATAGCTGCAATGCCAGGATATACAGCAGAACATTGGTCAGAAGTAAAAACCATAATTATTGAATCCACACAGCTAATATCGGAATTTAATTTCACAACTGAGATTGTTAGTAATTCTGATGGAGAAATAGATGTAATACATAAAAGAATCATTCAAAATCTCTATAATGCAGATATTGTAGTATGTGATATTAGTGGAAGAAACCCAAATGTTCTTTTTGAACTTGGAATGAGATTAACTTTTGATAAACCTACGATACTAATTAAGGATGATGAAACAGACTTTATTTTTGATACTGGTGTAATTGAACATATAACCTACCCTAAAGATTTACGTTTTAGTAAGGTAGTGGATTTTAAAAAAGAATTAGCTAGAAGAATTAAATTAACCTACGAGAAATCCATAAGTGACCCAAACTTTTCTACATTTTTAGGGAATTTTGGAGAATTTAAAATACCATCACTAGAACAAACAACCGTTTCGGACGTAAACCAATTAATTTTGGATGAAATGAGTGCTATACGTGGAGAATTATCAGTTTTCAAGAAGGAAGTCGCCAGCACTAAAACATCTAATTATGATATTATTCCTTCTGGTTTAAAACAAGTAATCGCTAATTACATTAATGAAACAAAAGATACTTTTGATTCAGCTGATATTGTTATTCGTAAACAAGAATTTATTGAGTACCTTCGTTTCAATCAAATTGACCCTAAAAGGGTAAGCAAAAACATATTAATTAGATTTGTTAAAGAAGCACAAGATAATGAATTACCTTTTTAATTAAGATAGAATTGTGCACTGTTAAAGTTGTTAGCTTATTGTATTGTAATCACAAAAAAATCCCCTATATCTACACTGCTGGAAATTGTCATGAACCAGTAATAAAGAATATAGGGGTTTTGTCCGCACTGGGGTATTATAACCACCACGCTTTAAAGGGTTGCTGAAACAACCAATAAAAGAAATTAAACATATAAAAAGGAAAAAGGGAAGCTGAACGCATCATTGACCAAACTTGCTGATTATTCAAGACTAAAATCAACAAAGTTAAGTTTATTAAAGAACGAGAAATCATATGAGAACGTACCTATGTTAGTTGTGCTTGATAAAAAAACAAAAGTAGGGTGCTTTATTGCTGCGTAAAGCAAAGCCAATAGCACAGCATCGAAAGAATTATTTTAACTCCCCATTTATCAAGTAAAACTTTTTACTTTCCTAACAGTGCGTTTCACTATATACATTCCCTTTTCAAGGATTTGAACCTTTTAAAAACTACTACATAGTAAGGAAATAATGACATCAATCACCAATATTAATGAAAGCACCAATTCTCTCGTCCTCCTAAAGGAAACCTAAATAAAGTAATGATATATTAGAGGTTATTTCTTTAATATTATTGTTTAATCTCGTTCCCTTCTGTTACACCTCATACCTCTTTTTTTAATATGTCTATAAATGGTGTTCCTTGTTATACCAACTTCTCTTTCTATCTCTTTTATAGCAAAACCTTTAGTATACATTTTTATTGCTTCTTCCAATTTAATAAGAAATGCTTCTTGTTCCAATTTGCGGTTTCGTATTATAAATTTTGCTTGCATTTGGGGATTATCAAAACACCAATTGTAATATTTTTCATATTCTTCATATGTCATGCCGTTCCTATTCGAAATTTCATTTATAACTTTTTTGAAGCGTTCCATTGTAAAACCAAAATCTTTATGAACTAATTTAGCCCATTCGAATATATTTTTATCTTGTTTTGAACCATTAAGTACTTTTGATAAAGGTAATATATTTTCATAAGTTGTTCCTCCATGGCCGATGAAAAGAGGGATAACATGGTCTAAATCTGCCTCTGCACCAGTTAAACAGCATAAGTTATTATATCTGGCTAAAATTTCAGATAATTGTTTTTCTGTTAATGTATCGGGTAAAGCTTTTTTTCGTGCTAAACGAAGTTGACTATAAAAACGCTGTTTTAGTGGATTATTCTCAAACCATTTTTTGATTCGCATCCTTTCTTTTTCTTTATTTTTTTCCCTATAATTTTTTTTCTTAAAGTATAGCTTTTCACGGTGTCGTTCTCTAAATGCTTTTTTTTGTAAATAAATATGTTGTTTATTTTCATCTCTAAACTTCTTAACTTGTTTACGAATCTCTTCTCGATTTTTATAATAGTATTTTCTATGAGTTTCTAAGTAACGGTGGGTATTATCAAGTTTCCACTTGTCGTTCTTCTTGTCAGTACAATTCTTACAAGAACTTTTCTTGTTAAGGAGACTACCTGTTTCATTATAAAATTCATTAATTTCCTTTACCTTTTCACAAACAGTGCAAATAAAGTAAATTTCTTCGCTAGAATCTTTAAATGCATATCTCCTGGCCTGACTGACTAAATAATATGTAAACTCTTTTTGTCCATCAGATACTGATAATTTAACCTTTGAACCAATTTTATTCCTGGCATCTTTAGTCCTTCTTCGGCAAGGGGTACATTCCGAACGTTTCCCCATAAAACCCCGATAATCTTCACCGAAGTTATTAATCTCAGTAACCCCACAATGAATACAGTCGAGGTAAATTATTTTATTTAAACATTGATATGCTTTTCTGCTGCTATACCTATTGGTTTTAATTACTTTTAAACTCGGAATTTTGTTTTCATCTTTAGATTCTTGAAAATTCAATATGACACCTCCCAGTCATTACGGTAATACTTTCACAAAAATAATATCATATTTCATCTAAAAAAAACCAGAAAATTTATTGACTACGAAAAATAAATTTTATATAATATAAAGTTAATGTAATTTCAGTCAACTTAACTTAACTTAACTTAACTTAACTTAACTTTTTAGTTTCAAAAAAAAATTAAAAATCATTCCTATTAATAACAAGCAAAGTTTATAAAAATGATAAAAATTTTATCGTGAGGTAGTTTGCTGGGGAAGAAGGGGGTGGCCCCCGTGGGGGGGGGTCTCAAATATTTTGTTCAATGTTTTAACTAAAACAAGGCTAAACTATTTTTTTTTTGGCCCTGATGAGGGTACTTTTAGATATGCCTGTTATTTCCTCAACTTGTTTGTAAGAACGTGTTTCCAATAATTTTAAAGCGTGTTCCAGCTGTTTCTTACTGAACTTGTTGGGCCGGCCCTCTCTGTAATCCTCACGCTGTTTTGCAATGGCCTTACCTTCCTGTGTACGTTCTATGATAAGATTCCTTTCCATTTCTGCCACAGCAAGTAAAGTGGTTAAGAAGAATCTACCCATAGTGGTATCTTCCAGTAAACCTACGTTTAATACATGTACCCTAATCCCTTTAGAAAATAGGCCCTTAACTATCTCTATTCCTTCTACAGTATTCCTGGCTAGCCTATCTAGTTTAGTAACAACTAGCGTATCACCTTCAGATAGTAGTTTTAGTAATTCTTTAAATTGTGGCCTATCTGATTTAGTCCCCGTAAACTTCTCTGAATAAATTTTATTACAGCCTTCTTTTTCAAGTGCTTGTAGTTGTACTTCTAACTCTTGTGATACTGTACTTACTCGTGCATAGCCGTATTTCATATGTATTGTTCCCCTTCAATTATGACACTATGTTTTGACACCTTCTGATATCTTGATAATACTGCTTATAGAATTCGGTGTCAATACTGTTAAGTTTTGGGTAAGTTTTTACTTCTAGTAAGCCAGCGGTAGACCTCAAGAAATTTCAGTGGAAGGCATGGTCATGACCAATTTTAAATATAGATTCCTTTAAAAATAAAATTTCTCAATTAAAAGAGATTTCAAAATATGCCCCGTTTTCTTGGTTAATCGGTATCTCCTTAATATTTCTCTTATATGCAGTAAAAAAATGTGTCGAATTTTCCTCTTATTTCAATTATAATATCAAATTAGAGGAGGTAATATATGGAAGGTGGAATTGAAGAAAAGGACAAAATGAGGCCGAGGGATTGGAAATGGATTGTTAGTATTTTAATAACAATAATTATCTTTCTTTTAACTGCTATATTTTTAAATATCACTGAAAAAATTTCCATATCGGATTTAATTTCAATCGGAAGCGGACTAGTATCTATTGCATTAGCCATAGTCGCTATAATAATTGCAGTTGCTGAAAGTGTAAAATCAAGCAATAAAGAAGAAAAAGTTCAAGTGGGTTTAGATAAGATTATTTCAAATACAGACACAATGAGAGATTTAATACATAAACTCGAAAAACTAGAAAAAGAAGTCACAAATACAAATACCGAGGTAAAATCACTTAGAAAAGCTTATAAAGAATCGGAAAAATCCTTTATACTGCCGAATGAAGAAAGTCAAGAATTAAAATATACACAAGATGAAAAACCAATTCAACAAACTAACGGGAATCAGCAAGAAGTGGAAAGAGAAAATCCAAATGTATCATCTGTAAATCTCGAACAATTCATGACTTTAACAAGAGGAGATATATATTTTGCTGACCTATCCCCTGTTGTCGGTTCTGAACTAGGTGGAGTACGACCGGTTTTAGTGGTATCAAATGATATAGCTAACAAATTCTCACCAGTCATTAACATAGCCCCTATTACGGCACAAATTCAAAAGGCAAAATTACCAACTCATGTAGAAATAGATGCTAAACGATGGGGATTCGAAAAAGATTCAGTAATTATTGTGGAACAAACACTAACAGTTGATAAGCAAAGACTCAAAGATAAAATCACTCATCTTGATGAAGAAATGATGAATAAAGTGGATGAAGCTTTATCAGTTCAGTTAGGGTTAATTGATTTTTAGGCATTCTTCGGAGTGCTTTTTTTATTTTGAAAACAACAAATTTCCCCCACCAACTAATTAAAAGCAAGTGAGGGAATAAATGTATTAGGTTAGGTTAAGATTCTTTACCACATAGATAAAGATTCTTTAATTGGTTAGGTAAACAAACTTTACTATAACTAAACAATTGAAACTATAATCCTGTATTAGTGTTATTTCTTTGGCTTCGCCAAATGTCTTTACCTTCACTTCGTTCCGGTAAATCCATTAAATTTATTAACTGTATCTGACACTATTATTTTCTGTTATAGAGTATTAATAACAGTTAGGTTTTTATAAGTGTTAACTTACGAACGTTAGTGAGTAAGTTACGAGAAGCTTTAGCTTCGAGTTTGTTACGCTATTACCGAAGTATTACCGAAGAACCTAAGGTTCTAACAGAATACTACAGTTATATTAGCGTTACACTTCTACAGTATATATAGCGTTAAAATAGGTCAAAGTACGACAAAAGAAATATTAAGATTTTGTGACAGTCCAATAATCCCAGCTATATCAACGTTTTCTGGCCCTCGCTATCTTCAACTTTCTTAGTGAAAATGTAGAACCGATTTTAACAATTACAGTTTAATCACAGTGATCTACGGTGATTAAACGAAATTCAAACTAAATGCTGCTATATCAACAATGTCTTTTTAACAAAAATAAAGATAACTGTAGTACTTTCACCTGTTTTAGCACTTATAAGAGTAAGGGAATGATTTTTATCATTCCTACGGACAAATGAAATCACTACTTAGGGCAAGGTATGATTTCTCTTTTGCCATTACCAATCCCAACATAGATTCAGTAAACACGGCAAACTGAATCGCAATAATTGACAGTTACTTGGCTTCCTCCTAGCCAGGCAACTGTCTTTTTTCATTGCCTAAAAACGAAAGGACTATCAAAACATGATGAATAAATACGACAAAACAGAAGTAATGAAGCTGTTAGATGAAAAAACACTGAAGGCGTTATTAAGGCTTTACGGAATTGATTATAAGTTTCTAGCTGTAAGGCTTGGATGTACACGGCCGAATATTCATTACCACTTAAAACATGACACTTTTAAACAATATCAGCGTGAAAACATATTAGAACTACTTTTTAAACAAGGCTTGGAAGTGGCTGAATTAGTTATTATCAATCAGCTTGTAACTAAACAGAAGAAGGTGAAAGCAGATGAAGTTAATTGATGAAATCGTACATGAGTTAACTGATATATCAACTGAATGGAATAAGCGTGAGATTACCACAGAAGTAAGGAATCTACGAATAGACTTACTAATTCAGCAGATACAACAGCTAGACTTAAACTATGATAGGCAGCCCTTGTTGTATATCTCAAAAGAAGCAAAACAAGTATTTAATCAGCTGTTAAAACGGTATATTCATAAGGCTGTAGGTAGCTTAGATTTACTGAAGGAGACAACTAACAAGAAATCTTATAACAATAAGGGAAGTGCTATCATAAACCGGAAGCTTTTCTTTCATTCCCTTCATAAAACTATGGAAAGAAACATTATTGGCTGGATAAGAAGAAACGATATGCAAGATGTTAGAAATTTTCAGTTACTAATACTAAGAAAAGAGGAAGTTACAAATGAGTAATCAAGACAGATTAGACTTTATTAGAAACTATTATGCTAATCAAGAAAAGGTAAAGGTTGAAGTATTACCTTCTATTAGCAAAACAACAAAAGGAAATGTAGTTCACAAGTTCAACGGTAAGCGTGCGGGCTATGAGTTTAAACACGGAGTAGCTTACGTTGATGCTAAAGATGTACACCTGTTTCGCAATAGCCTCCCTTATATGGTGATTCACGATAAGAAAGAAGGTAATGAATAATGTCAGCGAAAGCAAAAGATAAAGTGCTTCAATTTGTAGAGGAATACAACATCAGAGTTTCAAAGTTTAATAATGATATTGAAGCTTCAGAAAAAGCTATTGAGGATATGAAGCTAGAAATTAAGTTCATAAATGAAGTTGAATTGACACCTGCTATTGAAAAGCGTGTAGTTGAAGGTGATTCTAGCTTTGAAGATAAACTTAAGAAGAAACTAGCCAAGCTTGAAGCTGAAGTAGTACGGAAAACAGAGGAAGTAATGATTCTTAAAAAGTTACTATCTAACTACTTGATTGAATCAGCCGATAAGGTTACTGATTTGGATAATATGTTTAGGAATGATAAAAAGATAGCTGAAGCTAAGGCTTACGCTATGATGATGCACTCTAAAAAGCTATATGTTGATTCTATCCAAAAAGAAGCAGCAGTACTACAGGAACTAAAGGATGTAGACGTGCAGCTTCAACAGATTCAGTACAACGCTGGAAGAACTAACGGCATATACACAGAAATAGATGTGCTAACCGCCCCTATCCCTAGCTATAAGGATAGATTCAATGGTGTTTATCTACAGTTGTCTTTAGACGAAATAAGGCAGCTTATTAAAGGTACTATAAAGCCTGAAGATTTATCTTACCTGATAAGATTCTCACACAAGAAAGATTTATAAGGTGCTAATTGAATAAGCAAGCGTGTTGCTAGGAAGCATTGTAGCGAAGTTAGATTGGCATAGGCGAGTAACCTATCATCTAATTCCCTTACAGTGCTTCCTTTTTTGTATCTGTTTTTTGAATATTAATAATCGACTAAGGAAGAGTGATAAAAATGAATAGAAAAGTTTTAGTGAAATCAAAATGTGCTAATTATGTGGATGGAATGTGTGTGGTAAGAGACATAGCATGCCCATTAGTAACACCTTTTGAGTACAACGGACATAAGTTCCTTTGCGAAGAAGCTAAATGTGAATACTTTGAAAAGAATGTTGTAGGTATAGATAAAGTGGTTGAAGTTAAGCTATTCACATATAAACACTGTAACCAATGTAATAAGCCTTTTAAACCTTCATCCAGTGCCAGTAACTACTGTAGTGATAACTGTAGGGCATTGGCTAGGAAAAAAACACATAGAAAGTTTAATAGTAAACGACAAATTAACCATAGCTGAAATCAATAGTATCAAGGACTTAGGAAGTCAAAAATGGCTTCCTAAGGGTTTACTATTCAGAATGAAACAAATTGTCGTTACCCCCTGTAAAAGTCAAACTGAATAGGGATTAAATATGTCCATATATATAGTTTCATAATGTATATATAGTAGTGGTGTTAGAGAGATTACTGTGTTTGGTTTTCCATAGTACATATAGGTATCATCTAAATAGAAGTTTTCATATAGTCTCGTTAACTGACAAAATACAATAAATTTATCCAAAAAATAACATATTGTTGTATAATGACAATAAATATAAGTATGGAGGGGAAATTTTTGTCGGTTAATAATTATTTATCTACTTTATCAAGTAGCCTAGTCCTTTCAGCTACGGAAACTGCCAACATTCGAACTTCAATCGAGAATTTATCAAGAAAATTAAATTCCTATTTTAATCAAGGTCAGTTACACACTCATTTTCAATTTGGTTCAAGCACAAGAGGAACGATTCTTCCTCGTAGAGTAGATTCTGAATCAGATGTCGATTATATGGTAGTGTTTAAGAATCCTAGAGGATTTACCCCAGAAACATTATTAAGACAATTAAAAGATTTTATGTACACCTATTACAACCGTTCAGAAATATATAAAGATAGCCCAACAATGGTTCTTGAATTGAATCATATTAAGTTCGAACTAGTTCCAGCTATTCAAGACGCTTGGGGCAACTTCTCAATTCCCTCAAAGCAAAATATCTTTTCCCAATGGATGCCCACTGACCCTTTGGGATTCAATGAGAAAATTACTAGAGTTAACGTGTATAACAATTCTAGAATTAAACCATTGGTTCGTTTACTTAAATACTGGAACACAAACAAATTAGACGGTTATCTTTATTCTTTTGATTTAGAAAATATGTTGGTACAGAAATACAATTACAATAGCAGAGGTTCATTAAAAGAGTATGTTTACGATACTTTTGAAACAATGACTCCTAGCTACGGTGATTCTCAAAGATTTATAGAACGTTTAGGAAGGGCAAAAAAAATTATCTATGAAGCTAAATGGCATGAACAAAGAGGTTACGAGGTTCAAGCTAGAGAAACAATTAAGAATCTCTTTCCAGAAGTTTATGTGAGGTAATGTATGAGTGAACGTTATGATTCCTTAGATAGACACTACAAGGACATAGAAAAACTTAATACAGCAACTACTACATTATTTTGGGTAAACGCTGCTTTATCAATTGCGGTATTTTTTGTAGATAATTCCTTAACTGTAAAGAACATTTTGCTAACTGTGTTTACTATTACTACGTTTGGTTACTTTGTAATTGATAATTATTTAAGCATTTTCAAAATCCCAAAAGTTGAGGATATAAGAAGGGTTCATTTGTTAACGAACTCATTTAATGTTCCTTTAGATAACGAAAAAACTAACATGTACTACAACAATGAAATAGAACCTTCCTTATTAAAATTAGGGGCAAATATCTTTGAAAATTCCTTGTTTGCTAAAAGAGTTACTTACGAAATGGCAAAGAGAGAAAGAATTAAAATCGGGATATTTATAGTGGTGTTTTTTGTAGCACTTCTGTTAAGAACTACTGAAATGGAATTAATCTCTATCCTTGCACAAACTTTGTTTGCCAGCACCTTAATTCCTGCTTATGTTAGGCTTGAAGTTTTACATTTTAAAAACAAAGTAATTTTTGATTCCCTACATGATATTTTTCTCTTCCATAATCAAAGAACAAGTGAAAGTGATAAGAGAATGTCTGCAAAATTACTTGATTGTTTCGTTAAGTATGAATCTGCAAAAGCATATTCGGGTGTGAAGCAGGATTCAAAGATTTTCCACAAAATAAACCCGGAGGTTACGCAAGAGTGGGAAGAAATAAAACGTAGTCTAAATGTAGATAGAGTAACTAATTAAACTGTCTTTTCTTTAAAAAGAAATTCCATCATGTTAACAGAAATATTGATAATAAACGTAGCTATTTAATATAGTAGAAATTAGTGTGGAGAAGGGGAGACGTTTGAAATATTTTTTTGTAGCTAGATTGCATGGGTTAACAATAAATCAGGTGTTGAATAGAGGCATAAGGGTATTAGAAAATTTAAGGGTTACAAATAATAAAAGTATAATTGAGTCAAGAAGTGACGACTTCTTTAAAACAATGCTTGGTAAATTAGAATATAACAGCTTACTTCAAGGTCCATTTGTGTACGCAGAAGGTGATTACGAGGATGATAGTGAAAATGTAGAAAATGGCAGATTGGAATTTTTGAACTATTACCTTAGATTATGTCAAACAGTAGGGACATCCTTATGGCTTACTAAAGACAACAGTGTAAGAACTGAACTAGGTTTCTTATATGTGTATGATAAAAAATTATTAACAATTCAATCAGTATCATCTAATATGAGAACAACACAATTTGTGGATTGTAAAGGTGGCAATGAAGATACTGTTTTCTCAGTTGAAGAAATTAATGACTCAATAAAGTTATATACGGACATATTTGGAGAAAATACTAATGCTGATTTAGACCATTATGAAACAAGCAAAATAATTACCATGGAAGCGAATAGATTAGAGAGGTTTGTATACTTTCTTCAATCCACTAGGACCCAAGGGTTTCCACCAGGTAGAATTGCTATGTATTGCATGTTATTAGAAACATTGTTATCAACGAGTAAAGCTGAAATTGGACATCAATTAGCAGAGAGAACAGCTTTATTATTAGGAAAAGGTATTGAGGAAAGAGAAAAGATTTATAAGTTTATTAAAGATGCTTACTCTGTTAGGTCAGCAAATTTCCATGGAGACAAATTACCAAGAAAATATAGAAGTATTGAAAAACAGACTGAACTTTGTATTGAATTCGATAACTATATAAGACGCTTATTTAAGATTATTTTTACTAATAGTGAAATAACCAATCGCTATAAAAGTAACGACGAGAATACAGAGTTAAACAAATGGTTCAATGAACTTATATTTTCATAAGGTATCTTATTAGTTGCAGATAATTTTAACTTGCATTAATAAAGCAAAATTACTATAATGGTAATTGTTCACTAATCGTATGAAGTGTTTCAGTAATGACCACAATTTACTGTTGAAGAAACGTTAATATCTCGGTACCTCACACACATATAACTGAAAGAATGAAGTGAAAACTCGACTCAAAATCGTGTTCCTTCTGGAGTGTCGGTTCGACCCCGACCACCGGTACCATTTTACTTAACTTAACAGCGTGAATTCAAGACTTTCTACAGTTGTAGAAGGTCTTTTTTGTTGTCTAAAAAGACGACTAAAAAAAGTGAAAATCGTGTGCCTCGAATCGTGTGCTTAGGAGGCTGTTATGAAAAGACGAAAAGAATTATCAGAAGAAGAGTTAAAACTAATTTCAAAAAAGATTAGTGATGATGAAGCACTAGAAATCTTCTTTAGAGACTGTTATTTAAGGAACTTAAGACCTGCAACAATTGAGTACTATAAGAATGAATTTCATGCTGCAAAAAAGTTATTGAATAAGCCATTAGTTGAGTGTGTGCAAAGGGACCTAGAAGATCTTATTTTGAATAGTAAGAAGTTGATAAAGGTAACCACAATAAACACTCGTTTAAGAGCGCTACGCTCATTCTATAACTTCTTAAAGAAAAACAAATTAATCTACACAAATCCTATGAAGAACATTAAGTTATTAAGAGATCGGCAGAAGACTATTGAGACATTAGACAATAGTGAAATAGAAAAATTAATAAAGACGATTAGAAGGTATAAGACATTTGTTTCTTTTCGTGACGAAGTAATTCTATTGTTATTTTTGGATACTGGAGTTAGGCTGTCTGAGATTGTTGGTATTGAGACAAAAGATATTAGAGGTAGTAGCTTAATAATAAAACGCACCAAAAATTTATTTGAAAGAACTGTTTATCTTTCGCAAATTACTCAAGAGCAATTGAAGAGGTATTTGATCATTAGGGGAGATTTAGAGACAGATAAACTTTTTATTAGTCATGATAACAATGATCTAAAACCACACAGTATTCAAACAAGATTTACGAAGTATGGAAAGGATGCAGGAATTAGTAAAAGAGTTAGTCCACATACATTCAGGCATACGATGGCTAGACGGATGATTGTGGCTGGAATTGATGCTTTTTCTTTAATGACTCTATTAGGTCACTCAGATATGACAATAACAAAGAAGTATGTGAATCTTTGGGGTGAGGATATAGAAAGAAAGCATAAACAATTTGGAGCACTAAAGGGATTGAATATATAAATGTACGAATGTTTGTTCGTGTTTTAAAATTAAAAAGAGAGTGGCTAGATTGGACCCTTTCCACCCTCTAAAAACACAGCGCAGAAGAAAACTTCTACATTTTAATGATAGCAAGTCGTTTTCTTCAGTGTCAAGAAGGAGCGAGAAGATGAAGTTAATGTCGGTATTAAGTGGTAAAGGATTTGTTATGTATAACAAAGATTTAGCTCGAACAGTATCAGTAAATGCATCAATTATTTTTGGACAACTTTGTTCGAGTTATGAAAGCTTTGGAAGTAAAGGAATGCTCACAGTTAGGGGAGAAAAAGAATACTTCTTTTTAACTAGTGAGACATTATTAGAAGAAACATCATTAACGTATAAGCAGCAGCTTAAAGCAACAAAAGAACTTGAGCAAACGGGGTATATTGAAACACGAATGATGGGTGTTCCATCAAAGAAATACTTTCATATAACTGAAAAGGTTGTTGAACAATATTTAAAGGGAAACCCTAGCTCTGCCAAAAGGGAAGACCTGATTGTATCAACGGTTGAGGAGCAGCATTTACATAATGTAACACCTAGCTATGACAAAAGGTCAACCCTAGGAATGACAAAAGGTCACAGCAAGCCTTTACAAAAGGGCACCGCTATTAAAAAGAAAAATAAAAAAGAACAAGATAAAGATAACAATGAAATATTGTTAATTAACAAGGACATTAACAATTTTAAAAGTCTGATGATGAATTCTTTTGAAAATCACTATACTGAGTTTGCTGTAGGAAGATGGAGCAAGAAAGATTACTTTACGATTGCAGATCAATTTATTAACGAAGTGATTAATGACAATCGATATGTAGAAATACCAGAAGAAAAGATTGAAGGATATGTTTATCAGTCATTAAAGAATATTGCATATAAATCTGATTTCAAGCATGGAAAAATTGATTTAAAGAATCGAGTAAGTAAAAATGTTCCTGTTTATGATTGGCTTAATTATGACAACGAAGGAATACCTTATTAAACTTCTCTAGAATAGCTTCCTGAGGTCCTAGGATTGGCGACATGACATTTTATAATAGGATACAAATAATTCATATTATCTCTCATAATCTAGTTAAAAAGCCAATTTTTTTAAAATTTTTTTTCAAAATTGCTTTACAAGAACATATGTTCCGATATAACAACTCTGTAAGATAAATAAAATACAACTTGCGGAGGTAATACAATTATGAAAAATACGCAGACAATCCAAATTTCGATTTACAATTCTTTTAATAACTCTTTCTCAGAGAAAACAGAATATGAATTTGTGTATGAAGCAAAAGTTACTTGTGTTGCTGAATTTATTGTTTTAACTTATCAATTCAATAAATTTGTTAAATATAAGAAGCCAACCGACAAAAATTGGTATACTCCTAGAACAATGATAAAACGATTGTTTAAAAATGAAATAGAAAACATACCGTTAATAAAAATTGCTGAGGTGAATTGCTGGGAAAAGAAACGTGAGGAAGCTAACCTCAAAAGAGAACAAGCTGATTTACGCCGAGAAGAAAGACAAGGTATAACAGATAAAGCAATGGCAGAAATGTTCGAACATGACAACTTATGCTCTGAATTTGATTACTATACACATGAGGAATATTCATGCAATAACACAAATCTTAATACTAAAGATGAAATTGTAGTGGCATTAAAAAAAGAATTAAGTAATAAACTTGGCGATATTAGAAACGACAGAATAATTTGTAGTGATTTTGAATATCCCGTACGATATGAAGTGCAAAGAGCAATTGCTGACTATGTATCTTCTTTAATATATCGGTTAACAGACGATGAAGAATATCATTGGAAAAAAAATAATTCTCCTGAAATTCATAATTTAGACAAAGAAATAAATGAATATCGATTAATAAAATGGTCAGAATTAGAGCAGCAGTAATGCTGTTCTTTTTATATGATGGTCAAAGGCGAAGCCTTTGCCATGCGACAAGCGAAGCTTGATCGCAAAGTGGTACTAAATTGTACACGAGTATATACTCTCAAGTACAGTTTGGTACCAAGAAGATAAAAATCTTTCTTCTAATTGATTTACGTTTTTATTCTAGAAGATAAAATTCTTCTATAAAAACTAACATAAGGAGAAATGCAATAATGAAATCAGGAAATGAAATGTACTTACAGTCAATAAAATTATCAAATGGGTATAAAGCGAAGTATGTATCTGAATTAGTTACTTATTCAAAAATAGTAAAAGGAATAATTAACTTAATTGAATCTCCATGCGGTACTGGTAAAACAACTTTCTTTATTGATGAAGTTATTAAAAAAGCAAAGAATAAAGAACGAATCCTTTACTTGGTTGATACATCTGTTTTAGAGGAATCTTTATTAACTAAGTATGAAGAATACTTGAAGCCTTACAATCCTACTGTTAAAGGAACAATGGAGTATAGTATCGATCAACTTCCTAGTCATGGATTTGGTATTCAGATGAATAAAGAAATAAGAAAGGATAATCGTGCGATCTGTATGACATATGCAAAATTTGCACATGTTTTGAGTGTCAGTAAAGACAATAATTTTTTAAATAACATTAAATTTATGTGTTGTGATGAAGTTCATAACTTGGCGAAGTATATTGGTTATGAAGTTCAACTTGGTGCTAAAAAAGAAGAAACAAAATTATATAAAGCTCTTGAAAAAATTGTTAGCTCTACTGAAAAAGGAGTTTTTAAAACTTTGTTTATGACGGCGACTCCCTATAGAATTACAAAGATTTTAAAAATGAGCTTAAATTATACATGTAACAAAATCGTATCTGAAAATGAATTACGAGGATATTTATTTAACAGTCAAAAAGTTTATACAAATATCAATAACATCTTGAAGGAACTTAGGAAAAGTGACTTACCCGAAGATAATAAAATTCTCATGTATGTTGAAACTATTAAGAAAGCAGAGGAGGTTCGATCTAAACTAGAAATGAATGGATTTAATGTTGCTTGTCTTTGGAGTATTAATAACGAAAGAAAAATGGATAATCTGTCTAGAAAAGTTCGAGAGCATATTATCGAAAATGAAGAAATTCCAGAGTATGTAGATATAGTTATTATTAATGCTGCTTATGAAACTGGTTACAATATCTTTGATACAGAGAATATGGCTCAAACAGTTATTGTCCATAGTAGAAATTCAGAAGTGATAACTCAGGTACGTGGAAGAATTCGACATGACATTGAAAGTTTAGTTACTTTAAATCAGAGTGGTTCAATTGAAACAATTAAAAGAGATGGTACTGTTGTTGAGCTCTGTCCAACCAAGCTTGAAAAGTACATTGGTATTCCATTGACTAAAGAGATAAAGGACAAATTTATTCAAGAGCTTAATTTAATCAATGGTCATGGTCGCCAATTGAAATGGACGAGCGTTAAAAAAATGCTTTCTGAAAATGGTTTTAAAATAACATCAGGTAAAAGCAGAGTTAATGGAAAACAAATAAAATTTGATATTATTGAACAAAATCATTAATTCGTACAGTAAGTTGTGCTTATGTATATTATTATATAGAGGCTACTAAATTGCTTGCCTATGCAAAATAGTGTCTCGAGAAGTGTCTATCAAACCCTACTTGTGTATAAATATTTATATAAGAGTTGTTTACTCGAGCACCTTTCATTAATTGATATCTTCAATTTGATATTAACTGTTTCTTGTATTGCTTAAGATTCAAAGGATGTAGCTAAACCTATATCTAAACGAGATCAGTTTTTTCCATGACTGATCTCACCTCCAAACTTAAACAAAACTATCCGAGTCTTTGTTTTTCCATTCCTCCAAGTTTGGTTTTTTATCTCGGATAGTTTTTTATACTATAACTTACTTATAAAATGATAAATTGCTAGTCGAAGGTGCATCCAAATGGGTGCATCTTTTTATTTTTGTTCATGATTTGCTTAACTAAGCAAATATAATACTATCTGGAGGCGTATAGAAAATATGAAAATTGAGCTCAGAGTCAAAAATGTCGAATTACGTGCAAATAAAGATGATTCATTAACCGTTTCTGGCTATGTAAACAAAACTGGTCAGTGGAGTGAAATCCTTGGAGTTACAAAGAAATTTAAAGAAAAAATTGCAAAAGGAGCTTTCAGTTCTGCAATAAGAAAAGCTAAAAACGACATTGATTTTTTAGCAGAACATGATAGTAAAAAAATCCTTGCTTCAACTCGTAACGGTTCATTGAACCTTACTGAAGATGAGCAGGGACTTTTTATGTCTGCAGTAATTACCCCAACTTCTTACGGGAGAGATTATTACGAATTAATTAAATCTGGGATACACAGAAATATGTCATTCGGATTTAGGACAATTAAAGATTCATGGAAGAATATTGGTTCAGGCTTATTTGAAAGAACAATCGAAGAACTAGAACTGTTCGAAGTTTCTGTGGTGAAAAGTCCGGCTTATTCACAATCAACTATTGCTGCACGTGGTATTGACTTAGTTGAAGAAGTTGAAATTCCTGAAGATGTAAGCAGAGAAAAAACAAAGGAGAAAACAAATATGAAAATTGAACATCGTTATGTAGAAGTTCCAAAGAATGAAGTTGAAGTACGACAGGAAGAAGTACGAGAATTTAACGAAGGGTTACGTGATTTAAATTTAACTTCTGGAAATGAATCTGTTCTTCCAACAGCAGTAGCAGAGATGATTGTTGAAAAATTAGATGAATCTTCACCTATATTCGCAAAAGCAAGAAAGATACGTTCTGTTGCTGGATCAATAAAAATTCCTCGAGAAACAGCAGTGGGTATTGGGTCCTTTGTTGGTGAAGGGAAAGAATTAATTGAAGAAGCTTTTTCTTTAGGAGAAGTTACATTAACTCAAAAACGTGCTGGAGCTTATATTGCTTTAACTAATCAACTAATAAATGATGCTGCTATGAATATGGCAGAGTATACTTCAAATTTATTAGTAAAGCGTACATTTAAAGCTATTGAACGTTCTATTCTTCAAGGAGCTCAAGTAGATGAATTTGCAGGCATTGTTCCTAACTCTGAGATTGGTAAACAAACATTAAAAGTAGGTGCATCAGACCAAGAAGCTCTTGATACTCTTATGGATATGTCACTATCGATTCATCCTGAATATCTCCAACGTTCACAATTCATTATGTCGAGACCATTCTATAACCGTATTGCAAAATTGAAAGATGCAGCAGGACATTTTTACGTTCAAAATGGGTTTGTTAATGGTAAACCAACTTATACATTATTCGGATTAGAAGTAATTATTACTAGTTCTCTAGATGCTGGTGATGTCAGCCATGTACCTTGTATAGTGGGTAGTATTGAAGATGCTTATGCGGTAATGATTAAACAAGGTGGTAAGATGACAAAGGTTCAAGATTCTCAGCATGCTCTGCAAGGTTCAGTAGGATTCTTATTTGACATTTACGTGGATGGAGCAGTATACAATCCAGATGCATTAACAAAGTTAGAGATTATTGCTTAATAGAGAAGGTCTTCGGACCTTTCTTTTTTTATTTGTCTGAAAGGAGTAAGGAAATGAATGAATTGATGAAACAATTAAAGTGTATAGAATCATGTGTTGATAGGGAGACATATAGATTTGTTGTAGCTGAAGCTATTGTTAAACATATTGTTAAGCAAATTCAAGTAAGGAATGAAGAGCTGAGCAAACAGAAGGTTGTCGATAAGGTCAACTTAAGCTTAAGAGCATTGAAAATCGAACCTGTCAGCTACGGCTTTGTAAGGAAGTTCTGTGACAAGTAGAAGGTATGGCCTATCTTTGTAAGAAAAAAAGGTGAATGAACTGATATAACAGGGAGGTGTCACTTGCACACAAGGTACCAAAACGCCCAAACACGTTAAACTTATAGCAAATTGCAAAAGATATTATTGCTCTGAGACAAACACTTGATCTTAATTCCCATTATCTTCAAACCTTTTACTAAAAAGAACTATTTTCATGATAAAATAGTAATCATGTTTGATAGAATAGTATATGTTATTCAATGAAAGTTAGGTGAAGAGTTTGGATCAAAAAAATCATAAAAGTTTCGTGACATTAATAAATGAAATAGACACGAAACAACATACACAACGTGATAGAGGAACATTATTTGAATTATTATTTGTTGCATATTTAGAAAATGAGCCAATGTATAATCGTTTATTTGAAAAAGTATGGAAATTAAGTGATGTTCCAGCTGAATATAATATTCCTAAAAAGGATACCGGTGTAGACTTAGTAGCAAGAAAACGAGAAACAGGCGAATTGGTAGCTATTCAGTGTAAGTATTACTCAGAAGGTATGGTCATAAGGAAAGCACATATCGATTCTTTTTTAAATGAAGTAGGAAAGAGTTATTATTCGGAAGGAATCATTGTCACAACAACTGATAAGTGGAGTGATAATGCAGACGACGCTTTAAAATTCAGAAATAAAATCATTTCAAGGATTTCCTTATCAGATTTGCAACAAAGTCAAATTGATTGGTCGGCTTATTCTTTTAATAATCCAAAGAAAGTTAAATTACAAAAGAAAAAAACTCCACGTCCTCATCAAATTCCAGCTATTGAGGATGTGGTGAATGGGTTCAAAAACGCTGATCGTGGAAAGCTAATTATGGCTCCAGGAACAGGGAAAACTTATACATCAATGGCAATTGCAGAAAAACTCGCAGCTGAAAAAAAGGATACATATAGAGTTTTATATTTAGTTCCGAGTATACAGTTATTATCTCAAACATTGCGAAGTTGGAATGCTGATACCAACTACAAGATGGATTCCATTGCTGTGTGTTCAGATAGAAAAGTTACAAAAGAAAAAGGTGAAAATGAACTAGAAGACATTGCTGCTGCTGATATTGGATATCCAGCTACTACAAACACTCAAAAATTGTTGGAATATCAGAACAAAATTGAAAGCAATGAGAATCCAGGAGACTTTTTAGTTGTCTACTCGACCTACCAGTCTATTGATGTAATTATTGAAGCTCAAAAAAAGGGTTTTTACCAATTTGATTTAGTTATATGTGATGAAGCACATCGAACTACAGGCGCAACTGAAAATGGGAGAGAAGGAAGTGCTTTTACCAAGGTACATAGTGATGACAATATTAAAACTGTTAAACGATTGTACCAAACTGCAACACCTAGGGTCTATGGAGAAGATGCAAAAAAGAAAGCTGATGAAATGTCAGTATTAATTGCAGATATGGGCGACTCCGAAATATATGGTGAAGAATTCTATCGAATTGGATTTGGTGATGCTATTCGTAAAGATATTCTAACTGATTATAAAGTGATGGTTTTGGCTGTTGATGAAGAAGTCATCGCTCGTAGATTTCAACAAATGCTTGCTCGAGAATCAGAACTGGAGTTTGATGATGTAACAAAGATTATCGGCTGTTGGAATGGGTTGGTAAAAAGAAAAAGTCATTCTGATGAAACCCTAGGTCAACCGATGAAAAGAGCAATTGCATTTACAGGTACTATTAAAGATTCAAAATTAATAACTAATATGTTTTCTCAAGTAGTTGATGAATACATTAGTGAAGTTAATGAAGACAGTTTCTCAATAGAAATTGAACACGCAGATGGTTCGATGAATGCACTTAAGAAGAATGAAAAGATTTCATGGTTGAAGGCTGATGTTCCTGATCATACGTGTAGAATATTATCTAATGCGAGGTTCCTAACGGAGGGTGTTGACGTTCCCGACTTAGATGCGGTTATGTTCTTAAAACCTCGAAAATCGAAAATTGATATTGCACAAGCTGTAGGAAGAGTAATGAGAAAAGTAGAGGGAAAAGATTATGGTTATGTAATCTTACCTATCGGTATTCCAGCTGGTGTGGATCCTAATTCAGTTCTAGACAATAACGATAAGTATCGAGTAGTGTGGGAAGTTTTAAACGCATTACGTTCATTAGATGAGCGTTTTGATGCAACAATCAACAAACTTGAGTTGAACAAGAAAAAACCAGGTCAGATTCAAGTCATTGGAGTAGGCGATCCGCCTGAAGATGGGTTAATTAGTCCAGAGCCTGAGGATGAACAGCTATCATTTTCTCTTACAGATGAAGATTGGTCTGAACTCGAACGAGCGATATATGGAAAGATTGTAAGGAAAGTAGGAAATGTACGCTATTGGGAACAATGGTCGGAAGATGTTGCTGACATTGCCCGAAAACATATTATGCGTATACACGTCATGCTAGAGGACGAAAACACTGAGGCATATAAAGAGTTCCAAAAGTTCTTAGCGAGTTTACGATACAATATCAATGATTCCATAACTGTGAACCAAGCTATTGAAATGCTTGCCCAACATTTAATAACAAAACCAGTATTCGAAGCATTATTTGATTCTTATAGCTTTGTTAATAATAATCCAGTTTCAAAAGCAATGGATTCTATGCTAACAATTCTAGATGAACAAGGATTAGTTAAAGAACAAAGAAGGCTACAGGAATTTTATGAAAGTGTTAGTGTCCGTGCTAAGGGAATTGATAATCTAAAAGCTAAGCAGGAAATCATAATTCAACTTTATAATCGGTTCTTTAAAGTAGGATTTAAGGACACAACTGAACGTTTGGGAATAGTCTTTACACCTATAGAAGCTGTAGACTTTATTGTTCGCTCTATGGATGAAGTACTGAAAAAACACTTTGGAAAATCATTAGCGAGCGAAGGGGTACATATACTTGATCCATTTACTGGAACAGGAACATTCATTACAAGTGTTTTACAAAGTGGGTTGGTACCTAAAGAGGATTTAGTTCGAAAGTATACTCAAGAACTTCATGCTAATGAAATTGTTCTATTGAGCTATTATATAGCTGCTATTAACATTGAAGAAACGTATCATGCAATAATGGAAGGGGAGTATAAGCCCTTCGAAGGTATTGTTTTAACAGATACTTTTGAAACTACCGAAAACAAAGATTCATTTATGGATGAATTATTTGATGAAAATAATGCCAGATTAAAGAAGCAGCAAGAAGAACCAATATTCGTAATAATGGGAAATCCGCCATATAGCGCTCGGCAAACTAATGAAAATGATGGACAACAGAATAAGAAATATCAGGGACTTGATAATAGAATTAGAGATACGTATGTAAAGAATTCAAATGCTGTTAATAAAAATACACTTTACGATCCTTTGATTAGAGCATTTAGGTGGTCTTCAGATAGGCTTGGTCAGCAAGGTGTAATAGGTTTTATTACAAATGGATCTTATATTGATACATCAACTGCAGAAGGGATTAGAAAATGCTTTCATGAGGAATTTAACTATATATATGTTTACAACCTTCGTGGAAATGCGTATTTACAAGGAGAGGATAGACGTAAGGAAGGGGGCAACATTTTTGGTGAAGGTAGTAGAACGCTTATTGCTATAACCCTTTTAATAAAGGATGGTTCCGATAATCATGAAATATATTATCGTGACATAGGAGATTATCTAAACAAGGAGCAAAAGCTTCAGCTTTTAAAAGAATCTTCTCTACTTAATTCAACTGAATGGACACAAATTTTTCCCGACAAGAATAACGATTGGGTAAATCAAAGGGGCGGCGAGTATTCCAACTTTGTTTCAATAGATCCTGAAGAATCAGGAGTCTTTTTAGAAAAATCCCTTGGTATTAGTACAAATAGGGATATTTGGGTCTATGGTTTTTCTAAAACACAAGTAGAACTCAACACTCAAATAATGTTGAATAATTTTAATACTGAAATTGACAGATTAAAAGAAATTTCAAATAAAGAAAAAAGGATATCTCTTTTAAATATAGCCCCTAATTTTGTTAGTTGGAGTAGTGGTCTAAAAAATGTTTTTGCTAAAGGTGAGAAGCTCTTATTAAATCCTGCTGAAATTCAAACTCATATTTATCGTCCTTTTACTAAAAAATGGTTGTACTACGATAAAAAAGTTATTGAACGCCCTCGTAAATGGAAGGAAATATTTGGAGATAGTAATAGAGCTATTCTTGTTCCAAATAATGGTTCTAAACGAAGTTTCGCTTGTTTAATGGTTGATACAGTCCCAGATTTAAACTTTTTCCATGGTGGAGCTCAAGGATATGTACTTTTCAATAAGAAGAATGTTGTTGAGTTATTTAAAGACAATGAAAGTAATATTTCAGAGGATATAGCAAAAAAGTTTGATTTATCTACAGAAGAAATGTTTTACTACACCTACGCTGTAATGCATTCAAAAGATTATCGGACAATGTTTGAAAATAATTTAAGAAAAGAATTTCCTCGTATTCCTAAAGTTAAGCATGCAGAAAAATATGTTGAAATTGGATATAAATTAGCGGAAATTCATTTGAATTATGAAAATTGTCCTCCTTGTAGCGAGACTAAGATAGAATTTTTAGTGAATCATCCATCATATAGAGTGAATAAAATCAAACAAGATAAAAAAAATAAGTCTATTATCGTTTTTAACAATGATATAAAAATAAAGAACATTCCTGAAAAAGCATTTGAATACAATTTAAATGGTCGTTCTGCAATTGAATGGATTATTGAACAGTATCAAGTAAAAACCGATAAAAAATCAGGCATTACAGATGATCCAAATAACTATTCTGATGATGAGAAGTATATATTCAATTTGCTACTCTCTATTATTAATGTTTCTGTTCAAACAGTTGATTTGGTCAATAATTTACCAGCATTAGTAATAGAGGAATAAGTTAAATAAATTAATATGAAATATCAATTTTATTTCATAAGAAAATCACCTTGATTCTTTTATCAAGGTGATTTTTTTCTATTTAATACGTTCTAAGTACATATCATGTAATCCGGTTTTTTTCGATAGGAATTCTATATCTTTATTCAATCTTGTAACTTCTTCTCTAAGTTGAATTAACAAATTACATTGATCCTCATAATTAGGAAAATTTTTTATTTCCGTTACGAGCTTCCAACGTTCAGTACTTTCCATTTCTCTAATTTCTGCTTTGATTTCTTCTGCTGTTTTCAAATTAAGTTCCTCCTAAAATTATGTTCCCTTTTTAATTTAAACAATTGGTTTATCAAATATAAAGACTTAAATATTGCCAACAAAAGAGAAGCAAATTCAATATATATTGAATAAATAACAAATAAAGAATTTAATCATGAATAAATGTTTTGAAAATCTAAAATATTGATTTAAAAAACAATCATTTAGGGTAATTATTACATTTAAGGAAGGGTTTTCTGTTTATTTGTCGAATTGGTAATTCTAGGGGGAGAGTAGGATTGCTTAAGATAAAAAGAGTTTATGAAAACCTTACTAAAATTATTGTATACTTATTTAATATTAAAAACCTAAGATCAAATTGGGGTCAATTATTACTTTTATTAATACCTATAATTCTGACAATACCACCACTGTTGGCCACTATATCAGATAGTGTTTTTGGAATCGTGGGAGTAGTAGTTTTGTTTATTATGGGATGGTCACATAATCTCAATAACATAATGAACTGTGAAGAATATAAAAATGATGCCGAAAAGTTAGATAGGGATGTTGAACATCTTATTAGTACATTAGAAAGTGTACCTGAAAAAGTTGTTAAGGCCTTTTATAACAAATTAGACTTCACATATAATGAATGAATTACAATCTATCGATTTGAAAATGAATCTTTTGTTTCAGTTGGAAGATATTCACTTAACAATACCATTAAGAAGTCTGGGAGAAATAGTTATCCAAATAATCAAGGTTTTATAGGTAAAACTTGGAACTTCGGGTATGTTCATATTGAAGGATTACCCGACCCGTTAAGGGCAAAAAAAGGGTATTTTACTCAAGTAACGTCCGAATGTAATATTGATCAGGATATTATCGAAAATATTTCTATGAAAAGCAGAGCTTATTATTGTAGGAATTTGCTAGAAAATGGAGAACCCATTGCTGTCATTGTCTTTGAATCTCTTTCAGAACAATTACCAGCCTTAGTTAGTGACATAGACAAACTAATAGAAGGTTCTTTTGGTCAACTACTAGTAAATGTCATCAAAACAAATTTACCTTTAGCAAGGGAGTGAAGTGTATGAATAAGATACGTGGATTATTACGTTATTTTACCTTATACTACCCGCATAAAAACGAATTATCAAAAACAAGAATAACAAAAATGGTTTATCTAGCTGATTGGTTTTCAGCAAAAGAGCATAAAAAGCAGTTAACTAATATTAAATGGTATTTTGATCATTATGGTCCATACGTAAGTGATGTTTACGATGAAGCAGAAAGTGACCGTAAAATTGTAATTAATCATACTTATTCTGTGTACGGAACACCTAAAGGCATAATTGGATTGAAGAAAGAGTATAATGCGGAACAACTACACCTAAATACTATTAGTGACTCAGAAAAAGAGATTCTAGACCAAGTAATAGAAAAGACTAAAAATTTACATTGGTCCGAGTTTATAGATTATGTTTATAGCACTTATCCAATAAGAACCCAGAAGAAATATGGACATTTGGATTTAATTAGTCTCGCTGATGAAGAAAGAGAAATAGAGATATTTATAAAAAACTAAGTTGAAAAAAATCAACTTGGTTTTTTTATTTTCTAAAATGCAAGCAAAACTTTACAAGTTACTATTCAAAGATATAAGACTTTTGAGGTGATAGATGTGTTACCAACAAAAAGTGAATTAGAAGAACACTTAAAAGAAAAAATGACAAATCAGGATATAGCAAAAATGTATGGAACCACTTTTCAAAGAATAATACAACTGATAAAAAGATACAAACTCAATCCTGATAATCTTAGAAGAGTTAAAAAATTTATTGTTTATGAGCATTGTTTGAATGAAAAAGTTGTTTATGCAGGGTCTGGAATTTGGTACAGATGTAGGCGTTATTCTAATAGAAGAAACTCGGAACATAAACAGCTAATGAAGGAAGGAAAACTTACCTACAAGTTCATTGGAGAATTTGATAACTTATATGAAGCAAGACAATTAGAGAGCAAACTAATTCAGCAATATAAGAAGGCTGGTTTATGCAGGTTTAATAAGAAGACACTTTAAATTTCAAGAGGTCAAATGTATAATTAACAGTAATCGTGTGCATCGATTATTTCTATAACTGCTTGAAGGCTTGTTATGACACCGTTAGTTAAGATTTGGTTTTCAATTGGGACTCAAAATCGTGTTCCTTCTGGAGTGTCGGTTCGACCCCGACCACCGGTACCATTTTACTTAACTTAACATTTAAACTTAAGACTTCTCACCTTTGTGGGGAGTTTTTTTATTTGCTTAAAGAGCTTAAACTTCATTTATCATATTCATAATACGAAAGGGTACTGACTCATGGGAGATTTCTTCACTAAAATGAAAAATGATCTTGGCATCACTTTAAATGATGTGCAAAAGAAAGCTGTTATGAAGACAGAAGGGCCACTTCTTTTACTGGCTTCCCCCGGTTCTGGGAAAACGACCACCATTATTATGAGAATCGGTTATTTGGTAATGGAAAAAGGAATTCATCCGTCTCGTATAAAAGCTGTTACATTCAGTAAGGCGTCAGCTAATGATATGAAAGAGCGTTTTACGAGATTTTATCCTGAACTTCCTTCTGTGGACTTTTCCACCATTCATAGCTTTGCTTTTGAAGTAGTCAGGAATCATTATAGAAAGTTGGGAATCCCTTTTACAATTATAGAGGGTGATCACGATTCAGATGAAAGAGCAGGAACGGCAGGAAACTTTCAGTACAACAAAAAACTTATGCTTAGGCATTTATTTAAGTCCCTTGTAGGAGAGAACATAACTGAAGATCAAATGGATGAGCTTACGACCTATATCAGTTACATAAAAAACAAGATGATACCGATCGAACGGTGGTCAGAAGTTTCCTGTGAGGTTCCACAAGCTGAGGCGATCTTTAAGCAATATGAGGAACTTAAACGTTCAGATCGGCATCATGTATTGTTAGACTTTGATGACATGCTCACGATCGGAAATGATGTATTAGAAAATAATGTCCACGTTTTACGTCATTATCAAAACAGATACGATTATTTCTTAACAGACGAAAGCCAGGATACATCCCTTGTTCAGCACTCTATTATAGAAAAGATGGTTTCTACTCATCGGAATTTGTGTGTGGTTGCCGATGACGATCAATCGATCTATAGCTGGAGAGGCGCTGAGCCGTCTTATTTACTGAACTTTAAGGAAAAGTATAGCGATGCTTCTATCTTGTTTATGGAGCAGAACTATCGCTCCTCTAACGATATCGTTCAGGTGGCTAACTCGTTTATTAAAAGAAACAAGAATAGATATGAAAAAAATATGTTTACTCAAAATTCTTCGCAGCAACCAATAGAAGTGAAGCAACTTCATAATTTTAAGGAGCAATCCAAATACTTGGTACGTGAACTGAATGAAGTCGTTGATCTAAAGGAAATCGTTATTTTATATCGTAACAATTCGTCATCCATTGGATTGATGAATGATTTAGAACGAGCAGGAATTCCGTTTTATATGAAGGATGCTGATAATCGTTTCTTTTCACATTGGGTAGTTCAAGATATATTGAATTTTATGCGAATGGCCTTTACAGACAAGAGACCAGACATTTTAGAAAAAATTCATTTAAAGTTTAACGGCTATATTTCGAAGCAGCAGATGCAAGGACTCAAACAACTGAACAATAACGATTCTGTATTTGATAACCTGCTAAAACATGTGAAACTACAGGAGTATCAAGTAAAACTTCTAAAGGCTAGTAAAGAGACCTTTAAAGAAATGAAAGAGATGAAGCCTCTTCAAGCTATTCGTGTGATCAGAGATCGATTAGGATATGACAAAGCCATAGAAAAGATTAGTAAGAGCCTAGGTTTTCGAATGGATTATTTAGTGGGGATCTTAAACACACTCGAAGAAATTGCAACAGATCTTGAGAGCCTTGAGGATTTTGCTAAACGATTAAAGCATCTTGAATTCGTTCTGAAGACAGCAAAAAAGAAGAAGGGGCATGACGCGATAACACTTTCTACCTTTCATAGTGCGAAAGGGCTCGAATTTGAGAGGGTATATATGATTGATGTAGTGGACGGAATCATCCCATCTAAAGAAGATCGTACTGATCATCAAATGTTAGAAGAAGCAGCTCGTTTATTTTACGTAGGGATGACGCGTGCCAAGAAACAATTAACCGTAGTGACGTATCCTTATCGAGATGGGAAAAAAGTTGAAGAATCTGTGTTTGTAACTGATGTTAAAAATATATTAGATCCGACAAGAATGACGAAATCTGAACCTATAAAAAAGAATGTAAAGAAGATTAATGGAGTACCTTTTAATCCGAATAGCATCAAAAAGAAGGAAGAATTACAAGTTGGTCTAAGTGTTACTCACCGTGTATTTGGGACTGGAGAGATAACAGAGGTCAGTGAAGAATTTATCACTCTAAAATTTCAGTCTAAGGAAAAGAAATTATCAATCAGTGCGTGTTTGGAAATGGGACTTTTAGAGCCTTTAGTTCACACGTGATAAACAGTTTTTTATCTAATCTTATATTATAACAGGACTTAATACCTCATTATTATTTAATATTTTACAATTTTCTGATAAATAAGAAGGATTTATTCCTATCTCTTCCGAATAATACATTCTAGTAGAAGTGAATACCTGTTCATTTTTACAGAATGTATTTTATATTAGGGGAGAACGGGGGTAAAGGGATGAACGCTTTTCGTTTGTTTGTGGCAGAAATGGCGAAGTTAGTAGGAAAAAAGGGTCTGCTGATCTCAGTCATTGCTGCGTTGCTCGTACCTGTCGTCTATGGTGGTATACTTCTATCACCAAAATGGGGGCCTTACGACAACTTGTCAAACTTGCCTGTTGCGGTAGTCAACAAGGACAAGGGGGCTTTATCGGACGATGAGCCGATCAATGTAGGAAAAGATCTAGTCGCAGATTTAAAGAAAGGAAAAGATCTCGGTTGGGAATTTGTAAGTGCTGAGGAAGCAAAAGAAGGCCTCGATAGTCTGAAATATTACATGGTTATTGAGATTCCAGAAGATTTTTCACAAAGGGTAACAACTGTTTTAAGTGATAATCCCGAGAAGCTTCAGCTTACGTATATTCAAAACGAAGGATTAAATTTCATGGCAGCACAAGTCACAAGAAGTGCGACTGAAAAGCTCAGAGAAAAACTGGGAGATAAAATTACGGAGAAGTATGCAAACAATATGTTCGCTAGTCTCGGTGATGTATCAGAAGGTTTTCAATCAGCTGCAGATGGATCTGCGAAATTAAATACGGGAATGACTGATCTACGAGATGGAACAAACACACTTTTGGAATCGCTTACAAATAAAGCGGCTGATATTTCAAAGCTTGCAAGTGGTGCAAAAGAACTTAAAAATGGTGTAGGACAAATGGCTAGTTCTTTGTCAGCCAAACAGCCGGATATAAGCAAACTGGCCAACGGTTCATCGCAACTAAGTGCTGGTATGAAGGAAATGCTTTCTTCCCTTCAATCTAAATCAGGTGATATTTCAAAGCTTGCAGCAGGTTCAGCTGCAGCTAATGAAGGAACAGGACTTTTATTACAAAATTTAAAAGATAAACAATCTGGAGTAAAAGACCTTGCAGCGGGTGCGAAACAACTTGGAGACAGCATACCGCAACTCAAAGCAGGAACAACGGGAATCTTAACAGGACTAAAAGGTGTTCAAAGTGCGATCAAGAATGAAATCGCTCCTGGAACACAGCAGATCTCGCAAGGCGTTGCTCAAGTGGCAGATGAATCTGCAAACCTAGGTAAGGGGCTGCAAGTGTTATCAAGTGATTTAAAGGCATATTTAGAGCAACACCCTGAACTATCCAAGGATCCTGCTTTTATGAAGATTTATGGTACGAGCCAAGCTATCACAACAGCTGCTACTGATCCAGCAAAAGCACAAAAGCTCCAGGCACTACAACAAGGAGCTGCAAAAATCGCAGGAGCTTTTACTGCAAATGCTGAACCTAATCCAAAGTCTGTCGCTGATGGGGTAAATCAGCTTGTAGCTGGCCAAACGTTAGTGGATAACGGTGTTGCGACATTAAGCCAAAAGGTACCTCTGCTTCAACAAGGGACTGCGTCGATTGAGAGTGGCTGGAACACGATGGTAGGTAAGGTAGGAGAGCTGCACGCAGGTACATCTCAGATTGCAGCAGGAAACCAATCGGTCAATACGGGCTGGACATCTTTGACAAAAGGCGCATCCCAACTTAATGACGGTGCAACCCAAGTATCAGCAGGTAACTCTTCTGTTGAAAAAGGCTGGCGTGACCTAACTTCAGGCGCAACAAAGATTAACGATGGTATGTCACAGGTGAGTGATGGAAACGCAACAGTTGAAAAAGGCTGGGGTGACTTAACGGAAGGTGTAACCAAATTAAATGACGGTGCAGGGAAATTAAATGATGGAAGTAACGAGTTATCATCAGGTCTTAAAGACGGAGCAGATAAAACAGGTTCCATTAAAGCAGCCAATGATAAGAATTTGAGCATGTTTTCTTCACCTGTTGAGTTGAAGAGTGAAACGGTAAATAAGTACCCACTCTATCGTGACTCAACAGCTCCTTATGTTCTTTCACTAGCGCTATTCGTTGGAATCTTAATCATGTCGATGTTCATCAACTTTAAGAAGCCAGAAGGAGTTTCAGCGTTCTCTTGGTTTGGTGCTAAATTCATGAATCTAGGTGCGCTGGCGGTTGTACAAGCATTACTTCTTTCGACGGTCGTTTTACTACTTTTAAATGTGAAAACTGGAAATCCACTTGGTTTCATAGCTTTTGCGGTATTTGTAAGTTTAGTATTCACAGGAATAGTTTTATTTTTTGCTTCGTTAGGGAACATTGGACGATTCATTGCTTTTGCTTTAGTAATCTTACAGCTTTCAACGACAGGTGCCAACTTGCCGATCGATATGCTGCCAGAGAATTTGCGTGCGCTAAGTGAGTTCTTGCCGTTCACATATTCCATCGCTGGGTTTAAGGCATTGATCTCATTGGGCAGTACGAGCTCTGCATTCTCTAATATGGGGATATTGTTCATCTATCTATTAAGTTTTAGTTTATTGTCGATCGCAGTCTATTTGTTTGCAAAGCCAAAAAGCGAACCTAAAAATCTAGATTTAGCGAGCTGATCAACATCAATGGATTAAAATAAAAAGTTCCTGGCAACTTAAGCTGGGAACTTTTTTTGAATCTTCTTCTTGTACACTGAATATGTAGGTGTAAAGGAGGTTATTTCTCTAATGTATAGAGACCGGCGTGCTACAGTATGTCTGATTTTAATGACCGTCTCCTTCGTTTCGATCCTCTTCATTTCTGCTGATATTTTTCACTATATGCATATGATTAATGGTCTGTTGATCCGGCTTTTCCAATCGGTTCGCTTGTTATTTGTCATGGTAATCCTTTTTCTCTTTTCTATCCTTGTATTATTTCGATATTTATAGATGAGTTCTATACCCCTATTTTAAAGGGGTTTTTATTTTGATAAAAAAGCATAATGTTTTATCAATAAAATAAAATAGTTCAAAAGCCATACATATCTCATCAGGAGGAGGAGATTTAATGAAATGGGAATTATCCGTTGTTAAGAAGAAGTGGGTTTATTTAAGCTTAATAGGACTTTTTTTAGCAGCGGTTATCGCTTTTTCAGCACATGCAATAGGTTACAACAAAGCTTCTGTTCTTCTCAAAGATAAAAAAGTTGTAGCAAGGGAAATTGATGGTGAGATTAAAGAATGGCAAAAAGAGTTAGAAAGTTTAGAAGAAAACGTGGAGACAATGGAGGAAGAAAAGAGTAACAAACAAGCAGAATTGAATGGTCTTCAGATACAGGTAGATGAAGCTTCAGAATTGATCAGCCAAAAAGATGCGATTCAAAAAGAGCTAGATGAATTAGGCGTACAAGTAAAAGGAAAGAAAGATGAATTGAAAAACCTCAGCGGAGAGATCGCAAATAAACAAGGTGAGCTTGATACTTTAAATAAAGGCATTCTAGTTAAAAAGAAAGAGCCACGAACATTAGTGGCAGGCGTTTTTATAGCAGGTAAAGATATAGCGCCAGGGAGGTATAAAGTAGAGCCCGTGAACGGATTTGGAAATTACTTTGTGAATGGAGGCAGTAAAGTCAATATCATCTTAGGAAGAGGGAATGACCTGTTCCTACCTGAATACGTGTTTGAATTGGTTGAAGGAGACGAGATTGAAGCAACATTGTCTGTGAAATATACGTTAGTAGAGTAATAAAAAAGTTAGACAGGTGAATTTTTTAAAGGAAGTTTAAAAGAACTTGTCATAAATGTCCTACTTGCTGCTTATATATAGAACAAGTTAGTTGTAGGTTTTAATGCAGGGCTTCGTTGATCCAATGAAGCCCTGCATTTTTTTGTTTTATAAAGCGCAATTAATATATAATGACGAGTTTGCCTATTTTATTGAAACTTTTACACGATATATTCACCAATTCCCCCATTATATTGACGAGTTTGTATGTTATATCGACGAGTCTACATCATTCGACATCAGCTGTATTTAATAATAACTTGTAGCCAAATGAGCTTTTCGTAATTTAAACAACTGTTTAAATCACCTGAATCTCAGCACTCCCACCATTCACTTGAGTGAACATCTTAGCCATAGATTCCAACAGCTCATGAGCCTCACTCTTATCCATAGATGGCTGCAGGTACACGATATGCAGCGCGTTTTTTACACTCTCATCTACCATCGTGCGTTTTGAATCTACGATGGGACTGCCAAACGCACCAACATCGTCTCTAGACAGTAACTTACCTTCCATGTTCATCTCACGTCCGTTTAACCCTTCATACGAATCTTCAGCACCACCCATACGTATCTCCACATCACCTTGAATTCGATCTAAGTTATAAAGACCGATCGGAATTGCAAATCGAATAGAGAAGAAGTTGTTTACATCGACCCCAGAATTGATTGGAGGTAGGTCTTTCCCGCTTAACACCCGTCGCAACAATGCTTCTGAAGCGGGACGATACCTAGAAGGATCCATTCCTAATGTTTTAAACACTTGACGATATTCTGCGACACCAGGGTAATCGGCAGGATTTTTTTCTTCAAGTCGGAGTGATTCTGTAAATAGCTGGAACCTGCCTTTAATCATTTGCGGTGATTCGCTAATCGCGATATTATGGTATGTAATTGTGCCTATTTTAAAGTCAGGGACAAGTTCGTTTAGTTTAGGATGAATCGTTATCATCATGTAACCCCGTTTCTTATTTAAGTAATTGTAGTTTATCATAATTGTTGAAAATAAATGTAAAGGAGGGATATGCGTGACAAGTGCCCAGTTGAAGGAAGAGATCGTTGCATATAGTAAAGAAATCGGAATCGACAAAATTGGGTTTGCACATGCTGATGTATTTGCCGAGCTCAAAGAACGTCTCCGATTACAACAAGACCTTAATTATCAATCAGGATTCGAAGAAAGTGATATAGAAAAGAGAACAGAGCCTGATCGGCTTCTGTCCGGTGCTTCCAGTATCATATCAATCGCTCTTGCATATCCCTCCAAGATGAAAGATGCTCCAAGAAGTGTTCGAGGAGAGCGCAGAGGAATTTTTTGCAGAGCATCATGGGGTAAAGACTACCACCATATATTAAGAGAAAAGCTCTCATTACTGGAGGCTTTTATTATAGAAAAAGTTCCAGGTGCCGCTGTGAAATCAATGGTAGACACTGGTGAACTATCGGATCGGGCTGTTGCTGAGAGAGCCGGGATCGGATGGAGTGCCAAAAACTGTGCGATCATGTCACCTGAGTTTGGTTCTTATATGTATCTCGGTGAAATGATTACTAACATTGCGTTTCCTGCAGACACACCAATGGAGGATCAGTGCGGTTCGTGCAATAAATGTGTCGATGCATGTCCGACTAATGCTCTTGTACAAGGAGGACAGCTTGATTCGTCAAAGTGTATCGCCTTTTTAACGCAAACGAAAGGATTTCTGCCTGATCAGTATAGAGATAAGCTCGGTAACCGTTTATATGGGTGTGATACATGTCAGACCGTATGCCCTGAAAATAAGGGGAAAGATTTTCATCATCATATGGAAATGGAGCCTGATCCAGAGATCGTTAAGCCTCTTTTAAAGCCGTTGTTGTCGATAAGCAATAGAGAGTTCAAAGAAAAATTCGGTTACATTTCAGGCAGTTGGAGGGGAAAGAAGCCTATTCAACGAAATGCGATTATCGCTTTAGCTCATTTTAAAGATGAAACAGCCATTCCGGATCTATTAATGTTACTCAATCATGACCCACGTCCCGTAATTCGAGGTACTGCGGCATGGGCAATTGGTAAGATTGGCGGAGAAAATGCGGAATTAGAACTATTAACTGCAAAAGAGAGTGAAAAAGACGATTTGGTCACGCTAGAGATTGAAAAGGGACTGAAAATGGTTCGAAATCAAGAAATTTCGTAATCGCATATGTTTGGAGTGTCCGATATAGTAAGGTCAAGTAATGAAAAGAAGGGATAATTATGTGTCAGATTAAAACGTTACTCTATTACGAAGAAATGGAAAGCGTAATCGGACCGTTAACAATCATTGCAACGGAGAACGGAATCTGCCGTCTCGATTTTGGTTCAATGGAGGATAACCTTCCAACTTTACGTTCATGGATGGCGAAACATTTTATTAAGGGAGAACTGATACACTCTCCTGAACGATTGGATGATACCGTTCAACAACTACACGCTTACTTTGCAGGCAACCTGCATGCATTTAGTGTGAACTATGATTTATTTGGTACCGCTTTTCAAAAAAAGGTATGGAATCAGCTGACGAGTATTCCTTATGGTGTAACTTGTTCATATAAGGAAGTGGCTCAAGGCATTGGTGCCCCTAAGGCCGTTCGAGCTGTAGGCAGCGCGAACAACCAAAATCCAGTACCTGTTTTTATTCCATGTCACCGTGTGATTGGAAGTAATGGAGCACTTGTAGGCTATGGCGGGGGATTAGATAAAAAAGAAATATTGTTGTCGATTGAACAGAATAGCTGCAAGAAGACATCCTAGAGAGCCCTTAAAGGGTTCTTTTTTTTGATATCCCACTCATATGTTAGTAGAAGCAGGAGGGATGTCTGATGTGGATGGAAACACTTAAAGCTTATATTCAAAACCAATCCCAATGGATGATTCATGCAGATGCAGATGGAAGAGGTTTCTTTTTACGAGAAGAACAAGAGAGTTTTATTCGAAAAAAACAAATGTATACCGATAGAAATGCGTTTATCGTGAACAATCAAACGAACGGAAGCGTCTTACGAACGACTGAATCTGAGGATAAGGTTCAGGTGGATTATCTAGTCCATTACAGCTTTTTGATCAAACAGGGGTTTGATTTCTATGTGGAAGAAATCTCTCAAGAGCGACGTGCTACGTTTCAAGATGGTGATATGAAGAGCGATGAGCCCGTGAATGTGGAAGGAAACTATAGAGAACTTCCGAAGATCGAGCGGGAGAACGAATCGATCGCACCGACGAAGGGTGGGTATGATCGGCTTGCTGCCGTACGCTATGCAGAAAGATGGTGGAATACGTTTAATCCTGCCTATAAATCTTTTGAGAATGATTGCACGAATTATATTTCTCAAAGTCTACATGCAGGTGGCATTCCGATGACTTCTCAATCGATTAAGTCGAAGGGGTGGTGGATGCGAAATAATTCTTGGAGCTATAGTTGGTCTGTAGCCAATGCGATGAGATGGTATTTGAGCGGTTCTAAATCGACTCTTCAAGCACAAGAGAAATCAGCTGCGCATCTTCTTTTGCCGGGAGATGTGATCTGTTATGACTTTGATGGAGATGGCCATTATCAACATACGACGATTGTGGTCGCAAAGGATCCTTCGGGAGAACCACTCGTAAATGCCCATACAACAAACAGTAGAATGAGGTACTGGGGCTATGAAGATTCAACAGCGTACACGAAGCGCATTCAATATAAATTTTTTCATATTCTTTAAGAAGAAGCTTGCCTTCAGAGAGTGATATTCCAAAAAAAGTGCTATAATAAGTACTTGTTGGAATATTGTTTTTGAGGTGAGCTTTTTGGCTATACATGTTGTTTTATTCGAACCGTTAATTCCTGCGAACACAGGAAACATCGCACGTACTTGTGCCGGAACAGGTGCACATCTGCATCTCATTCATCCACTCGGATTTTCTTTAGAAGACAAATACTTAAAGCGTGCTGGCCTTGATTATTGGGAGCATGTAAAATTGTCTCATCATGATTCCTTGGATGCTTTTTATAATGAATACCCAGACGGGGAGTTTTACTACATCACCAAATTTGGTGAACAGACGTACTCCAATTTTGATTACTCTGATTCAGAGAAGGATGTTTTCTTTGTTTTTGGAAAAGAAACGAAGGGACTTCCCCGTGAAGTGATCGATTCAAACATGGAAAGATGTTTGCGTATTCCAATGAATGAACACATTCGTTCATTGAACCTATCGAATACGGCTGCGATCTTAATCTATGAAGCATTGCGTCAACAAAGTTTTGGAGAGTTGAAATAAGCTGTTTTCGTACTGTAAGTGGTTGATTTCCGTTACAGGTGCTCGCTTTCCGCGGGGCAGGCGGCGAGCCACATTCGCAAGTTTCACTTATAAGTGTCTCACCTGTCTAGTGGCAGTGGCTAGCCCCTCGAGGTCAAAAGCTAAATGATCCAGAAGGCAAAGTGCGCCTTCCTTGCTCATTCAACTTTTGCTTGTCGGGGCTGAACGAGCCACTTCCACTTTTCGAACTGCCCGCCTGTCCCACAGGAGTCTCCCACCTTACACTCCAATCAACTTGTCAATGATGAACAAACACAATATCTTTGAGAGAATAAAAAAACGTCCTGATTAAAGGGACGTTTTTACTTCCATATGTATATGGATTAGTTTTTTCCAGGACGATCGTTATAGCCTGCTGTAAAGATGGCAGTCAGGAAGGCGAGCATCACGAGTAGGATGAGGATAAAATCCATTTGAACTCCTCCTTTGAAAGTAATATTATTCTTTCCAGTATCTTTTCTCATTATAAATGAAAACGGTTTTCATGGGAATGTATTTCTGCTGAAATTTAACAATTTGAGGGGATTCGTGCTAGCATCGATGAAGAAAAACGTATATATGACAGGGTATCTTCCCTTGTTTTCTATTATTCTGTTCAGTTCAGGGTTTGCCATTTATTTTGAAAGACTCTTGATTGATAAGCTTACATACTTTGGTGTGTATCAGGGGATGCAAGAATTATTTGACGATCATGTGATTCACTTATCGATCGGTTTTTGTTTGTTTCTGCTGTTCTTTATGATGTTTGCAGCTCTTAAGCTGCTGTCTGATACGCTGACGCACCTCAGCTTGTTCTTTTTTTCAAAAGATACAGAGGGAAACCTGCTTCAGCAAGGAAAAGGCGGGAGCTGGTACTTTTTTGTAGGCGGTATGCTTGCGATCGCGCTGAACCATTACGTGCTGCTGATAGGGATTGTGTTTATTGTTGCATCTCTTTTGTACTTTTTTCAATTCTTATTGCGTATCAGCTACAGTTTATCAACCATAGGGATCATGGGAATGGTATTTCTGAACTTATTCTTTTGGACAGGTTTCGGGCTGCTTGTGGTCTATACGGTGATGCGTTTGTACAATGCGTTTGTGGCAGCTATTACGTAGAGATTTATCTATAGACTCGCGGGAATATCATAAAAACTCGCAGGAATATTTCAATCATTTACGGGATTGTCTCAAAATCTCGCGGGATTAATATGAAATATCGCGGAATTATCCTAAATATTCATATTCAAGTACCAGCTAAAAACCCTGCCACTTATTGTAGTGACAGGGTTTTATCTCATTTTTGGTGTGCTTTTATCATAATATCTCGCCAGATCATCACTTCGGGAGACGCGCTCTCAATAGAACGTAGACTGCTCGGTGTATCACGCCCCACCCAAACGCCTGCTGTATAACGATCAGTCAGTCCGATAAACCAAAGATCACGCACTTCGTTTGTTGTTCCTGTCTTTCCACCAATATAAGAGGACCCCGCAAAACGAGCATCTCTTGCTGTTCCTGAAATTGTTACGGCTTCTAGCATCTCACGCATCACGCTATTGGTTTTCCCACTCCATACTGAAACAGGTTTCTCTTTCCAAGCAAATAACACCTTTCCATTCTTATCTTTTACTGAAGTGATCAACCTTGGCTTTACGAATACCCCATCAGAACTAAATGTAGTATAAGCACTTGTTAACTCAAGAGGCGAGAAGCCTTTTGAGAATCCACCGAGTGCACTTGCAAGCTGATAATCTTCTCGCGTTACAGATGAAAATCCGAAGGGCTGCAAATAAGAGAACGCCTTGTTCACTCCTGTTTTACTTAGTGCTCTAACAGCTGCAGTATTGATGGAACTCGCCATCGCTTTCTTTAAGGAGACTGTACCGTAAGAAGCTCCACCATAATTGTTAGGGCAATAGTTACCTTCACAGATACGTGCTGCAGAAATGAGCGAGTTTGAATTTGCACCATACACATCAACATAAGGAGCGTAGACGAGAAGCGGTTTTATTGTAGAACCAGGCTGTCTTTTCGCTTGATAAGCACGGTTGAACTCTTCTAAACCAACATTCTTTCCCCCAACCATAGAGACGATCTGTTTTGAAACATGATCGACAATAACGACAGAACCTTCTACACCGTTATAGGGCAATCGGGCATTTACAGCATGTACAGCTTCTTTTTGTAGCAGAGGATCTAATGAAGTTTCAACGACTACACCGCTTTTTAACAGTGAATCTCTCTCTATCACTAATTCTTCTGCAGTCTGATTCTTATGGCTAGGAGAGGCCGATATTAAACTAAGAAGTTCCTCTTTTACATAACCCACAATTTCAGGGAAGGGAACGACAGGCTGTGAAACATTTAATTTAATGTGTTGATCAAGTGATTTTTCATAAGTAGCTTCGTTGATGTAGCCTTGCTCTTTCATCTTCAATAAAATCCACTTTTGCCGTTTTATCGTGTTCTCAAAGTTTGTAAGAGGATCATAAAGCTTTGGGTTGTTTGGTATGGCTGCGAGCACTGCTGTTTCAGCTAACGAAAGCTCACCGACCGGTTTGCTGAAGTAATAAAGGCTAGCTTTTTCAATTCCATAAACACCATTTTGAAAGTAGATCGAGTTGATGTATAGCTCTAAGATTTTTTCTTTTGATAACTGTTGTTCGATTCTGTATGAGATTAATAATTCTTTTAGTTTTCGGTCATAGGTACGTTCATGTGTAAGAAATAAATTGCGTGACAGCTGCTGTGTGATCGTACTGCCACCTTGCTGAACAGACCCTGCTGACGAATTCGTAATAAAAGCACGAGCGATCGCTTTTCCATCGATGCCATGATGCTGGTTGAATCCTTGATCTTCTGTTGCGATAAAAGCTTGAAGCACAGGTTCTGGTATTTTGTTGTAGTCCAGGTAAACACGGCTCTCCTTACTATTAAACTCATAAAGAAGATCACCGTTTCGATCAAGGAGGCGACTGTTTTCATCAACTTTCATATTCTCCACTTGAGCAAGAGAAGAAATTGCTTTTTGAAATGGAATATAGTTTTCGTGTTCCGCTTTTAAACCTATAAATGAAAAAAACACAATACCGAGCAGTAAGAGCACTGTTAGAAGGCCAAGCTTTTGATTCATAACGCTTTCTCCGTTTCAAAACATAAGGATAAACATATTTTACCATGATTGTGCAAATGGGAATTCCAACTTTTTTAAATAAAAATCGCTATTCAAACAGAATGATTACGGACATCCCCGCATAGAGTAGATTAACACTTGATGGAGCCAATACAATCAAGGAGGTACTCATGGATATTTTATCGAGAATCCAACTGCATCGTGAAGAAGAACAGCGTTTAGCCTGGGAAGGTACCTTCGCTGAATACCTTGATATTTTACGAGATCGGCCATTTGTTGCCCAGTCTGCGCATTCAAGAGTATACAACATGATCAAAGATGCTGGCATTTCAGAAAAAAATGGTCAAAAGGTGTATCATTTTTTCAGCGATCAGATTTTTGGATTAGAAGAATCAATCGAACGACTTGTTGAAGAGTATTTTCATCCTGCCGCTAAACGCCTTGATGTTCGAAAACGTATCTTATTGTTGATGGGACCAGTATCCGGTGGTAAATCCACTTTAGTTACAATGCTCAAAAGAGGTTTAGAGCAATACACAAAAACTCCTGCAGGAGCGGTCTATGCGATTAAAGGCTGTCCGATGCACGAAGATCCATTACATCTCATTCCACAGCACTTAAGAAAAGAGTTTTTTAATGATTATGGCATTCGAGTAGAGGGAAGTTTATCTCCTCTTAATACGATGAGACTTGAACACGAATATGACAATCGCATTGAAGATGTGATGGTAGAACGTGTTTTCTTCTCAGAAGATAAGCGAACAGGGATCGGTACGTTCAGTCCATCTGACCCTAAATCACAAGATATCGCTGACTTAACAGGAAGCATAGACTTTTCCACGATTGCAGAGTACGGATCAGAATCAGATCCCCGTGCTTATCGCTTTGATGGAGAACTGAACAAGGCGAATCGAGGAATGATGGAGTTTCAGGAAATGCTGAAGTGTGATGAGAAATTCTTATGGCATCTCCTTTCTCTTACGCAAGAAGGAAACTTTAAAGCGGGAAGATTTGCATTGATCTCAGCGGATGAATTGATTGTCGCGCATACGAACGAATCGGAGTACCGGTCGTTTATCGCGAATAAGAAAAACGAAGCCCTGCATTCAAGGATTATCGTAATGGGCGTTCCGTATAATTTAAAAGTTTCAGAGGAAGAAAAAATTTATGCGAAGATGATCTCAGAGAGTGATATGTCTCATGTTCATATTGCGCCTCACGCTTTAAAAGTGGCAGCCACGTTCTCAGTGCTAACGCGATTAAAGGATTCTAAGAAACAAGGTATGGATCTTTTGAAGAAGATGAGATTATATGACGGTGAGATCGTAGAAGGATTCAATCATGTCGACCTTGAGGAACTAAAGAAAGAGTTTGCTGATGAAGGGATGTCTGGTATCGACCCGCGTTACGTGATCAACCGAATATCATCAGCCATCATCCGCAAAGAAACACCTTCTATTAACGCATTAGATGTTCTGCGTTCATTAAAAGACGGGCTTGATCATCATGCATCCATATCGAAGGAAGATAAAGAGAGGTTTATTAACTTTATCTCGGCAGCTCGTAAAGAGTACGATGATATTGCGAAAAAAGAAGTTCAGAAAGCGTTCGTTTACTCGTACGAAGAGTCTGCAAAAACACTCATGGACAATTATCTCGATAATGTTGAGGCGTACTGCAATAAAAATAAATTACGTGATCCGCTTACTGGTGAAGAGATGAGTCCAGATGAGAAGTTGATGAGATCGATCGAAGAACAGATCGGAATCTCTGAGAATGCGAAAAAAGCATTCCGTGAAGAAATCCTGATCAGAATCTCTGCTTATGCCAGAAAAGGAAAGAAATTTGACTATAATTCTCATGAGCGATTAAGAGAAGCGATTCAAAAGAAATTATTCGCAGATCTTAAAGATGTTGTAAAGATTACGACATCATCTAAAACGCCAGATGAGTCCCAACTGAAGAAGATAAATGAGGTTATCGCACGGCTAGTGGATGAACACGGATATAATACCACTAGTGCCAACGAACTACTAAGATATGTAGGCAGTTTACTGAACCGATAAATATGGCAACACACCCTGTACACGAGTTATGGCTGTCAGGGTGTGTTTTTTTACAGAAATTTAGGGGAAACTAAACAAATTACAGAGTGGAATTTACAATCATATTTATGTTAAAAATAATTGAACTTGTGTTTACTTACTTAAAAATGGTAAATTGATACTAATAAGCTAACTAAAGGAAGTGAGCCCAATGAGCTCGACTAAAAAAGAACGAAACGGATTAATGGATTGGATAAAAGCAATTGGTGTTGCACTTATTCTAGCTATTATTATAAAAAAGTTTCTGATTGAGCAATATGTTGTTTACGGAGAGTCTATGATGCCTACCATCCAAAACGGCAATCGTCTGATCGTGAATAAGATCGGGTATGAGATCAGTCAGCCAGAACGGTTTGATCTGATCGTTTTTAAGGCAAACCCGAAAGAAGATTATATTAAGCGGGTGGTCGGTCTTCCGGGAGACCATATTGCATACCGAGATGACAAGTTATATATCAATAACAAACCAGTGGAAGAACCTTATTTAAAAGAATTCAAACGCTTTGCTGGTAATCGTACGCTGACTGGTAACTTTACGTTAGAAGAAATCACAGGGCATGATACGGTACCAAAAGGTAAAATCTTCGTCCTTGGTGACAACAGGCTTCACAGTATCGACAGTCGCCATATTGGTTTTGTTGAAATGACGGATATCGTGGGCGAGGCTAACATTCGTTATTGGCCAATGGATGAGCTTAAAGTTTTTAATGGTTTTAAAAAGGAATAAATGGGGAAAAATTCAGTAAGAGGTGAATCCCTATGACAAAACAAAATAATAATGAACCTAAACGAAAAAATAGCTCAATGGTATCTAACTTTGAAGAAATGAAAGAACACGGAAAAGTGATGGAACACGTTTCCACTAACGAAGAAGTTCATAAAAGCGGGAAAACGCCTGATCCCGAGCAGCACGACAAAGAAGAATATCATAAATAAATACAAAACGAAGCCTTCTTTTCTTTTTTAGAAAAGAAGGCTTTTTTATCATGAAAGTTTAGCAATTCTAAGAAGTACGTGCATATGATAGTGTAACCAACCCTTTTTTTCTGATAATAGCGGATTGTTACAAGCAAGTTATGCCCCGGGTTGATCAAGAACAAGCAGCATTGACTCTTGCTGCTTTGGAGGGGGAAAACGATGAGCGAGCCGGAAAAGAACAATTTTGTTGTGTCTCAGGAAAACTGGTCCCTCCACCGAAAAGGATATCAAGATCATCAAAGGCATATGGAAAAAGTGCAGGAAGCCATTAAAAACAACTTGCCGGATTTGATAAGTGAAGAGAATATCATTTTATCCAACGGGCGTGATGTGATTAAGATTCCAATCCGTTCTATGGATGAATACAAAATCCGATACAACTACGACAAGAACAAGCACGTAGGCCAAGGTGATGGAGATAGTCAGGTGGGGGATGTAGTAGCCAGAGATGGACGTGCCGGACAGAGCGGGGCCGGAAAAGGCAAAGGACCTGCAGGCGACAAACCAGGTGTCGATTATGCAGAAGCAGAAGTTTCGATCATTGAACTGGAAGAGATGCTGTTCAAAGAACTAGAACTTCCCAATCTTAAGCAAAAAGAACAAGATGAGATCGTACTCGAAAAGATTGAATTTAATGATGTTCGTAAAAAAGGGCTCATGGGGAACGTGGATAAAAAGAGAACGATTCTTACAGCGTTCAAACGTAATGCTTTGATCGGAAAGCCAAGTGTTGCTCCGATCCACAATGATGACCTGCGTTTCAAAACTTGGAACGAAGTCATCAAACCTGAATCAAAAGCAGTCGTCTTGGCTATGATGGATACTTCTGGTTCGATGGGAATCTGGGAAAAGTATATGGCAAGAAGTTTCTTTTTCTGGATGACACGCTTTTTACGATCGAAGTATGAGAAAGTAGAGATTGAATTTATCGCGCATCACACGGAGGCAAAGGTGGTTTCCGAAGAAGACTTCTTTAACAAAGGTGAAAGTGGCGGAACGATCTGTTCATCTGCTTATCGCAAAGCGCTTGAGTTGATCGAGACGAAATATTCATCTAGCCGTTTTAATATTTATCCTTTCCATTTTTCGGATGGAGATAACCTTACGAGTGATAATGCAAGGTGTGTGAAGCTCGTGCAACAAATTATGGAGCACTCTAATATGTTTGGGTATGGTGAAGTGAATGCTTATAATCGACATTCAACTTTGATGAGTGTGTATAAGAATATGGATAATCCGAAGTTTAGTCATTATATCCTAAAAGAAAAAGCGGATGTGTATCATGCCATGAAGAGCTTTTTTAAGAAGAATGAAGTAAATATTTAATGTAAGTCGAACTCATTGATGTATATGAAAGTAGTTGATTTCCGTTTCAGATGCTCGCTTTCCGTGGGGCAGGCGGTGAGCCATATTCGTTCGTTTCACTCTTAAGTGTCTCACCTGCCCACCTGTCCCGCAGGAGTCTCGCATCCTACACTCCAATCAACTTCTTGATGAAGTACTAACATAAATGAGTTTTTAGAAATGACCTTTTCTAAAAGCAGAAGAATTTCTAGCAATATTCTATTAGGGATAAGCTTTTAGAAAACAAATATTCATAAAAAACAAATCGCCCGCATCCATGTATTGGATAGCGGGTTTTGTTGTTGAATTCAACAAAATTACATATAACTAAGGTTACGCATTATGGACGAAAAATGAATGTAAAGGGGTGGGAGATTTGAAAACCATTAACAAGTTAGCTGTGTTCTGCGTGAGCTTGATGCTCGTGTTAACGATCGTTCCTCAAAAAGCTCGAGCGGATTGGTTTGATCCGTTGACGATCCACTTTTTAGACGTAGGGCAAGCTGATTGTATCCTTATAAAAGCGCCAAACGGACAAACGATGCTTATCGATGGTGGAGATGAAGATGACGGAGATAAGGTTATCTCTTATCTAGAAAAAGAAGGCGTTACGCATCTGGATATCGTTGTTGCTACTCATCCTCATCACGATCATATCGGTTCTTTAGATGATGTGATACGAGCGTTCCCCGTGAGTGTGCTGTACATGCCGAACCTCCCATACGACACCAAATATTATCATGATCTCTTTCGTGTGATCAACGAAAAGCAAATTCCGGTAGATCGCGCAAAAGCAGGTGTGAATTTTAAAATGGGTTTCTCTGTAAAAGTAGAGATGCTGGCCCCTAAAGGTTCGTATTATAAACATATCAATGATTACTCAGCTGTGATTAAGATCAAGCATGGCAAAAAGAATTTTCTTCTCATGGCAGATGCAGGTGCTGAAGAAGAGAAAGAGATATTGAAACGTGGTGGTGTTAAAGCAGATGTTATCAAATTGGGCCACCATGGAGCCAATACAGGTACGACAATGGAATTTTTGAAAAAAGTCAAAGCAAAAACAGCTGTGATTTCGGTGGGCAGGAATAACCCTTATCAGTTTCCGTCAAAAGAAGTGATGTATCGTTTAGAAAACCGAAAGATGACCGTCTATCGAACCGATCAGCTTGGGGCAATTATCGCCACTAGCAACGGAAAGAAGATCATGTTTAGAACGAATGTCCTTCATTAATAATCGGTTTTCTTGCGTCTTTTAGAAAAATTTAAGAAAATAGTATAAAACGCTCAAGATGGGGATGGTTAAAGGTGATCAAGGCATTGGTGTTTGATTTTGATGGAACGATCCTGGATACGGAAACACAGCATTATAACGCTTTTCAAGAATTGTATCAGGAACATGGAAGCGATCTGCCGCTCGAAGTCTGGGGAGAATGTATTGGTACCCATTCTGCTTTTAATCCTTACGAATATTTAGAGAAACAGATCGATCAAAAGCTTGATCATGAAGTCCTTAGAGCCAAAAAGACAAAGCGTGCACTTGCTCTAATATCGGAACAAAAGGAACTTCCTGGAATTGTTGAGTACCTTGAAGCTGCAAAAGAACTTGGATTAAAAGTGGGTCTTGCATCAAGTTCTTCGCGAAAATGGGTTGAAGAGCATTTAGATCGAATTGGTTTAAGGCATCATTTTGAAGTGATCAAAACAGCTGATGATGTTGAAAAAGTAAAGCCAGATCCCACACTATATCTTGAAGCAGTAAAAGCCTTAAACGTAAGACCCCATGAAGCGATCGCTTTTGAGGACTCTGTAAACGGATCAGTAGCGGCTAAAAAAGCAGGACTATATTGTGTAGCTATTCCTAACCCTGTTACAAAACATATGACATTTAGTGATGTGGATCATCAGATGGAATCTTTAGCAGAGTTAAATCTTGCGTCCCTCATTAAACAGGCAGAGAAAAAAGGGTAAGAAATCCATATGATTAACGTTCAAGGTATCAATCATATTACGATTCGAGTTTCTAACATAAAGAGTTCCGAAACATTTTATTTAAATGTACTAGGTGCTAAAATCGTTCATAAAGGGAATACAGATATATACTTAGACGTCGGGGGAGTGTGGCTGTGTTTGATAGAAATGAAAGATGCAAAACCTATGGATAAAAATCAAATAGGGGTTGATCATGTTGCATTTACAGTTTCTGAAGAACATTTTCCTAAAGCGGTCCAGTTGCTGCGCGAACGAAAGATTAAAATCACGAGAGGACCGATAAAAAGAGGCGGCGGAAACACAGTTAGTTTTAACGATCCGGACGGAAATGAAATAGAGTTCTTCACTGGCAGCCTTCAAGAACGGATGAAGAATTGGCAGTAAGCATGTAAGTTAGAGGAGTGGATAACATGAGTGAAATTGATGTTTCTAAATTTGAGAAAAAAATAGAACTACGCAACATTGAGTTTGAAGATATTGACGAAATCTTAGAGCTTCAGCAAATTTGTTTTCCAGGAAACATGGAGCCTTGGGAACGTGAGCAGCTAGAGAGCCACCTTCGTATTTTTCCAGAAGGACAATTTTGTGTAACGTATGAAGGAAAGATTGTTGGAAGCTGCTCAAGCTTGATGGTTAATTTCGATGAGTATGATGACAAGCATACATGGGATGAGATTACAGATAAAGGCTATATTACGAATCATGATCCTGAAGGTTTTAACTTATACGGTATCGAAGTGATGGTTCACCCAGAATACCGCCGAATGAAGATTGGTGCCCGACTATATGAAGCACGTAAAGAGTTAGCAGAGCAGAAGAACTTAAAAAGTATTATTTTAGGTGGCAGAATCCCAAACTACCATAAACATTCTAAAGAAATGACGCCTCGAGAATATGTGAGAGAAGTCATTCAGCATAACATTTATGATCCTGTCTTAACCTTTCAATTGATGAACGGCTTTACAGTGATGCGTTTAAATAAGAGCTATCTGCCTGACGATAAACAATCAAATGCTTATGCGACACTAATGGAATGGAACAATGTTGACTACATTCCGAATAAAACGAAAAAGTATTTTAAAACGAGTGAACCTGTTCGGATCACGACAATTCAGTATATGATGAAGACGATAAATTCTTTTGAAGATTTTGCGACACAGGTCGAATATTATACTGATGTTGCATCTGATCAAGGTTCAGATTTCGCTGTGTTCCCAGAGCTACTTACTACACAGCTGTTATCGTTCTGTGAAGAGAAGAGTCCTAGCTTAGCCATTCGTAAGCTAACCGAATTTACAGAGCAATACATCGAACTCTTTACGAATCTTGCAGTACGTTATAACGTGAACATTATCGGTGGCTCACACTTTGTTGAAGAAGACGGAGATATTTATAACGTTGCTTATCTATTCCGAAGAGATGGAACGATAGATAAGCAATACAAGATTCATATCACACCGAACGAACGAAAATGGTGGGGAATTACGGCTGGTGATAAAGTACAAGTATTTGATACAGATTGCGGTAAAGTAGCGATTTTAATCTGTTATGATATTGAATTCCCAGAACTTTCACGAATCGTAACCGATCAAGGTGCCAAGATCATCTTCACACCTTTCTGTACGGAAGATCGTCAAGGCTATCTACGCGTTCGTTATTGTTCGCAAGCACGAGCGATTGAAAATGAGATCTATACTGCAATTGCAGGAACAGTTGGGAACTTATCGCAAGTTGAGAACATGGACATTCAGTATGCACAGTCTGGTATCTTTACTCCTTCTGATTTTTCGTTCCCGAGAGACGGAATCGTTGGGGAATGTCACCCCAATATTGAGACAGTCGTTGTAGGTGATGTGGATTTAGAGATTTTAAGAAGACAACGTAAAACAGGAAGTGTAACTCTACTCAGAGATAGAAGGTTAGATCTCTACAGCGTTGTTCAAAAAGATAAAAGCAAATAAGATGACGAGAGCGGTAAGCGATAGGTAGCTTGCCGCTTTTTTTCTATTTCTCGGGAAATATCACGAACCTTGTCATGGGAGAATAGGAATTATGAGCGAGATTTTATTTTTTGTGCTGAAAGCGGTATAATAAGGGCCGTATTTAATAGATAGGGCAGGAAAAACTCGATTCATATCGAAACTAACAAAAAACAATTAGCATTCATTTTTTATAACATAAGGAGGCAGTACTATGTCCTGGGAGACAACATACGAGAAATGGGTAGGGAACGAAGAACTCGAACAACCATTAAAGGCTGCATTAGAGGAAATCAAGGAAAACAGGACAGCGCTTGAAGACTGCTTTTATAAGAATTTAGAATTTGGAACAGGTGGTATGCGTGGAGAAATAGGACCTGGTACAAATCGAATGAACACGTACACGGTTCGTAAAGCTTCTTTAGGGCTGGCTCATTTTATTGAAGAGCAAGGTGAGAAAGCGAAAAAACGCGGTGTTGCGATTGCATACGATTCACGTCATCAATCACCAGAGTTCGCGATGGAAGCGGCGAAAACATTAGCATCTCAAGGTATTCAAGCTTATGTGTTCGAAAGCTTGAGACCAACACCAGAGTTATCATTTGCTGTAAGATACTTGAAAGCTTATTCAGGAATAGTCATTACAGCAAGCCATAACCCACCAGAATATAATGGATACAAAGTATACGGTCCAGATGGCGGACAGTTGCCACCAGCAGAGGCTGATGAAGTCATCGGAAAAGTAAATGCCGTTGAAGATGAGCTTTCTATTAGTGTGAAATCTGAAGAGGAACTCAAAAGTGAAGGCTTGATCCAAGTTGTTGGTGAAGAAATCGATAAAGCGTATATGGAGCAACTATTAAAAATCAGTTTGAATCGTGAAGTGATTAAAGAGATGCATGACTTAAGCATCGTTTTCACTCCTCTTCACGGAACAGCAAACATTCCTGTAAGAGAAGGACTTCAACAGTTAGGTTTTACGAATGTTACAGTCGTAAAAGAACAAGAACAGCCAGATCCTAACTTCTCTACGGTGAAATCACCAAATCCAGAAGAGCATGCTGCGTTCGAGTTGGCTATTAAGTACGGACAAGAAGCTGATGCAGATATTTTGATGGCAACGGACCCTGATGCAGACCGAGTAGGAATCGCGGCAAAGAACAGTAATGGTGAATACGAAATTCTTACAGGTAATCAGACTGGTGCACTCATGATTGAATATATCCTTTCTCAACGTGAAGAGAAGGGCAGTTTATGCTCAAAAGGAATCATCTTTAAAACAATCGTAACCTCAGAACTTGGACGAGTAATTGCTGAATCATACGGTTTAACGTGTGAAGATACGTTAACAGGCTTTAAGTTTATCGGTGAAAAAATCAAAGAATATGAAAAAAGCGGAAAACATACGTTTATTTTCGGATATGAAGAAAGCTACGGTTCTTTGATCGGAGATTTTGTGCGTGACAAAGATGCTGTGCAAGCTTGTTTGATGGGAGCTGAAATGGCGGCTTATTACAAAAAACAAGGAAAAACACTTTTTGATGCATTAGATGATGTTTACAAGAAACATGGCTTTTATAAAGAAGGTCTAGAGTCACTAACTTTAAAAGGGAAGTCTGGAGCAGAACAGATCGAAAACTTACTAGCAAGCTTTAGAGCTGAGATGCCTCTTGAAGTGAACGGTCAAAAGTTAATGGTTTCTGAAGACTATAAAGCGAGCGTTCAGTACGATGTAGTGAAAGACGAAAAGAGTGATATCCATCTTCCAAAATCAAATGTACTTAAATATCAATTGGCAGATGGTTCTTGGTTCTGCGTAAGACCATCAGGAACAGAACCGAAAGTGAAGTTTTATTTTGGTGTTAACGCGGATTCACACAAGAAAGCAGATGAAGCATTAACAGATCTAAAACAATCCGTAATGGATTTAGTTCATGAAAGAATGCAAAAAGTGGCACAATAAATAGTATGAGGCTGTGAGGATCTTACCTTGCAGCCTATTTTCCTAAAGGATGTTAATTCCTAAAAAAGGGATCGATGGCATTCCATTAGGTCTAGTTACGTTTAATAAATGGCTTGCTGCTATTCTCACATTTATTGTAGGTGTGGCAGCGGAAATAGTAGGGGCTGCAGGTGCATTTATCCTTGTCCCCATCATGTTAGTCGTCCTAAAGATACCGACACGAATGACGATTGCAACATCACTTGCCATTACTTTTATTTCTTCAATCGGTGCTATTGTAGGTAAGATTACGACTGGGCAAGTGTTATTATGGCCAGCTGTGATTATGGTGGTACCTAGTCTGATCGCGTCTCCACTTGGGGCACAGTTTGGGAAAAAGATAAATACAAGAATTCTTCAATTTATCTTAGCAGCACTTATTATCGCTACGTCGAATCAAAATTTGGTGGGATATACTTGGTTGAAGTTAAAGCTTTAAGATAGTCGAGAAGAATGAAGGGACCTGAAATACTCTAAGAGTACTTCAGGTCCCTTTATAATTCTTGAACTAGTAGTAGGAAATAGTGTGATTGACTTACCTAACAAAATTGAAAGCAATATCAAAGACTATATGATATTGAGCATATGCATAGCTTTCGAAGAGCAAATTGAAGAAAGGGAAATAAATTGTAAGGGGTCAGTCCCCCTAGATGCTTCTATAGAAATTGATCGACCGGATCAGTGTCATCGTCATGGTTGCGAAACCGACGGAAAGAATCGTTACGAGCGAGTAGAAGAGAATACCTTCTCCCATCACGTAAAGACCAGCAATGATGACTGCAGCATCAATCAAGAAGATTACCATCCCAACATTAATGGAAAACCATCTGGACAGAAAGAGGGCAATCAGGTCCGTTCCACCTGTACTCGTTTCATGACGTAGCATCCAACCAATCCCTGTTCCGATGAACAGTCCTCCGATCACAGAACCTTCCATCACAGAAACGGAAAACACACCTCTTAATGGAGATAATAAGTCAATGATCAGAGAAGATACGAGTAAGCCATGAATGCTGTTTATGAAATATCGACGTTCTAGTTTCCAAGCTATTAAATAGATAGGAATGCTTAAAATAATGATTGTAAGCCCGACTTTATAACCCCATACATACTTTACGAGAAGACTAATGCCGATCATGCCTCCATCGAGAAGATGAAAGGGAACAATGAAACCATTGATGCCTATGCCAAGTAACACGCTTCCTAAGAAAATCGCTATCGTCCGTTCAAACATGGCATTCACCCTGTCTAAGATTATTTCTATATAATATGCTTGGTTGTACAAGAATAGTCATCTGCACAGGGTGTTTGTCCGTGTCTCTTTTCTCTTTTTTGCATGTAATAGTATAGAAAGCCCCTTGCTTGCAGTGCAAAATAGGGAAGGTGATTGGTGTTGAAGAACTTCAGAAGAGAAGCAAAGTGTCTTTTGGAGAGGCAGGTTGTGGTGGATACAACAAATCATTCTTACGAAGGCAGACTTAGAGCAGTTGAAAGAGATTATATTACGCTATGTGTGATGAGCGATAGCCATAACTATTGGGATCAGATCATTATTCGTATTGAGGAGATTGTTGCGATATCTACCATTTGATCATAAAAAAATCCCTCGCACCTTAAATAGTGCAGAGGGATTTTTTGTTTATTTTTTTGTGAAACCTAGCGTTATGGGCTGAGGTTGTTGAGGGGGTGCACAGCATAAAGATAAATCTCGTGCATCACCAGCAGATTCAAATTCAGAGTCTTCCTTCGTATAGAAAATCTCCCAAGCGTTGCCGTCAGGATCATATACCCATACTTTATCTTGAACGGCGTAACAGCAAGTTGTATCCATCTCGTCGATCAACAGCAATCCTGATTCTCTAAGTCTTTCTCCCATAGCTAGAACATCTTCCGTGTTATTAACCTGGAAACCGAGGTGATTAAGAACTCCGTCTTTTGAAAAGGGACGCACATTCAATGAAAAGTGAAGAGCGGGTTGATCAAGCTCAAATTTCGCGTAGTTCTCTTTTACCTTTGTGGGTTCTGTACCGAAAAAACTTTTATAGAATTCTAGGGATTTTTCTAAGTCTGAACAATTTACTGCAACATGCATGCGTTGAATCATCGTGATCTCTCCCTCTGAATTAAGATAGTAACAATAACCATAAGTAAAGGCCGGTAAGCGTAATGAAAAGTGTTGGGACAGTTAAGATGATTCCGACTTTGAAATAGTAGCCCCAAGTGATTTTCACACCTTTTTTCAATAAGACGTGCAGCCATAAAAGAGTGGCAAGTGAACCGATCGGTGTAATCTTTGGTCCTAGATCAGAACCAATGACATTCGCATAGATCAATGCTTCTCGTATAACGCCTGATGTTTCCGTTCCCTGTATAGCTAGTGCATCGATCATAACCGTTGGCATGTTGTTCATAACTGATGATAAAACAGCGGCCAAGAATCCCATTCCAATTGTAGCGGAGAACAAACCTTGATCAGCGATCACTTGAATCCAGCTGCCGAGTAAATCTGTAAGTCCTGCATTACGAAGACCGTAAACCACTACATACATACCAATTGAAAAGACGACAACAGTCCATGGTGCATCTTTGATTACTTTTTTTGTGTGTATCGCAGGACTTTTTCGAGCGACGATTATAAAGAATAGCGCCGCAGCTCCTACAACAAACGATACTGGAATACCGATAAATTCACTTGTTAAGTACCCGATCAGTAGAACAGCTAATATGATCCATGAAAGCTTAAACATCTTCTCATCTCGAATGGCTTCTTTTGGTTGCTTAAGCTGAGAAAGATCATAGTTCTTCGGAATATCTTTTCTGAAAAAGAGGAACAAAACAAGCATACTAGCGAACAGTGAAAAAAAGTTCGGCACGATCATGCGGCTGGCATATTCAACGAATCCGATGTTAAAGAAATCTGCAGATACGATATTTACTAAGTTTGAGACAACAAGTGGTAATGAGGTGGTATCTGCAATAAATCCACTTGCCATAATAAAAGGTAATATCATAGCTTCTTTTAATTTCAGTGCACGAACTTGAGCAAGTACGATAGGAGTCAGAATCAATGCTGCGCCATCATTTGCAAAAAAAGCTGAAACTGCAGCTCCAAGCAGAATCACATAAGCAAACATTTTTTTACCGTTTCCACCTGCAAGTCGCGCCATATGTAAGGCTGACCATTCGAAGAAACCAATCTCATCTAGAATAATTGAAATGAGGATGATCGCTACAAACGCTAATGTAGCATTCCAAACAATCCCGGTAACCGTCCACACATCAGCGAGTGAAACCACGCCAAGAAGAAGCGCGATGATGGCTCCGACGGTAGCAGACCAACCGATGGAAAGCCCCCGTGGCTGCCAGATTACAAAAATAATCGTAACCAAAAATACAGCGAAGGCCATTAACGCCATGCTGTCCATAAAAATCCCCCCATATATGTAATTCTAAGTTAGCAACAAACTTTTCCACCTGAAGCTTTTAACTCTTCAATCTTAGATGACATATCAGGCAGGGCATCTAAATTGGATTTAATGAATGGATAGATCTCTCCATCGATGGAGTAGAAGATCCATTGGCTGTTGCGTCGTTCTTTAACGAGTTTTGCCTGCTTTAATTTTCTTAAATGCTGTGAAATACTAGGCTGTGTCATTTTTAAGATATCAACTAACTCACATACACATAGTTCCTCGTGGCGTAGTAAAGCTAATATATTCAATCGTGTTTTATCTGCCATTGCTTTATAACAATCCGTTAACTGATCAAGTTCCATGATTGACTTCACCTCATTAGTATATAACCATATGTTTATATAAAATGTCAAAGAATATATAAATAAATATTGATATAAGGATATACTTATATTATGATGATTCCGAAAGAAGTTCTTTACTACAGGAGGTTTTACAACATGGCTAAGCCAATCATTTATTTCCTTTGCACAGGTAATTCTTGCCGATCTCAGATGGCAGAAGGATTTGGACACCACTACCTTGGTGATAAATATGACGTATACTCAGCTGGAATCGAAGCACATGGTGTTAATCCAAACGCGATCAAAGCGATGAAAGAAGTGGATATTGACATCACGAACCAGACATCAGATGTGATCGATAAAGACATTCTAGAAAAAGCAGACTTAGTCGTAACGCTATGTGGTCATGCGAACGATGTATGTCCAGCAACACCACCTCACAAAAAACGTGAACATTGGGGATTCGATGATCCAGCAGGAAAAGAGTGGAGTGAATTCCAACGCGTTCGCGATGAGATCGCAGCACGCATCAAACGCTTTGCTGAAACAGGAGAATAAAGGTATACAAAGCTCAGGAACTTCATAGTTCCTGAGCTTTTTTAGTATGATTTTCTTCTTTTCGCTCATGTTACTAATGAGGTGATCAGGTGAAACGTCTATTTATTTGCGGATTGATATTTATAAGTATATTCATTAGCCATACAAACTTTGCGGAAGCTACTGAGAGAAGAGCGGCATTTATAAGAAATGATGGACTTTGGCTTAAAGAAGGTGACTTAGAAAGAAAACTTGTTGAAGGTTCAGGGCTTACTTATCCAACGTTCTCAAGCAACGGAACATACATCAGTTACATAGCGCATAGAGGAAAAGAGCTATGGGTCTATAACCGTGTAACCCGTTTAAAAAGAAAAGTATTTGATGGCGATGTGAGTTTGACGAGATGGTCTCCGACACAATCCAAGCTTGCGTGGAAAAGCGGGGGTGTGCTCAACGTGATCGACCTAACGAGACCTGAAACGTCCTTTCAAAATGTTATCCTAGGCACAGGAAACTACAGTTGGACACCTGAAGGGAGAGGGTTTGTTGTCTCATCTTCTGCGAATTTAGAGCCTGATGGCTGGAGTCCAGTTCGACTTTTCTACGTACCTGTAGATGCAAACGGAGATTTAAAAAAAGTACAGAACATTACGACGCTGCCTAAGATGAGTGAGACGTTCTTTGCTATAGGTACTACAGAATTCAAGTGGGGGATGGATGATCAGTGGTTTGCGTTCATCGCATGTCCAACAGCATCCATGTCGGCAGACAGCAACACGTTAATGATTGTTTCTTTAGACGGCTCTAAAACTCGTAGGATTGGAAACATGTTGGATCAGCCGAACTGGTTCAACTGGTCGCCGAATACCAAACAGCTCGGCTACATAAAAGGAATCGGAAGGCTGATATCTGAAAATAAAAGATTGACTGTATGGCACCCTAAGAGCGGTAAAGAGATAAATCTAAGTTATACCGGTTATGCGGACGGCGATTTTACTTGGTTGAATGATAAGAACATCATAGTAAGCCGTCAGATTGAATGGGGCTATGGAGTACCTCAGGAAAAAAGGGCAAAGCCTTTCTTAGTCAGTGTAAAAATAGATGACGGAAGTGCGAAGAGATTAACGAATCCAGCTCGTGGGGAAGCTGATGTTTATCCAAAAACATTACCAGGTGAACAACTGACATGGATTCGTACAAATACCCAGAGTGCAAAAGTCATGGTAAAAGAAGGTTCAGATTCACCTGAAACGTTATGGATAAATAATCTGCAAACGCCAAAAGAATGTGCTGGGTGGTCGTGTACGTTAGATATATATGAAGCAAGATAAAAACTAAGGTGAATCCGTGAAAGTGGGTTCGCCTATTTATTTTTAAAATAAGATGAGTTTTTATAAAACCCGTCCAATATTTCACTTGTTTTCTCATGAATGCCTGTTTTGTTTCATACAGTTAAAAGTAAGGAAATAGCAGGAGGGGGAAAATATGAACTGGGACTTGCAAAATAAGGAGCTAGAAAAAGCAATAGCTGAAATTACCGAGATTGCTGACCACTTTGGCCTTGATTTTTACCCGATGCGGTATGAGATATGTCCTGCCGATATTATTTATACATTTGGTGCGTACGGAATGCCAACCCGTTTCTCTCATTGGAGCTTCGGCAAACAGTTTCATAAAATGAAGCTTCAGTATGACTTAGGATTGAGTAAAATTTATGAGCTCGTTATCAACTCAGATCCTTGTTACGCATTCTTACTAGATACGAATTCGCTTATCCAGAATAAATTAATCATTGCCCATGTACTTGCACACTGTGATTTCTTCAAGAACAACGTTCGCTTTTCCAATACAAGAAGAGACATGGTTGAATGCATGACGGCTACAGCCGAACGAGTAGCTCAATATGAACATCTATACGGCAAGAAAGAGGTCGAACAGTTCTTAGACGCTGTTCTCGCCATACAAGAACATATCGATCCGTCCCTTGTGCGAAACAAACTAAATTATGTATTTGAAGACGAGGAAGACCTTACACCTAAGAAAGAAACACCTTATGATGATCTATGGAAGCTGGACGATAAGAAAGGTCCAAAACCAGCGTTAAAAAAGAAAAAATCATTTCCACCACAGCCTGAAAAGGACATTTTATTATTTATTGAGCAATATAGCCGGGAGCTTGAAGAATGGCAGCGCGATATTTTATCCATGATGAGAGAAGAGATGCTTTACTTCTGGCCACAACTGGAAACAAAAATCATGAACGAAGGCTGGGCTAGCTATTGGCACGCCAAAATTCTACAAGAAATGGACCTGACCTCTCATGAGACGATTGAATTCGCTAAACTGAACGCGGGTGTTGTCCAACCTTCGAAGACTTCGATCAACCCGTATTATTTAGGGCTACAAATCTTCAAAGACATTGAAGAACGCTACAATAACCCAAATGAAGAGCTGATCAGACAAGGTGTTAAACCAGGGTCAGGACGTGAAAAGATGTTCGAAGTCCGCGAACTGGAATCGGATATGTCGTTTATCCGAAATTACCTGACCAAAGATCTCGCTCAGCGGGAAGATATGTATCTATTCCAAAAGCAGGGCAAAGAATACAAGGTAGTCGACAAGCAGTGGGAAGAAGTGCGTGACCAACTTGTGAGTATGAGAGTAAATGGCGGATTTCCTTACATCACAGTGAACGACGCAGATTATATGAAGAACGGAGAGCTTTACCTTAATCATAGTTTTGAAGACATGGAGCTGGATGTGAAATATCTTGAAAAAGTGCTTCCGCATCTTCATTATCTCTGGGGGCGACCTGTTCATATGGAAACGAGGATTGAGCAGAAGCCTGTATTGTTCACGTATGATGGGAAAACGGTGCATCGTAAGTATCTATAGATTAAACAAGTGTTTAATGTTCACGAGGGAAAGCACGCTTAAAAAAGTGTGCTTTTTTTCTGTACAAGAAAATATAAACTCAGCAAACATGTTTGTATTTTGCTATTTTTAATACAAATAGTTTGAAAGGAAGTTGGAATAGTATGTGCAGTTATTACTTTATAGATAATATGCAAACCAATGATTGGCCACATGTAAGAAACATCTATTTAAAAGGTATTGCTACAGGTAATGCTACCTTTCAGCAGGAAGCTCCTTCATGGAATGAATGGGATAACAGTCATTTATCATGTTGTCGTTTCATTGCTCGCTCTACCACTCAAGTATTGGGGTGGGCTGCTTTAAGTACGGTGTCTAGCAGATGTGTATATGCGGGAGTGGCTGAAGTAAGTATATACATAGATCCTGTTCATCAAGGGAAAGGGCTTGGAAGTTCTTTAATGAAGAACCTTATTGAAACCAGTGAGGAAAATGGGATTTGGACATTACAAGCAGGGATTTTTCCTGAAAATCAGTCGAGCATAGCTCTACATAAAAAGTGGGAATTTAGAGAAGTAGGTCTTAGAGAGAAAATTGGTGAGATGAACGGAGTGTGGCGTGACGTCATCTTGCTGGAACGAAGAAGTAAAAAAGTTGGAGTATAAAAATCAATTTTTTTTGATTTATTAGTTGCAAATTAGTAAATAAAGGATATAATGAAATTACATCAAATAATTTTGATGTTAGGAGTGATACAAATGAAAAAAGAAATTCCTTTATTGAATACCATAACTACAGCATCAAACCAAGATTTAGAGAAATATGAACAAAAGTTTAAAGCGCTCGCTGATCAGCAGCGACTGCAAATTATCAATATCCTGGCTGTTAAAGAAAGTGTATGTGTTTGTGATCTCACGCCGATTATTGACATGCCGCAATCCAAGCTATCGTATCATCTAAAAATTCTGTTAGAAGCAGACTTAATAAAAAAGGAAAAACAAGGTACCTGGAACTATTATTCTTTGAATGTAAGTGAACTAAAAGGAATTTTATCAGATCAATTATGCTGTGTGTTTTTACCATCATCTTGTTAAATGACGTACTACGCTTGTAGTGCTTCATTTTACATAAAACATCAAATTTTTTTGATGTATAAATCAATTATTTTTGATATAAGGGAGGACGATTTTTATGAATATTTATTTTCTTGAAAAGATGATTGAAATGAAGAAAAGAGAAGTGGAAAATTTTGCAAAAGAAAATGGCAGACCAAAACAAATAAAATTAAACACTTTTAGTAGATCACCCTTTATAAAGAGGGAAACAACACAATCAAATCAAGTATGCTGCGCTTGATAAAAAGGGAGAAGAAATATTATGTGGATGGATACCTTTCAAAGTTTTTTAAGTATAGCCATTGAACTTTCGATTCTGTTCTTAGTGATCTCGTTTGTTATCAATTTACTTCAAGCTTATATCCCTTATGAAAAAGTTGAGAAATATTTGGGAGGAAAGAACAAAGGAATAGGAGCATTATTCGCATTACTCTTTGCGTTTGTAACCCCTTTTTGTTCTTGCTCTACCATACCAGTTGTTGTGAACATGTTGAAAAAGAAAATGCCTTTTTCCATAGTGATGGTATTTCTTTTTTCCTCACCCGTACTTGATCCGACGATCATCACTATTATGGGAGTGTTATTAGGGTGGAAAGTAACGATCCTCTACACCATCATCACAGCGGTATTTTCTGTGATCATCGGTTTTGCACTTGAAGCATTAGGATTTGAGAAATCAGTAAAGAACGTCGTGATGTCAGGGTATCAAAAAGAAACGAAAAAGTTTGATGTGAAAGTTGCTCTTTTAGAAACAATGAATTTGATGAGGAGTGTTTATCCTTATCTTTTACTCGGAGCAGCTATTGGAGCTGTTATTCATGGATTGGTACCAACAAATTGGATTGCAAGTACGTTTGGCAGCGATAACTGGTGGATCGTTCCGATAGCGGCGGTTGTAGGGATTCCTTTATACATCAGGCTATCGAGCATGATTCCGATCTCTCAAGTTCTGATCGCAAAAGGAATGGCGCTTGGCCCTGTGATGGCACTCATGATTTCATCAGCTGGTGCGAGCCTTCCAGAGGTTGTTCTCTTAAAGTCAATTTTTAAGAAAGAACTCGTCATTATGTTTGTCCTATCTGTGATTACCATGTCAACAATTTCTGGTTTTATTTTCTATCTTGTTTAAGATCTTTCACAAAGCTTGAAAGGGGGTGAGATAAATGAGTTTCATAAAAATTTTCTTCGGAAACAAAAATGAAAAAGAAGCTAACTGCTGCAGCGTTCAAATTGTTGAAGTAAGTGATAGAGAAGAAACAGTATGTTGTGAAACAGAGAATAGTAAAGATCAAAACAAATGTTGCGTATAAACCAAACTAATTAATCCCCATATATTCATCAAAAACATTCCTGCTACAGGGATGTTTTTTTATGAATAAGAACATACATGACATACGTCTTAATAATAAAGTTTTGTTAGAAAGGATGTTTGCATGAAAGTGGAACTTTTTAAAAATGCTGTTCCAGTATTTCTAACGATTTGTATGATTGTATTGTTCGGAGCCTTACCTATCCTTATTGTGGGAACTGAGATCCACTTTAGTGCTTATGTAATAGAAACGAAGAATCTGATTCTTAGCCTGATTCAACCATATGAAATCACCTATTTCATTACAAAACCAGAACGTCCGCTATTCCCAGAGATATTTAATCCTTACCTTTACAGCATGAGCATTTATTTCTTAGCTTTTTTCCTCTCCATTTTGCTTGGACTACTACTGAGTTTTGTCACGATAAACTTTTTTTCAAAGTCGGCAAAAAGGTTCATATCGTTTATTGTGTTTGTTTTAGAATCATTGCCTGATCTGTTTATCGTCGTCATGATACAAATGGGGGTGGTTTGGTTCTTTAAGAAAACTGGAATTCTTGTAATGCCATTTACCTCTCTCCCTGATGAACGATCTTATTTCATTCCTATTATAGCGCTATCGATTCTACCTACTGTTCAATTTTTCAAAATGTTTATGCTTTCTTTAGAAGAAGAAGTACAAATGGATTATGTAGTTTTTGCAAGAGCAAAAGGTATGCCATTCATCGAGATCCTTCCTTTCCATGTTTATCGAAACACATTGATGAGCATCTTTTATCAATCAAAATCGATTTTATGGATGATGCTTTCTAACCTTTTAGTACTGGAATATATCTTGAATATGAATGGATTTACTTCGTTTATTTTTACTTACTTGTCTCCTGAACTTTTTGTTGTAGGACTCATTATGCTACTTTTACCAACTTATTTGTTATTGCTTGTCTTTAAAATTTTTATAAAAAAACTCAATAATGAAGAGGTGGTCCTATAGTGAAAACATTTTTTGTGCGGAATTTTTATATCCTATTAGGATCTAGCTTTATAGTTGGCGTTTTGTTAGCAAGTTGTATAAATGGTGTGTTCTTTGACGGGGAGATCAAACAGACGCAGGCTATATATGTAGATGCTTATCCTGTAGATGCAGCTCCATTTAAACCGTCGCAAAGTTTCTGGCTAGGAACAGATACGAACGGAAGGCACTTGTTACATGTCATCATAGAAGGAGCAAAGTATACGATCGGTTTGGGTTTATTGATTGCGATCTTTAGAATGTTTTTCTCGTTTGTTCTAGGAACGATTTATGCGCTGTACCTGCAAAAATACCAAAGAGTTCTATCCGCAATAAGTAATGCATTTCAATATATTCCGGTTGTGCTATTGGCATATTTTCTATTAAGGCCGGTTTTAAACCAAGCTTTTGAAGGCTTTCAGTATTCATTTGCAACTAGAGTATGGTATGAAATTATCTTGCTTATTCTATTGGCTCTTCCAACAGTCTCTTTAGTAATCGGAAACGAAATCTCAATTATTCTAAGAAAAGAGTTTATCCACAGTGCTAAAACGCTTGGAGCAAGTTCTTTCTTCATCCTTCGTAAGCACGTCATCGTACATATATATCGTCGCTTGTTGATCATCTTCACTCAGCAAGTGATACAGGTCTTATTAATCTTAGCTCATTTAGGATTGTTCGAACTTTATCTTGGTGGAACAAAAATTGATTATAGCATCATGAAAGCTGCTCCGATTACCACTACATATGAATGGTCAGGTTTAATTGGTGATTATTTTGATCTATTCATTGTATATCCGTGGATTCCACTTGTTCCAATCGGCGCTTTTACCTTAACGATTCTCTCCTTGAATCTTATTGTAAAAGGTCTAGAAAAGAATATGAATTCTGAGCCAGCCACTCAAACAAAGAGGTTAAAGCAAAAGGAAATCAAAAAGGTAGCACTTAAAGAATTTAACTTCAAAGTAGTAACACGAGATTAACAAACGTATGCAGTATGTCCCTTTTTCTTATAATTTTTTTCTAATATATATTTACTTTCAAAATTTATCTCCTTTGATAGTTGATCGAAGTGGAAGATGCGAGACTCCTGCGGGACAAGCGGTCAGGTGAGACACTTAAGAGTGAAACGTACGAATGTGGCTCACCGCTTGCCCCGCGGAAAGCGAGTATCTGAAACGGAAATCAACGTCTTTCACAAACAACAAGTCTACGTAACATCCATTCGTTTTTGAACGTTTCGTGACAGGTAGAACTGTCCAGTTGACTGTATGGTTTTGTCTATTGTACATTGTATGTAATTATCAAGAGGAAGAGGTGAGGATATTGGGAAGGCGTATCGTATTGGTGAACTAGCAGAGGTAACAAATGTATCCAAAAGAACAATCGACTATTATTCCCAGATTGGTTTACTCCAGCCTCTTCGAACGGATTCGAATTATCGATTATATGACGAAGAGACGATTCATGTATTAGGGTTGATCGAACATTATAAGAAACTGAACATGCCCTTACATGAAATCAAGTCTGTGATTGAACTAGTCAAATTGAAAAGTACTGAAAATGAACACGTCGAGAAATACGTGGACCAGATCGCAGAGCTCATGAAACACCTAGAGGCTGAGATTAAAGAGATCAAGCCGATCATGGAGAGCTTAAACGATAAGCAAAAAGAGCTACTCTTAAACAAAGTTTCACCTCAAGGTATGACTTTAGCGCATTCATTACTTTTACTTTTCGGGTAAATAATAGTTGAGAGATATCTTTTGACCTAAAAGATAAAAACTATTCTTTATAACCTGGGAGGTGTATTCCTTGTGGTTGATTAACCATAAGGAGAACATTTGGAGATTATTAACTTAATTATGGTAGCTATTTTAATCGCGTTGACTGCTTTTTTTGTAGCTACCGAATTCGCGATAGTAAAGATTCGTACGACAAGATTGGATCAACTGGTTTCAGAAGGAAATATGAAAGCCGTAGCAGCGAGGAAGGTTGTCGGAAATCTAGATGAATACCTTTCAGCCTGTCAACTTGGTATTACCATCACCGCATTAGGGTTAGGGTGGTTAGGAGAGCCGACGGTAGAGCACTTGTTGCACCCTCTATTTGTAGAGTTTGAACTTTCTGAATCAGTTTCAAGTATCTTATCATTTATTATCGCCTTTGCATTGATTACATTCTTACACGTCGTAATTGGTGAGCTTGCTCCGAAGACACTTGCTATTCAAAAGGCAGAAGCTGTTACGTTAAGAGTCGCAAAACCAATCATGTTTTTCTATAAGATCATGTATCCGTTTATTAAAACATTGAACGGATCTGCACGTATTTTTACAGGATGGTTTGGTTTGAAGCCAGCATCCGAACATGAACTTGCTCACTCGGAGGAAGAATTAAGACTCATCCTTTCTGAGAGTTATAAAAGCGGTGAGATCAACCAGTCAGAGTTTAAATATGTGAATAACATCTTCCAATTCGACGACCGTACCGCAAAAGAGATTATGGTACCTCGTGTTGACATGGTAACACTTGATAAATCAGAGACAGTAAAAGAAAGCATCGTTGTTGTAACTGAAGAGAACTATACTCGATATCCAATTGTAGATGGAGATAAAGACAGTGTTGTCGGTATGGTAAATATGAAGCAAGTATTAACAGATTTTGTTAACGGTAAGAATCCAGATGCTTCAGTCGAAGAGTATATAAGACCTGTTATTCAGGTTTTTGAAACTACTCCTATACACGATCTATTGTTAAAAATGCAGAAAGAACGTGTTCACATGGCAATCTTGATCGATGAATATGGCGGTACTTCAGGACTCGTGACCGTTGAAGATATTCTTGAAGAAATCGTAGGTGAAATTCGAGATGAATTTGACGAAGACGAAGTTCCAGACGTTAAGAAGGTTGATGAAAACAGAACAATCCTAGACGGTAAAGTTTTGATTTCGGAAGTGAATGACCTTTTTGGATTGTCCATTAATGATGAAGATGTTGATACGATCGGTGGATGGATTTTATCTGAGAAGATGGAGATTAACATGGGCGATGAAGTGTCTGTGGAAAACTATCGTTTCAAGATTTTAGAAATCGATGGGTATCATGTTAAATCACTTGAGGTATTAAAAGTGAAAGAAGAATCGTTAAACTAATCAAAAGACGTGCAAGCTCTGCACGTCTTTTTTATAAAAAGCAGAAGTTGCACATAGATGTTTAGTGATAGAGACAAAGGAGTTATTTATGGAAAATTGGTTGATCAATATTATGAACGAATTTGGATATTGGGGAATTCTACTGTTAATTGCTTTAGAAAACGTCTTTCCTCCGATTCCATCTGAAATCATTTTAACGTTTGGAGGATTCATGACGAATTCTTCAGATTTAAATATAGTAGGGGTCATTCTAGCGGCAACTGTGGGTTCTGTCCTAGGAGCAGTCATCCTATATGGTGTAGGATTACAGCTTGATGTTGAACGAATGGAAAAAATCATAGATAGATGGGGACACATCCTTCGATTAACGAAAAAGGATATTCATAAGGCAGATGCTTGGTTTGATAAATATGGTCCATGGACGGTATTCTTTTGCCGTTTCATTCCGTTGATTCGAAGCTTAATCTCTATTCCGGCGGGCATGTCCAATATGAATTTTGGTTTATTCCTTGTTCTTACAACATTCGGAACGCTGATCTGGAACATCGCTCTCGTTAATTTGGGTGCGTATTTTGGAGCTTCTTGGGAAGTCATCGTAGGGTATATGGATGTTTACTCTAAAATCATCTACGCTGTTTTGGCGTTACTCTTTGTTTCTGTTGTCATTCTTTATGTTCGAAAACGCAGACAGAATAGCTAACTTTACTCTTTAAGAAAAATAATTGTTCATTCTTATGAATCTTCTAGCGATAGGGGGTTCTTTTTTTTGAGGTAAAATATGATGTGGAGTTGGCTGTTTCAAAGACCTCACATTCTTCAAGGAAAAAAAGTATGCGACTAAAAGAAACGAAAGTGACCTTTACAGCTTTGAAAGCTTGAACATTAAACAGTTGTTTAAAACACTCCTAGCGAGTGTTTTTTTTGTTATTATTTACAATTTTGTGAATATCTAAGAAAACGCATTCTATTATCTGTTAAAAAATGTATAATAAAAATAGAACGGTCGTTCAATTTATAGAAAGGAATTAAACCGTTGAACAAAAGAAGATACAACAGTGAAACAACAAAACTCGAAATCATGGAGAAAGCCTTTTTACTCTTTTCGCAAAAAGGTTACACACAAACTTCGGTTTCTGATATCTCAAAAGCTTCTGGTTATAGCAAAGGACACATTTATTATCATTTTGAGAATAAAGAAAAGTTGTTTGTACTATTAGCTCAACAAACAATGAAGGAATGGTATTTGAAGTGGATGGATAAAGAACCTGACTTTACTTGTGCATCCGATAAGCTGTATGGAATGGCTTTGCATGTTCTTTATAATTACCAAACTCCTCTTTTAAAAGGAGGACAAGAGCTTGCTTCCAACCCTGAATCTAGTCATGAATCTGTTAAGCAGCTATACGAATTAGCGGTCATTCCAATGGGTGCCTATCGTGCAATTCTCGTTCAAGGGATAGAAGAAGGAGAATTTAAGAAAGGCAATGTTGAAGAATGGACGGTGTTAATCGGCACATGGCTTGGTGGACTTTGTCAGCTTACGAATACTCAGGAACTTCATAGCTTAGAGCGGCTTTTTAAGAATGCTGTAAGTATTTTTTTAGGATCCATCCAAAAATAAGGAGGAAACGATATGAAGATTGGGTTAATCGGTGACAGTCTGACAGAAGGAAGACCTGGTGTTTCTTTTTTAAAACTCTTACAGAAACAATATCCCCACATGACGTTTGTAAACCAGGGCAAACCAGGGGAGTCTGTTAAAAGCTTGCATAACCGCCTAACAAAAATGAAGTTAGAGACCTTTAATCTTGCTTTCCTTTGGATCGGTGTTAATGATGTCTATTCAAAATTACTAAGTGTTCAAGCACAGCCTGTTGCAAAAGATCATGAAGAGTTTACAGCGTATTATCAAAAAGTTTTAGAGTGTGTCTTATCTTCCTCAAAATTTGTAATTACGGTTACTCCAGCAATAGTTGGAGAGGATTTGAATAATGTCTCGAATCAAGAGATTAAACAATTAAATACCCTCATCACATCCATCGCTCACAAACATAAAAATGTTTCCACACTTAATCTACACACCGTTTTTGAAAAACACCTTTCTTCAATAAAGAGTTCCGACTATATCAGTACAAAAGTATTAACAGTTATGAAAGATGTTCTTTTTTATAAAAAAACATCTAGAATCGATCAGTTGTCAAAGAAACGTGGGTTGCATCTAACACTTGATGGCATTCATCTGAATAGTAAAGGCGCTCAAATTGTTGCAGAGGAATATGCAACAATTATCGATCAACATCAATTTACCAATAAGAACGCTATGCTTTAGGGATTATGACTAATTAACATAAGAGGTGGTTGTTCTGATGGATGAGCAGAGAGTTGCGATTGTAACAGGTGGAGCTTCGGGGATCGGTTACGCACTTTGTGAGGAGCTCGTCTCACAAAACGTGTTTGTCATCATCACTGATATTAATAAGGAATTAGGTATACAGGCTGAAGAAAAATTAAACAATGGAGCCCGAAATACAAGATTTCAATTTTTAGACGTAACGGATGCTACAAGTGTAGAGAACGCTATTAAAGATATATATACGGAGTTTGGAAGGCTAGATTATTTGTTTAATAATGCTGGCATCGCGATGTATGGAGAATTGTATGATACGACTCTAGATGATTGGCATACCATTATGAATGTTAATCTTTGGGGAGTTATACACGGGACTAACGCAGGATATCGAGTAATGAAACAACAAGGGTTCGGCCATATCGTAAACACAGCTTCTGCTGCGGGACTAGGTCCATCTCCCGTTTCTGCAGCCTATGGAACCACGAAACACGCAGTAGTTGGATTAACTACTTCTCTTCATTATGAGGCAGAAGAATTCGGCATTAAAGTGAGTACACTTTGTCCTACGTTCGTGGAAACACCAATCTTCGAGAAAGCAAAAGCTATTCATATAGATAAAGATGTGATTATGAAGCAATTTCAAAAACAAAAGATGATGTCTCCAGAAAAACTAGCAAAACTAACAATCGATGGCATACATAAAAATAAGCCTATCATATGCCCTTTGCCGATGCGTAGAACGATGGACGTTTTTTTTACTCTAGTCCCCATAGCGCATAGAGGATTAATGAGGTTAGTTTGCAGAGTAAGCAGAAAAGCGAGGCTAACTTAAAAAACCCATAAAGTGGACTGCTAACGTTCTAGAGCAGTTCATTTTTTTATTCTTCGTTATAATATAAGTAATCTAACTTTTGGAGGAGTAACCGTGAAAACCATTTTAATCGTGGAGGACGAACCAAAGCTATTGGAAGTTGTCTCTTCTTATCTGAAGAAGGAAGGGTTTAACACTTTAGAAGCTCTTACTGCTAACGAAGCAATCCATTTTATAAAAAATAACTCTGTAGATTTTGTCATTCTTGACCTTATGTTGCCAGATATGAGCGGAGAAGCACTCTGTCAGAGAATTAGACAGACCCATACATTACCCATTTTAATGCTGACTGCAAAGGTAAGTGAGGAAGATCGCATCAACGGATTATCGCTCGGCGCTGATGATTATATGGTGAAACCTTTTAGTCCGCGCGAACTTGTTTTACGGGTTAAAACGATATTGCGCCGAACAGGAGATGAGGGCTTATTGGCTGAGCATATTACTTATAACAAAGGAGAGCTTAAATTCGATGCTCGCAAACAAGAAGTATACATACATGGCGATCTTGTCAATCTTACACCGAATGAATATAAACTATTGCTGACATTTGCCAGACATCCGAATCGTGTTTTTTCGAGAGAGGAATTAGTGGAGAAGATTTTAGGATTCGATTATGAAGGTGACACCAGGACGATCGATCAACACGTCAAAAATCTAAGGTCTAAACTTGAGACAGATCCTAAGAACCCACGCTATATCGTTACAGTGTTTGGGGTAGGATATAAGTTTACTGGAGGCAGCCATGTTTAAAGGTCTGCATGCAAGACTGACACTCATTTTTATATTGGCTGCGTCATCCATTCTCATTATTGCCGGTCTTATCATCATGTACGAAGTCCATTTCCACTTTACGATGTTTCAAAAAGATGTACCGGAATTTAATAGTATAGAGCCTTTAACGCATCACTTTGAAAAGGCGCTGTTAAGTTCAGTTCTTTGGACGTCGCTCGGTGCTATTATGTTAGTATGTCTCATTAGTTATTTTGTGGCTAAGAACCTATCAAGACCTATGGTAGAGATGAGAAAAGCGGCAGAAAAGATGGCTAAGGGAGAGCTTCAAGTCAGAGTGAAGTCACTTGGAGATGATGAGCTCAATGAGCTGGGTAACTCGCTAAATCAGCTTGCCGCTAAACTGCAATTGCAGGAAACTTACCGTAAAAATATGACTTCAGATATTGCTCATGAGCTCAGAACCCCTTTAGCGACAATTAAAAGTCATTTAGAGGCATTTGAAGATGGGGTTTTCGAGCCAACTACAGTTCGTATACAGTCATTAACAGGTGAAATCGATCGGCTGATTACAATCGTGCAAGATCTTGAATATTTAACAGCCATGGAAGCACCTGAGTTCTCACTAAATAAGAAACCACAACAATTAAACCATATTCTCATAAAAAGTGTGGATGCCGTATCAGGAGCATTTGTACAGAAGGGAATATTACTTCAAAGTGAATTGGATAGTGATCTTGAAATAAATATAGATGCCAAACGAATGTCTCAAGTGTTTATGAACCTGTTCAGCAATGCGCTAAGGTATACACCTAGAGGGGGAGAAGTTACGGTTGTGACTCATGTTGATACCGAATCAGTGTTGATAACTATACGAGATACAGGAATGGGTATTTCAGAAGAAGAGAGCAAACACGTGTTTGAACGATTCTATCGAGGAGAAAAATCAAGGAACAGAGAACATGGGGGCAGCGGGATCGGTTTGACGATTGTAAAAAGAATTGTTGAAGCTCACGGTGGACAAATTTGGATAAATGGGGAGTACAAGCAAGGTACTGAGGTGAACATAAAATTTTTCAGATAAGGAAGCCGGCGTGATTTGGGACGCCGGCTTTTTTGATATTCACTTGTCCTTTTGTCGAAAAGCCTATAAACTTTTTTGAAGGACTATAAATGGAGATTAAGGGTTCATAAAATATTTCTAAGGCCCATAAATCCCAATTTAGGGCCCATAAAAATTATTTGACCTCAGATAGCTCGTTTTCTGTCACCCATTTGTGATTCTTAACCCGTTCCCCACCTGTTGTAGGCGTATAATCCACCATGTAGACAGTCGTTTGTTCTGCAGAATCAATGGTAGCTTTTGCACCTTTCATACCTTTCATATGGTCTGCCTCTAGGGTAACTTCTGTTCCTGAAGTTAGAGGTTTATCACCTGCATCTTTGATCTCCTCGTGTATGACCCACTTGTGATCTCTTACTTTTTTTCCACCTGTTGTAGGTGTGTAGCTTACGGTATATACGGTTGTATCATAAGCGCCAACGATTGTAGCTTCTGCATCGTTCATACCTTTCATATGATCTGCACGAATAACGGCTTTACTTCCAACTTCATATGTTGGATTTGCTTTCTCCTTAAGTCCTTTAGGAACTTCACCTGAACTTGAATGGTTCATTTCTCCGTGATCTGCATGATTTTGACTGTCTTCATGCTTTTTTGTTGCCTCATCTTTTCCACATGCTGAAAGAACGAGTGAGAATGAGAGCAACATTGTAATAAATAGTTTATTTTTCACCATTAATAAAACCTCCTATATGGGCTAGTGTTAGTATTCTTCTTCATGAGAACTTTATGAACATATGACTAGCATAAAGGACACTTATGTAGAAGTTGTGAAGAGAATGATAATTAAAAGAGAAAAGAAACTGCTGTGTTCAATAAGAACTCGAGCAGTTTCTTTTACAGACATTTAAACAACCGTTTAATTCATTTTATAACAATGACATCAATAAACCGCCAAGTGCACCCGTAACAACAACCACCCATGGTGGCAGTTTCCAATATACCAACATGCTGAAAAGTACTGCTGCAAATGCAAAGTCAATCGGTTTAAGAATCGTCGTTGTCCAAATAGGCTGATAGAAGGCGGAGATTAAAATTCCAACAACTGCAGCATTAACACCCATTAACGCTCCCTTGATCTTTCTGTTCTGTCTAAGCAAGTTCCAAAAGGGAAGGGCGCCTAGAATTAACAGAAAAGCAGGTAAGAAGATTGCGATTGTAGCAAGTAATCCACCTTGCCAGCCATTCATCACTGCACCAATATAGGCTGCAAACGTGAACAGAGGACCGGGTACGGCTTGTGCTGCTCCATAACCTGCCAAAAATGCTTCTTCACTGATCCAGCCGGATGGTACGAATTCACGCTCAAGTAACGGAAGAACCACATGTCCTCCTCCGAATACAAGTGATCCAGAACGATAAAAGCTGTCAAAGATCGCGATCCAACTGTTAGAAGTTAAATCTCTTAAGAGCGGCAACAGAAGAAGTAACGCAAAGAATAAACTCAAACAGATTACAGCAAACTTTTTTGAGATAGGAAATTCATATTTTGTTTCATCGTTATCTGTTTGGTCTTTGTATAATAAAAATCCTAATAAGCCTGCTAATAGGATGACACCCACCTGAGAGAACGCAGTCTGCCACAATAGTGTTCCAATTAGTGCTAACAGTGCGATGGTTTTTCTTTTTAGATCTGGTGTTAGCTTTTCGGCCATTCCTAGAATAGCATGTGCCACAACAGCAACGGCTACGAGCTTTAATCCGTGGATCCAGCTTAGGTCAGAAACATTTAATCCTTGCAGGATAAGTGCGAAAACGATAAGCGCAATAACGGAAGGGAGTGTAAAGCCGATAAAGGATACGATTCCTCCTAATACGCCTCCTCGCATAACACCAATTCCTATTCCAACTTGGCTACTCGCCGGACCAGGGAGAAACTGACAGAGAGCTACAAGGTCTGCGTAGCCTTTTTCATCCATCCATTTACGTTTTCTTACATACTCTTCATGAAAATAACCTAGATGTGCGATGGGTCCACCAAAAGAAGTGAGGCCTAGCCTTGTTGAAACCATCAAAATTTCTAATAGTGTTTTAAGTAGACTTTTGTTTTCTGTCATGTATGATCACCTCTTACTCTTTGATTTCTTTAAACAGTTCATAAGCTTTTGCTCTCGCTTCTGATAAGACGATCTGTCCTTTTTCAGTTGCGGTGTAATACTTTCTAATTTTTCCTTCAACGTTCTTGTTTGCCTTTGTCAAAAGTCCGTCTGCTTCCATGGAGTGAAGAATCGGATATAGTGTACCTGTGCTAATGTTATAGCCGTGTTCTCTGAGTTCTTCTAGCATCCATACGCCATAAATCGGGTGTTCAAGCGCATGATGCAGAATGTGTATTTGTATGAAACCAAGAAAAAGTTTTCGTAACGTTTTCTCTTCCATATAATCACCACCTATATTTGCATCTCAATATCGATTACCTATATCGGTTTTCGAAATAAAAATAACATGAGTTCCTTTTCTTTTCAACCTGATCACTATAAAGTTTACATACTCTTTATATTTACCTTGAGGTCTACTGAAGGTTTTATTCGATTGCATCTCTTAAAACGGAGGAAAGTGCGTGGTTACGTAACAGATAAGAATCTAGCCAATGATGCGATGAGAAAGCTCACATATGAAGCATTGCCGTGTATATTAGGAGCAAGTACAATCTCTTGAATGTCTATCATTATGGTGTATCACCGCACGCAACGCGAAAAGCGAGCATCCTGAAACAGAAAACAACTACACCTAAGAACAACCATCAATGCGAAAAATACTTTCTTTTAAAATCTTTCAACACTTATCTCTGTTATTATTTTCACAGTTTAGCCAATTACTGGTTTTTTAGTGATAAAATCATAGAAGGTATGATAATAAAACTATTTTTCTTGATATGGAGTGAAGAAGATGAAGTCAACATTAACGGTTGCCCATTATCTAAAAGAAAATGCAGAGCTTCTAGCTAATAAAATCGTTGATGATATTATTGGGCAGTTTGGTTTCCAGGTAAGCGAGACTGATATTAGTCAGGCCAGAAAAGTGTATGCCGAATTCCTATCCTTTTTAAGTGAATCTATCGATTGTGAAGAAGGTTCTGTCCCAGAAGAACTGTTGGAGTGGAGTCGAGAAAATGGAGAGAAAACAGCAGCAAAGCATCATCGAATCTCTGATATATTAATCCGTTATCCTGACACTCGAATGGTGTTTGCGGATTTTATTTTAAATATAAGCATTGATTTCGGACTTTCTACGGAAGATGTCGTATTAATCATTAAGCGTGTTCATCATATGCTGGACGTAAGCATTAATGAAACGGTTCTTGCATTTGAACGAAAGTCAGAGGAGATTTTAGAGAAAACAAAGAGAGAGCTTCGTGAGCTTTCAACACCTGTCGTTCCTATCGAGAATGGACTGGCTGTTTTACCATTGATTGGCACCATAGACGCTGATCGGGCAGAGCATCTTATGAATCATGTGCTGCCTAAAATCCCTGAACTTCAAGTTGAACGGTTAATCATGGATTTTTCAGGAATCGTCGATATTGATACTGAAGTGGCATCTCATATTTTTAATGTATACCGTGTTTTGGCATTACTTGGTATTAACGTTATGGTGACTGGTTTACGTCCTGAGCTAGCGATTAGTGCGGTTTCTGAAGGTATCGATTTTTCATCAATAGAAACATTTGCGAATGTAAAACAAGCGATAGAAAGTAACAAACAAAAAAACTAGCATGCGTGCTAGTTTTTTCGTTAGTCTTTATACTTCTGACTTCCTGCATGAACGATTTGAACTTTCACTTTGACTGAATCCAAAGAATCGTTCTGCAAAGCATACTTTTTAACTAAAGACGGTGACTTTCGATAAGTAGAACGGGTTAAATTATAAATGTCACTGTCTATAGAAAGTCCATTTAAATAAGTCTGCTCAATATCCTTCTTCATTTTTTGGACGATTTTCTTTTCAAGTTCTTTACGAGGAACAATATCTAAATTTTCATCGATTGTTGCTTTTGCTTTGACGTCAATTGTATACTTAAGTTCATTTTGAACGGGCTTATTCAGCTTTATTTTATATCCTTTTACGTCAAGTTCAACAACAGTGTCCCCTAATGAAATCTCAAGCTTGTTCTCTTTTTTTTCTGTCGTTAACCATTCCAATCCATGAAGTTCCTCATCATTCAGCTTTCCTTTAAAGTTCATACTATTAAGTACATAGCCTCCATTAATAGTGGGTAACATGGGTTTATCATTATCTTCATGCCACTTTCCTTTTACTAATTTTATATTAGGAATTATGGCTGATCCGAATGGTTCGCTGCCATCTCTTAATAGCATCTGCATAGATAATGGGTTAACCGAATGGTTTCTTTGTAACATACTACCTGGATGAAACAAAACTTTGTATGTTGGTGCTTGCTTAAAAAGAGATTTTGCCTTTAATACTTCGTTTATTTCTTCTGACGTACCAAAAATCCATGCTGTAAATCGAATTAGAGGATCGTGACCGATGTGAGAAATTACTTCACTCAGCTTTTCTTTAATTACCCTCTCGCTAAACAGTATTACTTGCACGTGTCCGTAATATAGTGGGAACTGGGAAGATTTCTCTAACTTCCTGAAAGCCATTGTAAGCGTATCTCCTTCTTCTCTGCCGACTAAAACAGGAGAGTCAGCTGCCTGAGCGCCACCGCCCTCTTGTTTAGCGATTGATGAGAAGACAGCGGATTCGGTATAAACGATATACTTACCATCTTTATAATCCACACCTAAGGCTTCAATATAGAGCTGCTCATTAATGCCCCTTGAGCCCCAGCAACCTGTTAACATAAGAAGCAAGATCAACAACATGAACATGATCTTTGGCTTAATTCTCATTGCGATCACCTTGGCGAGTAGCGTCTTTTGGATACAGATACGAAGATCTTTTCTTGATAAGAGTAAAAGGAGCTTTAAAAAATGTTTTAAACGTATCAGCCGCATTTGGTGCAGCTAAAGATTCTATATAAGGATAGTCAAAGGAACGAAGGGAACTGACTAACATGAATATACTAAGCATAGATATAAAAAATCCAAACAGCCCAAATGTTGCACACATGAGGAGGGTATATATTCGTAAGAAAAGCAGATTCCCACTCAATGATTGGTTAACGAACGTATAACTGGCAATCATTGTTATAGCTACAACAACAAGTGTGGTAGGAGAGGTTAACCCTGCCCGGATTGCCGCATCCCCAACGATTAATCCGCCTAATACCGCTACGGTCTGCCCAACAGCTCTAGGAAGTCTTGCTCCTGCTTCTTTAAACAATTCAAACAAAACGACCATAATCATCATTTCAAGTGGCAACGATAACGGTAATCCTGTTCGAGAGAGTGTTAACGTTGCAAGAAGGGGATAAGGAAGCTGATCTGGGTGAAAGGTTGTCAATGCAATCCAGAGGCCAGGTAAGGATACGGTTGTAAAAAGTCCAGTAAATCGAAGGACTCGTTCAAAAGAGACCATGTAAAAACTGGCATGAGCATCTTCTGGAGATTTCAATGTAATCGCAAGTGAAGCGGGACCAATGAGCACTGTAGGTGAACCGTCTACAATAATAACAAATCTTCCTTGTAGTAATGATTGAACCGCAAAATCGGGACGACCTGTATTATCAAGTAGAGGGAAAATGGAAAAAACGGAATCAGATAATTCTTCTTCTAGTTCACTGCTTGATACAAGGGCATCTATATCAATCTTAGAAAGACGCTGCTCTACGCGTACGACGAGATCAGGGTCGATAATGTCTTCAATAAATAGTAAGGAAATAGCCGTTTGACTCCTTCTACCAATCGTAAAAGATTTGCTGTTAAGTGAAGATGTTTTTAGACGTTTTCGGATTAAAGCAAAATTGATTTCCAAATCTTCAATAAAACCGTCACGCGCTCCACGGATTGAAATCTCCGTATTCGATTCTTCTGGTGTTCGCTTTGGCATATTAGCAAGATTGATGGCATATAGAGAATTTTTTGAACCGGTTAACAGTACTTGTCCTGAAAATAAGCTATGCTCAATCTTTCTTTTATTTTCAGAATCAATAGTGATTTCATGAACCACAAACCGATTTTTTAAAGAGTTAACCATAGCAACATCATCCTGCCCAGCGATGTCATTTAAGAAGGGAAGCAAGCTTTCTTCTAATAATGGGGTATCAACTAGCCCTTTACAGAACAATAGGGTATATGCATCATTTGTTTTTTCTGCAAATAAATCGTTTTTTACCACTACGTCTGTAGAATGACTGAACCAGCTAAGAAGTTCATGAATTTTAGTATTTTCTTTTCGGTGGATAAACTTCATCACAGATTCCTCATTTCTTAACTAGAACATAAAGACAGAATATCGTTATAATTGGCATCATCACATACATCTGTATCGGAAAGAAGTAATGATACAAAAAGTTAAAAACAGAGATGTTTGATATAGGAGCAAGGGCATAAGCAATCGCAAGTATATATAGGGAAGCAACTAGCCATATCCTGTGTTTTTTTACATCAATCAATTTTGTAACTAAGTACATCAATAGACTTACTCTAATAAAAGCACCAGAAATCCATTGGAAGATGGAAAGGAAGTCCATCCTGGTAATCTCTTTGCTAATCGTTAGAAGCTTCCATTGCTCGAAAGCAGGGTATCTCAATTTGTTGGCTTCGTAAGGGCCAAACTCTGCAATGGCTGCCATTGTCGGTCCTAACATAAGACCCACTAAAACAAAACTTACAAAAATGATGTGTTTCCACTTAAGCATTTTATGAGTGTGATGTACAAGAAATAAAAGCGTACTTAACTCTGTCAACCCTGATAAAACATAAACTCCGCCTTTTAACACAGGAGACCAGCCATTTTCTGCAATCGGCAATAACATGGAATAGTCTTTATGCGGAATGTTTCCAATCGCAATAAAGAAACCGAATGTTACAACTAAAGGTAAGGCGATCAAAGCTACCATGCTTAACTCCTGAAGTCCTTTATAAGTCCCAAAAAAACAGAGCACGCCTAATAAAATACATAGGACAAGAGCTGGGGTATCCATTAAATAATTTGTTTTTGTCCATGTAATGGTATCTCGGAAAGTGATTGTAGCATTTAAGAAAAAGTAAAGGATAAATACACCGCTGAGCAGATAGACAGGGACAGGACTGAGTCGTTTTTTTATAAAATCTATAATATTTTGATTTCCTATTTTTTTTAAAACCGAACCAATAAGCAAAATAAAAAGGATGTAAGGAATAATTGAAAGAAGAATACTTACCCAAGCATCTCTTCCTGAAGCTGATAAGATGACGGGTATAATCAGAACATGATTTACGAGGCCGGATGAAAGAATTAAAAGAACATAAATATGAATTGGAGCTACACCAGGTTGAATTCTCATACGTTCCTCCGGTTAATTGAATATGAATTAGTATTGTTTTAACTCAAAGGCATTATTCTATAGGTAAATACAATTCTTAAGCTAATCACATTTTTTTCCGTTAGTTTATAGTTTTTCCCGTGAATTTTGGATGGAATCCCGCAAATTTTCAACTTAATTCCGCAAGTTGCTAATGGACCAGTCAGGCAAACGAAAAAACTCAAACAAAAGATCAACCTTTTGTTTGAGCCATTACTTCGTTTTATCTAATATGTAGCGTATGTAACCTTCACGATGTCCGCCTTGATCAATTATTTTTCGTACATAATAGGAATCTTTCAATAAGCCGTTCTGTTTATCTAGTTCAATCCACTTCTTGGTCTCAGGGATATCGTTTAATTCTTGGAACCATTCTTCGTTTTCTAGCTCTGCCCACAATTCATGAATATCAGGGTCTTTCACCCTTAAAATATGCTTTTGAAAGATCTCTATAAAAAAACCTGCAGTGAGTAAACAAAGCAATAAGAATAGCAGCATATCATTATAACCTCCAGTCTTATTACCATACACCAAAACGAGCGTATAAAAAAACAGCACGTTTTTTAACGTGCTATCTTAAGAAACATCAAACAAATGACTGCGTCCTATTTTTTGTTGCTATGTTTTTCGATGATATCTTTTAATTCAGACCAATTCGTCAAACGAGGCATGTCCAAATGTTTGTTGTAATTCTGATGTCTAACATATAGCTGAACAGGCTCTTCCGTTAGCGTATTTAAGACATTAGGCTTATCATCAAAGTAAAAGTCCAGCTTCAGATCTTTGATCGTATGAATTTTCTCCTCATCTTTCATTCCACAGAAGAAACGACCTTCTTGAACAGGGAATCCAGCATTCTCGACCCATTTCTTTGTTTCTTCACAATGTTCTGCAGGTCTTGCTGTGATGTAGAAAATCTCATGACCCTCTCTATCGAGTTCTTGTAACACTTCAATGGCATCAGGATAAGCAGGACAATCTGTGAAATAAATCTCTTCCATAGAATCAATCCACATCTGATTGCCTTCCTTTTTGGAGAGACCGAACGGTTCGTGAATCTCCAGAGTTTCAATCGTGTCAAAAACATCGATTGGAACATCTTGTTTTAATTTTCTATTGTAGATATGAAAGGCATGTTGGCGAAGATTAATCAGTGTATCATCAATGTCAAAACCAAATCTCATGTATATATACCTCTTATTCGTATTTAGGATAACTTGTAAACTTATAATCAGGGCCGATTTGTGTAACTGTAAGATCTTTCAGCTGGATAGCATCAGACATTTTTTCGATTCCAGTCCCACCAAAAAATGATGGTGAATGCTGTCCACCGATTAGTTTAGGTGCGATGTAAAAAACGGCTTTATCAACAAGCTTGTTTTCTAGAAAAGCTGCGTTAATCGTACCTCCACCTTCGATCAAAAGGGAAGAGATCAGATTACTTCCTAGTGTTTTTAAAACTTCAAGCGGGTCAACGCGTGATTCACCTGCAATGAAAACTTTTACACCTTGAGCTTCGAGTTGTAGCTTTTTTTGCTTGTTGTGATTTTCGGTTGTAAATACCCAGGTTTCCGCTAGATGGTCTGTTACCACTTTAGCCTGTAGAGGGATCTTAAGTGTCGAATCCATGATCACTCGAAGTGGGTTGCGTCCGTTTGGAATTCGAGTCGTTAATTCTGGATCATCATGAATAACCGTATTAACACCAACAAGTATAGCTCGATTTTCATTTCGCAATTTATGAACATCTACTCGTGCTTCTGGTGATGTGATCCATTTGCTGTTATTCGTATGACTCGCAATCTTTCCATCAAGCGTGATGCCAGATTTCAAAGTTACAAAAGGGATTTTCTGAACGATAAACTTGTTAAACACTTCATTCATTCGCTCTGATTCCTCTTGAAGTATTCCAGTTTCCACTTCAATCCCAGCATCTTTTAAAATTTGTACGCCTTTTCCGGATACAAGCGGATTCGGATCTAATGCAGCGATGACTACTTTCTTAATTCCAGCTTCTACGATCGCTACAGCACAAGGTCCCGTTCGTCCGTGGTGAGAGCAGGGTTCAAGTGTAACATATATCGTACCGCCTCTCGCTTTCTCTCCAGCCATACGAATGGCATGAATTTCAGCGTGAGGTTCACCAGCTTTAAGGTGTGTACCAACCCCAACGATTTCGTTGTGATTTACGATTACAGACCCCACCAAAGGGTTGGGATCTGTTTGACCTTTCATCGCTCGTGCATTATTTAGGGCGAGTTGCATGTAGAATTCGTGACTACTCATTCGTGAATACTCCTTCATCTAGATGACCAGATCGCTTAATCTTGGTTTGAAGATACTTCTCGTTGTATTCAGAAACGTCACCCCAAATCGGTGCTCTTGCTGTAACAGAAAGACCAGCTTGATGAAGTGCTTCTAATTTTTTCGGATTGTTTGTAATGAGTGTAACAGGTTTTGAACGCAATGCTTTTAATACTTCAATAGCGTCTTCGTAATTTCTGGAATCATCTACAAATCCAAGACTTTCGTTCGCCTCTACAGTATCTTGTCCACTTTCCTGAAGGAGGTAAGCCATCGCTTTACTAAATAGACCGATACCACGGCCTTCATGGTTTGCTAAATAAAAGAGTGCACCAGTCCCATGTTCTACAATCATCTTCATCGACTGCTTTAACTGGTATCCGCAGTCACATCGTTTGCTACCAAAAATATCACCAGTGTGACAGATGGAGTGCATGCGAATAAGCGCTTCATCATTGTACGCAAAGTCACCATAAACTAAAACACTGGATTGCTGATATTCTGCCAAGTTGGCAGAGGAAAGCTTGTCGATCACTTCTTCAAAGTTTTCTGTCTGTTCGCAGCCTTCAAGCCAGCAGTACCAGTTGAAAACAACGGTATCTCCATAAAGATTAACAGGCAGACGAATGGGACCAACTAAATAAATCGCACCTTCGTCTTTTTTTATAAGTTGTATTTTATCTTCAAGTATGGAAAGAACTTTTTGCTTTAAGTTTTTACTTTGTAACATACTTATACCCCTTTTTATAGTTCATACGTATTTTGTCGGTTACTTCGGTGAATATGTTTATTTTATACCAGATAATTCGATTGAAAGTAGTGTTTTGCTCTCAATGGAAAAAAAAAGCATGGAAACCAAATAATCGAGAGATCCATCCCATTGCATTTTTCTATTGATTTTAAAAATGGATATATCTGTTCTTATTTTATGTAGATGTAAAAAAAAAGATTGGATATTAGACTAATTGTCCTAAAAAGTTACCTTTTAAAGAGGGGAGGTCTTATGTATGGGGCTAAAAATCCGTAAAAAAAGATACACCATGAAGTGTATCTTATAAAAAGTTAATGAGCGATGATATTAGATTCTGGCTTATCGTAAACAGCTAATTTTTTTACAAGTTTGTTACTAGAGGCATCTAGACCAATAATTTGAACGTCTGTTTGGTTCTGGCGGTATTTTAGAACGACTTTATCAATGGCACCTACAGCAGAATCATCCCAAACATGAGAATGTGACAAGTCGATCGTAACAAGCTCGACACGTTCTGAGAAGTCAAACTGAGAAACGAAATCTGTTACCGATGCAAAGAATAACTGACCTTTTACTACATATACTTTGGTGTTGTTATCCATATTAGAAGATATCTCAACTTTTGAAATCTTAGCCGCAAAGAACAGGGCACTTAAGATAACACCGGCTAGAACGCCTTTTGAAAGATCATGAGTGAGCACAACTGTAACGACTGTTACGATCATAACCGCAGCATCGGTCTTAGGCATCTTATAAAGTTTTGTTATAGAAGACCAATCAAAGGTACCAATGGATACCATGATCATAACTCCAACTAAAGCTGCCATTGGAATCATCGAGAGCAAGTCGTTAAGCAAGATTATAAGAATCATTAAGAATGCCCCAGCAACAAATGTAGAAAGTCTTCCTCTACCACCTGATTTAACATTGATAACAGATTGCCCGATCATCGCACAGCCGGCCATACCTCCAAAGAATCCCGCAATAATGTTAGCGATTCCTTGTCCTTTTGCTTCCCTGTTCTTATCGCTATCCGTATCTGTCATATCATCTACGATCTGTGCGGTTAATAGAGACTCTAAAAGTCCAACAAGGGCTAGAGCAAATGAGTATGGAAAGATAATCTGAAACGTTTCAAGCGTTAAGGGGATATCAGGAATTAAGAACAATGGTAGAGCTTGAGTTAATTCACCCATGTCACCGACAGTTCGAACAGTTGACCCTGATATTACTGCAATGATCGTGATTACGATTATGGCGACAAGAGGAGACGGAACCGCTTTTGTCACTTTCGGAAAAAGATAAATGATGGCTAATGCCCCCGCGACCATCGCGTACATGACCCATGATTCTCCTACGAAATGTGGGAGCTGAGCAGTAAATATGAGAATGGCTAGCGCATTAACAAATCCGACCATCACAGATCTAGGGATGAATTTCATATATTTACCGAGCTTTAATACCCCGATTAGAATTTGAATCACACCTGTAAGAACGGTTGCTGCTAAAAGGTATTGCAGTCCATGTTCTGCAACAAGAGTTACCATGACAAGAGCCATAGCTCCAGTTGCGGCTGATATCATTCCAGGTCTTCCACCTAAAAAGGCAATTACAACGGCAATACAAAATGAGGCATATAAACCAACCATAGGGTCTACACCTGCAATGATGGAGAAAGCGATCGCCTCTGGAATAAGAGCCAATCCGACTACAAGTCCTGCAAGAACATCTCCTCGAATGTTCCCGAACCACTCCTGTTTTATTTTATTGTAATCCAACAATAACACACCTCTTTCTATATTTTGAAAACTGTTTTTTGACTTTCAACTCTCATGAAAGTCGGGTCCGATGTCAACGGGTTTGATTATAACATGGATAAAAGAAAGGAAGTAACGGAATGTAAGCGCGTAAATATGGTTTTTTCTCACGTTTATCGTGAATTTCTTGTTTTTTCATAGCTTTAGTAGAAAAATACAACTATACGTTATACATAAAGGAAAGGGATGAGGATATGGATAAAAAATCAGAAGGATATGAGTATGCAGATTATTATAAGGGGTATGTAGAGTTAGTACCTGAAGGGGATATCATTCAAATCCTATCAGATCAAATGAAAGATACAGTGGAAATCGTCAGCATGTTAGATGATGAGCAGCTTTCCTACCGATATGCAGCAGGGAAGTGGAGCGTCAAAGAAGTAGTCGGCCATATTACAGATACGGAGAGGATCATGAGCTATCGTTTATTATCGATCGCACGAGGGGAAACAACCTCACTTCCTGGATATGATGAAAATGCTTATGTAGAGGAAGCAGGCTTTGATGATATTCCGGTAAGAGATTTATTGGAACATTTTGTATCAGTTCGCTTGGCGACAATCCAGCTTATTAAGAGTTTGAGCAAAAAGGCTTTAGAAAGGAAAGGAACAGCAAATGGTCATCCAGTTAGCACTCGTGCCCTAATGATGATTATAGCAGGTCATGAAATACACCATCGTAACATTATAGGAGAGCGATACTTATCGAAAAATTAAACATTTGTTTAAAAAACGAGCCGACCTCACATGAGATCAGCTCGTTTTTGTGTACATATTGAAGGGCTAAATGACGTTCATCTCAATCGCAGCTCTGACCCCCGATTCCACGGCTCCTTCCACCCATCCATGCTTGAGTGTTGTATGTTCCCCTGCAAAATGCAGTCTTCCTTCAGGCGCTTTAATCGCTTCAAATAACTCTAATTCTTGGTAGGGCTTAAACATGGTAAAGCATCCACCTGCATTGGGGTCTGTTGACCAATCATGGCTAAACCCTGTAACAAAATGTTGATAGATGTGATCTCCGTGAAACTGTGCGAGATATTTTAATGTTTCTTTAATCTTCATCTCATTTGACGAACTTCTCCAAGGAAACGTATCATCTTCCCACGTATAACTTCCAATCACGACACCGGATGGGATGTCTTGACGGATATGACTCGGATAATGAGTGAAACGTGTTGCTTGATCAGTGACAGTTTTTCCACCAGAAAGGCCATTTTTTTCCCAAAAGCGATGTTTAAATTCAATGCCAATCTTAATCGAGGGTACATAATGAAGTTCCCGAATCGCTTTTCTTTTTAAATAGGAGAGCGAATCGTATGGTTCAAAATCCACAAAATTAAGAACGGAATAAGGCAAGGTAATTAAAACTTTGTCTGCTTCAAATGAAAAACGATGTAGTGTTTGAGGACTTTCTGTATATAGTTTAACGGTAGACTCTGTCTGCACAAGGCGAGTTAGCTTCTGTCCAAAATAGATATGATGCCGTAGTTCTTGAAGAAAAGCACGAGGCAGCTGATCGTAGCCGCCTGTTACTTCAAAATATTTGAGTGGAGGTTTTTTAAAGATGATTAAAATATCTCGAAGCATCTCTAAAAGAGAGAGCTCCGGAAGCCCCTCTAGTGACAGGAGTACTTTAATCATATCTATAGCTCCAGCTGATAAAGATCTTCCGTAAGGGTTATTACGTAGATAGTTATCAAGGGAGTACTGTTGAAAATTCTGAATGATGATCGGCCAGTTATTATCAGGATCACGATCTATGAAATCTGCAATCGGCTGAACGGCATAAGCAATCAGCTCTTCAGCCGTTTTTCCTTTTTCATTTTCTAAGACTGGAAATCCTAAGATATCAGGATTTTTCTCATAAGCATTATAGGTGGTCCGAATGCCATTGACTAAAAGAAGGTCATGAGGATTGCTGTTTACGAATTCATTAATCTCTAGGTTGTACTTCTCGATATATGCTAAAACAAGTTTATGCATCTCAGGAATTCGCATCGCACCTGCTTCGTAATAGTTACCGTGGGTAAAAGGTGATCTGACTGTGTAAATACGCCCGCCAACTCTGTGAGTAGACTCTAGAAGGATGATCTCGTGTCCAGCGTTCTTTAAAAGTGTGGCTGCGACAAGCCCGGCCATTCCTGCACCAACGACAATCATCCTTTTTGGAGAGCTTGTCATGGGTAAACCGTTCTGTATAATATCCAGCATTCTCTCAACTGTTAAACGGTTTGAATTCATCACAAGTCCCCCTAAATGAACGTTCATTCCTTTTAACAATGTATTAAAATTTATTAAAGAATATTATTTTGTAATTAAAACTAAAAATGACAGCCAATGATGGCTGCCATTTCTCTAAATTTATACGAGTTCCTCTGTCTGAACTAAAACATCATCTTTATTCGGATAAGTCTTCTCGATATGTTGCTCACCCCAAGCGCAGAGTGAATCCAAGATCCCTTTTAACGACCAACCGTAATCAGTTAAAGAGTATTCAACACGTGGTGGAACCTGATTATAAACTTCACGAAGGATTACTCCGTCGTCTTCTAGTTCTCGAAGTTGCTGTGTGAGCATCTTTTGTGTGATTCCTGGCATTAATCGCTTCAACTCACCGGTTCTTCGTTTATCTTTTATAAGATGGCAGAGGATCACGACTTTCCACTTTCCGCCGATCACTTCTAATGCAGCTTCAACAGGTATGTTGTATTTTTTCATCCATAATCACCTCTATCCCTTAATTGTTACTTAAAAGTACCTACATTACTTAAAAGTGCGTACTTACTTTTAGTTTGCGTATATTTCATAATAGCATCAAGTCATCCGAATGACTAGTTCATTCACCAACTAAAAATTAATGGAGGGAACAATAGATGAATTCAACAGCCGTTCAAACGGAAAACGCATCGAAGTCAAAAGGTGGTTTTCCCGCGTTATTAGCATTAGCCATTTCGGCATTTGGTATTGGTACAACTGAGTTTGTACCTGTAGGACTTTTATCTTCATTAGCCTCTGATCTTAACATTTCGATCACGCTCGCAGGATTACTCATATCTGGATATGCGATGGGTGTGGCATTCGGAGCACCCGTTCTTACAGCATTAACGAATAAAATGAACAGAAAGACGTTGTTACTTCTGTTAATGGTCGTTTTTATTGCAGGTAACATGGTTGCAGCAATATCTACAAGTTTTACGCTGCTATTGATCGCGCGATTCATTACAGCCTTTTCTCATGGTGTTTTCTTCTCAATAGGTGCAACGATCGCAGCGGATCTTGTTCCTGAACATAAACGTGCAAGTGCGATCGCATTCATGTTTACAGGGCTTACTGTTGCTACGGTAACAGGGGTTCCACTTGGAACATTTATCGGACAAACCTTCGGATGGAGAGCTACGTTTTGGGCAGTTGCTCTACTAGGTGTTGTTGCGATTATCGCTAGTGCTATTTTGGTTCCAAAGAATCTGAAAGAAGCACCGCCATCAAGCTTAAAAGATCAACTCAAGATCATTAAAAACGGTCGCTTATTATTAGCTTTTGCGATTACAGCTCTTGGTTATGGTGGAACGTTTGTAGCATTTACGTATTTAGCACCGATCCTAGAAGATGTAACAGGCTATGCTCCTAAAGCAGTCAGCTGGATTTTGTTAGGATACGGAATTGCTGTCGCGATCGGGAATACGGTAGGAGGTAAAGCCGCAGATAAGAATCCGATCAAAGCTTTATTTTGGATGTTTGTTGTTCAAGCCGTTATTCTAGTGATTTTAACATTTACAGCACCTTTTAAAATTGCTGGGACGATTACGATTTTCTTATTAGGACTTTTAGCGTTTATGAATGTGCCAGGTCTACAAGTTTATGTTGTGAAATTGGCTGAAAGATATGTACCATCTGCGGTAAATGTTGCGTCAGCCATCAATATTGCTGCATTTAATTTAGGTATCGCGATTGGAGCATCAGTTGGAGGACTGATCGTCGATTCGATCGGTATTATTCACACACCTTGGATTGGCGGAGTGATGGTATTTGGTGCTGTTCTCTTGACTGCATGGAGCGCATCACTTGAAAAAAGAACGGTATAAAGTTAAAAAAGAAGGCAGCCAATTTGGTTGCCTTCTTTTTAAGCTGTTTTTTTATTTTTCTTCACTTTAGCCACAATCACTACAAATAAAAGGGGCAAAAATCCAAAAATAAACGTTACAGGGGTCTGCAAGAAAGATCCAGATTCACCTAATTCGATTTCGTTTTTGTACATCGTAAGAGAAAGTAAGAACACGACGACTGTGATGATATTAATAAAGTGTGCAGCTTTTACTTTAAATAACGTAGAAAGAGATTGATCAAGTATAAAAAGTAATAAGGAGATCTTCATGTACGTTCCTAGAATTAATGCGATGCCAAATACTGCTTCTACACGTTCAACAATCTCTCCAATGCTGATCAACTGAGCAAGAACATGAAGCGGAAATTTCTTTAGAAACACTAAAGTGCCAAGTCCTAATAACGAACAGAGAATGGTTAAGCTGAGTACGATTCCATTAATGAATAGTCCTAAATAGAGCCATTTGTTGATAGACTGCCCGGGTTTTTGCTTTACCAGATAGATGATCATAGCAAAAAAGAGAACATCCATATAAGGAAATCCAATACCGACATAAACGCCGTGTAGAATCGGTTTAAAACCTAATGGAGCTAAAGGAAGAAGATTGGTGATCTCATACGTGTTGTAGGGCAGAATTAACATGATGATGAATATGAATAGCAAAATGTACATCAATAGATGAAACATGCGACCCATCACTTCGATTCCAGCTTTTGCGGTTAAGCTACTAGTGATTAAAATGAACAAGTGAAAGATAAAGAGTGGGGTTTCTCTCATCATCGATGTTGTAAAATATTGACCCATGCCATAAACAATGTTTGCTGTGATATACAACATGACTAAGAATAAAGGAATGATGATTACATAAGACATTACGTTTCCGAGGGTTAGGCGAACTTGATTCACATAACATTGATCAGGGTACTCATTATGAAGCGATAATACAAGAAATAAGATGACAAAACCAACTAAGTTAGCGAGAAGCATGGCGAACCAGGCACTGTTATGAGCAGCAGCCAACATAGGCCCTTGGATATTAATGAGAGCTGAACCTGTCATATACACTTGAAATAAGACTGCCATCTGCCAATAACTAATTTTTCCTGTGTGCATAAAGGTACTCCTTATTATTTTACTTGTAGCCATGAGGTGATCGCTTCAGCCATAGGACCAACGATTAACTGAAATCCATCATCTAAGTTAGGAAGGTTTCGTCCAGTTAGATAAGAATAAAGCATGTATCCTGCAGGAATGGAGAGCAATAAATAGATTTTTTTTGATTTGTTATCTTGTTTGATCGTTTGATAGTCGAAGTACAATAAAACGATCAAGCTTCCTATAATGAGTTTTTCAATCATCGCGATTCCTCATCGTTCTAATTTTTTTTGTGAAAAGGTTTGCTTATATCTGTCCCAGTATTCAAGATGTTAACTTCTGATTTAACATGAAAGACGGCATTTTTGTAGTACGGTACTTTTTCTTTTTTCATTCGTTGCCATTCTTTCGGGTTTGAGCGATAGATGTGGTTTCCCAAACCAATCATGTCGATATTCTTTTTTTGTGATTGCTTTAATAATGCCATCATGTTCCTGTTCACTTGTTTTTCTAATTTTTTATGAACAACCTCTAGTTGTTGTTTCGTTTCGATCGTCGAGCATTCTAATTCTCCTATACTAGCTTGAAGCTTTGGTTGAAGAGAGTAATGGACTACTCCGTTTTTTATTTTAAGAGATGAATTGGTATGAGATTCCGTAATTTCGAATGATTCGTGCAATTTACTTCCTTTACAAGTGATACCGATAATACCAAATTGAAAATCATTGAGAGCTAGCATGAGTGACTTCGTTTCTTTATTTGAAATAATCGTCTTTAGTTTTCCGTTTTTAAAGATAGTCAGTCCATCTACGTAGATGCTTTTTTCTCTATCTTTTTCCTTTTTTAGGAAAGGGGCGTAGACCGTATCGACCTCGCTGTGAAGCTGCTTACCAATCGAAAATAAATTCGCAGGGTACGTTTTTGCACTGAATTTACTCCCGGTTTTCGTCACCTCATTTAACTGTTCACTTACTGTATTTTCAACATGAGGTTTTACTTTGATGTAGTCAGCAGCAGTTCCCTCTGTAACTGCAACTCCTGTTAAGAGTCTTGGCTCATGATCTCGGAAAAAGAAGTCTAGAACAGAACCGAGGTTTTGTTTTCTAGCCACTCTCTCACTTATAACAATAAAACGCACATGTCCCCAGTTTGCTTTTCTACCTAAATGGATGGTCACATCTCTTATCGCATCAAAAACGGATTTCGCTTCCGTTTCAAGCTCGAAATAAGACTCTCCACCACCTCCAGCTGAAGCGATCTTAGGAGCAGGCTTATAAAACTGAGTGGTAAGTTGAATTCTTCCATCCTTTTTCTGGTCAATGGCAAGTGATTGGACGAAAACATATTCAGTAAGTTCAGCATGATCCCAGCAACCGGATAAAAAAAGGAGGGAAGAGGCAACCATGTATTTGATTAACTTTTGCATACAAACCCCACCTTTTTATAAGTAAACGCCCTAAACGTTTTTACCTGTGCTTCGATGTTTCAATAATTTTTTTAATGACAATCGAAAGAAACCGTCTTTTAGTAAGGAGGTGCTGTTAAGTGTGAACGTACCAAGGTAAGGTTCTTTCAAAACGTGCAATTTGGATAGGTGCAGGAATATGAGAATAAATCCTAAGAATAGACCGAAGCCTCCCATGATTGCCGCAAGAAACATCAACGGTATTCGCAATAAACGTGCCGCAAAGCCAAAATCATAATAAGGGATAGAAAAGGAAGCGATCCCAGTTAACCCTATTACCACGATCATGATCGGAGAGGCGAGTCCAGCGTTAATAGAAGCTTCTCCGATAATCAATGCTCCAACGATACTTACGGTTGACCCAATGGGTTTTGGCAGCCGGACACCTGCTTCTTGCAAAAGTTCGAAAAAAAACAGCATGATTAAAGCTTCTATAATTGCAGGAAAGGGGATGCCTTCACGTGTATCCAACAGGGCGATCAACAAAACAGTCGGTATAAGTTCAGAATGAAAAGTAGTCAAAGCGATATAGATGCTAGGCAGAGCTAAGCTCAAAATAAAACCAACAAACCTTACCAACCTGATAATCGATGAAAAAACAGATCGTTGATAATAATCTGAAGCAGATTGGAAGAATTCATTAAAGAGGCCAGGACAGATGACAATCGTTCCTGTTCCTTCCATTAAAATAATAATCTTACCTTCTAACAAAGATGCTGAAGCCACATCTGGTCTTTCTGTAAATCGATATTGAGGAAAGGGGGTGACCGAAGACTCTTCGATTAATTCAGCGATATAGGACGTTTCTAGAATTTCTTCCTGTTTAATCTTGTTGATTCTCGATTCAAATTCTTCAAGCATCTCTTTTTTTACGGTTCCATCTAAATAGCCGTAAACAAATTTCGTGTTAGACTTGCTAGCTGTTTGTTTAAAAATAAATTTAAGATCGGGAGTTTTTAATCGCGAACGAATCAAGCCAAGGTTCTTTTGAAGGTTTTCGATCGTTCCTTCTCGTGGGCCAACAACGACTACCTCGTTCTGTGGTTCAGCTACACTTCTTTTTTCTACTGAAGAAGCATCGAAGCTTAGTGCTAAGTCCCATTTGTCGAAAATCAAGACAATATGGCCGTTCACGATGTTGGCATTTAGTTCATTGTAGTTTTTTAAAAGCATGACTGGCCTTGATGAGACGCCTTTATTCTCAAAAAACTCTTTTATCTGCTGAACGGAAACAGAGAGAGAGAGGGCTGCCTCAAAATCAGGCATGTCCTTGATAACTTGGTGCAGCAGGTTCGATTTTTCTTCTTGAACGAGAGAATCACAGTGTACAACAAGAGCTTCTTGTTTATAATCTGAACCAAATTGAAAATGTCTGATCTTGATGTCATCACAGTTTTTATAAAGGTTACGCATATACTCGTCATTTGCTTGAAGGTCTTTGTTTATGGGAACTTCCACTTTTGTTGTATCTGTATCCATGATGATTAACACCTGCCTTATCCTTTAATGTTTGATGAAGGATAGAAATCTATACATTATTTACCATGGAAAGGTTTGAAGGATTTTTTGATCAACTACTTTTAAAACATTGAATTCGAAATAGCCAAACAAAAAAAGCTACCTCAAGTGTGGTAGCTTTAAAAATGAATAAGAGATATTAAGTTTAAATCTTTTCCTGTGATCCCACTTTTGCGTCCGGATCAATCTCTAAACTTGTTTTATATTCAACTCTTTTAATATCACAGCCAGGTCCGATTTCTACCGTGTTGCCTCGAACGACTTCAGCATGTGTATGTTCAAGGTACAAGTTATCGCCTTCAATCACTTCCGCCGTTAGTTGATCGTTGTGGTTACTCATAAAAAACTTGATTAGTTTTTTAAAGCCAGATGCATCACGTGTCTTTTTTACCATGATGTTCTCGCCACCGATTTCTTTTGCTTCACAATGACGTAAAAGTTCCACGTCGATCGTACCTGCATTTACGAGGCCATCAATTTTAAAATTACCACGAGCTTCAAACGATTCAGCTTCACAATCTCCTTTTATTTTCACTTGCCCTTTCACATCAATTTCGTCACTCGAAACATTTCCATTTACAGAGGCAGATCCACGAACGATAATTTCTTTTCCTTTAACATTTCCTTTAATCGTAGAAGAGCCTTGAACCTTTAATTCATCACATAAAAGGTTACCGTCGATATCCGTACTGCCGTTAATCGTCATTTCCTTCACTTCTACATCGCCTTCAAAGTGAGTGGATCCATTGATCTTAGCAGTATCCGTTGTGATGTTTCCTTCAAGATGGGCGCTTCCGTTGCATTTGAACTGTTCACAAATAAGGTCACCGTGTATATGTGCAGATCCGTTAACTTTTACTTGATCATACTCGCCACCAGATGAAGTCCCTGATCCAGAAATGCTAATGTTTTTTAACTGAGTTCGTTCCATGGCTATTCCTCCTTCAATGATTAAGAAAGCTTTAATTTTAGTTCTTGTATGCACTGACTTATTTTGTAGTGAGCGATTTTTTTAGCTTGAGGTTCTATGAAAAGATTGGCTGGTTCAGGGGTGAGAATAAAAAAAGAGACGCCCATCTTTCTGATGAAAATTAATTCACTTCCAGCATTGTTAACGGTCTGTGCTTGATCGTGAAAGAGCTGTAACAAGTCAATGCCTTCTGCACGGTTTACATCGCCTGTTTGCAACAATGAATTCAATACATAGAGGGTTACTAATTGATTAAATGAGAAGGATTGATTCGGCCCATGAAAATTATTAAACATATCTAACGCCGTCTGTGAAACAATGTTGCGCTTAGTAAGTTCTTCTGCTGATAATGATGTGAGTGTTGGGGAAGGGGAGAACATATCAGCTAGTTCATCGAGTGATAAGTCATCTTTTAACGTTTTAATTTTTTCAATGCGCAGCAAGATATCTTCTTTAGGAAAGAATGTTTCTTGCCCCGTAAAGGTGGATTTTCGGATGAACCAGTTCTCGGGAATCAGATTCTTTCTTTTCCATCTGTATAGCTGGCCGTAGGAGATATTTGCTTCTTCTAAAAGATCCTTTTTTGAGATTAGATTTTCCATTGTAAACCTCCTTGTTCACAATGTAACATAACACTGTTACGTTGTACAAATAATTTTTAAAAGTTTATAAAGGAAAGTGCACAAAGATTTTTGAATAGTATTAGGTAGAAGGTGGAGGGGTTAATGGAGAATTGGTTTAGTGCGGGAGCTTCGGGTTTTAAGATGTTTCAGTGGGAGCATGTTCTTTTATTAGTTTTTATATTCCTTGTAAGTATTATCATGTATGGCTACCGTAATAGGATTAGGAAGATGCACATATGGAAGAAGATCTTAATTACAGGACTTATCGTCTCTGAGACTACGTATCACATATGGGCCGTTTACAATAATTTATGGGATATTCATATTTTCCTTCCTTTGCAGCTATGTAGTTTCAATATTCTACTATGTGTGTTGTTACTCATAACGGATAATCGGAGACTGTTTGCTTTTGTCTATCTGTTTGGTTTAACAGGTGCTATACAAGGATTGTTGACACCAGAGCTGTTTCAGGAACCATGGCATTTTCGTTTTATTCAATACTTTGTGGCGCATGCCTTTATTGTTTGGACAGCTCTTTACTATGCAATTATCAGGTCTTATACAATTAGCTGGCAGCTTCTTTTCCAATCATTTTTTTGGTTGAACATCTATGCTCTTGGTGTGTACGTTGTAGATGTAGCGATTGGTGCAAATTATATGTTCTTGCTAAGAAAACCATCAAATGCTTCTCTCATGGATTACATGGGGCCTTATCCTTGGTATATCCTTTCACTAGAGCTAGTCGCTTTATTTTTATGTCTGTTTGTTTTTATTCCGGTTAAAGAAAAACTAAATCACACGACAGAGGGCCATCCGCCGTTTGAGGCGTAGGTCCTCTTTTTGTACCTTTTGTGACAAAAATACGAAAAAGAAGAAAATAATGGAATTTATTGTATTATAGAAGTGAGGAGGGATATTATGATTAAAACCATGAATAGGCCGATCAGGTGGATACCTTATCTATTTCTTAGTTTATTGATCATTGGAAGCAATGTAATTCTATATCAGACAACTTATTTTCAACCAGTACCCACGTCAGTGCTCATTGGCTCGATGTTTGATTTTCTTCTCGTTATTCCTCTACTTACCTACTACTTTATTATCCGCAAAAGATACTCATGGAAGCTAACGCTGCTAGTCGCATTAGTGAGCTATGCTTTCGCCTCATGGATCATTCCGGATGATCTCATGAAATCTGTATCATTGATTCCGAAAGCACTCTTGCTTCTAGAAGCAGGTTTCATCTCTATAGAACTATACCTATTGTTTATCGTGTGCAGAAAGCTTCCTAAAGTAAAGAAGACGTACAAAGAAATAAATGGTGAACTACCATTTTTATTGAGAATCAAACAGGCAGTTAACCTCCATTTTATGAAAAGTCGCCTAATCGATTCCCTCATTAGTGAGGTTACGATGCTCTATTATGCCTTCTTCTCCTGGCACAGAGCACCTATGATAAACGAACAAACTTTTACCTATCATAAGAATACCAGTTATGTAGCTCTTCAGCTCATGCTGATTCACGCGCTGATCATTGAATCAGTAGGTCTTCATTATTTCTTCAGCCAGTGGAACCATACAGTCTCTCTGATTTTATTATTTATAAACATCTATTCTATTCTCTTTCTTATCGGCCAAATGCAAGCAGTGAAAAAAGTGCCTGTAATTGTTACGGAACACTCATTGATATTGAATATAGGATTTATTAAAAGCCTTGATCTTCCGTTTAAATACATTCAAGAATGGAAAACGTATGAAGGGCCAGATGAGTTGAGTGCAGCTGAAATGAAGTACACATTTGAAGCAAGAGTAAGTGATTTTATTCCGGAAAAACCGAATATTGAGTTGCTTTTGAAAATACCTGTAAGGTCAGAGATCATATATGGATTTAAGAAGGACGTGACAAGGGTAGTTATTAAAGTAGATGAACCGGCTGAATTAATGAGGCTTATTGACAAGAGAATGGCTGAAGATGCTAGTAACTTAGGAGATTAACAGTCTTTTTTTTGCAAATGTTCAATTTCACCTTGTTAAATGGAAATGCTATTGTTAAGATTTCAGAAGGTTACAGAAAAATCCTTTCGACAGGTGAAAATATATGTTTAAAAATACAGCAACTACACAACATAAAAAATCATTCCTCACTTCCGTTCAACTCATCGTTATCTTTTACTTGTTGTCCGTACTAGTAGCGACGATCCTCTTAAGCTTGCCGGTTGGACATAACGAAGGAGTAGAGTTGAAATTTATCGATGCTCTGTTTACAGCGGTGAGTGCAGTTAGTGTAACAGGACTAACTTCTGTTAGTATCTCAGAAACGTTCAATCACGTTGGAGTCATACTGCTCGCTTTAATTTGCCAGATTGGTGGTATCGGTGTAATGACGCTTGGTACAGCCGTCTGGTTATTGATAGGAAAGAGGATTGGGATGAGAGAACGTCAATTGATCATGACGGATCAGAACCAATCAACACTTGCTGGACTCGTCCAGTTGATGAAGCAAATTTTAGCGTTAATCATTGGTATTGAAGTAGTAGGAACGGTTTTGTTCTTCATTTTGTTTCAGTCCTATTATGATACAGAAGTTGAGGTGCTTTACCACGCCTTTTTCGCGGCAGTTACTGCCACGACGAACGCTGGTTTTGATATAACGGGTAGCTCGTTAATCCCGTTTCGTCACGATTATCTCGTTCAAATCGTAACGATGTTATTGATTACATCAGGTGCGATCGGATTCCCTGTTTTAGTCGAAATCAATAATTTTATAAAAGAGCGTAAATATCTAGAACGCTACACATTCACTCTTTTTACAAAAGTCACTACAACTACATTCGCTATCTTAGTTGTAACAGGTGCCATAGGTTTTTATGTGTTAGAGATGAACGCTTTCTTTGAAGGTAAGTCTTGGCATGAATCGTTCTTTTATTCGATGTTTCAGTCTGTAACCACTAGAAGTGGCGGTTTATCTACGATGGACATCTCGCAACTAACCGTACCAACTATGCTTTTCCTATCGATCATGATGTTTATTGGGGCTTCGCCTAGTTCAGTCGGTGGAGGTATCAGAACAACAACGTTTGCCGTTGCTCTTTTAGCGATCCTGTTTTATGCAAAAGGTAGAAACACGATTAAGATCTTTAAACGAGAGATCTATCCAGAAGACATTCAAAAATCATTTATCGTCATTATTGTAGCGATGGTGCTATGTACATCATCCACCATCATCCTAGCGATTACCGATCCTATGCCGATCGAGTACTTATTCTTCGAAGTTTGTTCAGCGTTCGGAACGACGGGGCTTTCGACTGGAATTACAGGCCAGTTGAGCGCAACAGGTAAAGTGATCCTTATGCTTCTAATGTTTATCGGTAGGATCGGTGTCTTATCCTTCTTGTTTATCATTCGAGGGAAAACAGTAACAGAACATATTCATTATCCGAAAGAAAAATTAATAATTGGTCAATAAAAGTGATCACGTTTGAATTCAGTTTGATGTTTACTTATAATGAACATAAGTAAATAAGTCCTTCGGGGTCGGGTGAAATTCCCAACCGGCGGTGATGAGGCCAGAGCCTCTTAGTCCGTGACCCGGTTTTGCATGTAGCAGAAACGGTGGATTCGGTGCAATTCCGAAGCCGACAGTATAGTCTGGATGGGAGAAGGAACGTGAACACTTTTAGAATACCTGTGTTTGAAATAGGTATATCTAAAGGTTTATTTCGTGATATCCTTAACATTTTAAAACCCCGGAGACAATTCGTTTCCGGGGTTATTTGTATGAAAAAAAGGACTCCTGCTTAGCATATTTACGATGATATCAACGTCATACGAGGGAGGGAAATCTTATTGTTTACAGGCATTATTGAAGAAAAAGGGACGATAAAATCAATTTCTAAAGGTAACGAAACGATCGTACTTACCGTTACAGCTGAAGAAGTACTGAAAGATGTAAACCTTGGAGATAGTATAGCGGTAAACGGTGTTTGTTTAACGGTGACTTCTTTTAATAAGAGGGAGTTCACCGTAGATGTTATGCCTGAAACGTTTCGTTCTTCCACATTGAGCCTCTTAAACAACCGTGATTCGGTCAATCTTGAACGAGCGATGGCTGCTGGTGGCCGGTTCGGTGGGCATTTTGTTTCCGGGCATGTGGATGGGACAGGAAAAATCATTGAGAAGCGTCCAGAAAGAAATGCCATCTACTATACGATAGCGTTGCCTGATCATCTGATGCGCTATTTCATGTTAAAAGGCTCTGTATGTGTAGATGGGACGAGCCTCACGATCTTTGAGGTAACCGAAAGTACAATAACGGTTTCTTTAATTCCTCATACAGCAGAACATACGATTTTAGGATCGAAAGGCACGGGTGACATCGTGAACATTGAATGCGACATGCTCGCAAAATATGTACACAATATGCTATCGCCGAAAGAAGAAACTACACAAAAATCGAAGCTGTCTCTTGATTTCTTGCAAGAGCACGGATTTTAGGAGGAGAGTTCATGTTTCACTCCATAGAAGAAGCAGTTGCAGATCTTAAAGAAGGAAAAATTGTAATCGTAGTCGATGATGAAGATCGTGAAAATGAGGGAGACTTTGTAGCACTCGCTGACGGGATCACTCCTGAAACGATTAACTTTATGGTGACACACGGCAGAGGATTAGTCTGTACACCGATCTCTGAGGAAATTGCAATAAAGCTCGACCTTTCACCCATGGTAACTACCAATACAGATTCACATGGAACAGCATTTACGATAAGTGTCGATCATATTTCAACCACGACAGGAATTTCGGCTCAAGAAAGAGCGGCAACCGTACGTGAGTTAGTAAATGTAGATTCCATGCCTTCGGATTTTAAGCGTCCCGGACATATTTTTCCGTTGATCGGGAAAAAAGGAGGGGTCTTGCGAAGAGCAGGGCATACTGAAGCTGCCATCGATCTCGCTCAAATGGCAGGCAGCAAGTCTGCTGGTGTGATCTGTGAAATCATGAAAGAAGATGGAACGATGGCTCGTGTTCCTGAACTTGTTGAGCTTGCGAAACAGCATAATATGAGGCTGATCACGATCAAAGACCTCATTACGTACCGAAACAAAACAGAGCAGATGGTGAAGCGTGAAGTAGAGATCAACCTGCCTACAGAGTTCGGGGATTTTAAAGCGATCGGTTTTTCAAATGTATTAGATGAAAAAGAACATGTAGCATTGGTAAAGGGTGATGTTACAACAGGAGAGCCAGTTTTAGTACGCGTTCATTCTGAGTGTCTAACAGGTGATGTATTCGGTTCTGCTCGATGTGATTGTGGATCACAGCTTCATGCAGCACTTTCTCAGATAGAGAAAGAAGGACGTGGTGTTCTGCTGTACATGAGACAAGAAGGCCGCGGCATCGGACTCATCAATAAGATGAAAGCTTATAAACTTCAAGAAGAAGGTCTAGATACGGTTGAAGCCAATGAACAGCTTGGGTTCGCACCAGATCTGCGTGACTATGGCATAGGTGCTCAGATTTTAAAGGACCTAGGTATCAGTAAGATGAAGCTGTTGACGAATAATCCAAGAAAGATTGCTGGATTAAAAGGTTACGACTTAGAAGTGACAGACCGTGTGGCGCTTCAAATGCCACATAACAAGAACAACGAAGATTATTTAAAAACAAAAAAGAGCAAATTGGGGCATATGCTTCATTTCTAAATAGGAGGAATAGTCATGGCAAAATTATTCGAAGGACATTTAGTTGGTACAGGATTAAAAGTAGGGATCGTAGCAGGGCGTTTTAATGATTTTATTTCTGATAAATTGGTATCTGGTGCACAAGACGCTTTCAAGAGACACGGTATTTCTGAAGATGATGTAGACATCGCTTGGGTGCCTGGAGCGTTTGAGATCCCTTTGATCGCGAAAAAGATGGCAGATAGCGGTAACTATGATGCAGTTATAACGCTAGGAGCGGTAATTCGCGGATCAACACCTCACTTTGATTACGTATGTAATGAAGCAGCAAAAGGAGTCGCTCAAGCATCTATGACGAGCGGTGTTCCTGTAATCTTTGGCGTGTTAACCGTTGACTCGATTGAACAAGCGATCGAACGCGCTGGAACGAAAGCAGGAAACAAAGGTTGGGAAGCAGCTGTATCTGCGATTGAAATGGCAAACTTAACGCGTCAATTAGGATAAGATAAGTTGCATGTTTGTGGAAGCCCGTCACTTTTTTAGTGGCGGGTTTTTTTTTGAGTTAGTCGAAGGGTGTCGATTCGAGGGTAACTTTTGGATTGAGAGTAAAAACTCGTGGATTGAGTGCGTAAATTTGTGGATTGAAGGTAAAAATTCGTGGATTAAATGCTACAACTTCTGGATTGAGGGCTGAAACTTTCGGATTGAGGGCTGAAACGACTAGCCTGACACCCTTCTGAAGTATAAATTAACAGCAATTTAAATAATTTTAAGCATATCTAAAAGCAATTGACATAGTTATTAGAATAGTGTTAAGATTACCAAAGTTACAAACTACAAAATTATGGAAAGGATGGTTGTGTCATGGTGAAAGAAATGATTGTTACTCAAATTGCGGTCACTGTTGTAATGAACAACGACTCTACAATTGCATACCATGGCCTGCCGGAAGAGATGTATTAGAATTATTATTCTACATATCTAGCCATTTCTATATACATGTTTGTACGCAGGTCACCCCAGTCGTGACGTGTGTTTTTTTATGATTTTTAAAGCATACCGAGTTCGAATGGTATGCTTTTTTATTTTTGTTTGCATAGAAGAGATCACTCTTCTTGTTGCAATAGATTCACTAAACATGAGGAGGAGAACAAATGAAAAGAAAATTATTGAATGTGTGGCTAGAACGCAAGGATCATACACTTTTTGGGTAGCTTCGTTAAACAACTGTTTAAAAGAAAGGTAGATCGAGAGGAGAGACATTATGTTTTCAGTTTTAGGCAAATTAGCATGGTTCTTTAAGAAACATTGGATACGATACACAATTGCAGTCGTGTTGCTGACTGGCGTTGGGATCATTGAGATCATCCCACCGAAACTTATCGGTAACATCATTGACTCCATTCATATGGGCACGATCACAAAAGAAGACATGATGAAGACTCTTGGAATCTTTGTAGCTGTTCTCGTTTCCATGTACATTACGATGTATATCTGGATGTATCAGCTTTTTGGAGGCGCCTTTATCATCGAGCGCTCGATGCGCTCAAGTTTTATGCGTCACTTATTAAAGATGACCCCTACGTTTTTTGAGAAAAATAGAACAGGAGATTTGATGGCACGTGCAACAAACGATCTAAAAGCCATCTCGATGACTGCTGGATTTGGAATCTTGACACTTGTAGATTCTAGTTTGTTCATGCTGACGATCCTGTTTGTGATGGGTTTCATGATCAGTTGGAAATTAACGTTTGCAGCGCTCATTCCACTGCCGATCATCGCTTTTATCATTAAGAAATACGGAAAAAAAGTACATCAGCGTTTTACTGTTGCGCAAGACGCTTTTGGAGAAATGAACGATTCCGTTCTGGAAAGTATTCAAGGCGTACGTGTTATTCGTGCTTATGTTCAAGAGGAAGAGGATGTAGAGCGTTTCAATAAAGTAACAGAAGATGTATTTGAAAAGAACTTGGCTGTATCAAGAATCGATGCGCTATTTGAACCAACGATCAAGGTTTTAGTAGGTATCAGTTATTTGATCGGTTTAGGTTATGGAGCTTACATGGTATTCCATAAGGCGATCACATTAGGTGAGCTAGTTACCTTCAACGTTTACTTAGGTATGCTGATCTGGCCGATGATCGCGATCGGTGAGCTAATTAATGTCATGGAACGTGGAAGTGCGTCACTTGATCGTGTGAATGAGACGCTTAGCTACGAGCCGGATGTGAAGGATAGAGAAGACCTTGTGCCATTGAAAGATCCAGGAACGATTGCATTCGAAGATGTGACATTCCGATATCCTTCTTCTGAATCAGATAACTTAAAAAACATCAACGTTAAGGTTGAAAAAGGTGCGACCCTCGGAATTGTTGGCCGAACGGGAAGTGGAAAAACAACCCTTCTTAAACAGTTTTTAAGAGAGTATCCGTCCGGAAAAGGAAACATTACATTCTCTGGTGTGGGCATTGAAGATATCGCTCTAGAAGATTTGCAAGGATGGATCGGATACGTACCACAGGATGCTATTCTTTTCTCCAAAACCGTAGAGGAGAATATCTTATTTGGAAATAGTACTGCAGGTGTTGATAAGCTGAATCATGTTATGGAGATGGCATCCTTTAGAAAAGATGTTCAGTACCTTCCGGAAGGATTAAACACGCTTGTCGGTGAAAAAGGTGTGGCCCTATCAGGAGGACAAAAACAGCGTGTGTCTATTGCACGAGCATTGTGTGTAGATCCGGAGATTTTGATCCTAGACGATGCCCTTTCAGCTGTTGATGCGAAAACGGAGACGGCGATCATCGGTAATATCCGTAAAGAACGCGCTGGGAAAACCACTTTTATTACAACACACCGATTGTCAGCAGTTGAACATGCAGATTGGATCATCGTGATCGATGACGGAGCGATCGTGGATCAAGGCAGACACGAGGATTTAATAGCAAGAGACGGCTGGTATAAAGAACAACACGAACGTCAACAGATCGAACAAAACTTAAACGATAATAAGGCGGTGTAGCCATGAACGTTGGAAAACGCCTGTTTCAATACGCACTTCACTATAAAAAGAATTTTATTCTCGGGCTTCTGATGCTTACTGTTGCCATTGGAGCGGAGCTAACTGGACCGTTCATCGCAAAGACGATGATTGATGACCATATTCTTGGTATCGAGCGGCCATGGCATCAAGTGGATAGTAAAGAAAAAGAAGCAGTGAAATACGATGGAAACTGGTATAAGCGAAGTGATCATTTTGATCCTGGAGAAGATAAAGGAAAAGAGATACGGGTTATACAAGTGAAACGAGACTATTTTGTTGTACCAAACAAGATAGCTTTTGATGGGGAACGAAAAGCGAGTAACGGAGAGGTGACGATTTCTTTTAAAGGAAAATCAGAAACCTATCCGGCAGATCAATTAAGTACGAGTGAAACATTTGCTTTTTACAAGCCAGAGATCAGAGGAATCATGAAACTGACCATGATCTACTTAAGTCTTCTCGTTTTTGCAGCATTCTTTCAGTATGGTCAGCGCTATATGTTACAGCGCTCTTCTAATCTGGTTATCAAGAAGATTCGTCAAGATGTGTTCGCTCACGTTCAGCGTGTAGCCATTACGTATTTTGATAATCAACCTGCAGGGAAAATCGTATCTCGTATTACCAATGATACAGAGGCGATCAAAGAATTATTTATTAATGTTCTAGCAAACTTTTTTACAGGAATCATCTATTTGACAGGGATATTCATCGCATTGTTCTTGCTTGATCCTAAGCTTGCAACCATCTGTTTGATCCTGGTCCCGATCCTTGTGGTTTGGATCATTGTTTACAGAAAGTTTGCGTCTAAATACAATCATAAGATTCGTTCTACACTTAGTGACATTAACGGAATGATAAACGAATCGATCAATGGGATGACGATCATTCAAGCATTTAAACAACAAAATAAGACTTCAGAAGAATTTGAAACGATGAATAAAGAATATTTTACCTTTCAAAATAAGCTCTTAAGTCTTAACGCCATGACGGGACATAACCTTGTGTTGTTATTAAAGAACCTTGCATTCATGGCATTCATCTGGCACTTTGGTGGGCAGGCGCTTGGCGTAGGTTCCGTTATCTCAATCGGTGTTCTGTATGCCTTTGTAGATTATTTGAACCGTATGTTCCATCCTGTAACAGGTATGGTTAATCAGCTTGCACAGCTTGAGCAGGCACTTGTTTCTGCAGAGCGAGTATTCGTATTGATGGATGAGCCAGGACAGAAAGTGACTGAATCTGAGATCGAACGATATAAAGGGAATGTAGCGTTTCAAGATGTCACGTTCAGTTACGTAGAAGGTGAACCTGTCCTCAAAAATATCGCTTTCGAAGCAAATCAAGGTGAAACAGTGGCGCTTGTCGGTCATACGGGTTCCGGGAAAAGTTCAATCATGAATCTGTTGTTCCGTTTCTATGACATTAAACAAGGGAAGATCATGATTGATGGGCAAGACATCATGCAGCTTTCTAAACAGGAGCTTCGTCAGCATATGGGAATCGTTCTACAAGATCCATTCTTGTTTACAGGAACGATCGCATCCAATGTAAGCTTAGATAATCCTGAAATCACGCGCGAACAAGTTGAAAAGGCACTGACGGATGTAGGAGCTATGCCGTTTATCAACAATCTGCCAAAAGGGTTGGATGAACCGGTTATTGAAAAGGGAAGTACCCTTTCATCTGGTCAACGTCAATTAATCTCATTTGCAAGAGCGTTAGCGTACAATCCAGCTATCTTAATTCTTGATGAAGCAACGGCAAGTATCGATACAGAAACAGAAGCTGTGATTCAAGAGGCGTTAGATGTGTTGAAGAGAGGAAGAACCACTTTTATTATTGCACACAGACTTTCTACGATTAAGAGTGCTGATCAAATTCTCGTTCTCGATCGTGGTGTGATCGTGGAACGTGGAAGTCATGATGAATTGATGAAAGAAAAGGGACGTTACTTCCAGATGTATCAGCTACAACAAGGAAAAACAGAAACACGTGCAGTAAGTTAAACAAAAAGAAGCTCCTAAGGGGCTTCTTTTCTTTCGTTTATTGATAGAATATTAACCTTCTTCTTTATTCTTTTCATCCATCTCATCGTTTTGTTCGCCATCGTCTACGCCGTTGTCTTGATCAACGCCGTCTCCACAAGCAGTTAATCCACCTAACGTTAACATGGCTGCCAATGTACCAGCTACCCATCTCTTTTTCCACATGTGAACCACTCCTCTTTTCATTTTTTGAAATTATTTTTGTTTAGTGAAAGATTCCCTAAATGAAGTCGATAAAACATATGAATATACAAAATGAGCGATTAGTCGCATGTAAATGCATCAAATTGGATGAAATCTAAGTGATTATCAGGAAGAAGGAAATTGAAATGGCATCTATTTTAAGCATCTTAACAAAAAAGAAGAGTACGACAACCGTGCTGAATCCTACTAAAACGGTTACAGAAGAAGTGAAAATCTTAGTTTCTCCTAACAGTGAGTGGCAGAAGCAACTGAAAATGATTTCATTAACAGTGGATGATTTAGCGATCATTCGCTCGATCAAGCCGTTGATCTCTGAGAATATAGAAGAGATCGTGGACCAATTTTATAAAAATATTGAACACGTTCCTGGCTTGATGGAAATTATTCAAAAACATAGCTCGGTTAATAAGCTCCAATTAACGCTGATTAAGCATATACAAGAAATGTTTGATGGTATTATTGATACAAATTATATCGAACAAAGAAAAGTAATCGCCCACATCCACTTTAAGATCGGTTTGCAGCCGAAATGGTACATCTGTTCTTTTCAAGATATGTTGCTGTCCTTTTTATCGATATTAGACAAACATATTGAGAATAAAAAGGAGTATCAACTCGCTGTTAAAGCAGTAACAAAAATCTTAAACTTTGAACAACAGATTGTTTTAGAGGCTTTTGAATCAGAGCAGATCAAACAAAGAGAAAAACATGAAGAGCAAAAAAGGAAGATCGCATTATCAGTCGGGGATTCTGTGGAAGAACTAGCGAGTATCTCAGAAGAGACAAGTGCAGCCCTGGAAGAGTTAACGTCAAAGGCAGATGAAGTGGTCGTTTTTGCAAAGAGCACAGCAGAATCTGCTGTACAGGTTTCTAATCATTCATTAGCAGGTAAGGAAAAATTAGATGATCATCAGCAAATGATTCTAAAAGTAAAAGACCAATCCAAACAAATTACAGCTGAACTGATCAACTTGGAACAAGCAACTGTTAAAATTAACGATGTTGTAGATATCGTTACAGCGATTGCGGAACAAACGAATCTTCTATCCCTTAATGCGGCGATAGAAGCTGCTCGAGCTGGAGAAGCAGGAAAGGGTTTCTCTGTTGTAGCACATGAAGTTAGAAAGTTAGCAGATCAAACAAAGACTTCTGTTTCAGGTGTTTCCGAACTTGTAAAAAATACACACAAACGAATAGAAGCTGTTACTCAATCTGTAGAAAGTATTCATCATTATATAAACGATAGTGTCAGTGAAGCTACGGAAATATCAGATTTCTTTGTTGCAATCCTATCTAAGATGGACGAGAGTACGGATCGAAGCGGAAAGCTAGAAAAAGAAGTAGAAGTGATGGCTGAAGTAATAGAAGAACTGAGTCATGCTGTAGGACAGATTGCGGTCTCAGCCGATTCGTTAACAGATGTTACGAAAACCATGCAACAAGAATAAAGAAGCGATCCCACGGGATCGCTTCTTTATTTATTGATAACATATTGTGCTCTATTCGTTTCGAATGAAACGATGTTTTCGTCTGTTCGAATATCATTGATTCCATCGATGGGTATCTCGTACGTAATGGTTGGTAGCTCTACTTGTGAACCATCTTCTGCTACATAAGCTGTACCGTGTAAAAACAATATGTGGTCTCCTAAATAGTCATCATGTGCGTCTCTTTGTTCAAAGGTTGCCTTATCCAGTGAGATCCTGATTTGATCTAGATCTCCAGCTTCTTCTTTACGAATAGAAATCTGGTTACCAGCCCACCCATTTAGTAAATCTTTTAGTTCGATTATTTTAGTATCTGACATTGTTTTCACCTCATTATTCAATTTTCCCGTAATCCTTAAACTTAAACCGGCGAATAATGAGTAATTCGTTATAAAAATAGATGTAGGAGCGTTATTTACCTTTTGGATATTGTAATAGGGATGTTGTAGTGTGTGTCGGCAGGACACTATGGATGCAATGTCCATAAGAGGAGAACCAGAGACACACATTACGAGGTAATCTCTTTTTATTACGAGGTAAACCCATTTTTATACGAGGTAATCCTCGATAATTCCGTAGATAAAATTATTTATCAGATTTTCGACAAAAGCTTCCCAGCAATAAACAAAAAAACTCATAAAAAGCATTTTCAGCTCTTTATGAGTCGTTCAGCATTTAAGGGTTTAGCTCTACGATCTTATGAGCTCCCCAAGGTGCCACACTTATGATTACATCCATGTCTTTTGCTTGCTGTTCAAGTTCTTTTCCTGTGTTCTCTTGAACATAATACCTCTCAAATCCATAAGTAAGCTGAATATGATCAAAGGAGTTTTCCCCCCAGACCTTTTCAGCTTTTGCCGTTAACACAACTTGGTTATTCGTTACATCTGGCTTTTTAGAATAAACATTCTTAATAACATAATAACCTTCCTTGTTAGGCTGTAGAACAACATAGGCTTTTTGTTGACCTCGATCGAGTTCAGCTGCATCTCCCCTATAGTTTTTAAGTGGCGTTGTACTAATATCATAACGAAGTGTTACATAATCACCATACAAAAGGTCTCTGGGATCTACGGGAACGGTCTTAATCTTGATCTCTTTTCCAAAATAATCGATGCTGTAATAACTTCCTGCGATAAAGATGAGAAATAGAACTTGCAGAAGGGCAGCGATCATCCAACCTCTTTTTTTAATCATGATGCGGACCTCCGTTCTTTAAGATCTGCTTTTTCTTACGTTGAAGAAATGCATTAAGTATGAATAAAAGAACGCCGCCAAGTAAGAAGAAGATGGACTTCGGCATAAAGGACCAAGCCAGATTAAAGTAACCCATTAAGCAAACGAGCAGAAAAAGTATGATACCAAAATTGATCTGTGAACGACTTTCGTTACGATAGCCTTCAGCAAGTTTGAAGCCTGAATAAACGAACATAATGATTAAATAGACAATGCCTACAATTAATGGATCAGTTACTTTGACAAGGTAAAAGAAAGGCATGAAAATCAATAGTTCCCATGCGTGCATGTATACATTCTCCTGACGTTTTCCGAGGACTGATAGAGCGAACAGCACCACCAATACAGGGATGAACAGAAAAGGTTTAGGTAGATCAAAGTCTGAAGAAAATTCATTTGTAAGTAAGAAATATAATCCGTAAGCAAAACCAAAGGCGATAAGTGTCCCTAGGCGATTAAACGGTTGTTTGAATACTTTCTTTTCAACCCATAAAGAGCTTGTAAATAAAGCGAAGCCAACTAAGAAGAACCAAAGTAGATTAATATCGTTTACCGTAATAAACATAAGAACTTGAATACTAAGTCCAATCGTAAAAATCCAAGATTTTAGAGTGGACGGATACAAGAAAACAAAGCCTCCTACCGCTGTGATAAAAAGAATACATAAAAGATAACTAAAGCTTTGAAATTCACTTATGCTGTAAAGTTGTCCTCCGACTGTTAAAAGCCCAAGAAGGAAGAAATATAGCCTGTGACGATCTCTAAACAAATAAAAGATGGCAGGAAGGCTCCAGAAAACGAATAGACGGGCATCCGCTGCATTAAGATTAAAAGTTTGACCTAAAAGAATGATGCTTGCTCCAAAAGTAATGATTCCAAGAAGATTAAGAGAAGTACCTAATGAACGATGGCCAGCTTTCAAATTCCGTTCACCTGAATAGTAAAAACCGAGCATAAACACGATAAGTAGGGAAAGCCTAGCGATTGGTGAGATTACTCCCCAATTTGATGCGATGAAAGACAAGATTCCTATGCCGATTAATACACTAGCTAGAATAGGTAATACACCAGTAACTTTTCGATTGTCAATCGAGTCAGGATATCTTTCAAGGATTAAATCTAGCTGATCTTCGGAAATAATGTTGTCAGCGATCCACTTTTGACCTTCTTTTCTCATCCATTGTTTGTTCATGTTATACCACCTCAATTCATGTATATGTAGAGCCATAAACATTCAGACGAAACCACAATATTCTCTTTTGGTGTAATTTTACACAACAGAAATTATGTTATCAAGCAATAAATTGAAAAGAGTATACGAAGTCTTATGTTTAGATATAGTTCAAGAAAAAAAGAACAGCTAACTATGCTGTTCCCAAAATTATTACATTTATTTTTTGTCTTGTACATAATGCACAATTTTTAAAATTGTTTTCCGGGGTAAGAATCGAACGATGTTAGCCAAAGCTTTATTTTTAAACCCTGGAATCACCAATGCTTCGTTAGACATTAACGCTTTGTAGCCTGATCGTGCAACATCGCTCGCATCCATCGCACCTGATTGGAACAAACGAGAAGATTCAAGGCTCGCACGTTTTTCAAAGTTTGTAGCTGTAGCACCCGGACAAAGAGCTGTCACACTGACATCGGTATGGCGTAATTCATAGTTGATGGCTTCTGAAAAGGAGAGTACATATGCTTTAGTTGCGTAATAGACAGCCATTAGTGGTCCAGGTTGGAAAGCTGCAGTTGAGGCAACGTTTAAGATCTTCCCTCGATTACGTTTAATCATTCCAGGAAGAAGTTGTTTTGTCAGTGTTGTTAAAGCTGTAATGTTAACTTGAATCATATCTTTTTCATCTTTCCATGATGTCTCATTAAATGGTCCGTATGCAGCGAATCCTGCATTGTTGATCAGAACATCAATCTCAATACCTTTTGCGATAATCTCTGCAGTCAGTTCTTCTGCGGCATCTGGGCGACTTAAGTCTTTAGGGATTACTGTAACGGGAACACCATATTTTTTAGACATCTGCTCAGCAAGCTCATCAAGCTTCATCTGATTTCTAGCTGTAAGCACCAAATGATAGCCGTCTTTTGCAAAGAGATCGGCAAACTCAAGACCAATTCCGCTTGAAGCTCCTGTAATAAGTACAATTTTATTATTTATCATAAGAAACATCCTTTCTGATATCATGTTTATATGTTTAAGAATATCAACATGATATCATAACTACAAAAATAAATAAACACTAACCAATCAAAAAAGGTATGATAAAAGGAATATGAATATTTCGAAAAAGGAGGCGCGCACAATGAAAAATGTAGTGGTTGCAAAACACCCAGCAACAGGTGAAACCATCGATCAGTGGCTAGAAACGGGAGAAAATCAAATACCTGAAATGTTTGAGAAAGCGTCTGCTGCTTTTCAATATTGGTCCACTCGATCATTATAAGCTCGATTAACGTTTATTAAAAAGATCAAGCAGCATCTGTTAGAAAACATGGATGAAATCGTAGATGAAATTTGTGCTGCGACTGGAAAAGTAAAGACAGAAGCTCTAACAGCAGATCTAATGCCTGTCATTGACCTAATCGCGCACTATGAAAAGCGAGCACCCAAAATTTTAAAGCGAAAGAAAGTTTCGACACCACTTCTTTTTATAGGGAAATCTTCATACATGGATTATTTTCCTTTAGGAACAGTTTTAGTCATCTCACCATGGAACTACCCTTTTCAATTATCGATGACACCGATAATCTCTGCTTTGATTGCGGGAAATTCCGTCATTTTAAAACCATCTGAAGTGACACCAACGATTGGATTATTGATTGAAAAAATTGCGAGAGAAGTCAATCTCCCAAAGAATGTTCTTCAAGTTGCGCATGGCGGAAAAGAGCTTGGCCAGGCATTAGTTTCTGGAACACCAGATGGCATCTTTTTTACAGGGTCTGTAGAAACAGGACGTAAGATTGGAGTTGAAGCAAGTAAGAGATTTATTCCTTATACACTCGAACTTGGTGGAAAAGATCCTATGATCGTATTTGAAGATGCTCACCTTAAAAGAGCAGTGAATGGGGCGGTTTGGGGTGCATTCACCAATGCGGGGCAAGTTTGCATGTCGATCGAAAGAGTTTATGTGCAACATGCGATTCATGGAGAGTTCATCGACCGTCTTGTAGAAGAAACGAAAAAGCTGAAACTTGGAGAAGATATAGGTTCATTAACTTTTTCTCATCAAAAAGAGATCATCAGAAGTCACGTGAAGGATGCATTAGATAAAGGTGCTCTTCTGCTTACTGGTAAAGATCCAGATCAGTGGGGAGAAAGCATGTATTTGGAACCAATGATTTTAACGAATGTTACGGAAGATATGAACATCGTTAAAGAAGAGACGTTTGGACCGGTCCTGCCTGTAATATCCTTTTCAACAGAGGAAGAGGCGATTGAAAGGGCGAACAGCACGGAATTTGGATTGAATGCAAGTGTTTGGACAAAGGACGCTACAAAAGCGAATCGTGTGACATCCAAACTTGTAACAGGTAGTGCAGTCATAAATGATGTGTTGGTTTCAGTAGCGAATCCTCATCTGCCGTTTGGCGGTGTGAAAAGCAGCGGTGTAGGCAGGTATCATGGAGACGAAGGATTGTTCATCTTTACTCGTCAGATGTCTGTGATGAAGGATTCGGGTATCAAACAAAGAGAGATCAATTGGTATCCGTATGAAAATAAGTACTCAAACATAAGAACATTGATCAAAGCTTATTTTTCAAACAGTAAAGGGAGAGCGGAACTTATACGTTCAGGCATCAAACAGCTTCGGAAAAAATAAGAGCTGTTTTAGCATTGCAGAGTTGTTTTTGAAGTAGTTGATTTACGTTACAGTTGCTCGCTTTCCACGGGGCGAACGGTGAGCCTCCTGCCGCTTTGCGCCCTTAGGAGTCTCCACCTGACCGCTCGTCCCGTAGGAGTCTCGCAACTTCCACTTCAATCAACTTGTCAAAGAAGTAAATAACAAAAAAAGTTAGCCAAAACAAAAACGATTCAGCCAATCATGCTGAATCGTTTTTTAGAAGTATTTTTTTCAATAGAAATTGAAAGCTTAGTTCTTTAAATAGCTGTTCCTTTTAGTTTTCAATAAGCATCTTTGAAAGGGTGATTGTAGTGTAAGGTGGGAGACTCCTGGGGGATCAGTGTGACAGGTGAGACATCTTATGGCGCAAAGCGGCAAGATGGCTCACCGCACACCCCCCGGAAAGCGAGCAACCTGGAACGGAAATCAACTACTTACAAGAGCAACATTGCATGCGAATACTAAAAATCACAAAATACATTCCTCTTCAATAATGTGAATGAGTTGTTTGAGCTGAACAACGGTTTGATCAAGCGTTAAGAAATAAAAAATCTCTTTTCCTTTTTTCTCAGTCCCAACAATTCCAGCTTCTCGTAAAATTTTTAAGTGATGGGATACGGTTGGACGTGACATTGGAGATTGACTGGCAATATCGGTAACATTCATTTTATCGGTTTCAGCTAAAAGCAGGACAAGGTCTTGTCTGACTGGATCACCCAATGCTTGAAATAAAGGTATTGTTTTTCTAAACATCTCTACTGCATATTCATTTGACATTTTCTTTCACCAACTTTATTCATAATCATCACATGATTTTTCCTTACTATAATTCAGTATAAACCAACTAGACAACTTTTTTGAATACATCCATCGATTTGTAGTGGGAACAACGCTATATATTGCCAGTGATAAGAGCGAATAGAGAAACCACCGAGATACACAATAAGAACAAGGGGGTGAAACACATGGCAAGAAGAAACAAATTGGTTGTCCCAGGAGCACAGCAAGCAATTGATCAAATGAAATATGAGATCGCATCTGAGTTCGGTGTTACACTTGGCCCAGATACAACTGCTCGTGCGAATGGCTCGGTTGGTGGGGAAATGACAAAACGTTTAGTCGCAATGGGTCAGCAACAGTTAAGTGGCGGTAATCGCTAATTTAACATGAAGTTGATACAAAGGGGGTGGAGGAATCCGCTCCCTTTTTAAATCATACAGGAGTTGAAAGTGATGGCGATGTGTCCGATCTGTAATAATTTTCAAACCATAAACGTTCGCTGTCCGGAATGCGGAAGAGCCGTTCAAGATCAAGGAAGAGTGAGTGATTTTTTCGATGATTACAGCCCTTATATGGAAGTAGATGAACTCAAGCTTGAGGATGGATATCCCGATAATTTTGCAGAAAGTCAGTGCCCACATGTGTTTTATTGTGATGCTTGTCACCAAGAAGTTTTATTTTTTATAGGTGAGTGGGAATAAAAAAAACCTTCATATCTAAAAGAGACATGAAGGATTAATGGCTGATTCGGATTCTTTTTTCAAGCAGCACGCGAAGGCCATCCAGAAGGGACGTTAAAATCCAATAGATCACTGCAGCTTCTAAGAGTACAGGAAGTACGATCAATTGTGAGGCACTGATCTGATCTGCCGCCAAGGTAAGCTCTGGTACTGTAATGACGGATGCTAATGAAGAGGCTTTAACGATATCGATCAATGAATTCCAAACGGATGGGATGGAGATTCTCCATGCTTGGGGAAGAATGACTTCCTTATAGGTAAGATATCTGTTCATTCCAAGTGAGAATGCGGCTTCCCATTGGCCTTTTTCGATCGATTGAATGGCTCCGCGATAGGATTCTGCAATATAGGCACTAAAATGAAGAATGAGTCCAGCGAGAGCTGCCTGCCATCCTTCTGGTACATAGATAAACGTGAAACCGTTGTAGAGAATCAATAATTGAATTAATAATGGCGTTCCTCTAAAGAAAGAAATATACCCCTTAGCAATCCCTGACAAGAATTTATTCGATGACATCCTGCATAACGCAACAACCAATCCGAAAACAAGCGCTCCGAAAATCGACACAAGACTTATGACGATAGTAAAAACAGCTCCCTCCAACAAATAGGGGAGGGAGTTGATCAGAATTTCTGATAAGTTATTCACTTACATTTTCTCCGAAATATTTTTCAGAAAGCTTTTTCAGTGTGCCGTCTTTCTTCATTTCTTCAAGCGCTTTGTTTACATCTTTAATGAGATTCTTATCATCTTTTCGGAATGCAAATGCCATTTCATTCTCGTTAAAAGGTTCACCAACCGCTTTAACGTTATAATCCGTTTTCTTTAATTCTGTCAGGATGAAAAGCTGATCGTTCATTGCAGCATCTACACGATTAACATCTAGGTCTGTTAAAACTTGTGCAGCCCCTTTATAGAACTTTGTTTTTGCTCCAGCTTTTTCAGCTTCAGCAGCATAGTTACTTCCTTGTGTTGTACCGACTACTTTGCCTTTTAAATCTTCAATTCCTTTAATATCTTTGTTGTCTTTGTTGACGATAACTTGTCCACCAGACACGGTATAAGGAGTCGAGAAATCATATTTAGCTTTTCTTTCGTCCGTGATGGTTACTTGATTCGCTACAAGGTCAAATCGTTTGGAGTCTAGAGACGTAAACATGTTCTTCCATTCAGTTGCAACAAACTTCGGCTCCATATCAAGACGCTTGGCAACTTCTTTAGCTACTTCAACATCATACCCAGTGATTTCGTTTGTCTTTTTATCGCGGTATGAGAAAGGTGGGTATGTAGCTTCTGTACCTATTGTAAGTACTTTTTTATCCGTGTTCGAACCTGATTTTGACTCGTCTGAATTTCCGCATGCTGACAACAGAATGACAGAAAGAGCGAGAGCTGACAGGAATTTAAATGTGTTTTTCAAGTGAAGTCCTCCTAGTCAGGATAATCCCGACAAATTTTATAGAATTTATTGTATAAACGAATGACGATTTCGTCAATCATTAAACATTTTCCCCGATAAAGAAAAAAATAACAGCGGAAATATAAGAAAACCTTTTTAACACAAAAAAAGGTTGAGGCGAAGAATTCAATCTTCGGGCTCAACCCTTTACTTAATTTTAGATTATCGGATACGTAGCTCTGTTTCTTTATCAAAGAAATGTGCTTTGTTCATGTCAAACGCAAGGGAGATGTCCTGACCGTTGCGAATGTCTGTACGAGAATCTACTCGTGCGATAAAATCTTGTCCGCTAACTGTAGAGTATAAGAATGTTTCAGCACCCATCAGTTCAGCAACATCGATCTTCGCTTCGATCTTTGTGTTTGAAGATGACTCTAAGAATACAGGCTCATCATGAATATCTTCAGGACGAATACCTAGAATTACAGCTTTGTTATTGTAGCCTTTTTCTTGTAGAATCTTCATTTTTCCACCAGGAACTGCAATCTTCGTGTCACCTACTTTGAAGAATCCATCTTCAAGCGTACCGTTTAAGAAGTTCATTGCAGGGCTTCCAATGAATCCACCAACAAAGACGTTCTCAGGAGTATCATATACTTCTTTCGGAGATCCAACTTGTTGGATGCGTCCGTCTTTCATAACAACGATACGTGTTGCCATCGTCATCGCTTCTGTTTGGTCATGCGTTACATAGATGGTAGTCGTTTGCAAACGTTGGTGAAGTTTTGTGATCTCTGCACGCATCTGAACACGAAGTTTTGCATCAAGGTTGGATAACGGCTCATCCATCAAGAATACTTTTGCATCACGAACGATCGCCCGTCCTAGTGCAACACGCTGACGCTGACCACCTGAAAGCGCTTTTGGTTTACGATCTAAGTATTGCTCAAGCCCAAGAATACGTGCTGCTTCTTTAACGCGCTTTTCAATTTCTTCTTTGCTGAACTTTCTTAGTTTAAGACCGAATGCCATGTTGTCATAAACGTTCATGTGAGGATATAGGGCATAGTTTTGGAAAACCATCGCGATGTCACGATCTTTTGGCGCTACATCATTTACAACGCGATCGTCGATGATAAGGTCACCTTCAGAAATTTCTTCTAGACCAGCGATCATACGAAGCGTTGTTGATTTACCGCAACCAGATGGTCCTACGAATACGATGAATTCTTTATCCGAAATATCAAGGTTGAAATCATGTACAGCTGTTACTTTATTATCATATCTTTTTACGATGTTATTTAACTTAATACCTGCCATGTTTTATAATTCCCCTTCCGATGTAAACGTTTTCTTAATGTTTTAAGTTTACGCTTTCATATCGGTAATCGTAAATGGACGACATGCCTAAAATAAAAAATCCTCTTTATGCAATGTGCACAAAGAGGGTGTTTGTAGTTATCGAGGGTCTAATTTTCGAATAAGCAGACTGCCCGAGGCAAAAAGGAAAAAGAAAGGGAGAAAGATAGCGATCAAGCATATGGCTGCAAGGTGTGGGTTCTCTACACCATAATCTGCGATAAAGCGCATGATGCCATAAATATTAAAAATAATCTCAAGAATTAAAAGGTTAGATAAAAGAATCCAAAAGATGGTCTTGGATTGCCCAAAAAGAGAAGGAGCTGTATTTTTCAGCATATAAACAATGATGAGATATATGGTCTTTAAACCCTTTCCTTTTGCAAATTCAATATAACTTTTATTAGCTTCTTCTTCCAATATTAAGATTAAGTATTTCATTACATATAGAGTAGGAAGGATTGAAATCGTGAATATGGGCAAAAAATATGCTTCTGTTTTGTATACGTTTACGATGTTGAACATGAGGAATCCGGTCGTTTTATAAAACCAAATCACTGTAAGCTGTACTAATATGATGATGAAAACATCTGGCAATATTTCAATCGCAAGTATGGCTTTCTTGATGATGGACCTGATGCGGTATGGAAAGACCATATATATAACAGTGAGACTGATTCCTACTAGGAGACTTGCTAAAAGCCCTCCCATAAAAAACGTTAAAGATTGCGGATACACTTCTAAAAGGGCAGGTAAAAGCGGGTAGTCATTTCCATTAGAGTAATAGGTAGTTTGTGTAAGGTTCATGAGTTGCTGCACTGTAAATTTAATTTGTTCGAAATAAGCCACTAGTTCAAACTGAATGCTATTCGTTAAAAAAGAATTGTTATCAAGTTGCCCGGTATCAATTAATCTAGTGTTATTCATCAGCACCGAATAGTCATAAATAAGGACAGGCAGTGAAGTGAAAAGAAGAATCCCTAAAAGTGATAATAAAAAGAATGAAAGTAATTTTTCAGCCGTTTTGATCATGCGTTCAGCCTCTCTTTCTTTACTGGCATAAATGAAGCTGTTGGAAGGGTTTCTTCAGAGGACGTTATCTTTTTCTTCTGCTTTTTGGATAGTTGATTTTCACTCTTAGCCATACCGGAGACCATTAAATTTATGGCGATAGTACATAGAACAAAACAACATACAGGAGCGATTACGAGTATTGGAGCGCCATAATAAAAGTCCCAGTTCTGAACGATCAAACTACCCCATTCATGAGAATCTGAGAAGGTTCTTTCATACGTAACAGGTGTACCCGAAACACCTGGAAGCGTATATGTGATCTTTGTAAATCCCCCAACGAAAATCTTTAAAAAAGCAAGATGGGCGAGTATAGCTAAGGTTTGCCCGGCTTGCTGAACGGTTAAGAGCAGAAGCTTAGGTGATAGACAGGGGAGGATATGCTTCATAAAGATGTGAATTCTTCCTCCTCCTAGAAGCGGTGCATGGTGAATAAATTCTTCCTTTGACAAGATAGAGATTTCATTTGCAATTTGGACGGATAAGACGGGCACAGTCAACACGACGAGCACACAGGTAGTGATCATAAATTGTGTGAAGTCAGAATAGCTCCAACTGAAAGCAATAATAGCGGGTGCGATGAGCAGGTAAGCGAAAATAGACAGTGGTGCGAAGTAAAAAATATCTGAAATTCGATTGATCAGTTTTTTTATAAAGCTTGGAACCATAAGAAGAATAAATGAAATCAATATGGAAAGAACCATTCTGCTGATCGTAATTAATACGACAAAACCGAGCGTATATTTTGCTCCTTCAAGCAGGACGAACACGTAATTGTTTCCAAATTGATCTGAACCAAGTGGGTATTCTGCACTTCTTTCAAAAGGTGCTCGGTCAATCATCTTTCCTTTGTCATCATAAAGAATGTTTGAAGGTGTACTTTCTTCCTTCAAAAGTGAATAGGTTATACTCCCACTAAGAAGTACGACTAAGATTATTAGTCCGATTGAAAAAGAAGGTTGTTTAAAATACTTCATACCTCTAAATCCCCCTGTTAAATCACGTTATCTCTATTTTTTAGAAATAATTCGACATAGGGGGTCTTATTCCTTTATTTGTAAAAAGGGGTTTTGTCGTCTTTAAAAGAAATTTACGTTTGTAAAAAAGCTGCTTCGGAAAATGGAAGCAACTTTTACACATTTCTCTCTTTTTGTTCAATAAGTAGAATCGCTAAGTACACGGTGAGTGCGTTCTTCAGTTGTTTCACATCAATTCCTGTTTTGTCATAAAACTTTTCCACACGATATTGAAGGCTGTTTCGGTGAATATATAATTGCTTCGCTGCTAACGAGACATTAAGATTGCACTCAACAAATACTTTGATGCTTTTTAACGTTTCCTCGTCTTCTTCTCTCCATTCTTCTACAAGTGATGTTAATGTTTGATCGGCCATAGGGCTTGCGGACTGAAGAAGAATATAAGGAACGATATCTGCTACTGTATATATGGATTTCGGCATCAAACGATTCCGCACGTCTAAAAATTGTTGCTGTTCTCTTGTATACGTTTCTTTTGCGCGACGAAGTTGATTGTTATAGCACCCAATATAGATAGAAATATCTAAATAAAAGTCTGTAGAGAGCATGTCTTTTAACGCTTCATAAGGTGTCTCGCTAAATTCCTGTTTTGATGTTTCAATAATAACGCCACTCTTAAGATCTCTGTTAAGAAGGAGAACGGCATCCTCAGGAAAAAGTCCATTGACCGCTTCTGAAAAAGAAGCATAATCTGTGATCGGCTGCTTACTAAAAAAGTGAACAAATCGATAGAAGCCCTCTTCTGTTGTAGCTTTTTCATCAAAAAGGAGCGATCTCCATTTTAACTGTTGCGCTGAAAAAGTATTTGCAAGATTATCATTTTCATAGGTATTAAACATGGAGCGAAGTAATGTTAGTTCTGATTCCGAAACAGCAGATTTAGAAATACCGAACGGTTCGCTGTCATCTGAAAGGAACCAGTAAAAGCCAGACTGCTGGGAGACGTCTGTTGTCATAGAATTCTTATAGTGTTTCTTGAGCTTATCGAGCATCCTTTTTCATATCCTTTCAAGAAAAAGCTTGCTATTATTATAGCAATGTTAAGTGGTTAACTAAACTAACAGATTCCCAAGAAGGGGGAGACACCATGAAAACGTGTCCTTGAGTAACTTCTGCAACGGTCGTGTACGACTGGGAAAATAAAGAAATCTGGACAAATAAAAAAAATTGGGACCAGCAGGATTCACCTAAAGGAACAAAATCATTGATTCTTACATTTGATGATGGACCATCCTCTGTTTTGGTTGAACTGCTAGATATCCTAAAGAAACACCAAGTAAAAGCATTGTTCTTTTGGCAATCAAAGTTATTGCATAAAAAGCGTCCTTGGAAACGTGTGATTGATGAAGGGCATATGATCGGTGGGCATTCATTGCGCCATCGGGTTTTAACGAGACGTTCTTATAGGGACCAGCTTCATGATATTTCTACGAATTTGAATCAGTTAAAGACTCTTACGGGGCAAGAAGTAAAATATTTTCGTCCGCCTTATGGACAGTTTAATGAAGACACATTGGATGTTCTGAAGGAGCTCAATGTGATTCCTTTTTTATGGGAAGTGGCGGGTCTGGATTGGGAACACAAAAAAGATCCTTTACACATTGTTCATAACATCTTGAATCATGCTGAGGATGGCTCTGTTATTCTGCTTCATGAATTAAAGCAAACCGTAGAAATTTTAGATGAATTGATTTCTGAATTAAAACGAGAAGGCTATCAGTTCGTATTGCCTCCTAAATCGTTAAATAGGGAGGGTCCTAGATGAAGAAAAAAATTGTCGTTTCATTCAGTGGTGGAAAAGACTCTATATTAGCTCTGTATCGACTGCAGAAGTCTAAAGAATGGGAGATTGATTCCTTACTCACAACGTTAACAGAGGACTACGAGCGCACAACCATGCATGGCGTTCGTAATGAACTTCTAGAGATGCAGGCAAAATCACTGGGTCTTCCGCTCCGGGCAGTTTGGATCCCAAAAGATTGTCCGAATGAACTGTACCAACAAAGAATGGCACAAGCTGTTGACGACATTAAGGCTGATGGTATACAGCACATCATGTTCGGAGATATTTTTTTAGAGGATGTAAAAAAGTACCGTGAAACCATGTTAGACGGTACAGGTATCACTCCAATTTTCCCGTTATGGGGTGAGAGTTCTGAGCAAATTATTGAGGAGTTTTTGAGTGAAGGGTTTAAGACTGTTGTGTGTTGCTCAGATACATTAAAAATAGATGCCTCTTTTACTGGCCGTGTCATAGACGAGCAGTTTATAGAAGACTATCCGAAGAAACATGATATATGTGGTGAGAACGGAGAATTTCACACGTTTGTTTTTGATGGACCGAACTTTTCCTTTCCTGTTACGTATACGTTAGGGGAGACGCGAATGGTCAAGGATATTTTCAGTAAGGAAGATCGTTTTTATTATGTGGATATCCTTCTAGAAAGGGTCGATAATAGCTAGCACGATTACCGTTCACATATACTTGGAAAATAGAATCTAAAGTATTGGAGACAAAAGTATGGACGTATGGATTTCGATTGGAATCATGGCGATTGTCGGTGCTTTTATTGGTGGACTAACAAACTCTATTGCGATCCGCATGTTATTTCGCCCATTCAATACCTTATATATTGGTAAATTTAGAGTCCCATTTACACCTGGACTCATACCGAAGCGAAGAAAACAACTTGCCGTGCAGTTGGGTGAGACCGTAACCAAGCATCTATTAACCGCCGATGGTGTGCAGGCGAAAATTAACGATGGTGAATTTCGCAAAGAGATGACTGAACTCGTTCAGGTCGAACTGAAACGCTTCTTAAAGAGTGATATGACGATCAGTGATCTGCTTAAACAAGATTTTGGTGTGGATGATGTTCAGAACCGAATCCAAGCAACAACCGAAGCATGGCTGAGTTCTCGAATGAATAGAATGCTTCAGGAATCAAATGGTAAGGAAATGAAAGATGTTCTGCCAGAAAAATTTGTTGCCAGAGGGGAAGAAAAGCTACCAGAGGTCGTAGATTGGCTATTGAATAAAGGTGTTCTTTATTTAGAAAGTGAAGAAGGCCGGAAATCACTTGCGAGTGGCATTGATGCCTTTCTAATGGATAAAGGGATGCTCGTTAACGTGGTGTCTATGTTCTTTGGAAATGTAAGCATTGCAGACAAAGTACAACCCGAACTGATCAAGTTCATGAAGCATGAAAATACACGTGAGACCTTGCTGAATCTCATCAAACGAGAGTATCGCGACTTTATGGAAAAAAGAATGGACGAGGCATTCGGGCTTTTTAACATGACTGAGATGACGACGGGTTTAGCAAAAGAAATTACAGCTAGACTGCCCATTGAAGAATATCTAAACACACCTGTCTCTTCATTAGCGAGTTCGGTTGAGAGCTGGATTGTGAATGACCTAACACCAAAAGCAGTATCTGCAGGCTTAGACCTATTTGTCGATCGATTAGAGATGCTGCTTGAAAAGATGCATCTTGCGAAGATTGTGGAAGAACAAGTTGAGGCTTTTTCGCTGGAGCGTTTAGAGGAAATCATCATCTCGATCGCGAAAAGTGAACTTAAGATGATAACATGGCTTGGCGCTTTGTTAGGTGGAATTATCGGTGTATTTCAAGGTATCCTTGTACTATTTTTGTAGAGTCTGTTATAGTGGGTACCGTAGTTAATCAATAGGAGGTATTTTACCAATGGCAAACGTATATGATGTTGCTTACGACTTAGAAAAAGCATTGCGCAATAGTGAGGACTTTACAGCTTTAAAACAAAGCTATGATGAAGTAAATAACAATCCGGAAACGAAAGAGCTTTTCGGTAAATTCCGTGATATTCAAGTTAATCTTCAACAAAAACAAATGAACGGTCAGGAAGTAACTCCTGAAGAGATTGAAGAAGCTCAAAAGCTTTTTGCTGATGTACAGCAGAACGAAACGATCTCAAAGCTTATGGCAGCTGAGCAACGCATGAGTATGATCATCAATGATCTAAATAAGGTAATCACAAAGCCACTGGAAGAGCTTTACGGACCAATGGTTGAACAAGACGGACAACAGCAATAATGATGTGCTGATTTAACCCCCTGTTACTTTTGTAGCAGGGGGTTTTTCTTTTGCCTAATATTTCTTAGGTTTGTCCGCGTTCTAAAGCATGTTTCAAGGTCATAAACTTAACACGAGTTCTTATACTATATTTTCGCGAAATGGGGGGAGCGCATCATGGTATACCGTTTACTAGCGATTGACATCGACGGAACCCTACTGCGAAGCAATTTCCGTATCGATAAAGAAACGAAAGAAGCCATTGATTATGTGCAGCAAAAAGGGGTCTATGTCACACTCGCTTCGGGCAGGAGTTTTCCATCTACACAAAAGATCGCAAAAGCGTTAAAGATCGACAGTTATTTGATCAGTCATAATGGTGGATTCATTGCTTCATCTCTTGATGAACCTCTTCAAGAGAAAAGGTTATCGGTCGAGGATACTTATAGATTGGTAGAAGTGCTTGGAAATTATGAATGCCACATGCGTGTCGTCCATGAGCGCTTCTCTGTAGGAAATCAACTCAAGCAAAAAAGTCAGCTCGTTGCGAAATTAACATTAAGCACAGGGGATCCGCTGTTCTATCCTGTATCTTTTACAGAGAATCTGGGAGACTATGTTCTCTCACAAGAAGTGGCACCGCCAAAGATGGATGTACAGTTCTTTGATGAGAAAGAATGCGAGTCTGCTATGAAGTATCTAAAAGAGCATATGCCAGACTTTGAGTATTCTTCATCGGCAAAATGTCAGTTAGAGATCACAGCTAAAAAAGTAACAAAAGGAAATGCCTTAAGATTCCTTGGCGAGAAACTTGGGATCGCTCCAAATGAGATGGTAGCGATCGGGGATTCGTATAATGATCTAGATATGATTGAGTTTGCAGGTCTAGGTGTAGCGATGGCAAACGCACCGGATGAAGTGAAAAGAAAAGCGAAGTGGATCACGCGTACAAACGACCAGTTAGGCGTACCGTACATGGTAAAAGAAGTGTTCCGCAAGCAGATGCGCTTCCAGACGATGAAACGATAATTTATTAATAATAAAGAGGGCTCTTTTTAGACATTTTGTCTGAGAGGAGTCTTTTTTTGTGTGTAGGTAAAAGTGGAGAGGGACATTTCTGCGAATTTGTGAGCGATTCTTGAAATTTGTGAGCGGTTCTAGAGATTTGTGAGCGATTCCTGAGATTTGTGAGCGATTCCTGAGATTTGTGAGCGATTCTAGAGATTTGTGAGCGGTTCTTGGGATTTGTGAGCGATTCTTGAAATTTGTGAGCGATTCTTGAGATTTATGAGCGATTCTTGAGATTTATGAGCGATTCTTGAAATTTGTGAACGATTCCTGAGATTTGTGAGCGATTCTTGGGATTTGTGAGCGATTCTAGAGATTTGTGAGCGGTTCTTGAAATTTGTGAGCGATTCCTGAGATTTATGAGCGGTTCTTGAAATTTGTGAGCGATTCTTGAGATTCTGATGGCCAGTCCATTAATTACATACAAATAGAGTTCTTTCGACACCTCCCGTCGAATTTCGTAAAAAACGTTTCAGTTTTATTACAAATGTAGAAAATGAAAGGGTTTTCATGGATCGTGACGAATAATATTTATGTAAGAACCACAATGTAAAGGGAGGATTCAAATGGAAAAAACAGTAGACCTTCAATTAAAACCAAAGGTGGCCGAGTTTCTTAACGGAACGAAAAAACATTTTATCAATGGGGAATGGGTCAGCTCTGCTAGCGGAAAAACATTTGAAACGTTAAACCCTTCAACTGGAGAAGTATTAGCAGTTGTATCTGAAGGTGGAACTGAAGATATCGACAAAGCAGTAAAAGCGGCAAGAGCAGCTTTTGAAACAGGGTATTGGTCCAAGATGCCTGCTTCAAAGCGCAGTTACTTAATCTACAAATTAGCAGAATTAATGGAAGAGAATAAAGAAGAATTAGCGCAGCTTGATACATTGGATAATGGGAAACCAATTCGCGAAACGATGAACGCAGATGTTCCGCTTGCAATTGAGCATTTCCGCTATTATGCAGGGTGGGCAACAAAAATTGTGGGACAGACGATTCCTGTAGCAGGAAGTTTCTTCAATTATACACGCCATGAAGCCCTTGGTGTAGTTGGTCAGATCATTCCTTGGAACTTCCCATTATTGATGGCAGCTTGGAAGCTTGGTGCAGCACTTGCGACGGGATGTACGGTCGTACTGAAGCCGGCTGAGCAAACACCTCTTTCTGCACTCTACTTGGCACAATTAGCACAAGAAGCAGGGTTTCCTGAAGGTGTGTTAAACGTTGTAACGGGTGCTGGTGAAACAGGTGCGGCATTAGTTGATCATCCAAACGTGGACAAGATCGCATTTACAGGTTCCACGGAAGTAGGAAAGCTGATCATGCGTAACGCGTCGAACTCATTAAAGCGTGTAACGCTTGAGCTTGGCGGAAAATCGCCAAATATTATTTTGCCGGATGCTGACATGAGCCGTGCGATTCCTGGGGCACTAAGCGGAATCATGTTCAACCAAGGACAAGTTTGCTGTGCGGGTTCACGTCTATATATCCAAAAGAAATCGTTTGATAATGTCGTAGCAGACCTTGTGTCTCATGCGAAAAAAATCAAGCAAGGTCCTGGGTTAGATCCAGATACTACGATGGGGCCGCTCGTATCTCAAGAGCAGCATAACCGCGTTCTTGGCTATATCCAAAAAGGACAAGATGAAGGTGCAGAATTGTTAACAGGAGGAACAACACCTTTTGACAAAGGATACTTTGTTGAGCCGACAATCTTCGCCGATGTTGATGATAAGATGACGATCGCAAAAGAAGAGATCTTCGGACCAGTTGTGGCTGCAATGCCGTTTGAAGACTTAGATGATGTGATCTCACGTGCAAACGACTCTGAGTATGGTCTTGCTGCAGGACTATGGACAGAGAATCTAAAAACAGCCCATTATGTATCGAACAAGCTTCGAGCTGGTACAGTATGGGTGAACTGCTATAATGCGTTTGATGCTGCATCACCATTCGGTGGATACAAGCAATCTGGTATCGGACGTGAAATGGGATCTTATGCATTAAACAACTACACAGAAGTAAAGAGCGTTTGGGTTAACCTTAAATAGACAACATAAGAATTACGGGGTCAAAAAATTGAGCGGATAATAGGAAAAACCGGGTGCTAGATCCAGCATCCGGTTTTTTCATTGTTCATTAATAAGCGGTGAATCTCTTCATCCGTTTGGTTTTCTCGGTGATCATGTAGAATGAACAATTTATACGTTTCTAAGCAACTGATTATTAAAGCATTACCTTAATGAATCGCAACCCTGTATCATCATAATCCAAACTGCGATAAAATTCATGGGTGTCTGTTCTTTGTTTTCCGCTATTAAGCAAGATCGCCGTACAGCCTTGCTCTTTTGCCCATTCTTCTCCATGACGAACGAGCTCCTTACCGATGCCGTTTCCTCTGAACTCTTCACTTACCACAAGAGCAGAAATGCGAGCGTAGCATCCGTTTTTTTCAAAGTATATCCCTTTTGTAAGGCCTATCATCCCAATCACTTGGTCGTTTACACTAGCCACAAAACAAGCATAAGCCGAATTAGGAAGTAGCGTTTCTAATCGCTCTGTCATCTCTTCGGGCTTTGTAGGATAACCAAGCTCTCCCATTAAATAAGAAAGTTCGTAACTGTCATCGTATCGAGCTTCACGTAGAATCACTTCACTCACTGTATTCTCCCTCGTTTCCATGAGTTTCATTAGCGATGGAAAAGAAGCAACTGTCCCTTTGGTGAAGTCAGACGATGCGTTTTTTCTTGCATGTTCAGTTCAGCCAAACGGGCTTCTCCTTGCTCTTTTGCTTTAGAATCATTCGGTGCAGAAATTGTTTCATCCAATATTTTCTCTCCGTTACTTTCGTATACCGTTAGTGCGTATGTATTCATGATGATCGAACTCCTTTCGTATCTAAATTTGATTTCAACATTCGACGAATTTTTCCTGCTATAAACTTAAGAATTTGTATGAAACTTAAGGTGCTGCCACAACGTACTAGGAATATATGGTATATTTTACAGCGGGAGGGATTTAGTCATGTTGACCATTAACGAAGTAAGAAAACAGTTTGGTAGTTTTACAGCTGTTGACGGAATTAACTTACAGATTCCTAAAGGCGAAATCTTCGGGTTGTTAGGTGCGAATGGTGCGGGGAAAACGACGACATTCCGTATGATCTTAGGATTATTAACACCATCACAAGGAAGAATTACATGGAACGATAAAGAAATCTCGTATGAGACAAGCGATCTTATAGGGTATCTACCCGAAGAAAGAGGATTATATCCAAAGCTGACAGTTAGAGAGCAGTTGATCTATCTCGGGCAGTTGCGTGGTATGACGCGATCACAAATTCAAGAACAGACGGATAAGTGGTTAAAGCGCTTCGGAGCAGAAGAGTATTTAAATAAGAAAGTAGAAGCGTTGTCTAAAGGAAATCAGCAAAAAATTCAGTTCATTGCGGCTGTTCTTCATCGACCGGAACTTTTGATCTTAGATGAACCGTTTAGCGGACTAGACCCTGTGAACGTTGAGCTTCTAAAGAGTGCTGTTCATGAGCTGAAAAAAGAAGGAACGACGATTGTTTTCTCCTCTCACCGAATGGAGCATGTAGAAGAGCTATGTCAGCATCTGTGCATCATGCATAGAGGAAAGTCAGTGGTTCAAGGAAATCTAAAAGAAATCAAGCGATCTTTTGGGAAAAAGAACGTTTCTGTTAAAGCAGACTTTGATCTAACTTATCTGAAAGATACGGCTGGAGTTATCAAGCATCGTTCAACAGGGGACGGAATCATTCTTCAAGTGGATCGAGAAGAAGTGGCAAAAGATTTATTCCAGGCTATTCAATCAAAAGGGTTCGTAAGGAAGTTTGAACTTGAGGAACCTTCGTTAAATGATATCTTCATCGAGAAAGTAGGTGTTGTTCATGAGTAAGTTTATGACCGTAATGATGCATACATATCGTTCTAAAATAAAGTCAAAACCATTCCTGATCACAACACTGATTACAATCGGTCTGCTATTTGTAATAACGAATATGAACGAGATCACAAAAATGTTCGGTGAAGATGAGGTTTCTAAAATTGGCGTAATCGACCAAACAGGAGATACGCTCCCAGCTCTTCAAACACAGCTTAAGCAAACGAGTGATGATCTGAAAGCAGAAGCGTTCACAAAATCAGAGAGTGAAGCAGAAAAAGCAGTACTTGATGGGAAGATAGAAGGCTTTTTAATCCTCGATCGTGATGCTTCAGGTATCATCACAGGAACATATAAAGCAGAAGATGTAACACAACAGAGTTTGATCGCAGATGTAGAGTTAGCGTTGCAGCAGATTAAGAACAAATCAGCCGCTGAGTCCATTGGATTGAACCAAGAACAACTTGCTGCTATTTATTCGCCGGTTTCTTTTGCTAAAGAGTCATTGTCTGATTCAGCGAAAAGTGAGGAAGAGGCAGCCCAAGTATACATCTTAGTCTACGTGGTTTTATTTTTCATGTACATGGCCGTTATGATGTATGGAAGTATGATAGCCGTAGAGGTGGCAACAGAAAAATCTTCACGTGTTATGGAAATACTGATTTCTTCTGTATCGCCAGTTACGCAAATGTTTGGGAAGATCTTTGGTATCGTACTCGTCGCATTAACTCAGCTTGCGTTGTTTGTTGCGGGAGGGTTTCTGGCAGTAAAATTAAACGGTCAGCTTAGCGGAAGCGAGAGTATCATAAATGAACTAAAGCTGAATGAGATTCCAACGTCATTAATCATCTATGCTCTAGTGTTTTTCATTTTAGGATTCTTCCTATACGCTACTCTCTTTGCGATGCTTGGTTCATTGATCAGCAGAGTTGAAGAAGTAAATAATTTGATGACACCTGTAGTGATCGTAATCGTGGCAGCATTTATGATCGCCATGTTCGGCAGAGAAAATCCAGAGTCTGGTTTTGTTGCTGCTGCATCTTACTTCCCGCTTTTCACACCGATGCTCATGCTGCTTCGCGTAGGGATGCTTTCATTACCGGTTTGGGAAGTAGCACTCGGAATCAGCGTTTTAATTGGAGCCATTTTCTTGTTCGCAATCATTGGTGCTCGAGTATATCGCGGTGGTGTTTTGATGTACGGAAACGCACCTTCCTTGAAGTTGTTCAAGCAAGCCCTTCTCTTATCCAAGCAAGAAAAGAAAAATACAACCGACATTTAATCAAAAGAAGAGAGCCTCGTGCTCTCTTTTTTACACATTCGAAAGCGAACGTGTTTTCGTATATATGTTAAAATGAAGGGAAGAATGATAGAAAAAGAGGATGAGTGAAATGATAAAGTTTTTACATTGTGCAGATCTCCATTTAGATAGTCCTTTCAAAGGGCTTTCCTCATTGCCTGAAGGGCTTTTTCAGCGACTATCTAATAGTACGTTCGTATCCTTTAAACGGCTTATCGAGCTCGCGATTTCAGAAGAAGTGGATTTTGTGGTCATCGCAGGAGATCTTTATGACAGCGGAAACCGAAGCTTAAAAGCTCAGTCGTTCTTGAAAAACTGTTTTATGAAATTGAACAGTCACAACATAAACGTATATGTTGTTCATGGCAATCATGATCCATTAGATGGTCAATGGGTTGATCTAGAGTGGCCAAGCAATGTGCACTTTTTTGATGGCAACCACATACAAACTCTCCACTTTGAAAAACAGGGAAGAGTAGTAGCGGCTCTGCATGGATTTAGCTATGAAACAGCGGCGGTTACAGATGATCGGACATTATACTACCCCGAAAAAAGAGATGATTTGTATCATATTGGAATTTTGCATGGACAGGCTGATGGATATAGCGGCCATGGCAGATACGCACCATTTTTATTAACAGAGCTTTTAAAGAAAGGCTATGATTATTGGGCGCTCGGCCATATTCATAAACGAATCGATCTAAACCTAGAGCCGATTGTTCGCTATTCAGGAAATATACAAGGCAGACATAGTGGCGAACTAGGTGAAAAAGGTGGTTACATCGTTACCTTAAACCATGATGAAGTGGAAAGTCAGTTTCAATCTACTTCTGAATTGGAATGGCAAGAATGTCGAATTGATGTAAGTGAGGTTGATAGTCTGCAAGAAGTGATCAATCTATGTGAAACAAAGATCAGCACGTATCAACAGCGAAATAAAGGTATCCTCCTCATCATAAAGTTGATGGGTCAAACACCACTTTATCATGAGCTTTTGGATGGAGTTTTTATAGAAGATCTTGAAGAAATTTTACGTGAAGAAGTTTATGATACTTCCTTTGTTCATGTTGTAACGATTAAGAATGTAACAACTCCTTCTATTCAAGAAGAACAATCCATGAAACGGTCTGCCTTTTTTCAAGATTTATTGAGTGTCCTAGAGGATGACACTGAATTGCAACTAGCGATCTCTGAGTTGTCGACACACAGAACTGCTAGAAAATACATAGACTTGAACGAACAAGATTGGGAAGATATCAAACAACAAGCAGAACAATTGTTATTATCTGAACTTCATAAAAGCAGGTAGGTGAAAAAATGAAACTGGTTTCTCTTCATATCTATCACTTCGGTGGGTTAAAGGAATGCAAAATTTCCTTTGAAGATAAAGGACTGCAGATTCTTTACGGAGAAAACGAAGCTGGAAAAACAACACTGATGGACTTTATCAAATGTATGCTCTACGGTTTTCCGACAAAAAGTCAAAACCAACGCCGCTATGAACCGAAAGACGGAAACAGAATGGGTGGTAAGATTACCATTCATCATCAATTACACGGAAAGTGGACCATTGAGAGAATTGCACGCTCAACTGTAACCGGAGATCTCACGCTTTATGATGAAAATGGGCAACAGCAAGAAGAGGCATTTCTGCTACAGTTGTTGGACGGAATGGAACAATCTTTATATACAGGTGCTTTTTGCTTTGGACTGGATGGGTTACAGAAATTAGATAAGTTATCATCAGAAGAACTCGGCAATTTTTTATTAAGTACCGCGATTTCAGGTGACCGTGATCTGCTTGATATCGAACAGTCCTTTGAAAAGAGACAAGCCCTATTATTTAAAAAAGCAGGCAAAAAACCAATCATTAATGAAAAGTTAGAACAGCTGTCTTCATCAGCAAAATCACTTCAACTGTTAAAAGAAAAAAATGAGAGTTATCAAGCGTTAACAAACGAGAAAGTCGGCCAAGAAAAGGATCTAGAGGGAATTAAACAAAAACTAACAGAGGTTCAAACCGAACTTCTCTCCTACAAGAGATTGCTCGAATTAAAGCCAGTATTGCAAAAGTACAAACAGCTTGATGTTGAAATACACTCGTTTGATGATGAACCAACTTCTTTTCCAGAAAACGGTCTACAACAATACGAGGAGTTACGAAAAAAAATTTCACGTTTAAAAAGTGACTTAACCTATGGAGATAGCCGTATTCAAGATGCTGCAGCCGAGCTCCGATCCGTTATAAGTAATGAAAATATTGTAAGGTATGAGACAGAGATTAAACGTTTGTTTAATTACCTTCCTGAATATGAACATCTTTTCTATCAGCTTCAAGAGCTACAACGTCACATACAGGCGTTAAGGAAAGAAGAGATAGAACTTTTTGATGAAATCGGTGAAACGTGGTCTGAGGAACAACTTAAGAAACTTTCACTTTCTTTATCATCTCTTCATCATCTAGAAGATTTGATCAGACAGAATGAACAGATTCAAGATAAAAAAGGCAGGTTAGAAGACGAGCTAGAAGATTCTAGAATGAAATTGGAGCGGTTAGAAACGGAAGAAGCCAAACAAAAAAAGAACCTTCTTTCTGAAGAAGAATATGCAAAGTATCAAAACTCCAATCATAAAGAAACGCGGAAGACCGCTTTCTACACAACGCTATTACCCGTTCTTTCTTCCATCTTACTCTTATGGTCGGGCTGGGTTTCAAACCATCCATCAGTCTTGTTTGCAGGTGTGCTGCTACTGATTCTATCGCTAGTGCTTAGTGTTCTGTATGTAAAGAGGAATCAGTCTGGTGAAGAAGTGCCAAAACACGTACATCAACGCTTGTTAGAAGATGAAGTAAATAGGAAACAATGGCTGGAACTCTCTTTACAGCTTACTAACGAAAACAACATTTATGTACAGCTTGCTAAAAGGCTGGATTATTTAGAGGTAGAAGAAGCATCTGTTTGGGAACATGCGAAACGCTGGGCGTCCGATCACGAATTCAGAGGGAAGTTAGAGCGTCTGTTTGTATCTGGTTATATGAAACGAGTTCTTCAGCTAAAAGAGTTGTTAAGACAGAGAAATGAAGCAGAGAATAAAGCCCAGGATATAGCGCTTAAACAAAGGAATTATGAGGAGAAAGCTTCTTCGTTATCTCTGGAATTAGGAGAAGAACATCAAGAAGATACAAAAAGCTGGATCAACTTTTGTTATGCCGAATTGGAGAAGCAACTTAAAAATCAATCACGAGTAGAACACATTCAGCAAAACAAAAAAGAACTTCTCGAGCGGAAAGATGAGCTCCAGAAAAAGATCTCTTTTTTAGATGATCAGATTCAAAGTCTGTGGAATAGGGCTAAAGTTAGCAATGAAGCTGACTTTTATGTAAAAGGAAAGAACAAAGAACGATACCACAAGTTAAAAGAAGAACGTGAAACACTTTACAATCAATTCATATCGTTAGGGTTCTTAAAAGATGAAATCGTAGCCATGGTAGAGAAGGTAACGGTACATCTTGAAAACACGCTTCATCATATTTCGACTTTGGAAGAACAGGTGAAAGAAAAGCAAAAAGAGTATGATGAGAAGGTTGAAGCAAAAGGGAAACTGGATTGGGAATTACGAAAATTGCTTGAAGATGGCAGTTACTCTGAGAACCTGCATCGATATGAGATGCTTAAAGAAGAGTGGAACACGTTAGTGAAAAAGTGGGCAAGCTTACGCCTAGCACAGCATGCACTTTCAAAAGTGAAGGAAGATTATCAAAAAACAAAGCTGCCAGCGGTTTTAGAGACTTCCAGTGTTTATTTTAGTAAAATAACAGAAAGTGAATATCAATCTATTACATTCACAGACAAAAATGAACTAATGGTTTTAAATGAGGATGGTATAGGCTTTTATCCGCATGAGTTAAGTCGGGGTACTGCTGAACAGGTGTATTTGGCTATCCGATTGGCAGTAGCTTACCATGCTGGACCAAGAGACTTCCCGATTTTAATGGATGATATTGCGGTTAACTTTGATGGATTAAGGACAAAGCGAACACTGCAACTGATACAAGAAACGGCGTTTGATCGGCAGGTCTTGTTCTTTACCTGTCATAAACATATTGTATCTACGGTTCCGGAAGTTCCTGTCATACATTGGCCACATCAAACTGTTATCGCTGAAATGTAACCAAAGGAGGGGAATGGCTCATGTCAAATGAGTATTCCATTTACTTAGTCGAAGATGAACAAGATCTTGCTCAAGTGCTGAAAGCTTACATGGAAAAAGAGGGTTGGAGCGTTTCGGTTTTTCACAATGGGGAAGATGCTTTGAAGAGTGCTGAAGAGAAGAAACCTCATCTATGGATTTTAGATATTATGCTGCCAGGTATGGATGGCTATGAAATTATTAAAGAAATCAAAAAAACTTCAGATATTCCTGTTATTTTTGTTTCTGCTCGAGACCAAGATTTAGATCGTATCGTAGGCCTTGAGTTAGGTAGCGATGATTACTTAGCGAAGCCTTTCATGCCAAGAGAACTCGTTATTCGCGTAAGAAAATTGTTAACGAGAATCTATGAAACCGGTAACCGCTTGCCTCAAACCATTGAAATTACAGGGTATATGATCGATCCGATCTCAAGAAAGATCACACGTGATGGAGAGATGATCAATCTTACAGGAAAAGAAATCGATGTTCTTCTTTATTTGATTGAGAACAAAGGAAAATCCCGTAAGCGAGAAGAGATTTTAGAATACGTGTGGGGAGACGATTATTTTGGCTCTGAACGTGCGGTGGATGATGTGATCAGACGCGTGCGTAAGAAGATGCCTCGATTGAACTTAGAGACCGTCTACGGAGCAGGTTATAGGATCATACCGTCATGATTCGCTTAAACCTAACTCAGCGGATATGGCTTTCATTCGGGCTGCTGATATTTACGATTGGCCTATTAACGGCGATCATCTATCCCTTATCCATTAAAGATACGCTGACTGAAGAAACGTATCGAATCATTGAGAACGAACAGCAGAATGTATGGGATCCCAACAATCAGCTTCCTAGAGAGGGCGAGTCTCCAACTGATTTTATTGAAAGAAGGAATGCAGCTCGTGATGTCGGACATGTTGTGATTGTTGACAAGTACGCCAACTCACAGGGTGATCCTGTACCTGAAGAAGTTCTTTATGAGATGGCTGAAAAAGCATACAAACAAAAGAAAAATAAAGGTCGTTACGAGCTCACGTATGAAGATGCGACCCTATTTTATGCGATCACAACAAAGACAAACGTAAAAGGGGAAAAGGTGTATTTAATCTCCTATATGTGGGATACGTATCGCGATCAAATGGTCAACAGATTATGGCTAAGGCTTGTACTGATTTTATTGTTCACAGGCATATTCTCCATCATTCCAGCGATTTGGTTAGCACGTTATTTACGATCACCACTCACCATCTTAGGAAAACGGTTCGAACAGATCGCTAAACGTAACTGGCAAGAGCCGTTTCATTGGAAGGGTGATGATGAATTTTATATCCTTTCCAAACAGTTTGAAGAGATGCGTCAAAACTTGTTAAGACATGACCATGCACAAAAAACGTTTATTCAACATGCTTCTCATGAATTAAAAACACCTATCATGACGATTAAGAGTTACGCTCAATCTGTGAAAGATGGCATCATGCCGAAGGATACAACGGAAGATATGATGGACGTGATCTTAAAAGAAACCGAAAGAATGGAAAAGCGTGTTCAAAACATGCTGTATTATACAAAGCTTGATGCTATGAAACTTGATGTATTAACAAAAGAGAACTTTAACTTTGGTGATCTGGCAGAGGATATTGTAGAGCGGTTCAGATATCAGCGTGAAGACATCGATTTTGAGATTACAGGTAATCATTACAATCTGAACGGCGATAAAGAGCAATGGGGCATCCTGCTTGATAATTTAGTTCAGAACGCATTGCGTTATGCTCATCAGACGATTCGACTCTCCGCTTTTAATAACGGATCTGATTGTGTTATTGAAGTGTTTAATGATGGAGAACGTCTTACTGGTGTAACGGGAGAAGAGATCTTCCAACCGTTCCGTAAGGGCAATAAAGGTCAATTTGGACTGGGTCTTGCTATTGTAAAACGAATTGCGGAATTGCATGGAGGAAAAGTAGTAGCTGAGAATAGAGCAGAAGGAGTTGCTTTTCAGATTAAGATTCCTACCACTAACCTTAAAAGAAAAGGTTAGAAGAGAATGATTCACTAGTTGTAAACTTTACAAATAGAGTGTTGTGACAAGTAGATAAATAGACGGATATGCTATACTAAAGCAAGAAAGGCGGGGTGAAAGATGAAAAAAGGACTTGCATTTTATAAGGTAGGAGAGATCGTAGACGGTTTCTTTCTTATCAAATCATCTGTAAAAGGAACGGCAAGCAATGGCAAACCATTCTTGACGCTAATCCTTCAAGATACAACAGGTGATGTGGAGGCAAAACTATGGGATAGTTCACCAGAAGATGAAGAGCTCTACGCAGCTCAAGCTATCGTAAAATTAGCTGGTGAGATGGGGAACTACAGAGGGAAAATGCAGTTGAAACTTAAAGCCATTCGCCCTGCAACGGAACTAGATGGTGTTAAGATTAGTGATTTCCTAGAAACAGCCCCATTATCCCAAGACGCGATGGTAGAAACGATCACCAAATACATATTTGAGATGAAGAATCCAAATATTCAAAGAATCACAAGACACTTGTTAAAGAAACATCAAGCTGAGTTTTTAGAATACCCTGCAGCGGTTAAGAACCATCATGAGTTTGTATCAGGCCTTGCTTTTCATGTTGTATCCATGTTGGATATGGCAAAAGCGTTCAGCAAACTTTACCCATCTCTAGATACGGATCTGCTATATTCAGGTATCATTCTGCATGACCTTGGAAAAGTCATCGAGTTGTCAGGACCAGTTGCTGCGTCTTATACACTTGAAGGAAAGCTTCTCGGTCACATTACAATTATGGTGAACGAGATCGGTAAGGCGGCAGATGAGTTAGAGATTGAAGGAGAAGAAGTAACAGTCCTTCAGCATCTTGTTTTAAGTCACCATAGTAAACCTGAGTGGGGAAGCCCTAAAGCTCCGCTGATTCGTGAAGCTGAGATCCTTCATATGATCGATAATTTTGACGCTAGAATGAACATGATGGACCGCGCTCTCGAAAAGGTACAGCCCGGAGAATTTACAGATAAGCAGTTCGCACTAGAGAACCGATCGTTATACAAGCCTCTATTCCAAGGGGAATTTGCTAAAAATTAAGGCCCGTTTCTAAAGAGTTTTAGATGTCTTCATTGACAGTTGATTGAAGTGTAAGGTGCGTGCCAACCACAAGAGATACATCTTGCAAGGCATGCGACGAGAAAGCTTACTACGGAGAATTAACTTTTAGACGCAGGAGCAAGGAACTTCTAAAGGCGTGACAGGTGAGACACTGTAGGTGCAAAGCACGAAGTGGCTCACCGCACGCCCCCCGGAAAGCGAGCAACCTGAAACGGAAATCAACAACCCACAAGGACAACGAAGCACCAAATTTTATAAAATTAACCCATTGTGTAAAAATGGGAGATATGGTAAATTTGGAATTGGAAGTTAAGAAACGAAATTTTAGGAGGCAATGACTCATGGTTAGCATTGTTCAAAGTAAGGTAAGAAAGCAAGCTAAATAACGTCTAGTCCCATTTAGGGAGGCTTATTTTGCTATGCGATCTACCTACTTTTGAGCAATCTTTCCATGTGTCATCCCGAGCCTTTTTAACGAAAAGCTTATGGTATGCACATGTAACTGTGTATACTCATAGGCTTTTTTCTATGCTCTCATTTGAAAAATTGCTGTATTCACGGCTTGCTTATGAAAGTGACTGCTCAAAAGTCGGATCAGAAAAATCAACAGTGTCGGAAATTACAAAAAGGAAGAAGTGAACAGCATGAGATGGAAAGATTGGGATGCTAATCTTAAGGTTCGTTTAATTGGAGAATTTTTTGTAAATCTATTATTTTGGATGTTCTTCCCGTTTATGGCGATTTATTTTTCGGATGAGATGGGAAAAACAACGGCTGGTATATTATTAGTCTTGTCACAAGTTGTAGGTGTCATTACTAACCTTGTAGGTGGCTATTGTGCCGACAAATATGGAAGAAAGAAGATGATGGTGATTTCAGCGTGGGGTCAGGCAGTGACGTTTATCTTTTTCTGTCTTGCTAACTCACCGTGGTTAGATTCGCCGATCCTAACGTTTATTGCCTTTTCAGCGTTAGGGCTTTTTGGTTCTCTGTATTGGCCAGCAAGTCACGCGATGATTGCAGACGTTGTAGAAGAAAAGCATAGAAGTGAAGTGTTTGCAGTGTTTTACACATCGATCAATATATCGGTGGTTTTCGGTCCGGTATTAGGAAGTATCTTCTTTTTCTCTTACCGTTTCGAGCTCTTGCTTGCATGTTTACTCGTAAGCGTTGTGTTAGCGGTCGTTTTAGCCAAATACATTCGTGAAACAGTTCCGGTAAAAAAGGAAGTATTAGAACAAGTTGGGACGGATAAAAATTGGTTCCAGGCGATCGGAGAACAGTTGAAAGACTATCGAGTGATCGCGAGTGATAAGTTATTTTTGCTCTTTATCTTAGCTGGTATTCTTGTAGCTCAGACCTTTATGCAGATGGATCTACTCCTAGCTGTGTATACAACGGAAAAAGTACCAGAGCAATCGCTTTTTGCCATTGGCAATTGGGACATTTCGTTAACTGGTGAAAAGGTGTTTGGTTATTTGATCTCGCTTAACGGGCTGATGGTAGCTTTATGTACGGTTTGGATGGCTAAATGGATGAATCGTTTTAAAGAAGGAAGGGTCTTTATCCTTTCAGCACTTCTATATGGTGTGTCGATGCTTGTGTTCGGTAGTACAACGATGATGTGGATCCTTTTTGCTGCCATGGTGATCTTTACGACCGCTGAGCTGATGGTAGTTGGAATTCAAGAAAGTTTTATTTCTAAACTTGCTCCTGAAAACATGAGAGGGCAATACTTTGCAGCAGCAGGTCTGCGCTTTACAATCGGACGTACGATCGCACCGATCTCTATTCCATTAACGATGTGGATTGGTTTTGAAAATACGTTTTACCTTCTTTTTGTTTTAGCGGTGATAAGTGCTGGACTTTATTACTTGATGTTTCGAGCGTTTGATAAAAAGGTTGAGTCCAACAAATCGGAGAAAGATTCTAAAGCTGAACCTGTACTTTCATGACATATCTTTTAATCCTCCCTCATAGACTGAATTAAAAGCTTGTCTAATAAGGGGGAGTTAATCGATGAAAGGATACGCTGCTTTATTTTTCGGTGCCATACTCATAGCTGCATTTGTGTTAAAAGAATATTCAGCTGGAGTGGGCAACTTCTTTACTATGACTCCATGGTGGGTGTATTTCGTGCTTTGCGGCATTATCTATAGCGGGTATCGGATTGTTACATTGTTTCAGGAAGATCGAGAAATCGAGCAGAGAGTGATAGAAGAAGAAGGAAGAGTATATATGGAGCGTATCGAGAGAGCGAAGGCTCAGGAATCAGTTAAAGCTTCTCTAGATCATGAAGATACAGATGATCTAGTTGCTGCGAGCGGAGAAGATGATCTAGATTCAAGAGAATAAAAGAAAAGAAAAGAAAAGACCTGCTTATTTCGGCAGGTCTTTTTGTATGGCTTACTTTTACGCCCGTAGAAAGCTAGTAGCTAGGAGAGATACTCACAAGTGCTTTAATACAAATAAAAACAGTAAAACAAGGCACATTTCATTTGCTTTTTACAAGGCATCATTGACAAGTTGACTGGAGTGAAAGGTGCGAAACTCCTGGGGGATCAGCGGGACAGGTTAGACACCTAAGGGTGCAAAGGCGCCGAGGGGGCTCACCGCACGCCCCCCGGAAAGCGAGCACCTGGAACGGAGGTCAACTGCTTACAAAAAGCAACTTTGCATACCAAAAACAAAAACCAGACCCATTCAAGGGCCTGGTTTTCAACACTCATACCATTATTGTTGAGGCATTTGTGGCATTTGAGGTTGTTCAGCTTTCTTTTCCATCTGTTCTTTTAATTTTTTATCTTTTACTTGAACATCAGCTTTTTTGCGTAGGCTCTCTAAGATTTCAGTGATAGGCTTCGCTTTTTGCTGTTTAAGCTCTTGTTCGATCTGTTCTTTCTTGTCTTCGAACTTGTTTTCACGCTTGTCCGTTACTTTAATGATGTGGTAACCATAATCAGATTTAACCAGGTCACTTGTTTTTCCTTTTTCAAGGGTAAAAGCAACTTTATCGAACTCAGGAACCATTGCGCCTTTACCGAAGAAGCCAAGGTCTCCACCTTTTGATTTCGAACCAGGGTCTTTAGAGTACTCTTCTGCTAATTTAGCAAAGTCTCCACCTTCGTTCAATTTCTTTTGAACCTCTTTAGCCGTCTTCTCATCTTCTACAAGAATGTGGCTTGCTTTAACTTCTGTTTTGTACTTTTCTTCAAATGTTTTCTTCATTTCAGCTTCAGATATTTTCACGCCTTCTGTTGCTGCCTTTTCATTTAAAAGCATAGATTTGATGCGTTCTTTTAGCTGTTTTTCGTCAGATAAGCCGTTTTGCTCAAGTGCTTGTTTAAAAGCATCCTCGCCACCAAGTTCTTCTTTAATCTTATCTGTTTCTTTCTCGATCTCTTTGTCTGTTACTTTATATTTATCTTCAAGTACCATCTCATCGATCATTTGGTTTAGTACTTGATCACCGTATTGTTCCTTCATCTTATTGTAGAATTGCTCTTTCGTGATATCTCCTGCTTTAGATTCTACGATGGCTTCTGAATCAGCACCACCAGCATTATTACAAGCGGATAATGAAATTAGTCCCGCTGTGAGTCCAATTGATAACATCCATTTTTTCATTTTTTAAACACTCCTACTGTGAAGTAATAATTTAACAACTCTTACTATAGCATAAACGTTATGGTTATTCCTATTCAATAAATGAAATATGAGAAAATTTACACATTATAAATCCAGTATTTTCGGGAATTCCACACGATTTTAATAAAAAAATTTTAAAAACCGGGTCATTCGTCTAATCACAATAGGGCGTATCACTATATGATATGGAGAAAGAAAAGGGAGGTATGATGATGGGTTATGGTTACGGTCATGGGGGAGGATTAGCACTAATCTTAGTTCTTTTTATCCTTCTCATCATTATAGGAGCTTGTTACTGCTATTGATGGTGAATAAAAATTTAAATGAATGAAAAGGGCGAATGCCTATGCGTGTATAACGGGTCATGCATAGGATAGTGTACAGAATATCAAAGGAGGTGGCTTTCATGGGTTACGGTGGATACGGGCATGGAAAAGGCTTCGCATTGATTGTTGTGTTGTTTATTCTTTTGATTATCGTAGGTGCTGCATGTTTCTGCTAAAATAAATGACGGCTAAAAAGGCCCTTTTCTTATGAAGGGGGACTGACAGGCTTGACGTTTATAAGCAGTTTCGTTAATGTGTGTTTTACTACTCTTGATCAAAAGGTGCAGCATGTGTATGGTACGGTTACTCAAGGGGGAATGTGATCTAGCTTCCCCCTTTTTATATTTTTTATAGAACGTTTGAAACATAGGAAGAAATGAGCAGAATGGTAATAGAAACGTTAATCGTACGATAAACAGAGTCTTGCTGTTTTGAGGACAAGTTCTTTTTGTCACATAACTTGTGAGTGAGTGAATTAAATACGAATAAAAAGATTGGTGCCAAAAAAACGAAGATATAGCCTGCCATATGAAAACCTCCAACATGAACTACTTGTTTAACTTTACCAAAATATGTGGAATATGAATAGGAAAATAACTTCTAAGAGATGAGAGAGGGAGAGAAACTTATGAATAAATGGAGAACGGCATTTCTTACACTATTGCTTCTATTTTTAATCATACCGATTGGTATAGCCGTTATGCTTTTTAGTGATCCGTCTGGTGGCCGTTTAGATCGTAGTTCACTAGATACAGATATTCGAGACAATCAAAAGCTCTTGAGCATACATACAGAAAAAGAACAGGTGGAAGATCTGTTAAATAAAGAACTTCGCAAAAAAGCGCCAGATGTGAACGTATATGTTAATTTGCGCAATGATGAAGCCGTGCTTAACGGATCATTTATCGCGTTTGATCAAGAGCTTCCCTATCAAGTTACTTTTGAGCCGGAAGTTCTTGATAACGGAGATTTGCTATTGAAGGAAAAAGATATGCAGGTGGGACGCTTCCCGTTGCCAGGTGACGAGGTATTTACGCTGATCAAAAAGACCGTTCAGTTTCCTGAATGGGTTGATGTATATCCTAAAGATGAGAGCATTCTGATGAGAGTAACAGAAATGCCAACGAAGAAAGGCTATGCGGTAAAAGCGGAAGAATTTGATTTAAAGAAGAATTCTATTAAATTGGGAGTCTATACGAAAAACTAAAAAAAGCGCTTCTACACGGCCATGTCCGGGGAAGAAGCGCTTTTATTTTTCTTCCTCAATTATTCATACCCAAATGGAGAAAGTTGGATTATAATTATTGTAGACAGACATTGACTAGAAAGCAGGGTTTGGTATGGAAACGGTGGAAGAACGACTAGAACGACTAGAATTTTATAATCAGCTAACGATTGAGAGTGTCGATCTTACAGCGTATCCGTTTTTTAGACTGGTCATGGAAAAAAAGCTCACCGAGCAAGAAGTGAATAACGTCTTCCTGCTTTGCGATGAGCTTCAACGAAAATATGAAATGCAGAGTGAAGAAGGCTTTGTGCATTACACACCGCTATTGTTGCACTTTGCTGGCATGTTAACACCAAAGCTTTCACCGAGAGAAACGATTACTGCTTTGCTTCAACAAGAAAAGTATATTTCTCTGATGGAGAAGCTATATGAGTTATCTGTACGTTACGAATGAGAAGAGGCAATTTCCTCAGCTGCAATCACGGGTGAAGCAGGCTGGTCATCTAATGATGCTTCGATTTTTTCTTCGAGTTTATTGAAGATCGACATAAAATCATCACCATATAGATTTCGGATGATTGACATCAATTCAGGAAACTCTGGAAATCTTCCAAATAACTCTTTAATCGGCATAGAAGCACTGAAAACACCAAACTTTGAAGGATCATACGTATTCAATGTTTGAAGTAAAAGCTCTTCACCTTTAGGTGTTAGACAAATATATGTATTTCGCTTATCATCTTCTTTTTTAGAAAATGTTAGATAACCTTGTTCTTCAAGCTTTTTTGAAAAGTTAAAAGCAGTGGAAACATGCATAACGCCGAACTTTGCAATATCAGAGATTGATGCACCCTCAAGATGATGAGCAATCCATAGAATATGGTGTTCATTAATGTTTAAACCATAATCCTTAATCCAATTTTGCCAGTCTTTTTCTACACTTTTCCATAAAGCTTTACTGATCTGTGAAAGTTTGTGACTATAGATCATGGCTTCTTGAAAACTATATAATTGATCTTTGTTCATTTTTAAAATGCCCCTCCATCTTATAAAACACATCCTATTCCTCATTATGCCAGTATTTCCTATAATAAGAAAGTAAAATTTTTCAATTTTTCCATATTTTTTAGTAAAATAGTTATATAACTTTTTGCTGATATGGTGTAAAAGGAAGTGTTCTGACACGCTCGTGAGTATAGAAAAAAATTCTCCCAAAAGGGAGAATTTTTTTGAGATTATTTAATTTCTTGCTCCATTTCTTCAGGTGTTTCTTTAATGGTAGAAGCAGCCGTTTCTTGAAGAGCTTCTTCTTTTTCTTTATTAGCAAACCTGATCTTTGCTCGTAGCTGAATGCCATCACGTTTGATGCTGGAGAACGTCGATTTCATTTTATCCATATTTACTTTTAAATCTTTTCTTACTTCCTTACCTGCTTTAGGTGTTGAAAGTAAAGTAGCTGCTGCAGTTACCACCGTTCCTAATGCGAAACCTACTACCATGGATTTTTGTTTAGACATCTTATAATTCCTCCTCATTCTTTTATTATCTAATAAATTCGTGAATTTCTCGTATATTCCTATGAAAAATAATGACGAATATAAAAATATTTCCCGATAGATTTCGCCATGTTTGGACATGTACCATCACGCACTTAAAGAATGGTCGAAATTTAAAAACGTTGTTGTAGCAGGAAATAATAAGAAACAGAGAAACACGGTGTATTTTTAAAAAAATTGTCATACTTGTCTAAAGCAGAAGATATTTGACTGACTTTGGAGAAAGATAATATAAAATAAATAAAAAGGAAAAAAAGATTCATAATTGACGAAGAGGTTTAAAAGAGGGTATACATAATAAAAACAGAATGGAGGGTTATGGGGTGAAACAAAACACAATCGGCAACTACTTTAATAAAATGAAGGAAAAGGCGAATGCTGTACTCGAAAGCTCCACTCAGACTGGTGAGCTTGTTACAGAGGCTGAGAAAAAAAGTTCGCAGCCAGATAAACAAGGCTTAAGCAACTTAGGCTCTCAAGTCAAAGCGTTAGTACGAATGGTGAAGTCATATAAAAGAGGCGACTATCGTGATGTCTCCAAAAAATCTTTACTATTAGTGATCGCAGGACTTCTGTATTTTGTTAGTCCTATTGATGCAGTGCCTGATTTTCTAATCGGAGCAGGACTATTGGATGATGCCACTGTCCTGGCGTTTATTTTTTCAACACTATCAACTGAAATCGCAGCTTTTCAGACGTGGGAAGAAGAAAAAGAAGAGGATAAATACATAAAGCCAACTCCATAGGAGCTGGCTTTTTATTTTTAATAATTATGCAGTTAAGTTCGATCGTTTAGACAATCGTTCTGCGATCGGGTAGATAAAGAACATGATTAATCCACTAACAATGCTTGTTGGAACAACGATCATTCCGATAAAGCTCAATAAGGTACCAGGTAATCCTGCTACGAGCATGGCGACCATTAAAAACAGTGTACCGCTGATAATCGTTCCGACCACTGTGAGTAAAACAGCGCTTATCGCATTTACTTTTACTTTTTTAGCTAATAAGAACATTGCTAAAAAGATAAAAGCAGTTATTGGTTTTTCAACGATATTTGCGATTTGTCCACCAGCCATACCTGTTGTTAGTGCAGAAATGACTCCAGCTGCCATACTTGCGATTATCACGTTTTGTTTTGTAGGTGATAGCATAATAGCTAAAAACATCATTACGAGTAATAAGTCAGGCTTCATTCCAAAGAATAATGGTGGTACAACAGTGTGAAACACATATCCTAACGCAATAAGTACTGATGTTAAAGCTAATGATTTAGTATTCGTATTCATTTTCTCATCTCTCCTCAGCTACACTTAGCCTAATTTCTTTCCATTAGTGCCCTCTTGGCCTAATGCGAAAGTACCCTTATGTTAACAGATATGCGTACAACTGAAAAGGTTTGCGAACTACTTTCCGTATTTTTCCTGAAAATGCTTCATGAATTTCGCCAGGCTGTCACACGATTCTTGAGGAACAGCATTATAGATCGAGGCTCTAAATCCTCCTACTGACCGATGACCTTTTAAGCCATAAATCCCGTTCTCTTCGCTTTCTTTAATAAACTGTTTTTCGAGTTCATCACTTTCAAGAGTAAATGTAATATTCATGTTCGAACGTGATTCAGGTGTGGCATATCCATTGTAGAATCCGTTGCTTTGATCAATCGTGTCGTAGATGACTCCAGCTTTATTGTGATTTCTCTTTTCCATTTCAATGACACCACCAGACTTTTCTACCCAACCTAGTACAAGGTTTAGTAAATAGATGGAGTATACAGGAGGGGTGTTATATAGAGAATTATTTTTGGCATGAACAGAATACGACAAGATAGAAGGAACCGATTTGTTTTCCTGTAGCAGATCTTTTCGAATGATGACTGCTGTTACTCCTGAAGGTCCAAGGTTCTTTTGTGCACCTGCATAGATTAATCCATAATCTTTGATGGATATCGGTCTGCTCATAATATCGCTAGACATGTCCGCTACAAGATTTGGATGTCTGAAGGCATGTAAGTCAGGCCACTGTGTGCCATAGATCGTGTTGTTTGAGGTGATATGAAGATAAGCGTCATTTTCGCTAGAAACATAATTCATCTCTGGGAGGGTACGATACTCAGAGTTTTTTCCTGTAATGACGACTTCGCACGATCCGATTTTCTGAGCTTCTTTATATGCCTTTTCAGACCAAGACCCAGTGAGTATGTATTTTGCTGTCTTTCCACCTTGAATGAGATTCATGGGAATCATAGCGAACTGTAGACTTGCTCCACCTTGTAAGAACAATACTTCGTGTGTATCTGGGATATCAAGCAAACGTTTCATGCGTGTTTTCGCTTGATTATGGATGCCTTCATATTCTGAACCCCTGTGGCTATGTTCCATAATATTTAACCCAGTACCTAAGAAGTCATCCCATTCTTCTTTTGCATGCTGCATGACCTCTTTAGGCAATGTTGTGGGTCCGGCTTGAAAATAGATGCGTGTCATCGTTCTCCTCCTGTAAACGTTTCATATTTTTTAAATAGCATTCAGGTTTAAAATGGCTGCTTTCAAAAATTTCTAGAACTTCTTCTTTGAAAAGTTGATTGGAGTGCAAGGTGCGAGACTCCTGGGGGATAAGCGGGACAGGTGAGACACCTAAGAGCGAAGCGACAAGGTGGCTCACCGCACGCCCCCCGGAAAGCGAGCATCCTGTAACGGAGATCAAACTGCTTTCAAGACAACAGAGATCGTGCGAAAAAGAATATGAAAAAACTGCCCAGTTTTAAAAAAGGCAGTTTTAATATGTAGCGTTAGTTTTTAACGTTCTCTTTGATATATTGAGCGATCTCAGTCATTTTGTCTGCAGGGGTATCCTGTGTTTTCCAGACTGCTCCAAAACCGTCACCTTGTCCGTAACGTGGAATGAAGTGCATGTGATAATGAAAAACAGATTGTCCAGCTGCTTCGCCGTTATTGTTCAAGATATTCAAACCGATCGGGTTAAACGTTTGTTTAATTCCAGAGGCAATTTTAGGCACGACAGAATAAAGCTTCGCTGCTGTTTCTGCAGGCAGTTCAAAAATGTCCTTGGAATGCTCTTTAGGAATGATCAGCGTATGTCCTTTTGTTACCTGACTGATGTCTAAGAAAGCTAGAACGTTTTCATCTTCATACACTTTGTAGGAAGGAATTTCTCCCGCAACAATTTTACAAAAAATGCAGTTTGAATCGTGGGACAAGTGGCTCACCTCATTTTTTTTACTTATCATATCACATATGATCAACCTAAAAAATAAGGTATTCTTTTTATTTTATCAAAAGGCTCTTTTCTAAAAAAATTGTTGCTTGTCACCTTTGACAATTGATTGGAGAGGAAGGTGCGTGCCTACCACCTGAAATGCATCTCGCAAGGCATGCGACGAGGAAGCTTACTCCGCTAGCATTAACTGGTAGACGCAGGAGCAAGGAGCATACAGGCGGGCAGATTGAAAAGTGGAAGTGGCTCGTTCAGCCCCGACAACTAGGCAGCTGAGACACTTAAGAGTGAAACGTACGAATGTGGCTCAGCGCCTGCCCCGTGGAAAGCGAGTAGCCTGGAACGGAAATCAACACTTCCAAAAGCAATAAAATTTACGAAAACAGTTAATAAAAAAGAAGGGTCCTATTCAAAAAATAGAACCCTTCTTCTTATAGAGGTTAGAGAAGAAAGGAGAACACGAAAACAAAACAATACGATTTTTTAGCCATGCACCTCGATTATAAGAATCTGAAATTGCTCAAGCACTAAATAGTCCAAGAGAACCATCTCCTTAAAGAAAAGCATATCTGAAAAAATCTAATACCTTGCATCTTTCTCCCTGAAGAAGGGGGGATACCTTCTTCTCTTATATCTTGTCCAGGAAGTCTTGTTTGTTATACATATAAAATTGGTAAAGGAAACGTGAATTACGCTATTATAAGGAAAGAATGACAAAAAGGAGGATTCTCCGTGAAAAAAAGACAACTTATTCTTACAATGACACTTGGTGTTAGCTTCCTCATCTCGGGATGCGGGAGTAAATCAGAAGATGAGCATAAGAACCACCAAGAGGGCTCAAGCGCTAAACAGGAAGCTTCTCATGAAGGGCATGAGAATCATCTGCCAAACGGTGATATTCAAGAACTTACTGCTTCAATGGATGTATTGCCAGGATTTCTAGATAAGCAACCCGAAGAGATCGCTGCTATTTATGCGGAAGTTCCTAAATATAAAGAACTGTTAGAAACAATGCCTTGTTTTTGTGGATGTGGTGAATCTGCGGGTCATAAAGACAACTATGATTGCTTCGTCTCTGAGAACAAAGAAGATGGAAAAATCGTATGGGATGATCATGGCACAAAATGTGGTACGTGTTTAGAAATCGCTGCGATCAGCATGAGTGCTTCTGCTGATGGGAAAACACCGGTGGAAATTAGAAACATGATCGATGAGAAATACAAAGAAGGATATGCAGAACCTACACCAACACCCATGCCTGCCTCATAAGTTGTAAAAGAAGGAAAATAGCAAACAATAATGAAAATGCTGGATTGCAGAAGGAGGTATTGTATGAAACCGATCCTTGAAGTTACAGATCTAACAGGAGGGTATCTTCCTAATCAGCCTGTTATTCATCACTTAGATTTCACGGTGAAAGAAAATGAGATAGTAGGATTGATCGGCTTGAATGGAGCAGGTAAAAGTACAACCATCAAGCATGTGTTAGGTCTTATGGAACCTATGTCAGGTACTTCTAAAATCGAAGGACAGACGTTTCGGGAAGAACCTGAAAACTACCGAAGTCAATTCACTTACATACCAGAGATGCCGATACTTTATGAAGAACTAACATTATGGGAACATCTAGAGCTAACAGCAATGGCATATGGTTTAGAAGAACAAACCTTCTTAACACGTGTCCGTCCCTTACTTGAAGAATTTCGCATGGACAATAAGATCAAGTGGTTTCCGAGTCAGTTCTCCAAAGGGATGAAGCAAAAAGTAATGATCCTTTGTGCATTACTGGTCGAACCTAAGCTATATATCGTGGACGAACCGTTCGTTGGTCTTGATCCATTAGGTATTCAATCCTTTCTAGAGTATATGGTTAAATTCAAAAATAATGGTGCTGGCGTTCTAATGTCGACTCACATTTTGTCTACGGCAGAAAGATATTGCGATCGCTTTTTAATCATGCATGAAGGAAGACTGGTTTTAAGCGGAACGTTAGCAGAACTACGCGTAAGAAGTGGGCTAGAGAATGCGACGTTGGATGAGATCTATCTCTATGTAGCAAGAGGTAAAGTCACATGATCGATGTAAAAAAATTATGGACAAAACGACGTAATGCTCACGTTACCCAGACGCTGAAATACTTTAGTTTGATGGGAAACAGCGGACTCATTGTTTCCTTAATTTTGCTCATTGTCATCGGAAGTGTTTATTATGCTAAGCTTCTTCAAGCACTTCCAGAAAATTTTCCTGCTGTTTTTATATTAACGATCGTCTTTTCTGTTTGGTTGACTAAAAGTCCGATTCGAACATTGCTAAAAGAAGGGGATCTCGTATTTCTACTCCCTGTAGAATCAGGAATGAAACAATATTTCTCAAAAGCGATCTCGTCTGCAACGGCAACTGGCGCTTTTTCGACTCTATTCCTATTTACATTGTTTTGGCCGATCGTCCAATTCTTTATCCATGATGGCTGGAAGATGTATGTCACGTTTGGATTCTTTTTGATCGCAGCAAAAGTATTTAACATCTATGTGTCATGGGAAGAAAGAAGGTTACCTTACAGAAGTCATCAAACGAACTATAAAATCTTGAGGTTCATTGTAAACTTTGTGTATGCCTATCTTCTCTTTAATGAAGCTTATCTCTTCTTGATCGCTATTTTTGCGGTCATGTACGTGTTAAAGAACTTTGTTTTCGGTGTTTTTAAGAAACAGCATGGCTATCAGTGGGAAATGTTATTAGCGGAAGAACAGTCTTTAAAAATGAAGGGATACAGATTCGTAAATTACTTTACAGATGTTCCAGCTTTAAAGCAGACCGTACATAAGCGACCTTGGTTAAACAGCTTAGCCAGTTTCTCATTTAAAAAGAAGAATACACTTTCTGCTTTATACATGAAGACCTTTGTGCGTTCTGGAGATTACTTGGGTTTATATGTTCGTTTAATCTTCATAGGTTTTCTGTTCATTTATTTAATTCCTGCAGGATGGTGGCAGTTGATCGTCGTGTTCTTGTTCTTTCAAATGTTTGCTCTGCAATTATTCACCCTTTACACCCAGTATAGATGGAATGTTGTATTCATAATCTATCCGATTAAACAAGAAGTAAGAGTAAAAGCCTTTCAAAATTGGCTTAAATATTTACTGATCATACAAGGAGTACTCTATGGTCTTTTCTATGGATTCCTTTCGGGAGACTGGCTGATCGCGATCCTAATGCCTGTGGCGGCGATTCTATACAGCATAGTACGACTTCCTAGTATGACGAAAAAACACATTATGTTGACTTCCTAGCTCTTTTTGGGCTGGGAAGTTTTTTTATACCCATTTTTCTAAGGTGCGAGACTCTAGGCTATCACAGCGTGCAGATGAGACACTTAAAAGTGAAACGAACGAATTTGGCTCACCGCTTGCCCCGCGGAAAGCGAGCAGCTTGGAATGGAAATCAACTACTTCCATGTTTGTAAACAGATTTTGGGCATCTTTCATAGCTTATGTATATAAGTTTTATGGAAGGGAGCGGAACTTATGAATACGTATGGATTAACAGGAAGGATTGTAACACCAGGAAGTCCTGATTATGATCTGGCACGAGAAGAGTTTAATACTCGTTTTAACTTATTTCCTTTAATTATCAATTTTTGTGAAACCACAAAGGATGTTTCAAACGCGATCCGTTGGGCAAGAAAGAAGAGGGTAAAGTTTCGGATTCGCACAGGAAGGCATAGTTATGAAGCTTATTCATCATTAGATGGTGGTTTAGTAATAGACATAAGCGAGTTGAATGAAGTGAAAGTGGACCGAAAATCAAAAACGGCCATACTCGGTGCAGGAGCATTACTCTTTCCACTTTACGAAAAATTGTATGAAGAAGGTTTTACGATTCCAGGAGGTACGTGTCCTTCTGTTGGTCTTTCCGGTCTTACACTTGGTGGTGGATGGGGAATGCTAACCAGACAATACGGGATGCTGATCGACCAGCTTCTGGAGCTAGAGATGGTTGATGCACATGGAAATATCATCATAGCCAACAAACATAAAAACGAAGACTTGTTTTGGGCGTCTAGGGGCGGTGGTGGTGGGAACTTTGGTGTGGTTACATCTTTTCGGTTTAAAGTCGTTCCTGTTAATAATGTTGCCATCTTTAAAATCACATGGGACTTTAAAGGATTTGAAAAAGTCGTGGAAGCATGGCAGAAATGGGCTCCTCATACAGACGTCAGGTTGACAGCCATTATCGATCTCTTAACTAAAGACATTGGTGAGTTGCGTGCATTAGGCGAATTTCTTGGCAGTACGGATGAACTGAAAAAGTTACTTAAGCCCCTTTTGATCGCATATCCGCCTAAAGAAGTTGAAGTTAAGAAAGTACCATATATCGATGCCGTTAAGATATTTGGAGGAATGATGCCAGGTATGATGGAGTACGCTGTTAACCATGGTGATCCTGATGCGCATCCTTTTAAGAATACAGGTGCGTTTGCGAAAAAGCAGTTACCGGTTAGAGCGATAAAAAAGTTGAAAGAATTTCTATCTAACTCACCTAGTATTGAGAATAAAGTGCAGCTGCAAGCCCTAGCCGGAAATGCCGCTTGTATTGGGCCTACTGAAACGGCTTATGTTCATAGAGAAGCATTGTTCAGTTTGCTTTATATTACGAAATGGGAGAATGAGAGTGAGGCAGACATCAATACACGATGGGTAGAAAGGCTAAGGAATTCTCTACTTCCTTATGCAGATGGAGCTTATGTAAATTTCCATGATAATTGTATTAAGAACTGGCTGGAACAATGTTACTTTGTAAACCTTCCACGTTTAATTGAGGTGAAAACAAAATACGACCCCAAAAACGTGTTTACATTCCCACTAGGAATTCCAACTGCAACTACTATTGTTTAGTTCATCAAATAGTGAGGCCTAATATCGAAACCAAGGACGAACACTAATCGTATAGAAGGAGGGAGGTAAATGATGAACACTTATGAAGAAGAAGTAGTGGAAGAACTTAAAAAATGGGAAACAGAAATGTGTAAACGGCCTTCACTCTGGAATAAAACAACAAAATCACTTCAAACGAAGATCAACGAAAAAATACCTCAAAAAGTGCATGATGTAATGACTTCAAGTATGAAACATATGATTAAAGCAACGCTTATCGGTTCGGAATATACGACAAAAAAAACGATTAAGTTTACAGCAGATCTGCGAGAGCGAGATTATAAATTTGAAGATCGACTTTCCTTCTATAAGAAAACAGCAGCAATTGAAGGGGCGGGAACTGGTGCTGGAGGCATTTTGCTCGGCATTGCAGATTTTCCATTATTGTTAGGAATCAAGATGAAGTTTTTGTTCGAAGCAGCTAGTATTTATGGATTGGATGTTAAAGATTACAAAGAACGTATCTTTATTCTTCATGTATTTCGACTTGCTTTTTCTGACCCGCATAAGAGAGAAGAGGCTTTTCAAAGAGTTTTATATTGGAAAGAAACGGTGCAAGAATTTCCAGAGTCTCCAGAATCAATCAATCAAATGAATTGGCAAGAGTTGCAGCAAGATTATAGAGACCATATCGATCTAATTAAAATGCTTCAGATGGTCCCGGGACTAGGTGCAATTGTTGGAGCATACGCCAATTATCATTTTCTCGATGATTTAGGTCAAGTGGCAAAGAATTGTTTTAGGTGGCGTTTGTTAACAGATGAAAAAAAGAAAAGGATCATAACTAAAAAGCACCCGCAATAAATTGCGGGTGCTTGTATTATTGAGTGTTTTAGAAACGGCTGTCGCTTAGTAAGCGGTCCATTTCTTCTTTGTGCTTCGTCTCATCTGCAATCATATCTTCTAACTGAACGACTAGCTCAGTCAACTTTAAGTTAGATGCTTGCTCTTTACGCTCTTCATAACGTCTGATCGTATCTTCCTCAGCGTTTCGAGCTTCCTCCAACATTTCACGAACACTCTCTACTTGTTTAACCGGTTTTGGTTGAGTAGTTGGTGTACCACCAAGTGTTTTAATCTTTTCTGCTAAATATAGAGCATGTCCTTGCTCATCAGCGATTTCACTTTGGAAGAAAGGTTTTAGAATTTGACGGTACAAACCAGAAACCGTAGCTGCATTATGATTGTACATAATGATTGCAGAATACTCGTTTGCAAGATCCTCATTTAGTCCATCGATTAGTGCTTGTAAGTCTTTTTCCATTTGTATAACCTCCTGAATCTTGTTCTACAGAGATATCCTTCCCCTTTTCTCGCTACCATAAACAAAATTTATAGGATAGACGAACTAAAAAACAATTGAACTGCAGAATAAGGTTTAGGGATTGGAAAAATCGGTAAAAGACTATTATGCATGAAACAAATATTGAACAAAAGTGATACAAAAATCTGAGGAGGTAACAAAAATGGATAGCAGACACATGGTTGATGAAGAGCGTAATGTTGACACTAGTAAGGTAGAAGAAACAGCAAGTCGTATGAGTGAAAGCAAAAAAGACGAGATTTTATCAAACTTTGAAGAGTTTAAGAGCTACTTGCACGGCAAAGTGCAAATTGGTGAAAAAATGGGCATGAGTGAAGAAACCCTTGCGAAAACTGCAGAGAAAGTAGCAGATTACTTAGCTAACCATGAGGAGCCTCGTAACTCAGAAGAGAACCTCTTAAAAGAACTATGGAAAGTTGGAGAGCAAGAAGAACGTCATAAGCTCGCTCACATGTTAGTTAAGCTTGTTAAATAGAAGATCGTTAAAAGCTGCTCAACGTTGAGCGGCTTTTTTTGTTACATTTACTTTCATATATCATGTCTCTGTCTCAGTGAGCACTTCTAGCCAATCTTAGTGTGGTATTCATATAAAAAGCTAGTAAAAGCATGAAAGTTTCCTAAAACGTCAATAAGTTCACTTCAATTATCGTTTACAAACCACTTTAAAAACAAGACAATGTTTTAAAGTGGTTTATCCAAAGAAAAAAGAGTGAAAACTTAGATTTAATAAGGTTGATCGCACTGTGAAAAAACGTTTGAAGAAGAGATATTACAACTTTTCTTTGGAATAAAGAAAATGATGTTGAGGAGAATTTTATGTTACGAGAACTCGCCCAAAAACTACCCTTTCCAATCCTTCCACTCATCTATGTAGTTAGTGGATTAGGTCTTTCTTTCTTATCGTTAAATATCTTTTTTGAACTCTCAGAAGACTTGATGGAAAATGAAGTATTTGAGTTTGATCAAGTAATCATTCAATATGTAACAGATATTAGAAGTGCCACCCTAACTGAAGTCATGAAAGTGATAACCTTTTTTGGTTCGAAAAATATTTTAACGCTCTTATTAGTAGGCAGTCTGATCTGGCTAATCGCAAAACGGAAGAACTATTGGGGTGCTATTTTTTATTTGATTGCTGTTGCCGGCGGAGGTCTTGTGAACTTAGGATTAAAACATTGGTTTGGAAGAATACGACCAGAAGATAGTCTTATTGTTGAGCAAGGTTTTAGTTATCCCAGTGGACATGCTATGGGCAGTCTTATCTATTACGGTTTTCTAGGCTATTTGGTCGTGAAAAGCAGAAGAGGAATGCCACTTAAAATCGGGCTTACCATCCTGTTTATCTCTTCGATTCTTCTTATTGGGTTTAGCCGTGTCTATTTAGGCGTTCATTATCCATCTGATATAGCAGCTGGATTTAGTGCTGGAACCGTTTGGCTTTTGCTTTGTATCGGTGGGCTAGAATCGATAAGAGCCTATCAAAAAAGGACGCTTCCTTTTTTTAAAAGGAAACATCCCCAGTAAGTGTGTGTAATTGATTTTGTAAACACTTAATAACTGCAGGTGTATGATGCTGACGCTCTCCATCACAGTCAATAAGCTGTTGGGGAGCTGTTTTTATGCTAATCTCTGAACTTTGAAAATAATGATAGCCTTGCCCCTCTTTTGAAGTATCGGATAGTCGATTCAGAAGGACGTCCCAAATAAACGAAGTGGAAGGTTCTTCGATCAGCAAGCAATCGAGCTTGCCGTCTTGTATATCTGTATCGGGAAAGAAGGGACGGATCCCCCCGGTAAATGGTCCGTTTACAGCAAGAAACATGGCAGCTTGTCCATCAAATTGAAACTCTTTAGATGATACTGAGATGTCAAATGGCTCCCACGTTTGAAAGGATTTTGCCGCAGATAAATAATAAGAAAGTCGGCCAAACTTTTCTTTTGTATCTGGATCAATAGATTCTGAAACATGTGTGATCAATCCAACACCCCAGAAGTTTGTAAAGAAATGTCCGTTAAACTCTCCAACATCAATATGGCTAAACTTTTTTTCACTAAGCTGTTGTGCCGCTTTAATAGGATTTTGGTTCATGCCTAAAGCTCTCGAAAAATCATTGCACGTTCCACCTGGCAAGATTCCGAAAGCTGGTTGATTCTCTTTTATAGACAATACAGCTTCTGCAATTTCATGTACCGTACCATCACCACCAGCGGCTATGATTAAATCTGTCTTACCTTCAAGTTCTTTAACGAAGGAGGCACCTTCTCCGGGAGCGGTCGTCTCATAGACTCGAACGTCTTCAAAGCCAACTTTTAGTTGCTCTAGCACTGCATCCCACTGATTCAGCAACCTACCTTGGCCAGCTGAAGGATTTAGAATGACAGATGCTTTTTTTATGGTTGATGGATTTATAGTCATTTGGCTACCATGTATTCTTTTACGAATGATTTTCCTGTAAAAAGTGTCTCTGGAAGTCCTTTAGAAGTGCCTCTATTTTTATGAGCTTCTTCATAAGCTTTCGATTGTTGCCAATTTGTAAAATCAGCATGTGAATGCCATAGCGTCATGACGATGTATGGATCTTGATGAAGTGGCCGCAAAATGCGTATGCCATTAAATCCAGGTTCGCTTTCAACAAGCCCGGCACGATTTTGAAAGCGTTCTTCGAAAAGAGATCGGCCTTCTTCTGATACCGGGATGTGATTCATAACGACAAAACCTGCACCACTTAATGAACCTCTTTGATTTATTACTTCATACTCATGTTTTTCTGTAAATGGATTCTTTCCCTCTGTTTCAATTACGAGAGCAGAATTAGCGTCACCCTCTAGCAGGAGAGCTCCATCGTATTTTTCTTGATATGTTGCTAAAAAGTCTAAAGTCCCATAAGTAATATATATGTTCATAGGAATCCCTGCCCCTTTTTATTGATTTACCTTTGTTTTACCCAACCGTTCAGCACATTAAACAGTGTAAGAAGTTGGTTACTTGTAATATACTTTCCAACTAAGGGAAAATTATATAAAATGTACTTTTCGACCTAGAATGAAATGAGGGTTGGTTATGGTAAAGAGAAGTCTCGTTGCACTCGGTATAATAGTGGGTTCACTTATAATAGGTTTTTTTGCCTATCTTTTCATTATCTTAGCTGGAGATTATGTGATCGATGAAAAAGATCTTGTGATGGATTCAGCTACTGTCCTTGTTACTGAGAACGGTGATAAAATTACAAAAATCTATGATGAGAATAGAGAGATCGTTGACATTGAGGACATTCCAAAACATGTGCAGGAGGCGTTTGTTGCTGTTGAAGACAATCGTTTCTATAAACACAACGGAATTGATGTAAAAGCAATCTCGCGTGCCATCTATAAAGATATTTTAGCTGGTGGTAAAGTCGAGGGCGGCAGTACGATTACTCAGCAGTTAGCAAAGAATGTTTTTTTATCTCATGAGAAGTCATGGCTAAGAAAAACAAAAGAAGCGGTTATTGCGATCAATCTGGAAAGAAGATACCCAAAAGATAAAATTTTGGAGATGTATTTGAATCAAATCTATTTCGGTCATGGCGCATACGGCATCCAGCTCGCTGCTAAAACGTATTTTAATAAGGATGCTAGCGATTTAACAGTAGCAGAGGGTGCGATGCTTGCCGGTCTTCCTAAAGCACCTAACTATTATTCGCCACTAAAAAATCCTAAGGAAGCAAAAGAGCGGTGGGATCTTGTCCTTACGCTCATGGAGAAGCAAGATTATCTTACACCTACTGAAACGGTCAGAGCGCAAGGTAAAACGATTGCTTTAGATTTTCAGCAAGAAAAACGAAATCCGGCTTATACAACGTATATTGATATGGTGATAAAAGAAGCGAAAGAAAAGTATCAACTTTCAAGAGAAGAGCTCCGACAAGGCGGTTATAAAATAGTCGTACCGATGGATCTCGCTGCACAAGATTCTGTGTATAGAAGCTTTCAAGACGGTCGCTATTTTGTAGGAACGGGTCAGGAAAAACCTGAAGGCGCAATGGTGCTGATGGATGGAAAAACAGGTGGTCTGCTCGCAGTTCAAGGTGGACGGAATTATGTCACAGAGGGACTAAATCGGGTACAAGTGAATCGTCAGCCCGGGTCTACGTTTAAGCCTTTATCCGTGTACGGTCCCGCTCTTGAATCTGAAAAATACAAACCTTATTCTATGTTGCGTGATGAAGAACTAAGCTATGACGGCTATAAACCAAAGAATTATAACGGAAGATACGATGGGGAAGTTTCCATGGTAGATGCCATTTCTCACTCTGTAAATTCATCAGCAGTATGGCTGTTGAACAAGAACGGAATATCTGATTCGAAAAGTTACCTCGAACAGCTCGGCATGCCGATCGAGGATAAAGGACTCGGAATTGCGCTAGGTGGGATCGATCAAGGTGTAACGCCCTTACAGATGGTAAAAGGATATCGCAGTTTTCTTCATGAAGGTAAGACGATCGAGCCTTTTGTGATCAGTAAGATCTATAACAACGAAGGAGAGCTGATCGGAAAAGCAAAACAAGAAGAAAAGAAAGTTTGGAAAAGACAAAACGCATGGTACATGACGCGTATGCTTCAACAAGTTGTGAAAAATGGAACAGGATCTGATGGAAGAGAGAATATGGAGATCGCAGGAAAGACGGGTACCACAAACTATCCAGACGTTGAAAAAGGTAACAAAGATACATGGTTTGTTGGGTATACGCCAGAAGTAGTCGGTGCAGTATGGATCGGTTATGATCGAACGACTAAGGAATCGTACCTTAATAGCGGCAGTTCTCTACCTACTCTCTTATTTAAACAAGTGATTAATGAGATGCCTTCTCAACAAGGGCTGGCGTTCAAAAAACCTGAAGGGGTAAAAGACTTGCCACCGCCGATCGAGATTATTGAATTAAAAGATCTGCGTGCTTCATTTGGTATGGGGGACTATGGCATTCCTTCCGTTAAGCTGAGCTGGACTCCTTCAAAAGACGAGCGTCTGCAATACAAGGTTTACGCAGTAAATGAAGGAGAAACGACTCTACTAGATACGATAGAAGGCAAAGGAGAGTATGGTGCGTCCAGCAAGAATCTCTTCACATTGCCAGACTTTTATGTGGTTCCATATAATCCTCTGACAAAACAAGAAGGAGAGCCGTCAAATGTGGTGTCGATTTCTCTTTTCCCCAGTTTTAGTGAAGATGATGACAAAGAGTTAAGAGATAAGATTCATAAGGATCGTGAAAAAGAGAAAAAAAAGAAAAAGAAGAAAAAAGAGGATTAACAGGTGGAAGATGGCCTTTGGGGGTCATCTTCTTTTTTTGAGGAGAGTTTGGAAGTTGGAAGTAGAGAAAGGGAGTCGAACTGTGTCGGAAAGCCTATATTTTTCATTTTAGACTTAATTGTGGCGGGTTTGCGCTTAATGGTTGTTCATTTCGACTTAATTGATACCACTTTTGACTTAATCGATGAGCCGCTAGACCCAATCCATCATTTACTCATTACATTCAGTTCAGCGACATGCGTCTGTAAAGGCTTTCATCCTCTGAAGAACATCCATTTTGCCAAAATCATGACAATTAAGCTTATCTTCTATACTTTTATTATGAATTCCCTTACAATGTGTATGGATATTGACGTTAAAGGTTTTAAGTTTCAGCAGCTAGGAGATAACAATAGTGCTGCAGCTTTTGGTCTTGTATAGAAAGGTGTGTACGTTTTGACTATGAATGAAGAGTTTTTGAAAGCGTGTCGTAAGGAGAAAAATTCACATATTCCTGTATGGTACATGAGACAGGCGGGCCGTTCCCAGCCAGAGTACCGTAAACTGAAAGAGAAGTATTCACTATTTGAAATCACACATAGACCAGAGATCTGCGCTGGCGTTACGAAGCTCCCTGTAGATCAACATGGAGTGGATGCTGCCATTCTTTACAAAGACATTATGTCTCCAATCCCGGCGATTGGAGTAGACGTAGAAATTAAATCAGGAATCGGACCCGTGATTGATAAGCCCGTACGAACACGCGAGGATGTAGAGCGTTTAGGGACGATCAATCCTGAGAAAGACGTACCATATGTATTGGACACCATTAAAATTTTAAGACAGCAGTTAGAAGTGCCGCTTATCACGTTTGCGGGTGCTCCATTTACACTTGCGAGCTATATGGTTGAAGGTGGACCTTCACGCGATTATCATAAAACGAAACAGCTAATGTACTCTGATCCTGAAAGCTGGTTCATGTTGATGGACAAACTAGGCGATATGACGATTGCATATGCAAAAGCGCAGATCGCAGCTGGTGCTCAAGCGTTTCAGATTTTTGATTCATGGGTCGGCGCGTTAAATGCAGCTGATTACAGAAAATACATTCAGCCTGTTATGTACAAGATCTTCTCGTCATTAAGAGAAGAAAATATTCCGTTGATCCTCTATGGAACAGGTGCAAGACACTTAGTAATGGAGTGGAACGAGCTTCCGATCGATGTGATCGGACTGGATTGGAGATTATCTCCAAGAGAAGCGCGTCAGATGGGTGTTACAAAAGCACTTCAAGGAAACTTGGATCCATCTCTTCTATTGGCGCCATGGGAAGTAATCGAAGCACGTACGAAAGAAATTTTGGATGAAGGTATGGAAGAACCAGGCTTTATCTTCAATGTCGGAAAAGGTATTTTCCCTGAAGTAAACATTGCAACATTAAAGCAGTTGACCACCTTTGTTCATGAATATACGTCTAAAAAACTAGGGTGATAAAGAGTGAGTAATAAGAAAACAGGTCTATTAATTATGGCGTATGGTACGCCAAGAAGTCTGGATGAAGTAGAAAGCTATTACACACACATAAGACGAGGACGTAAGCCTTCTCCTGAACAGCTACAAGAACTTACAGAACGGTATGAACAGATCGGTGGAATCTCACCGCTTGCTAAGATCACAGAAGAGCAAGCGCAAAAAGTTGAAGCAGAGATGAACCTACGCTACCCTGATCGTGAGTTTAAAAGCTACCTTGGTCTGAAGCATATTGATCCTTTTATTGAGGATGCTGTCCAGCAGATGAAGGAAGATGGAATCGAAGAAGCTGTAACGCTTGTTCTGGCTCCTCATTATTCAACGTTCAGCGTTAAATCATACAACGGGCGTGCTGTGGAAGAGTCTGCAAAAATAGGTGGACCATCTTTTACGACGATCGACAGCTGGTATGATGAACCAAAATATGTACAATTCTGGGCTGATGGAATTAAACAAGCGTTTAACTCTATTCCAGAGAACGAACACGACAAAACGGTTGTAATCTTCTCCGCACACAGTCTGCCAGAAAAGATCCTTCAAATGGGAGACCCATATCCAACGCAACTTCAGGAAACAGCTGATCTGATCGCGAAAGAAGCGAGTGTTCCTCATTATACGATCGGGTGGCAGAGTGCTGGAAACACACCAGAACCGTGGATCGGACCAGATGTGCAAGATTTAACGCGTGATCTCTATAACGACCATGGCTACAAGCATTTTATCTATTGTCCGGTTGGTTTTGTTGCCGATCATCTAGAAGTTTTATATGACAATGACTATGAGTGTAAAGTAGTCACAGATGAGCTGGGCGTGAACTATTATCGTCCTCACATGCCGAACGCAAAGCCGGAATTTATCGATTGTTTAGCAACGGTCATTGAAAACGCACTAGCAAAAGAAAGAATGTGAAAGAAATGAGCGAGCGAAAGCACGTTATAATATTGGGCGGCGGCATAACAGGTTTAGCCGCTGCCTTTTATGTTCAGAAATATGCGAAGGAAACGGGCAAGTCGATCACCTTTTCAGTGATTGAAGCAAGCAACCGTCTTGGCGGTAAAATTGATACGATTAAAGAAGATGGTTTTGTACTAGAGCGTGGGCCAGATTCTTATCTTGCGAGAAAAACAGTAATGACCGAACTGGTTAAAGATGTGGGTCTAGGTGATGATTTAGTTTCTAATGAAACGGGTCAAGCTTATATTTTGCATAATATGAAGCTTCATCCTATTCCAGAAGGAGCAGTGATGGGCATCCCGACGAAAGTGATGCCGTTCGCGACAACCCCTCTTTTCTCTGTGGCTGGAAAAGCAAGAGCGGGGCTAGACCTTGTTCTTCCTAAACGAAAAGATTCGCAACAAGATATTTCTGTCGGTCATTTTTTTAGAAGACGTCTTGGTGATGAAGTGGTTGATCGGCTGATCGAACCGTTGTTATCTGGTATATATGCTGGTAGAATCGATCGGCTTAGTCTGCAATCTACGTTTCCACAGTTTGTAGAAACAGAAAAGAAATATCGAAGTTTAATCTTAGGCATGAAAAAGACGCAGCCTAAACAAGAGAAGACTCCGATTGCGAAGAAGAAGAAAAAAGGTGCCTTTCTAACACTTAAAGGAGGATTGTCCTCTTTCATTGAAGCTCTTTCAAAAGCAGTGCCAGAAGAGAATATAAAGACAGGGGTTTCCGTAAAAGCAGTCGAGCTTCTAGAAGACGGTGCATATTCAGTAATGATGGAAGATGGTTCGGTTATGACCGGAGATAACGTTATCGTCACGACACCTTATCCTATTACGAAGAAGCTCTTTAGTAAAACAGTGTTTCCTGCAGGTTTTCACGACACGAAGCCAACCTCAGTTGCAACTGTTGCGATGAGTTTTAATGAAGAAGACGTGAACTTTAGTCTTGATGGAACAGGTTTTGTGATTGCTAAGAGTGAGAAAACATCCATCACGGCGTGTACGTGGACGAGCCGTAAATGGCCGCACACGACGCCTAAAGGAAAAGTGGTTCTTCGATGTTATGTAGGTCGTGCAGAAGATCAGGACATCGTTCATCAATCTGATGAAGTTATTTTAGAAAAAGTATTAGATGATTTAAAGAAGATCATGGGTGTTGATTCTCATCCAGAATTCTACCATGTTTCTCGTATGATTGATTCGATGCCACAGTACGAAGTCGGGCACAAAGAACATGTGAAAAAGCTTAGAACAGCGTTTCAAAATGAGTTGCCAGGCGTAAGATTAGCCGGGGCTCCATATGATGGCGTAGGATTACCAGATTGTGTGAATTCAGCTAAAGAGGCTGTTGATTCCTTGTTCAACAGATAAATGACGGGGCTCAACCACTCCATTTCAATAAACAAAAAAATAAATATAATAAAAATTAAACGGCAAATGGATATGTTTGTCGTTTTTTATATTTTCTTGTAGAATGTTTCTGCTATACTGTAGGGAGAAAAAAGGAAGGGGGAAGCGTCGTGCAAGCCTTTGTAGAACCGTTATTTGTAAATATTGCTATCATATTTTCTTTTACACATCTTTTAAACATGTTCTTTCCCCTTCATCCTGGTGTCATCCCAAGTTATAAGAATCAAATCGTCTTTGGTTTGATCAGTGGAGCTGGTGCACTAGTTTGTATGTTGTTTCCAATCGAAACACTGAAGGACTCTTTTTTTGATCTACGGAATGTCCCAATCATGATTGTTACACTCTATGTAGGGTGGCTCCCCGGTGCAATCTGTTCGTTAACAGTCGCCATTGCAAGGTTAGCTGTGGGTGGAGAGTTAGCGTGGATAGGCATTGTTTTAATCCTGCTCGCTTACGTAGTATGTCTGATCTATCATGGGTTCTTTGATGAAGATAAACGCAGATGGGTTTCTGCGATCTATATTGCTTTGGTTTATACACTATTTTATATATTAATCATTCATACATATCTTGATTTTCTGACAATCGATTTCTATCTTGTCTATTTCTCGAGCTTCTTGATTGCATTCTTTTCATGTATCTTCTTAATCGAGAGACTTGTTAAGATTAACATGCAATTGAAGGAAACCGTTTACTTAGATAAGTTAGCGGTTGCTGGCCAAATGGCAGCAGCAATCGCGCATGAAGTGAGAAATCCGATGACGACAATTCGCGGAATGATTCAGTTTCTAGGCAGCACGACTACAGATGTTAAGTTGAGAGAGCATTCTCCGCTCTTAATCGAGGAACTAGATCGAACGAACAAAATCATCACAGATTATTTGTCTATGGTCAAGCCAGATGTTCCTAAACTCGAGACCGTTCCACTAGAAAAAGTACTAAGAGACGTTATCGCGCTTACTGCACCATACGGAGCGATCAATAACGTGGAGGTCACTGCTAGTCCATTAGGTCCTTACAATGTGTGCATTGATGAACCAAAACTTAAGCAAGGTTTAATAAATATTATCAAAAATGGGATAGAAGCGATCGAAAAAGGAGGAACGATCCACCTGTATCGTTATAAAGTTACAAAAAGAAGTATTACGATCGCGATTGAAGACAATGGTAAAGGTATGACAGAAGAGGAACTCGAACAAATCGGGTTACCATTTTATACAACAAAAGCAAAAGGTACGGGTCTTGGAATGATGGTAACCTATAAATTGATACAGGATATGGACGGAAAACTTCGGTATGAGAGCGTACTTAATGAAGGTACCCGAGTTCTTTTAACCTTGCAGTTATGTACGAAACGAAATATGGTTAATGGTGAGGAGGTGGGATGATGGATCGCAGAAAAAGTATTTTAGACGCAGCGGAGCGCTCTTTTTCTATGTTTGGTTACAAAGCGAGTACTGTGGATCAGATCGCTAAGATTGCAAACGTTGGAAAAGGAACGATCTATACTTTTTTCGCAAACAAAGAAGAATTATTTTCGGAAATTATCACAAACTTAGTAACAGAGACGAAACTAGCGGCATCTTCTGCTATAAAAGAGGATCGCCCTTTTTACGAGAACTTGCATAATGCACTGTATGAAGTTGTTGAACTTCGTAAAACGCACAAGTTAGCCGTAAAACTCTCGCAGGAAGTGAAAGAATTATACACTTCACCTGTAACGGAGGCTTTGCAGAGAATCGAAAAGGCAGTTTTAAATTTTGTTCAAAAAGAACTGGACAAAGCGGTAGAAAAAGGTGAGATAAAAAAATGCCATACAGATATTGTGGCGTTTATGATGGTGAAAGTATATATCGCTCTTATTTTCGATTGGGAACGTGATCATGAAGCTCTTCAGAAAGAAAAGATGCTAGAGGTTCTGGAGATGTTTGTAATGGATGGTTTAAGGAAACCATAGTATTGCAGAACCAAGAAAAACGTGTTACATTAAGTTGTGACCAAATTTCTATTTCGGTCATTTTCGAAAAAGCGGACTGTAAGAGTCTCTTTTTTTACCGATAAATGACCAAATGACTAAATCAGTCATTCAGTATTAGGAGGAGTGAACAACTGTGTTAAAAAGTATCGGAGCTCAATTTAAAGCAGTTTTTTCAAATAAAAAAATTGCTGTACCGGTCTTAGCAGTTCTATTTATACCTGTGTTATACAGCGGAATGTTTCTATGGGCGTTCTGGGATCCGTATGACAAGATGGAAGATCTGCCAGTGGCCGTAGTCAATCAAGATGAAGGTTATGAATATAACGGTGAGAACTTAACCGTTGGAGATGAGTTTGTAAAAAAACTCAAAGAGAATCCACAGTTCAAGTGGAAGTTCGTTAGTGAAGAAAAAGCGAAGCAAGGTTTGGAACATAACGATTATTATATGATGATCGAGATTCCTGAGAACTTTTCTGAAGAGGCAACTGCTCTATCAGGAAACTCGAATAAAAAGCCTGAGATCATCTATACACCGAATGCTGGCTTTAACTTTCTTGCAGCACAGATTGGCGGAACAGCCGTCGATAAAATGAAAGAAAGTCTGTCTAACGAATTAACAAAAACATACGCTGAAGTGATGTTCGATCAAGTCGAACAATTGGCTGGCGGGTTGGAGAAAGCAGCAGATGGCTCCAATCAAGTAACAGATGGGCTGAAAAAAGTAGCCTCTGGTAGTGGTGAGCTAGCTTCTGGGATGGAAGAAAAAACACCACAGATCAACGAACTAAAAGACGGAGCAGTCCTTTTTAATTCAAAAATGACTGAGTTCGATAATGGAATCGATAAATTACTTGCTGCTCATAAACAACTAGCGGATGGACAAGGTCAACTGAGTAATGGAGCACAAGCTCTAAAAGGTGGATTGAGTCAAGCGACAGCAGGTTCTGAAAAGATCAAGAACGGAAGCTTAGCTCTTCAAGGCGGGGCATCTAAATTATCGACTGGCGCAAGCACCCTTGCAGGTTCGGTCAATGAATGGAACGCTGGTGCACAAAAAGCAACAGCAGGTTCAAAACAACTTGAACAACAATTAAATGCACTGATTCAAAATCAAGGAAACATGACTGACGAGCAGATGGCAGCATCTTTAAAACAGCTTGCGGCAGCTAGTAATGGCATAAATAATGGTTTGGATAGCTTAACTGCAGCAACAGGAAAGATCGCTGGCGGAGCGAACGAACTTTCTGCCGGAGCTAAAAAGCTAAGTGATTCACAAACGGCTTTAGCAAATGGAGCAGAAGAGCTTCACAACGGTCAGCTTAAACTAGTGGGCGGAGTCGATCAGCTTGCGAGTGGTCAGGCAAAAGTAAATCAAGGTACGCAGACGTTCCAATCTAAATTGGGAGAAGCAGCTGCGGGTAGTCAGCAACTGTTAGGTGCTAGTGGCAAGTTAGCTGACGGAACTTCCACAGTTGCAACGGGCTGGCAAGAAGTTACGGGCCATGTGAAGGAAATTCATAATGGAGAACAAAAGTTGCTTGATGGTAGCGGAAAACTTACTTCTTCATTAAGTGATGCAGCTGACAAAACAGGTGAGCTTGATCCAGACAGTGACATGTTCGAGCGAATAGCTAACCCTGTTTCTGTTAAAACAAACAGCTTTTCCGATGTTCCGAACTACGGAACAGGCTTTGCTCCTTACTTCTTATCATTAGGTCTTTTCGTAGGAGCATTATTGATGTCGATCGTATTCCCATTACGTGATAAAGCTGGACACCCACGTTCAGGATTCAGCTGGTTTGCTGGTAAATTCACGTTCTTAGCGGTGGTTGGTGTAATTCAAGCACTGATTGCGGACGCGGTATTGATATATGGTCTAGGCATCGAAGTTAGTAACTTAGGAGCGTTCCTTGGACTTAGTATCATTACGAGTCTAACTTTCTTAGCACTTGTACAATTATTTGTTACAGTGCTTGGAGATCCAGGACGTTTTGTAGCGATTATCATCTTAATCCTACAACTTACAACAAGTGCAGGAACATTCCCGTTAGAGCTTATTCCGAACGGACTTCAAGGATTCAATGCATGGCTTCCTATGACATATTCTGTTTCAGGCTTTAAAGCGGTAATCTCAAGCGGAGACATGGAAAGCTTCAGCTATAATCTATGGATTATGGTAGGTTTCATGGCGATCTGTATGGTTGGTACATGGGCTTACTTCGCAAGTCAGTTTAGAAAAAAGAATACGGAAGATGAAGGTTCAGTAGCATAATTTCTGTTAAACACCTGAGGGGACAACATCCCTTCAGGTGTTTTTTGTATGGCAAAACGTAACTAAAAGGTTAGACAAAAAACTTTTAGAAAAGAAGTTTTCAAGCAAGCAAGCAAGGGAAACATAAGGTATGGACATTCTAATGGATGCAGCTTATTTTATGTAATCGTAAAGGAGAGAACCGAACGTGATAACTTTTAAAAACGTAGGGAAAACGTACCCTGACGGTTTTGAGGCCTTGAAAAATATTGACTTTCAAATTAAAGAAGGGGAGTTAGTAGCACTAATCGGGCCTAGTGGTTGTGGGAAGACAACGACCATGAGAATGATAAACCGTTTGATCGAGCCATCAAAAGGAACGATCCTTATTGATGGAGAAGACATTGCAAACCGAAACCCCGTTGAGCTGAGAAGGAATATTGGATATGTTATTCAACAGATCGGTCTATTGCCTCACATGACGATAGAAGACAACATTTCACTCGTACCACGTTTAAAAGGGTGGGAAAAAGAAAAGTATGATGGCAAAGTTGATGAATTGCTAGATTTAGTTGGATTAGATCCTAAAACATTCAGAACGAGATATCCTTCTGAGCTAAGCGGTGGTCAACAGCAACGTATTGGTGTTATTCGAGCACTTGCTGCAGAACCACCTATCATCTTAATGGACGAACCATTCTCCGCACTTGACCCGATCAGTCGTGAACAGCTGCAAGATGAACTCGTAAAATTACAAGACACCATTAAGAAAACAATCGTATTTGTTACCCATGATATGGATGAAGCCATTAAAATTGCTGATAAGATTGCGATATTGAATAAGGGAGAAATCGTTCAGTTCGATACACCAGAGCGAATCCTGCGTCACCCGGCGAACGATTTTGTTAAAGGATTTATTGGCGAGAACAGATTGTCTTCTGATGAAGCGTCCATGCCTGAAGCGGTAGATCTTATGAGACCGAATCCAGTTACAGCTAAAGTAACAAGAGGTCTTGCAGAATCACTAAAAATGATGAAGCGATATGGTGTAGATAGCCTCATGATTACAGATCAGCAAAACAAGCTTCTTGGCATCACTACACTTGATAAAATCGAACAGCATTATCGTGAAGAAGATAAGACTATCGGTGATCTCATGGAAAAAGAGATCATCACAGTCGATGTTTCGTCAACATACACGGAAGTTGCAGAAATCTTTGCAACCCATGGTGTTCATATGATTCCTGTACTCGACAATGGAAAACTAGTGGGATTAATCACACGTGCATCTATGATGCGCGGTTTAGCTGGGTTAAATATTTCCGCACAAAAACCTGTTGATGGGGGTGCGGGCCTTGAATAATTTTTTAATCACAATGAAAGATACGTTTGTTAACAGATGGCCAGAAATTCTTACAGGACTTCAGCAGCATTTATTTTTATCTCTTGTATCGATCTTGATTGCTGCAGTGATCGCTGTACCTCTAGGGATCTTTATTTCCAGACGAAAAACGGTTGCTGAACCTGTTATTGGGGTCACAGCCATTTTTCAGACAATACCGAGTTTGGCCTTATTCGGATTCTTACTACCTGTATTCGGCATAGGAAGTACAACAGCCATTATTGCACTTACTGTTTATGCACTTTTGCCTATCCTACGTAACACATACACAGGGATAACAGGTGTAGATAAATCGGCTGTTGAAGCTGGTAAAGGTATGGGTATGACAAACTCTCAAATCTTACGAATGATCGAACTGCCCTTAGCCCTGCCGATCATCATGGCTGGTCTGCGTACAGCAACCGTATTAACGATTGGTGTAGCTACACTAGCTGCGTTTATTGGGGCAGGTGGACTAGGTGATCTGATCTACCGTGGATTGTCCACAACACGTAATGAGCTTGTCTTAGCAGGGGCGATTCCGGCTGCATTGCTTGCCATCCTATTTGACTTTATTCTGCGACGCATTGAGTTAGCTACTGAGCCTAAGGCTTCAAAGAAACGTGGTTCGTGGAAACTACCAGTCTTTATCGGAGTTCCAATTGCTGCGCTCGTTCTTTTCTTTGCACTCCGTGGCGGTGGTGAAGAAGATGCAATTGTGATCACAGGTAAGAAGTGGACTGAACAATACATTCTTCCTTATGTAATTTCTGAATATGTAAAAGACAAAACAGATTATCCGGTAATCGTTAAAGAAGCGATCGGTGAGACGCCTATTCTTACAGAAGCAATCAAGAAAGGCGATATCGATCTATATGTTGAATATACCGGAACAGGCTATTTAACGATTTTAAAAGAAAAATATGATCCTAGTATGAAGCCTGAAGAAATTTATGATGCAGTAAAAGAAGGCTATGCGAAAGAGTATAACCTTAAGTGGACAAAGCCACTCGGTTTTGAAAACACGTATGCGCTCGCTTTGAATCCAGATACGGCGAAAGAAGTGAATGTGAAGTCCATTTCTGAACTAGCACCGAAGTCGAATCAGCTTACATTCGGTGGTCCAACGGAGTTCTTTGAACGTGAGGACGGCTATACGCCATTTGTGGATACGTATAAGCTAAACTTTAAAGATAAGAAGAGTCTGGATCCGAACTTGATGTACTCTGCTGTTAAAGAAGGAAAGGTGGATGCAATTCCTGCATACACAACAGATGGAAGAATCGTTCGCTTTAACTTAAAGACTTTGGAAGATGATAAGAAATTCTTCCCTCCTTATTACGCAGTACCTGTTGTTAGGGAAGAGACATTGAAGAAATATCCGAAGCTCGAAGGTGTCCTAAATGAGCTTGAAGGGAAAATCTCTGAAAAAGATATGGCAGAAATGAACGCGAAAGTGGACCTTGATAAAGAAGATCCTCGTGAAGTCGCGCAAGATTTTCTGAAGAGCAAAGGATTGATTAAATAAAGTAAGAAACTGGACTCTTTATAGGGTTCAGTTTTTTTTGTTTGTGGGTGGTTTGAGAGAGGGACAGCAGGTCAATTAAGTCGTAAAGCTAATGAATTAAGCCGAAAGTGGATCACATTAAGTTGAAACAGAGGTGAATTAAGTCAAAAACCACACCAATTAAGTCTAAAATCAAAAATAAAGGCGATTCGACATTCTCACACACCATAGAAAGCAAAATAAAAAGCCGGTCCCTTCAATTCAGGAACCGACTACCATCACTATAAAACTTTACTCAAAAAGGACTTTGTACGTTCGTGCTGCGTATTACCAAACAATTCTGATGGTACGTTCTCTTCAACGATGTAGCCGCCATCCATGAAGATCACACGGTCACCCACTTCTCGCGCAAAGCCCATCTCATGGGTTACAACGACCATTGTCATCCCTTCACGGGCAAGGTCTTTCATTACTTCTAGGACTTCACCAACCATCTCTGGATCGAGTGCTGAGGTAGGTTCATCAAAGAGCATGATCTTAGGATCCATCGCGAGTGCACGTGCGATAGCGACACGCTGTTTCTGACCACCGCTTAGCTGAGAGGGATAAGCGTTAGCTTTGTCTTGCAACCCTACTTTTGCGAGTAACTTTAAAGCCTTATCCCTAGCTTCCTCTTTATTGGCACTTTTCACTTTAAGAGGAGCAAGGGTTACGTTTTCTAATACCGTTTTATGAGGGAAGAGGTTAAACTGTTGAAAAACCATTCCAACATCTTCTCGGATTTTATTGATATTCGTTTTTGGATCTGTGATATCCGTTCCGTTTACGATGACTTGGCCACCGGTTATATCTTCAAGTTTATTGATACAGCGAAGGAATGTACTTTTTCCTGAGCCAGAAGGGCCAATCACACAAACTACTTCCTGTGCTTTTATTTCTGCATTAATATCCTTCAATACCTCAAGATCACCAAAGGATTTTTTTAGATTTTTTACTTTAATCATGGTCTGGCTCCTTTCACGTTAAAAACAAAATCGTGTATGTATTTTATCATAAGTTCGGTTGAATCGTTGTATTTCCTGCTTCCGATGTAATCTTTAATTACAAAACTTTCTGAAAAAAAGGATTGACCTGTGAATATTTCGTGAACTATACTCTGATTATGAAAACGATTTCATGAATTCGATTCCACAATTGTTTTAAGAGGAGAATCTGATGGCAACCATTCAAGATGTGGCGAAGAAAGCAGGATTATCCCGCACAACTGTCTCGAGGGTGATCAATGAACATCCATATGTGACAGAAGAAAAGAAGCGTCTCGTAACACAGGCGATGCAAGAACTGAATTACGTGCCCAATTCATCAGCAAGACGTTTGAGGCGGCAGCAGACGGAAACAATCGCTGTTTATGTGCCTCGGATCACGAATCCATTTTTCAGTCATCTAGTTGAAGTGATGGAGAAGGAAGCCGCAAAGAAAGGCTACCAGCTTATTTTGTGCCAGACCCGTTATAAAAAAGAGCAAGAGCGGAATTTTTTAGAGCTTTTAAAAACAAAACAAGTAGATGGTCTGATCTTAACATCCATAGAAAACGATTGGAGTGAGTTTGAACCATACTTATCGTTCGGCCCCATCGTCGTTTGTAACGAATACTCAGACTCTGCTCAAGTACCTTCCGTCTACTTAAACCAGATCGAAGGAAGCTATCTAGGAACGAAGCACTTGATCGATCAAGGCTATACAAAGATTGGGTATTGTACCGGCAACCACAAAAGCTCCAGAGTTTCCAAAGACAGAAAGATTGGTTTCTTAAAAGCACTAGATGATGCGGGAATCATGATGAAGGAAGAGTGGTTCTTTTACAACGCTTATAGTGTGCAAGACGGCTTTGCTGCATTTAAAAAATTGAGTGAGTTGGCTGATCGGCCACAAGCGGTTTTTACCGGTAGTGACGAAGTGGCAGCAGGTATTGCAAAAGCTGCGTTTGACGCAGGCTGGAGAGTACCGGAAGACCTTGCCATCATAGGCTTTGATAATCAGCCTTTGGCAGCATTAATGGATCTAACGACGGTTGAACAGCCGATCGACACAATCGCAAAGCAAGCCATGAATTTAATGGTTGAAGCGATTCAAGCAAAGAAACCATTGAGACGAAAAGAAGTGATCCTGCCGTTTCAGCTGATCAAACGATCCTCGACGTAACATTTTGTGGTGAAATGTAATCGTTTACAAAACAGGAGATTAGGGGGAAATACAATGAAAAAGCTTAAGAAAATCTCAAAAGTGATTTCTACTTCACTAGCGTTGTCACTTGTACTTGCAGCTTGTTCGGACAAAGAAGAAGGAAGCAGCAACAGTAACAATTCCGGCGGTGATAAAGACGAAAAAGTAACGATCGTCTATGCACGTGGTAAGGATGATACACAAGGTACAACAGCAATGGTGGAAGCTTTTGAAAAGAAATACCCTAACATTGATGTGAAGTTTAAAGAGATGCCTGCGGATACAGGTAAGCAACATGACGCGTACGTAACTGCATTCAACGCGAATTCAGATGAGATCGATGTTATCGATCTAGATGTAATCTGGCCAGCAGAATTTGCACAAGCAGGATTCTTACTTCCGCTAGACCGTTTTATGGAAAAAGACGGTATCAACCCAGATGATTATAACCAAGGTGCGATCACAGCATCTAAATTTAAAGGAAAGCAGTGGGCACTACCTAAGTTTATCGATGCGGGAATGCTTTTCTACCGTACAGACTTAGTTGACGCGGGTTCTGTTCCGAAGACGTGGGACGAGCTATTAGCGAAGGCAAAAGAAACGAAAGGCCAAGGTGGAACACAGTTTGGTTACTTGATGCAAGCGAAGCAATATGAAGGTCTTGTATGTAACGCGGTTGAATTCATCGCATCATATGGTGGTCAGATCATCGACGAAAATGGTGATGTGAAAGTTGACTCTCCTGAGGCGATCAAAGGGATCGCTAAACTTGTAGAAGTTGCAAACTCTGATGTTGTTCCGCAAAACGTTACAACGTTTGCTGAGCCAGAGTCACATACAGCATTCATCAATGGTCAAGCAGGTCTGATCCGTAACTGGCCATATCAATTCGCTTTAGCAAATGATGAGAAGCAATCTAAGATCGCAGGAAAAGTAGGGGTAGCTCCACTTCCTGCTGGTGATAAAGGATCTGCTGCAGCACTTGGAGGCTGGATGGCTGGTATCAACAAAAACACGAAGCATCCTGAAGAAGCATGGAAATTCTTAAGCTTTATGGCAGGTAAAGAAGGACAAAAGATTGACGCGATCAAAGGTGGACATGCGCCAACGATTCTATCCCTTTATGATGATCAAGAAATTTTAGATGCGAACCCTTACTTTAAAGAAGAAGGATTTGTAAACGCACTTGAAGCAGCGGTATCTCGTCCGGTAGCACCGAACTACCCTGAGATCTCTGACATCATTCAAGTACAAGTATCTCAAGCTGTAGCGAAAAAGATCACACCAGAACAAGCAGCTAAGAACATGCAAAAAGAAATCTCTGAAAAACTAGTAAAGTAAGCAGCGTAAATGGATAAGGGGTGTGCCTTTCTCTCAGAAAGGCTCCCCTTACTTTTATAATTGGTATCGATTCCACACACAAAGAGTGAAATGGATGGACGTAACAGCGCCCGTCCGTCGATTGCATTCGAATAGTAAGGAGCTGACACGTTTTGAAACCTAATCTAATGCCTAACAACCAAAAGCAAATTGCACCAAAAATGAAACAACAGGCGAAGAAAAAGCGCTCTGATCGTTCGCTAGGTTACATGCTGATCGCCCCGTCGATGATATTGATCTTAATCATTGCCATATGGCCCGTTTTTCAATCTTTCTATTACAGCATGTTTGATCTAAGACTAAACAATCCTTCGAAATCAGAAGCGTATGTGTCATATAAAGTGAATCTGCAAACCTATCTAGATAACTATCCGTTCTTGATCAGTTCACTAGAAGATGAAGTCGATCAAGCAACAGGAAAAACAAAATCAGAGCTTGAAGCCATTAAAACAAACCTAGAAAAAGTAGATGCAGAATTGAAGTCTGATAAAGAACTTCGTAGCAAGTATGATGAAGTAGATGAGAAGCTAACGGTGATGGAGCCGATTAGTGAAGAGCTTGCTGTTTCTGATTTGGACAAAGAGGTTGCGCTTGATCTAGAGAAAGCTGTTATAAACTCCTCTGAACGAATAAGAGAGTTAAAGAGTGAACTGAAAAATCCAGAAGACGTGATCGGACTTTCATCATCATTAAAAGATTCCGTCATCACACCAAACTTTATTGGATTGAAGCACTATAAAGAAAATCTAACAGATAGCCGCATGTGGAAGGCGATTCAGAATACGACTGTCTTTACGGTAATCTCTGTTTTTGCAGAGCTCGTCATCGGACTCGCGATCGCACTCCTTATCAACAAAGCTTTCTTTGGTAGAGGACTCGTCAGAGCAACCATCCTCATCCCATGGGCGATCCCAACCGCTGTTTCAGCATTCATGTGGAAGTATCTCTATGATGGTCAAAACGGAATCGTAGCCAAAGCCTTTGCAGAGATCGGATTGTTTGATCAGATGACGGATATGCTGACAACAAGCACGGGCGCTATGTTTGCTGTCATTTTCGCAGACGTATGGAAAACGACGCCTTATATGGCACTGTTATTATTAGCGGGACTTCAAACGATTCCGAGCTCACTGTATGAAGCAGCAGCGATTGACGGAGCAAGCAAGTGGAAGCAGTTCTTAAAGATCACACTACCCTTGTTAAAATCTAGCATCCTCGTTGCCTTGTTGTTCCGTACATTAGATGCTTTCCGTGTGTTCGATTTAATTTATGTACTCACAGGTGGAGGTCCAGCAAACTCTACAGAAACGATATCCATCCTAGCTTACAAAGTCATGTTTGCACAGACCAATTTTGGTGAAGGCTCGGCGCTGTCGGTTATCGTCTTTATTTGTGTAGCAATTATATCTATGATCTACATTAAATTCCTTGGACGAGACCTTTTAAATGATAGATAAAAACGGAACAGATAAAGGAGTGAATAGGAAATGAACAAAAAAGCAGGCCCAATGTTTTATGTATTCTTAATAGTGTTTGTCTTCCTTGTCATGTTTCCGTTTTTATGGGTACTGGCAAGCTCGGTCAAACCGGTTGCAGAACTGTTTGGCGACCGTGCGTTCATACCGTTTACAAACAACATGACAGGTGAGAACTATGAATCTGTATTTGTTAACTATCCATTTTTAAAATATTTATGGAACAGCCTAGTCGTTTCAACGATCACTACTGTCTATGCAGTTCTTGTAGCGAGCTTTGCGGCTTACGCGATCGCGCGATTAAACTTTAAAGGGAAGACAGTCATCCTTGGATTGGTGTTATCGGTTTCCATGTTTCCGCAGATCGCAACCATTTCACCGATTTATATCGTATTGAAAAACCTTGGATTAACGAATAGCTATCTAGGTTTGATCATTCCTTATACAACATTTACGTTGCCATTATCCATCTGGCTTCTCGTCACGTTCTTCCGAAAGATCCCGTTCGATCTTGAAGAGGCAGCAAAAATGGACGGGGCATCACCTATGCAAACGTACTGGCGTGTGATCTTGCCGCTAGCGATACCAGGAATTTTCACAACCGCGATTCTTGTATTCATATCGGCGTGGAACGAGTTTCTGTTCGCGTTAACGATCAATACAGATGATGAGTTCAAAACCGTTCCGGTCGGAATCGCAATGTTTGAAGGACAGTTCACGATTCCTTGGGGAGAAGTAACAGCCGCAACGGTTATCGTAACGGTGCCGCTTGTAATTATGGTTCTGCTTTTCCAACGCCGAATCGTATCAGGACTAACTTCAGGTGCAGTAAAAGAATAGTTTGTAATGTAAACCCTCGCTAAAAAGCGGGGGTTTTTGCATTTCTCTATCTATATGGCTTTTAGAAAGTCATTGATTTTCGTTCTTGGATGAACGTTTTTATTAGGGTGTATATACATAAATATATTTATACCAAGTGAGTTAATTTCTAATTTGTATTATAGGTGGATAGGGTCTACAATAAATTTTGTTAGGTAAACAACTTACTTTTTATTAGGAGGAATTAGACGATGTCTAAACATATATTAATGGTCGTAACTACGGCTGATCACATGAATAATGAACATTCAACAGGATTATGGCTTTCTGAATTTGGTGAAGCGTATGTCGAGTTCGCCAAAGCAGGGCATACTATTACTGTTGCAAGTCCTAAAGGTGGAAAAGCGCCTGTAGATGACCGCAGCTTAGAAGGTGAAGTGCCTCAAGAGATTCTAGACACAGCTAAATATCTTGAGAACACATTAAGATTGGAAGAGATCAATGAGCTTGATGGTTTTGATGCGATCTTCTTGCCAGGAGGCCACGGAACTATGTTTGACCTTCCAGAAAACACAAAACTGCAAGAGGTCATTCGCGACCTATATGAGCAAAATAAAGTAATTGCAGCGGTATGTCATGGACCTGCGGGTCTAGTAGGTGTGAAACTTTCTGACGGTACACCGTTAGTAGCTGGGAAAAAAGTGACTGCTTTCACCGATGCTGAAGAGGTAGCAACAACGCTTGATCAATATATGCCGTTCTTGTTAGAAACACGCATGCGTGAACTAGGCGCACAATTTGTTGCTGCTGAAAATTGGTCAGATCATGTACAAACAGATGGACAACTCATTACCGGTCAAAATCCACAATCTACAATTTCGGTAGCTAAAGAAGTTCTAAAAAAGTTAGCATAATAATAGGTGAACCTGCAGACCTTTATAATAAAAGGTTTGCAGGCTTTATTTTTTGTGAACATTGAAAAGGAATAATGGAGAGGAGAATATAGGATGAAAGCATTACTTTTGAAAGATCTCAATCAATGGAAAGAAATGAAGGTAGAAGAAATAGACATGCCAATTGCAGGAAATGGAGAGGTTGTAGTAAAAATTCATGCGGCTGGCCTAAATCCTGTAGATTATAAAACGGCAACTGGAGGAAATCCGAACTGGACGTATCCTCACATTTTAGGACTCGATGCTGCAGGTACCATACATGAAGTTGGAGAAGGTGTAACGGATTGGAAGATCGGTGATCGTGTAGTGTATCACGGAGATTTTAACAAAAAAGGGGCATACGCTGAATATGGAGTAACAACAGCACATACCATCTCACGTATTCCAGATTCTCTATCATTTGAAGAAGCAGCTGCTCTTCCAACAGCTGGCTATACTGCTTATCAGGCTTTGTTTAGAAAATTACCTATGTCTTCAATCGATACGATTTTAATCCATGCAGGTGCGGGTGGTGTAGGTGGATTTGCGGTACAACTTGCTAAAAATGCAGGGAAAACAGTTATCTCCACAGCATCCAAACACAACCATGAGTATGTTCGTTCGTTAGGAGCAGATCTTGTGATCGACTATAAAGAAGACGACGTTAAGGAAAAAGTGATGGCTTTTACTAACGGTAGAGGTGTTGATGCAGTTCTAGATACAGTTTCTAGAGACAATGCAACTGCATCACTCGACTTGATCGCATACAACGGGCACATCGCACATATTGCCGGTGCACCTGATTATACAAAGGTAAAACCATTCACACGTGTAATCTCATTTCATGAGGTAGCATTAAACGCCATTCATCATAACCAAGACGAAGTGGCAGAACGCGACTTAGCCAAAATGGGTGATGAATTATTGGCACTGGTTGCAGAAAAGAAGGTTTCTCCACTTATTGAACAAGTTATCTCCCTTGAAGAAGTTCCTAAGACTCTAGAGAAACTTTCAGAAAGACATGTTAAAGGCAAGATTGTTTGTAAGATTGTTTAAGGAGATGATTTTTTGTCAATTACCATTAACGCAATACTAAAAGCAAAACCAGGTAAAGAGGAAAGTTTGCGCGAAGAATTGATTCAGGTTGTACAGGCATCAAGGAAAGAAGAAGGATGTATCAGCTATACACTGCACGAATCTACTGAGAATCCTGAGACTTTTGTGTTTTATGAAAACTGGCTTGATGAAGATGCTCTAAACAGGCATATGGAATCCGATCATTATAAAAGGTATCGGAAAAACATAGAGTTGCTTGTTCATACAAGAGAAGTATACCGCTTAAACATTATTGATCTTTAGAACAAACGCTGCATCGTTTCTCATCCAGATCGATGCAGTTTTTTTGATGCTTTTTAGAAGGGAGGAAATTTTTTGATCGATTTTGAATGGTACCGAAGTTTTATCAGTATCTACAAACACCGTTCAGTTTCTGCTGCTGCAAAAGCTAGAATCTTGACACAGCCTGCCATGAGCCAGCATCTAGCAGCATTAGAAGCAGAAATAGGAGAGCCTCTATTTATTCGCGCTCCCCGGAAGATGATACCTACTGACAAAGGAAAAGAGCTGTATACAAAGATCGTTCCACTGATAGAGAACTTGGAAAATACGACACTTCAAATGCTTCATAGTTCATCTGGCAATGGACGTGCACCAGTTATCCGAATCGGTTCGCCTGTAGAATATTTTACGATACGAACTCTTCCTAAAATACGAGATTTGAATATTCGTTTTTTATCTCAGTTTGGAGTGGCGGGTACATTACTCGAAAAGCTAGAGAAGGATGAAGTAGATCTTATTCTGACGACTCAAAAAATGCAACAGCAAGGAATTGAGTTTCAAAAACTCGAAGATGAAGTGTTTGTTGCTGTGGTACCACCAACCTATGAAACGAGTGCCGGGAATGATGCTGTTGAAATTGAACGATGGCTGAACAAACAGAACTGGCTGAGCTATGGATTGGAACTTCCTATCATAAGAAGGTATTGGCGTGACCATTTTAAAAAGCGGCCAGACTTTCAACCTTGTCACGTGATACCTGATCTAAGATCTGTGTTAGAGGGCATTGAAAATGGGTTGGGTATGAGCATACTTCCCACTTATCTAGTTGAAAAATCATTGCATGAAAATCGTGTGAAGGTACTGTTTCCTGAGTTAACCACAGAAAACACCATCTATGTGGCATATAAAGTAGAACATAAAAACAACCCCGTTTTAGTAAAAGTACTTGAGGCTCTCAATCGCAAAAGCTAGTGTAAAGAGTAGGCTATTGTGTAAACTAGTAAATAAAAAGGCGGAGGGCTAAGGTTATGAAACTAACGGTCATCGGATATTGGGGTGGTTATCCAGGAGCGGGAGAAGCCACATCGGGATACCTTCTTCAGAGTGGAGGATTCAATCTACTTATCGATTGTGGAAGCGGAGTGCTCTCACAATTGCAAAAGTATATTCAGCCAGAAAAACTAGATGCAGTTGTTTTATCACATTATCACGCAGATCATGTGGCTGATGTCGGAGTTCTTCAATACAGTCGTCTCATTCAGTCGTTTTTACAAAAAGGAATACAGACACTTCCGATCTATGGCCATGATAAGGATCAAGATGGTTTTCGTTCACTCACGCACGGCACTAGCACAAAGGGAATTTCATATCAGCCTGATGAGGTGTTGAAGGTCGGGCCATTTACGATTACGTTTCAACTGACGAAGCATGCTGCGGTTTGCTATGCGATGCGGATTACAGATGGAAAGCATACGATCGTATATACCGCAGATACCGCGCTCATCCCTGAACTCGTTCCGTTCAGTCGATATGCAGACTTGTTAATCGCAGAATGTAACTTTTACAAAGGCATGGATGGAAGCGGCCCAGGCCACATGACATCAGAGGATTGTGGCAAGCTAGCACATGAGTCTGAAGCTCGTGAACTGCTTCTCACACACCTTCCTCATTTTGGTCAGTTATCACAGCTTGTCACAGAGGCAAAAGAGGTGTATAACAATAAAGTGGAGCTTGCCTCTTCCGGTTGGACGTGGGGAGCTTAAAGATAGGGACTGAAAGAGGAGAGAAATATGCTTTTTATTGATAATGAAAATATTACAGACCCAAGAGTGAATCTAGCTATAGAAGAGTTCGCTTTAAAACATTTAGACATCAATGAAACGTATTTGCTTTTTTATATAAATGAACCATCGATCATCATCGGTAAGAACCAGAATACCGTCGAAGAGATCAACGCGGACTATGTTCGTGATGAAGGAATTCATGTGGTTCGTCGTTTATCTGGTGGCGGTGCTGTATATCATGACCTCGGAAACTTAAACTTCAGTTTCATCACGAAAGATGACGGTAATTCGTTTCATGATTTCAAGAAGTTTACCGATCCTGTTGTAAAAGCACTGAAAAAACTCGGTGTGAACGCTGAATTAAGCGGACGAAATGATATTTTGGCTGACGGAAAGAAAATTTCCGGAAACGCACAGTTTTCTACAAAAGGCCGTATGTTTAGCCATGGAACATTACTTTTTGATTCCGAGATCGAAAATGTAGTTTCTGCCCTAAACGTACGAATGGATAAGATCGAGTCAAAAGGTATCAAGTCCATCCGCAGCCGAGTAACCAATATCCGCGAGCACTTGGATGAAGATATGACGATGGAAGAATTCAAACAGACGCTATTAACGTATCTGTTTGAAGAGTTCGATTCTATTCCAAAGTATGAACTGACGGAAAGCGATTGGGAAGAAATTCGCAAAATCTCAAGAGAACGTTATGCAAACTGGGATTGGAACTACGGAAAATCACCGAAGTTTAACGTAGAACTCTCAAACCGTTTTGCTGCAGGCTCTGTTGACATCCGTCTGCACATCGTTAAAGGAATTATTCAGGAAAGTAAGATCTTTGGAGATTTCTTTGGTGTAGGTGACGTATCAGATATCGAAAACAAGCTGAACGGAGTACGTTACGACCGTGAAGCGATTGAAAGTGTGTTAGAAGATATTGATTTGAGCCATTATTTTGGCAACGTATCACGCCAAGAGTTTCTGGATCTATTATATTAGGAAGAAAACCGCCTTTTCATGGGCGGTTTTTGTTTGTTTAGATCGTTTATAAGTCCTCAGTTTCATTTATAAGTCTTCAAAAAAATTTATAAGTCTTCAATTTTTTTTATAAGTCCTCAAAAAAATTTATAAGTCTTCACCATTTCATCCAAAGTTGTGTGTCTAAACGACTGTTTCAGCACTCAAAATCATTTGACAGAAAATTATTATAAATGATAAGCTGAAACCAAATACATCACACAATAATTAGATAACGGTACAAAAACGTCATATTTTTTTAATCTCAATTGTAATCGCTTACATATTATAAAGGGAGATGAAAGAATGATCCTCCATCCACAAGTGGAATGTATGAGTCGTGACGAAAAAGAAGAGTTGCAGCTTCATCGGCTAAAGCAGACGGTACAGAGTGTTTATGAGAATGTTCCTTTTTATAAACTTGCATTTGATGAAAAAGGAATCCTTCCCTCATCGATCAAGACATTAGAAGATCTTCAAAGACTTCCTTTTACCGTAAAAAAAGATCTTCGAGATCATTATCCTTTTGGACTTTTTGCAGTTCCGCAAGATCATCTCGTCCGACTGCATGCCTCTTCTGGAACGAGCGGTAAACCAACAGTGGTGGGCTATACAGAAGGAGACATCGACAGGTGGAGTAACATGGTTGCGCGGTCTATTGCGATTGCCGGGGGTGAGCCTGGTCATGTGCTTCATAATGCTTATGGCTACGGGCTTTTTACAGGGGGACTCGGGCTTCATAACGGATCAGAGAGACTTGGCATGATTACCGTTCCTGTTTCGGGAGGAAACACAGAGCGGCAGATCCTTTTAATCGAAGACTTTAAACCACAGGTGATCTGTGGAACTCCTTCCTATATCTTGACTATCGCTGAAAAGATGGAGGAGATGGGAAAAGATCCTAAAGCCACTTCCATTGAATTTGGAATATTTGGAGCCGAGCCGTGGTCGGAAGAGATGCGTGCAACGCTTGAAGAGAAGCTTAGTATCAAAGCGATGGATATCTATGGATTGAGCGAAGTGATGGGTCCAGGCGTTGCGATGGAATGCCATGAAGCGCAGGATGGCCTTCATATTATGGATGATCATTTTTTAGCTGAGATCATTAACCCTGATACGCTCGAACCTATGCCTGACGGTCATTATGGCGAACTCGTGTTTACGAGTTTAACCAAGGAAGCTTTTCCGATCATCCGATATCGTACGGGAGATATCGCATCCCTCAATAGAATCCCTTGCAGCTGCGGAAGGACATCTATACGTATGAGTCGTGTGAAAGGGCGAATCGATGACATGATCATCGTTCGTGGAGTTAACGTGTTTCCGTCTGAAATTGAGAATTGTCTTCTTTCGATAGAGGACATCGTTCCACACTATCAAGTTCATATTTTAACAGAAGGCTTAAAAGAGCATATCGAACTTCATGTTGAGATGACAGAACAACTTTATGCTGTAACAAACGGTGACGAAGATCATGAGGCGACGCACCTGTTAAAGAAGACGATCACAAAAAAAATTAAAGACACATGCCTCGTATCGATGAATATTAAAGTGTATCCACCAAAAGGTATTCCACGTTCTGAAGGTAAGGCGATTCGAGTCGTCAGGAAAACACAGAAAAAAATGGGCGTATAAATACTTTTCAATCATATGACGTTATTTTATAATTACGGTAAATAAACGTAATATAACAGGAGGGAAACAACATGACAGTTGGAATGAGTTTTAATCAGCTTAGTGAAGACGAGAAGATGACTCATTTTCTTGATCGGATCAATGCCGGTGAGAAGATCGAACCGGACGATTGGATGCCGGAAGATTACCGGCTGCAGCTGATTCGTTTGATTTCAATGCATGGCATTTCGGAAATTATGGGAGCGCTTCCAGAGAAAGAGTGGGTACCTAAAGCACCTTCTCTACACCGCAAACTCGCGATTATGGCTAAAGTTCAGGATGAGATGGGGCATGGACAGCTTTTGCTTCGTGTGGCAGAAGATTTGATGGCTCCTCTAGGTAAGAATCGCCACGACATCATGGAAGATCTTTTTTCAGGTAAATTAAAGTTTCATAATGTGTTTCATATGGATGCTCCTACTTGGGGAGATGCGGGAATCATCGCTTGGCTTGTAGACGGAGCGGCAATCATCTCTCAAAGTATGATGCTTGATTCTTCTTACGGTCCATACGCTAGGGCGTTAAAGCGTATTTGTGCAGAAGAAGTTTTCCACGCGCAACACGGTGAGAGCATCATTTTAGCGATGGCAGAAGGAACACCTGAACAGCGTGAAATGCTGCAGGATTCGTTAAACCGCTGGTGGGAATCACTCATCATGTTCTTTGGACCAAAGTCAGCAAAAGAAACCGGAAATTCAAACGCTGATAAGAACATCATGTACAAAATCCGTACAAAAACAAACGAGGATCTCCGCCAAGAGTTCTTCACGAAATACATTCCGCGTATTTGGTCGCTTGGGCTTACGATTCCAGATGATACGATCCGATTTGATGAAGACAGCCAGATGTGGATCTATAAGGATGCTGACTGGAGCAAGTTCAAACAGATTGTTTCTGGTAACGGGCCACAATCACAGAACCGTTTAGATCTACGACGTCGTTCCTATAAAAATAATGAGTGGGTGCGCGCGGCGCTCGCTGCTAAAAAGGCGATCTAACAGCGGAAGGGAGAGAAACAAAGGTGAACGAATCAACAAATGAGTTCTACAACGTGTATGAAGTTTTTAGCAAAAAAACAGATAAATCTCCGTTTCAGCATAGCTTTAGCCTTTTAGCACCAAACGCAGATATGGCGCTCATCATGGCAAAAGAGAATTTCTTCAGAAGAGAAACGGTTGCTGACATCTGGGTTGTAAAAAGAGAGAACATCAGGGGTCTTAACCAGGACGAAAGAGAGATGCTAAAACGCCTCGATAAACAATATAGAGAAACAAAAGGATACGGCTACCTAAAGAAGAAGTGGCGTGACTACAATCAAGAGCAATTTACTGAACAGCACATCCTTGGCGGAAGGGGAGACAACTCATGACACAAGAAACGTTAAAACCACAAGAAAAGAAAGCGTTGATCGAGCTTCTCTATCAGCTTGCAGACGATGATTTTCTTCTTGCGTTTCGCGGTTCGGAATGGCTTGGTCTGGCACCGCATATTGAAGAGGATGTAGCGTTCTCATCGATCTCACAAGACATGATGGGGCACGCGAATTTGTACTATAACTTGCTTGAGATCCTTGGAGAAGGAGAAGCTGACAGAATTGCTCACCTTCGTTCGCCTAATCAGTTTCGAAATGCCATCATTCTAGAAGAAGTGAACGGACCTGGAACGTATTTAAAAGAACCAGATTATGACTGGGCATTCACTGTCGTACGCAACTACTTTTACGCTGTACACAAACATATACGTCTAGATTCACTACGACATTCTTCTTATGAACCATTGGCAGAAGCGGCCCGTAAAATCATGACAGAGCAGTATTACCATCTGATGCATTGGGAGATCTGGTTCAAGCAGCTTATGACGAGTACAGATGAAGCAACCCTGCGAATGACAGCAGCCATCCAAAAGGTTTGGAAAGACTTTGGCGGCGTTCTTACGCTCGGACCGTATTATGAAGACATCGTAAAAGCGAACTTTATTGATGACGAAAATGTTATGAAAAAGAGATGGAACAACAAGATTGAGGCTGTCTTAAAAGAAGTAGGTGCATCTTATCCGGGTGAACCTCGCATGGAAAGAGGCAACGGTCGAAACGGTGTCCACACCGAAGACTTGAAACAAGCCACTTCAACACTGTCTGAAGTTTATGCAACAAATCCTGCAACTGGCTGGTAAGACGATTTAGAAAGGAGATGAACCACGTGTCCGAATTGAAAAGCAGCATGACTGAAAGTGTGATGGACGCGCTTGGGGATGTAAAAGATCCTGAAATCGCCTCTGTCAGTATATTGGATCTCGGGATGGTGCACGAAGTTGACGTGACAGATGATAAGGTAAGGATTTCTGTTCTACCTACGTTCTCTGGCTGCCCAGCGCTGCACATCATCGAACGAGATATTAAAAAAGCGGTTGAAAATGTAGAAGGAATTACTTCAGCAGAAGTGAAATTTGTATTTACACCATCGTGGACAACAGACCGCATTACACCCGAGGGACGAGAGAGATTAAAAGAGTTCGGTATCTCACCTCCACCAGCGAACCATGTGATGGGTGAGCCATGGGAGATCGATTGTCCGTATTGTGGATCAACATATGTAACGATGGAAAACATCTTTGGACCAACAGCCTGCAGAAGTATCCTATATTGCAAGTCGTGCAAGAACCCGTTTGAAGCGATGAAACCTGTTGCTGATATGGGATAAGACAAATGATGAGTTTAAAAATAGGGAGGAAACACACATGGTAAAACTAATCGCACTTTACAAAACACCTGAAAACTTGGAGCAGTTCGACGATCACTATTTTGGACATCATACGGAGATCACGAAGAAGATTCCTGGACTTCGCAAAATGGAAGTAACGAAGATCGTAGGTTCTCCGATGGGGAAAAGCGACTACCACATTCTTTGTGAAATGTACTATGACGATCATGATGCGTTGAAAGCGGCGATGAAGTCTGATGAAGGTAAAGCTTCTGGAAAAGACTTGATGAGCTTTGCGGCTGAACTCGTAACGCTTATGATCGGTGAGGAAATCAATGAGTAATTACGAAACAATTCTAACCTCTATTGAAGAAGGGATCGCCTCCATTCAATTAAACAGGCCGCGCGTGTTAAACGCGATCAATCGGCCGATGGTTACGGAACTATTAGATGCTTTTGAAAGCTTCGACCGTAATGACGAGGTAAAAGCAATTGTTTTAACAGGCAGTGAGCGTGCTTTTGCAGCCGGTGCCGACATTGATGAGATGAAAGAAGATACAGCGGTCTCTCTTGAACTATTAAACCAGTTTAAAGAGTGGGACCGCCTCGCAACGATTAAAAAGCCAATCATCGGTGCCGTCAACGGCTATTGCTTTGGGGGAGGCTTTGAACTGGCGTTATGCGCAGATATTCTTTTTGCTGCAGAAAACGCACAGTTTGGATTTCCTGAAATCAAGCTTGGCGTGATGCCAGGTGCTGGTGGCACGGTGAAACTTACAAAGCTGATGGGTCAAAAAAAAGCGCTTGAGTGGCTATGGCTCGGTGACCCGATGACAGCGGATGAAGCACTTCAATACGGAGTGATCAACCGTGTCATCGCACCAGAACTTGTAGTAGACGAGGCAAAGAAATATGCCAAAATCGTAGCTTCTAGAGCACCTTTATCGACCCGATTAATAAAAGAGACCGTCTACAAATCAATCGACTATTCAACATACGAAGGCATGCAGTTTGAACGTAAAAACTTTTATCTATTATTCTCGTCTCAAGATCAAAAAGAAGGCATGAAAGCTTTCGTTGAAAAGCGTCCAGCCGAATTTAAAGGGAAGTAGAGGGATATGAACATGTTTGAAACGATCAGCTACGAAACAAGAGGAAAAACAGCTTGGATTACATTAAATCGTCCGGATAAACTGAATGCTTTTACTTCACTCATGCATAAAGAAATGGTTTCAGCGATAAAAGAAGCCAACAAAGACAGCAATGTGAGAGCGGTTGTTATTACAGGTGCTGGACGTGCGTTCTGTTCCGGTCAAGATCTAACAGGTTCTCCAGAGGGCGCTGATTATGGCGATGTTCTGCGAAAAGGATACAATCCGATGGTGCAAGCATTAGTTGCCATGGAGAAGCCAGTAATCGCAGCCGTGAACGGTGTTGCAGCTGGTGCAGGAATGAGTCTTGCTCTAGCATGTGACTTCCGTATCGCAAGTGAGAAAGCGAGTTTTATAGAAGCGTTCATTCATGTTGGACTCGTACCGGACTCTGGAAATCTGTACTTCTTGCCGCGTCTAGTGGGCCACGCAAAAGCGATGGAGCTTGCGGTACTAGGTGAGAAAATCACAGCTCAACAAGCGAAAGAGTTTGGTCTTGTAACGAAAACGGTAAGTGAAGAAGCGTTCATGCTTGAAGTGGAAACGTTCGCTGAGAAACTAGCAAACATGCCAACAAAAGCAATCGGACTCATCAAACGCTATATGAATAAAAGCTGGGAAAGCGATCTGAACGAAGTGCTGGAATATGAAGCACAAGCGCAAAAAATTGCTGGAGAGTCAGCGGATCATCAAGAAGGCCTGCATGCATTTATAGAAAAGAGAAAACCAGCTTTCACAGGAAAATAGGCATCTAGATCAAAAGGAGTGGAGAACATGAGTACAAAGACAGAAGTTAAAGCGGTAAAACGTGACGTATATGAAATGGTGATTGGCGGACAAAGTGTTGGTGGATCTGAGGGAGAATACTTTGTTACATATAACCCAGCAACAGGCGAACCGTTAGCGAAAGTTGCAAAAGCAACAAAAGCTGATGTGGATTCTGCAGTAAAGGCTGCAAGAACAGCTTTTGAAACGGGAAAATGGAAGCGCTCTCCTGTAAATAAGCGTTCTCGCACGATGAACAAGATTGCTAGCATCATGCGTTCTCGCTTCAACGAACTTGTTGAGCTAGAAATTTTGAACAGCGGAAAATCATTAAGCGCTGCACAAGGGCAAGTCATGCAAGCGATTGAAGACTTTGAGTTCTACGCAGGTGCGATTGTTAGCCACCGCGGTGCTGTGAACCCTATGCCAGGACCATTCATGAACTACACGCTAAAAGAGCCTCTAGGCGTGTGCGCACAGATCATTCCTTGGAATTACCCGATGATGATGGCGGCGTGGAAGATCGCACCAGCTATCGCAACAGGTTGTTCTGTAATCTTAAAGCCTGCTAGTTTAACGCCTTTAACCGCAATCGTAATGACGGAGATCTGCCACGAAGCGGGTGTTCCTGAAGGTGTTGTAAACATCATTACAGGTGACGGAGCTACAGTAGGCTCTTACCTCGCTGAACATGAAGGTGTAGATAAAGTCGCGTTTACGGGTGAAACAGGAACAGGAAAAGACATCATGGCAAAAGCCTCTCAAACGTTAAAACGTGTAACACTTGAACTTGGTGGGAAATCTCCTAACTTAGTTTTTGCCGATACAGATCTTGATGCAGCAGTCGACGGTTCACTATTCGGTATTTTCTATAACACGGGGCAATCTTGTGAAGCGCGTTCTCGTCTTTACATCGAGGAAAGTATATATGACGCGTTCATGGAAAAGTTCGTTGAAAAAGCGAAGAAGCTTGTACTAGGTAATCCGCTTGATCAAGGTACACATGTTGGTGCGATCATTTCAGAGCGCCAGCTTGAAGTAATCGACGGCTACGTGAAATCTGCTGAAGAAGAAGGAGCAACAATCCTTCTAGGCGGAGGACGTGCAAAAGTGGACGGTTATGAAAGCGGTCATTGGTATCTTCCGACGATCATTACGGATGTAAACGAAGACATGAAAGTGGTTAAAGAAGAAATCTTCGGACCGGTTGTCGTTGTATCGACGTTTAAGGACGAAAAAGAAGCTGTGAAACTAGCAAACAACACAGACTTTGGTTTAGCAGCAGCGATCTGGACGAAAGACCATGCAAAAGCAACACGCGTTGCGGGCATGATTCAAGCGGGAACAATCATGATTAACTCACCGTTCTCAGCATTCCCAGGAACACCGTTCGGTGGCTACAAGCAATCAGGTTTTGGCCGCGAGCTATGCATCGAGACACTTGATCTTTATTCAGAAACAAAGAGCGTCGTGTCCTACACAGGATCACGTCCGTTGAATCCTTTTAATCTGTAATTTAGTTTGTGTCTAGCTCTGTTAACTTGCGTTGAGAGATCTAGTAACAAACTTGAAAAAGCGGGCCATCGTGCTCGCTTTTTATACAATGTTTTATTTGAAAAGGTTTTATCTTTAGCTTCAATGTTGGTTGGAGTGCAAGGTGCGAGACTCCTGCGGGACTGGCGGTCAGGTGAGACCCTTAAGGGCGCGAAGTGGCAAGGGGCTCACCGCCTGCCCCGCGGAAAGCGAGCATCCTGGAACGGAAACCAACTACTTACAAAAGCATCTACGCATACAAAACGTTAAACACTTGTTTAAAAGAAAGGCAGGAGAGACTATTGTTACAAAATGCTGTAGTCATCGGATCTGGTGTTATGGGAAGAGGAATCGCCTATGTGAGCGCAGTCGGCGGTTTTGATGTTCAGCTCGTTGATGTAAAAGAAGAACAACTCGAAAATGCAAAAAAAGAGATCGATTCTATTTTTTCAAAAGCAGTATCTCGCGGAAAGTTATCACAAAGTGTGGCTGAAGAAGCGCAAGCGAGGCTTTCGTATGCTACGAATCTCTCAGCAGCCGTTAGCGGTGCAGACCTAGTGATTGAAGCTGTTCCAGAAAACATAGAGATCAAGCGTGCTGTTTTTGAAGAACTAGACCGTTCTGCACCTGAACATTGTGTGCTTGCGACAAACACTTCTACGATGAGTCCAACTGAGATAGGATCTTTTACGAAACGTCCGGAAAAAGTAATCGCGATGCATTTCTTTAACCCGGTCCATAGGATGCCGCTTGTTGAGATCGTTCGCGGTCATGAGACAAATGATGAAACGGTTGAACTCGCCAAGGAAGCAGCTGTGAAGATGGGGAAAGAAACCGTAACCGTTAACGAGTTCCCAGGATTCGTTACAAGCCGGATTTCAGCCATGATTGGAAATGAAGCATTCTATATGCTGCAAGAAGGCGTAGGAACGCCAGAAGACATCGACAAAGCGATTAAACTTGGTTTGAACTTTCCGATGGGACCTTTTGAACTTGGCGATTTAGTAGGTCTTGATACAAGATTGAACAATTTGAACTACCTTCATAAAACGTTAGGTGAAAAGTATCGTCCGGCACCACTTTTGGTGAAGTATGTAAAAGCGGGAAGACTTGGCCGAAAGTCAGGTAAAGGGGTATACGACTATACCACGGAAGATAACGGGGTGAAAAAGTGATGAGAGAGGTCGTCATCGTTGATGCTGTTCGTACGCCTATAGGACGATATAAAGGTGGACTAAAAACGGTTCGTCCGGATGATCTTGGTGCAGTGGTGATCAAAGCGCTTGTTGAAAGAAACCCTAAACTTCCCGTTCACGAGATCGAAGAAGTGATATTCGGAAACGCAAACGGAGCAGGAGAAGATAATCGTAACGTGGCAAGAATGTCTGCTTTACTCGCTGGACTTCCTGTTGAAGTAGGTGGAACGACGATCAACCGTTTATGCGGATCTGGTATGGATGCGGTCATCTACGGCGCAAGAGCAATCTTGGCAGGTGAAGGAGATATCTTCATCGCGGGTGGAACGGAGAGCATGACACGCGCACCGCTCGTGATGGGGAAGCCTGAAGTCGACTACCCTCGTGGGGATATGAAAATGTTTGATACGACGATCGGATGGCGCTTTATTAATCCGCTTCTGCATGAAAAATTCGGTACAGATTCTATGCCGGAAACCGCAGAGAACGTAGCAAAAAAATATGGAATTACAAGAGAAGAACAAGATCAGTTCGCTTTTGATTCTCAGCAGAAAGCAAAAGAAGCTATCCTCAAGAACCGATTTAAAGAGGAGATTGTTCCTGTAAGAATAGTAGACCGAAAAGGAAACGAAACGTGGGTTACAGAAGATGAACACCCTCGTCCTGAAACGTCTCTTGAAAAGCTTGGTACACTTAAACCGCTGTTTAAAAACGGAAGCGTCACAGCGGGAAATGCGTCAGGGGTCAACGATGGCGCTTCTGCTTTACTTTTGATGAGCCGTGAAAAAGCGGATCAGTTAGGATTAAAACCTTTGGCTCGATATGTATCATCCGGTGTGGCAGGTCTTGAACCCGCTATAATGGGTGTAGGCCCGATCGAAGCTTCCAAAAAAGCACTGAAGCGGGCAGGTCTCTCTATAGCAGATCTAGATTTGGTGGAGTTGAATGAAGCTTTTGCCTCACAATCAATTGCCTGTATGAGAGAGCTGGGACTAGATTCTGGCAAAGTCAACGTAAACGGCGGTGCGATAGCGTTCGGCCATCCGCTCGGAGCAAGTGGCGCGCGTATTTTAACAACGCTTATTCATGAAATGAAAAAGCAAGGATCGCGCTACGGTCTAGCAACAATGTGTATCGGTGTTGGTCAAGGTATTGCTTCCATCGTTGAAGCGATCAATGAATAGGAGGGTCATCTAAAGTGAGTGCTATTTTATACGAAGTAAAAGATTATGTTGCTTATGTAACCTTAAACCGTCCCGAAGTTTTGAACTGTTTTAATTTTTCAACGTTAAAAGAGCTTGAAGAAGTAGTAGAAGACATTCATCACAACAATGACGTTCGTGTTGTGATCTTTACAGGAGCAGGGGAAAAAGCGTTCAGTGCTGGAGCTGATCTAAAAGAGCGTCGTACGCTTAGTGAACCAGAAGTAAGAAGAAATGTGCGCAAGATCCGCGATGTGTTCTCTGCTGTTGAAGCGTTGCCGCAGCCTACGATCTGTGCGATCAATGGTCATGCTTTCGGAGGAGGCTTCGAGTTGGCTCTAGCTTGTGATCTTCGGGTTTCTGTAAGAGAAGCGTCGATGGGTCTGACAGAACTTAGTTGGGCGATCATCCCAGGTGCAGGAGGAACTCAGCGTCTTCCTAGACTGATCGGTCAAGCGAAAGCGATGGAACTTATTTTAACAGCAAAAAAGATGATGGCTGAAGAAGCTTTTTCGTATGGCATCTTAAACCAAGTGACATCGAGAGAAGAATTGATGGCTGTTTGTGAAAACTATGCTGGACTTATCATGAAGAACGGACCAGTAGCTGTTCAGCAAGCCAAGTATGCGATTAAGCATGGAACGGAAGTGGATCTTCAAACAGGACTTGCGATTGAAGCGAAAGCGTATGAAGTGACGATTCCTACAAAAGATCGAATGGAAGCACTTGTTGCATTCGGAGAAAAAAGACCCCCTGTATTTAAGGGAGAGTAACTTGTTTCTGTCTCTATCATAAAGAAAACTTGACGCCAGCGAATTTTTCTTTATGATACGATTGTACAGACAATAACAGGTACAAATGAGGGTATGAACATGCAGAATAGTTTAAACACACGCTCGATGATATTTACTTTATACGGAGACTATATCCGGCATTATGGCAGTGAAATATGGATCGGCAGCTTGATTCGATTGTTAGAAGAGTTTGGTCACAACGAACAGGCCGTAAGAGCAGCGATTTCCAGAATGAATAAGCAAGGCTGGATCGCAGCAAGAAAACAAGGGAATAAAAGTTATTATTTCTTGACCGAACGCGGAAAGAAGCGTATGGATGAAGCCGCAAAGAGAATATTTAATGCACAACAAGAACCGTGGAACGGCGAATGGATGATGTTCACTTATACGATTCCTGAAGACAAAAGAAGCATTCGAGATGAGCTTCGAAAAGAACTGGTATGGAGTGGGTTCGGTCTGCTGGCAAACAGCTTTTGGATCTCCCCGCACGCATACTCTGATCAGATTCAATCGATGATCGATAAATACGAGATCAAAGACTATGTTCATTCTTTTACAGCCGTATACAATGGGCCAAATGAGAATGAAAAGCTCGTTTCTGAGTGTTGGGATCTGAATGATATCAACGAAAAATACAATCAGTTTATCGTAACGTATTCTCAAAAGTATGTGATCGATAAGAATAAGATTGAAAAAGGCGAGATGACTGACGGAGAGTGCTTTGTAGAGCGTACAAAGCTTGTTCATGAATACCGTAAGTTTCTGTTCATCGATCCAGGTCTTCCGAAGGAGCTTCTTCATGCAGAATGGCTAGGTGATCATGCAGCTTCGCTCTTTAGTGATTATTATCGTGCACTAGCAGGACCTGCAAGTCGTTTCTTTGAAAGCATCTATTCTTATGGAAACGATCTAAAGAAAGATTCAGAGTTTGATGCTCTTGATCATCCTCTTATTCAAGAGAACCGGTGATAAAACAAATCTGAAAATCTAAAAATTAAAAAGCACTTTCGCAAGCTATTGTACGAAAGTGCTTTTCTACTATTCTTTTAATTCATCACGGAACTGTTTCCCTTTTTCATAATATGTGTCAATCGTAAGCTGAATCAGCTTTAGATCATCGTCGTTCAGTTCGCGTATGATCTTACCGGGTGAACCCATGACCATAACACGCGGCGGTATTTTTTTGCCGGGAGGAATTAGTGTATTTGCGCCGATGAAGGCTTGTTCACCAATTTCTACACCATCTAATATGGTAGAACCCATGCCAACGAGTGCACCTTTTTTTACCGTACATCCGTGCAGGATGACGTTGTGCCCGATTGATACCTCATCTTCTAAGATCAGCGGGTATCCTTCATACAAATGAAGGGTGCAGTTGTCTTGAACGTTTGTCTTTTTACCGATAGAGATTGGCCCTTCATCACCCCGAAGAACGGAGTTAAACCAGACACTTGCTCCTTCATCTATTGTTACATCACCAATTAAGTGAACCCCAGGTGCTATAAAAGCGCTTTCATGAACATCTGGTGTTTTGCCATTGAACGTGTATTTCATAATGAGCCTCCCTTGAAACAGGTTATAGGTTCAGTATAACAAAGGTTAGAATAGGAAGTGGAGAAATTGAATCTCATCTGTGAAATGTTAAACATTCAGTATCCGATCCTTCAAGGCGGGATGGGAAATGTTAGTAATGCAGAATTAGCTTCGGCGATATCGAATGCAGGTGGATTAGGTACGATCGGTGTTGGTACGATGTCACCTGAAGAGGTAGAAAATTTAATAATTGCAACAAAGGGGATGACAGACAAGCCATTTGCTGTTAATGTACCTTTAACCGTTGCATCAAATGTAAAAGAGATTCTTCGACTTCTGATCAAGTATAAAGTGGAAGTTGTTTCCTTATCTGCAGGCAATCCAGCTCCATACATACCAAAACTAAAGGAACACGGCTTAAAGGTTATTTGTGTAGTGGCTTCTGTCTATCATGCAAAAAAGGCAGAAGCAGCAGGTGCAGATCTGTTAGTAGCTGAGGGCTATGAAGCTGCGGGACTTAACTCACCCTACGAAACAACGACCATGGTTCTGTTGCCCCAGGTATCCAAAAGCGTACAGATCCCGGTCATTGCCGCTGGAGGTATTGCTGATGGTAGCGGTATGGCAGCAGCCTTTGCACTAGGTGCACAAGGGGTTCAAATGGGAACTCGATTCATCGCAACAAAGGAAGCCCCTTTTCATGAGAGATACAAAACTTCCTTAGTAGAGGCAGATGATACAAAAACGTTAATCGTTGGCCGCTCATCAGGAAAGATCAGAAGAATTTACGATACACCTTATGCTCAAAAGTTGATTCAACTTGAAAAAAATGGCGTCTCATCTGAAGCGTTTTTAAGACACACCTCAGAAGATCATCATATTTTAGGAGCTGTAAAAGGGGACTTGGAAAACGGTTTTATCAATAGCGGACAGATCGCTGGTTTGATTTCAGATGTACCGAGCGTAAAAAATCTGCTAGAGACCATGATGAAAGAAGCAAGAGAAGCAGTAAGTATGTTAAACAACCGTTTAATATAATTTAGTTGTAACAGTAACAGGAGGTCGTATGTAATTATGAATCAGCAAGACCAGTGGACGTCAAAGTTAGCCTTTATTCTAGCTGCAGCAGGATCAGCAATCGGACTCGGTGCCATTTGGAAATTCCCTTATGTCGCTGGTACTAGTGGCGGAGGAGCCTTTTTTATCCTCTTTTTATTGTTTACGTTTCTAATCGGTTTTCCACTATTGATGGCTGAGTTTGTTATCGGTCGAGGTGCACAAAAAGAGGCGGTTTCCGCTTATCGAAAGATAGCGCCAGGTTCTGCGTGGCCATGGCTAGGTAGAATGGGTGTAGCGACAGCATTTATCTTATTATCATTTTACAGTGTAATCGGAGGATGGATTGTTCTCTACCTAGGAAAAAGTTTTTCCGGGGATTTCTTTAACCATGACTTCAGTCAGATGTTTGGCCAGTCGATCTCTAGTACATGGCCGGTTTTGATCTCTCAGTTCATCTTTATGATGATCACGATTTTTGTTGTAAGTCGCGGTATTAAGAATGGAATTGAAAAAGCAAACCAAATTATGATGCCAGCTCTTTTTGTTTTGTTTGCTGTATTGATCATTCGTTCACTTACACTTGATAACGCGATGGAAGGCGTAAAGTTCTTCTTGTTTCCTGACTTTTCTAAGATCGGTGGAGACGATATCCTATTTGCATTAGGTCAGTCTTTCTTCTCGTTGAGTGTTGGTATCTCTGTAATGGTAACGTACAGCTCTTATTTGAGTAAAAAAGAAAGTCTTACAAAATCAGCAACTACGATCGTATTACTGAACGTACTGATTTCCTTATTAGCAGGATTAGCCATCTTCCCAGGTGTATTTTCTTTAGGTCTAGAACCAACAGAAGGACCTGGATTGTTGTTCGTTGTACTTCCTGCTGTGTTTGATCAAATCGTTTTTGGACAGTTATTCTTTATCGTGTTTTTAGCGCTGTTCTTGTTTGCGACCCTTACATCAGCTTTCTCGATGTTAGAGATCATCGTCGCTTCCATCACGAAGGGTGAACTAGAGAACCGTGCTAAATGGTCATGGATCATCGGTATTCTTATCTTTGCATTCGGAGTACCTTCTACTTTGTCTTATGGCGTATGGTCAGATTTCACGTTGTTTGACAAGATTATCTTTGATCAGCTCGACTACTTAGTAAGTAACATCCTGCTTCCTTTGGGTGCGTTATTCATCGCGTTGTTTGTAGGCTATCGTTATCCTAGAGAGATGCTTCTTCAAGAGTTTAGAGCAGGTTCTTCTGTTTCGGTAAAAGGCTTTGCGCTATGGCTTATGCTGATCCGTTACGTCGTTCCTGTCGTAATCATTATCGTATTTATTAACATGCTTGGACTTTTTTAGAAAGAAAGGCGCTTACCAGAATTGGTTTAGCGCCTTTTTTGTGTTAATAATAGAATTTGTGAAATACAGAAGTGAAGGGAAGTTTTATAAATGCTAAAAGATAAAACAGCAGTAGTGACAGGAGCAACTCGCGGGTGCGGTAAAGCTATAGCAGAAAAGCTAGGAACATTAGGAGCAAAATTAGCGATCGTTGGCTCGTCTGATGGTATCTTCAAAACGGGAGAAGAGTTAAAAGCTAAAGGATTCGCTGTTCTTGCCATAAAAGCAGATGTGACGAATGAAGCGGACGTAGCAGATCTGTTTAAACAAACGTTTGAAGCGTTTGGAAACATTGATATTCTAGTAAACAATGCGGGTATCGGTCAGTTTAAATTGGCTGAAGAGCATTCATTAGTAGACTTTCAAAAAATGTTTGAAGTCAACGTACAAGGTGTATTCTTATGTAGTACAGCGGTTGTTCCACATATGAAAGAGCGAAAAGAGGGAACGATTATCACGATCTCATCAGATGTAGGGCGCAGAACGATTGCTAACGGCTCTGTTTATACAGCTTCAAAGTATGCGGTTCAAGGATTTTCTGGTTCTCTTGCACAAGAACTTAGAGAATTTGGCGTTCGTGTAGGTACAGTTAATCCTGGAGCGATCGATACGTACTTTGCTGATTCTGAACAAGGTCTTGATTTTAAAGAAGACTGGCTAAAAGTAGAAGATATCGCAGAAGCTGTAGCATATATGGCAAGCGCACCAAAACACATGGTGGTTGATGAAATCATGCTTCACCCTCTTTCTCAGGAATATCCGAACGTATAATACGAGGAGGCGATCACGATGAAGCTAGATCAGGAAGTGCTATCCATTGAAAGTTCAAAATCTATAAAGTTAGATGAGTTGTTCGGTGAAGACAAAACATTCGTCGTGTTAGTCAGACATCTTGGCTGACCATATTATCAAGAGTTCCTTGCGCAGTTGCGTAAGTCATTTGAGGAGTTTGAACGTTTAGATGTTAAAGTTGTTGTCGTAGCTCCAGCAAATCGTGAGCAGATTAGAGAATTTATGAACGTACATGGTCCATTTCCGTTTGAAATCTATGGTGATCCGAAGCTAGACCTATACGAGGAGATGGGGAACCATCATATGACGACTGTGAAAAGCATGTTATCTGTAGGTGCGGATCTCTTAAAAGGTGAAGTTAAGATCAGCGACATTGTGCCTAAAGATAAGAAGGAAAGAAAGCATTTTTTAAGCGCAGTGAAAAATCAAGATGTGAACATTCAAGGAAGTTCATGGCTGTTCGATCAGGATGAAGATGTTTTATGGAAACATGTGGATGACACTCCTGAAGATCATGCGACAGTTGACGAAGTATTGAAGCAGTTGCGGAAATGATAAGGATAAAGCAGATCCAGCATGTGCTGTATCTGCTTTTTTTGTAGATGGCCTTTAAATTAAACCTTACTTACCCTGTTAGGTCTGCGGTTATCCTCAGACTTGATCCACGAACGAATGCCTCTGCCTGCATAAGGCTCGTCATTAAAGCGAGGAATGATATGAAAATGAGCGTGTGGAATGCTCTGTCCACCTACTTGATTTACGTTCCATCCCGTCGTGTAGCCATCAGGTGTAAACTCCGAGTCTAGCAAACTTTTTGCTTTTTGCATCAACTCATATGTATCGCTCCACTCTTTTTGACTTAAATCAAAAACAGTTTCTTTATGAGCTTTAGGAATGATCAATCCTGCACCTTCTAAAATGTCCTGAGCACTCGGACTTTGCAGAAAGTAACAACTTTCATTCTCTAACACTATTTTTTGGTTAGGAAAACTCATTGGGTTACAAAATAAACATGTATCCATCAGTGTGAACACCTCCAATCCTATTTTTACACATTTTTCATATTTCCCACAAATCAAACAATTCTGGGGATTCATTGACCAGATATCACACAAAATGTTATGATTACGTTAAGAAAACGTTATATAAATTAGATGAAAGATATGAGGTGTGTGCATGAAATCAGGCATGAAGGTCGGCCATAGTGCGACCATCAAAGCTACCGTTACACCCGATATGTTTGCTCAATTTGAAGGAAAGCTTGTCCATCCAGCCTATTCAACGGTTAGCATGGTCTATCATATGGAATGGGCAGCGAGACAGATCATATTGCCATATCTTGAAGAGCATGAAGAAGGAATCGGCGGTGGAGTTGCAGCCAAACATATGGCTCCGACACCAGAAGGCGCTGAGCTTACTGTAACGGCAACCTTAAGAGAAGTAAAAGGGAAAGCAGTCATATGTGATGTGACCGTCTATAACGGGAAAGCAATTGCAGGTGAAGGAGAAGTTACACAGTATATCCTGCCAAGAGAAGCAATCTCGCAAAAAATTAAAGAAATGAAGATTTAAATTTTTTTACCTAATTATGAAAGCGCTTACACTTTAAAGCAGCAAAGTGAAGAAGAAATAGAGTAACAAGAGACATACTAGGGGGATTTACACATGTTTGAAAAAATATCACAGCATGAGCAAGTTGTTTTTTGTAACGATCCATCAACAGGTCTCAAGGCGATTATCGCTATACATAACACAACATTAGGCCCAGCACTCGGCGGATGCAGAATGAGACCGTATGGATCGGTTGATGAAGCACTTGAAGACGTTCTGAGACTGTCAAAAGGTATGACATACAAATGTGCAGGTGCCGATGTTGACTTCGGTGGGGGTAAATCGGTCATTATCGGAGACCCCACGACGGATCGTACACCAGAGTTGTTTCGAGCGTTCGGACAGTTTGTAGATTCTTTAAACGGTCGCTTTTATACAGGAACGGATATGGGTACGACGCCTGATGATTTTGTGCACGCGTTAAAGGAAACGAATTGTATCGTCGGTGTACCTGAGGAATATGGCGGTAGCGGCGATTCTTCTGTTCCAACTGCACAAGGAGTTATATACGGCCTTCAAGCTACCATTCAAACGCTTGAAGGGACAGATGATCTAGCAGGGAAGTCCTACTCGATACAAGGGTTAGGAAAAGTAGGTTTTAAGGTCGCAGAGCAACTGCTCGCTGCCGGTGCACAGATCTATGTTACGGATATTAACGAAAAAGCGTTAAAGATGATTCAAGAACGAGCAGAATTGCTACCTGGAAATGTGGAAGTTGTGGAAGGAAGTGACATCTACGGGGTGGATGCTGACATCTTCATACCTTGTGCACTAGGAGGAATCATTCACGACGAGACGATCGAACAATTGAAAGTAAAAGCGATAGTAGGAAGTGCCAACAATCAGCTTTTAGAAGATAAACATGGGCTTTATCTGCAACAAAAAGGAATTCTATACGGCCCTGATTATATTGTAAACGCTGGCGGGCTCATCCAAGTAGCTGATGAGCTTTACGGACCGAACAAAGCTCGTGTATTAACAAAAACAAGAGCGATCTATGACAGCCTGATGCAGATCTATAGTGAGAGCACGAAGAACCAGATATCTACGATGGAAGCAGCAAATCTTTTCTGCGAGGAAAAACTTGCAGCTCGTTCGAAACGAAACAGCTTTTTCGCTCACAACCGAAGACCAAAATGGCAAGTTCGAAACTAAGGAGGGATTCTATCCATGGAAAAGTTATTTCCAAAGATGCAGATCATTAACGAGAACGGTGAGTGGAAAGACGAAACATACCGCGGTGAGATCACAGAGGAATTAACGAAAGAGCTTTACACGAAGATGCTTCGTTCTAGACTTTTTGATCGTAAAGGGGTAAACCTTCAGCGTCAAGGACGGATCGGTACGTACGTCCCTTTTGAAGGGCAAGAAGCGTCACAAATCGGAAGCGCAATGGCGATGGGTGAAGGCGATTGGATGTTCCCGACCTATCGTGATCATGCGGCAACGATGACATTTGGGCATTCGCTAAAAACACTTTTTCTTTATTGGAAAGGTCGCCAAGAAGGATGTATCCCTCCAGAAGGGAAGAACATCTTTCCTCCAGCCGTTCCGATCGCATCACAACTTCTTCATGCGACTGGGGCAGCTTGGGCTGAAAAGTTAAAAGGCACAGATCGTGCTTCGATCGTTTACTTTGGAGACGGGGCAACATCAGAAGGTGATTTTCACGAAGGATTAAACTTCGCGAGCGTGTTTAATGCTCCTGTTGTTTTCTTTAATCAAAATAACGGATTCGCGATTTCTGTACCGATTGAAAAACAGATGAAAAGTAAAACGATCGCTCAAAAAGCAGTAGCGTATGAAATGGAAGGCGTTCGATTAGATGGTAATGATGTATTTGCCGTCTATTTCCACACACGTACAGCAGTCGAGCGTGCAAGAAAAGGGGAAGGACCAACGTTGATTGAAGCAGTAACGTGGCGTTATGGAGCTCATACAACAGCAGATGATCCTTCGAAATATAGAAACCAAGAAGAATCTGTGAATCGTCGTGAAACGACAGATCCAATTCTTAGACTTGAGCGATTCATGAAGAACGAAAACATGTGGGATGAAAAATGGGCAGCTGACCTTCAAGAATCACTAACGCTTGAGATCGAAGCAGCAGTTAAAGAGATGGAAGAAATACAAGCGCCGCATTATAACGACATGTTCGATCATGTGTTTGCAGAAAATCCGTGGCCGATTGAAAGCCAAAAAGAAGCATACGCTCATTCAAGAGGTGATCGCTAATGACAACGCTAGTAGATACGAAAAAACTAACGATGGTTCAAGCTGTAACAGACGGTATGAGAGTGATGATGAAAGAGCACGAAAACGTAATCGTTCTTGGTGAAGATGTCGGGCAGAATGGTGGAGTGTTCCGTGCAACAGATGGGCTTGTTACTGAGTTCGGAGAGAACCGAGTAATTGATACACCACTTGCAGAGTCTGGCATCATCGGAACGTCGATCGGACTTGCGATGAACGGCTTCAAACCGATCGCAGAGATGCAATTCCTTGGATTCATCTATCCCGCCTTCAATCAAATCATGACTCATGCTTCTCGAATACGTGCGAGAACACTAGGACATTTTACAGTACCGATGGTCATTCGTGCCCCGTTTGGAGCAGGCGTGCGAGCACCTGAGATCCATTCTGATTCTGTTGAGGCATTATTTACAGGGATGCCAGGAATGAAAGTTGTCGTTCCATCTAATCCGTATGACGCAAAGGGAATGCTTGTTTCAGCGATTGAAGATCCTGATCCGGTTTTATTCCTAGAGCCGATGCGCTGTTATAGAAGTACAAAGATGGATGTACCTGAAGGAAAGTACAATGTTCCACTAGGTAAAGCCGCTCGACTTCAAGAAGGAAGCGACGTAACGATTTTTGCTTATGGCGCGATGATCGAAGTGGTTATGAAAGCTGCAAAGACTGCAGAAGAAAAAGGGATCAAGTGTGATGTGATCGACCTTCGTACTCTATATCCACTAGATAAGGAAATGATCGCTGAAAGTGTACAAAAAACGGGTCGTGCCGTCATTGTTCACGAAGCACCGGGAACAGGTGGTCTTGGAGAAACGATTATGTCGTTGATCAATGATACATCTTTCCTTTATATGAAAGCTCCGATCGAACGCGTAACAGGTTTTGATACTCCGGTTCCAATGTTTGCTCTAGAAGATCATTACTTGCCAAGCGCAGACCGTGTTGTTCAAGCAATCGAGAAAGTAACGCAATTCTAGGAGGTGAGTGTGAGTGGTAGAAGTTAAATTACATGATATCGGTGAAGGAATGCACGAAGGAGAAGTCATACACTTTTTTGTAAAAGCTGGTGACTCTGTTAAAGTCGATCAACCATTAGTAGAGGTTCAAACGGACAAAGTAACGGCCGAACTTCCTTCCCCAGCAGCCGGAACGATTAAAGACATCAAGGTAAAAGAGGGGGATGTCGTAACTGTCGGATCTGTTATCTTAACGATTGATGCTGCATCTGCGCCGTCTGCTCAAAAAGGAGAAGAAGCTCCAGAAAATAAAGATCAGCCTGTCGTTGAAAAAATCGTTAAAGCACCAAGTCACACTGCCTCATCGGGCGGCATCGCAACATTGAACAAACGTGTCTTAGCTGCTCCTTACACGAGAAAAATTGCCCGTGACAACGGTGTAGATATTGAACAGATCTTAGGCACAGGCCCAGGGGGACGAGTGACAGATCAAGACGTTTATAACTTTATTGAACAGCCATCAGAATCAGTTACAGAGGTAACTTCAGATCGTTCTGTGCAAGAAAAAGCGACTACTTCGACTCAAGTGTATTCAACAAGTGAATCCGAAGAGATTCCTTTTAAAGGACGCAGAAAGCAGATCGCGAAGAAAATGGTTCAATCTCTTGCGACGATTCCGCACGTTACCCATTTTGAAGAGATCGATGTGACAGCTGTTATGGATCTGAAGAAACAGCTGAAAGCCATGGATCCTGAAAATAAACGCGGCATGAACGTGTCCGTTGCAGCGTTTTTTGTAAAAGCGATTCAGATCGCACTGAAAGATTTTCCGATCTTCAACGCGAAGTTGGATGAAGAAAAAGAAGTCATTCGCCTCGAGAAGAACGTGAATATCGGAATCGCCACAGACTCGGATGAAGGCTTGATCGTACCGGTAATCCAAAATGTCGAACAGAGAACAATACGAGACATCGCGGTTGACATGAAAGACAAGATCACACGTGCTAAGACGAACAAACTGAAAGGTCCTGACTTAACTGGAAGTACGTTTACCATTTCAAATGTTGGTCCGCTCGGCTCGATCGCGGCCACTCCGATCATCAATCATCCTGAAGTTGCGCTTATGGCTTTTCATAAAACAAAGAAAACGCCTGTTGTGCTTGGAGATGAGATCGTGATTCGTTCTATGATGAACGTATCGATGTCGTTTGACCACCGCGTTGCAGATGGTGCAACGGCTGTCATGTTTACGAACCGGGTAAAAGAACTCATCGAGAAACCTTACTTCATGACACTGGAGCTGATATAGATGGTTGTAGGTGATTTTGCAACAAAACGACAACTCGTTATTATCGGAGGCGGACCAGGAGGATATCATGCTGCAATCCGTGCCGCTCAGCTTGGAATAGAAGTTACGCTGATCGAAAAAGAAAAGCTGGGCGGCGTTTGCCTTCATAAAGGGTGTATTCCTTCAAAGAGTCTAACGCAGTCTGCGGCTAACTTTGCCAGCCTTTCTCATTTTAAGAACATGGGGATCTCGGTTTCAGGGGCGAGTTTTGAGTATGACACGTTCACAAACTACTATTCTTCGGTTGTAGATGGACTGCAAAAGGGAGTAGAAGCCCTGATAAAAGCGAATAAGATTGAGCATCTAAAGGGTACAGCCTCTTTCATGTCCAGTGAGAGAATAGGGATCGACTCTGGCCATCATTTTGAGATGTACGAATTTGAGCACGCTCTTATCGCTACAGGAAGTTCACCATTATTGCCGAAACAGGCAACTCTATCAAAGCGAGTGATGACACCACATACGTTGTGGGAGTTGAACGAGGTTCCGAAATCTTTGTTAATCTATGGTGAAGACTATTTCGCTCTAGAGGCAGCAATGGCATTCAGACAGCTCGGTAGTGAAGTGAATATAGTCGTTCCGGCTGAAGGCTTTGGTTTAGACGCTAGTATTGAAAAAGAATTACAGCGTGTTTTAAAGAAAAATAAGATAAGAGTTTTCAAGAATCATACATGGGATAGCGCTGAGGAAACGGATGATACCATCACCGTTACGCTGAACAAAGATGGTTCTGAAAAAGTATCTGTTGAAGTTTCCCACGTACTGTATGCAGCTGGGTATTTACCGAATGTAGATGGACTTGGTCTTGATGTCATTTCGTTAGAACGAGATGAGAGTGGTTTTATTATTGTAAATGAACATAGCCAAAGTTCTGTTTCTAACATTTATGCAGCGGGTGACTGTACGATCGGGATGAAGTTAGCTTCAAAAGCGATCAAGCAAGGAAAGACGGCTGCTGAACATATGGCAGGAATGCAGTCCGCGTTCAATCTAAGTCTTGTTCCGTATGTCATTCATACCAATCCACCTATTGCTTCTGTAGGCTTGACTGAAGAACAAGCTTTAGCTGAAGGCTACGAAGTAAAGACGGGACAGTTTTCCATGAGTGGCAATGGGTTTGCTTCTATTCTTGGCCAAAAAGAAGGTCTGTCTAAGATGGTGATGAACTCAAAGAGTGATGTGGTGCTTGGCATTCACATGATGGGAGCAGGCGCTGTTGAGATGATTCAAGCAGGGACATTTGCACTTGAGATGGTTGCACGCGAAGAAGACTTGTCCTACCCCGTTTACGCGCATCCAGCTTTGAACGAAGCATGGCTTGAAGCGATCGAGAGCACGAGCGGAAAAGCGATTCATGTACCACCAGCTCGTAAAAAAGAGAAAAGTTCTGTATGAGTAATGATGATGTTAAAAAACGGTCTTATCGGCCGTTTTTTTGTTGGGGTTGAGGGTATATGGCACTTAGAATCTGTCGAGTTATGTCATCTCGCCGATATATGATCAAAACTCGCCGGATTATTGCTAAAACTCGCTGGAAAAAGTCCAAAATTTCTAGGATTAATGGCTGAATTTCTAGCATTAGGTGTGCTTATACCCCCATTGGTATCAGTGGGAACTTCTTTCGATGACCTAAAGACGTTTATTTAGGCTACAAAAGGAATCACAGCGACCAAAATTTCTAAAACTTTCACTCAAAACCTTATGAAACGTGAAAATCAATCAGAATTAACAAACAATTATCACTCACATGCCATTTTCTTTTTCGGGCTACATATATTAAAATGGCGATAAGATAACATTCGTTTTTAGCACTTATAACGGATATAAAAGAAGTGAGGAATGCTGTTTGAAGAAGTTAGTTTTAACTGGCGGTGGTTCAGCTGGACACGTAACACCGCATCTGGCGTTAATACCTAAATTGGAGAAGATGGGATGGGACTTGAATTACATCGGTTCTGTTGATGGTATAGAAAAAAGTTTGATACAAGATGGAACGAACGTCCCTTATCATGGAATTTCGAGTGGGAAACTTCGTCGTTATTTTGACTTGAAAAATATAAAAGATCCTTTTAAAGTGGCAGCTGGTGTTGCACAAGCTTATTTTAAGCTCGGGAAAATAAAGCCAGATGCTGTTTTCTCAAAAGGAGGTTTCGTGGCTGTACCTGTGGTTATCGCTGCATGGATGCGTAAGATTCCTGTTTACATCCATGAATCAGATATTACGCCAGGTTTGGCTAATAAGATTTCATCTAAATTTGCTTCTAAAATCTTTGTTACGTTTGATGAAGCGAAGAAACATTTTGCTGCAGGGCAAGCGATCGTAACGGGTTCACCGATTCGAGATGAACTGCTTCAGGGGACAAGAGAAAAGGGTTTGTCCTTCTTAGGTTTTCGAAGCCATCTACCGGTACTCACGATCATGGGCGGTAGCTTAGGTGCGCGTAAAATCAATGAAGCGCTTCGTGAAGCACTGCCTGAATTGTTACGTTCTTATCAGATCGTTCACATCTGTGGAAAAGGCAATTTAGACGAAAGTTTAATAAATACAGAAGGCTACAGACAGTTCGAGTATATTCAAAGTGAACTTCCAGATGTGGTTGCAGCAACGGACTTTGTCATTTCTCGTGCTGGATCGAATAGTATCTTTGAGTGGCTGACGCTTAAGATTCCGATGCTGCTTATCCCGCTTTCAAGAGCCGCGAGCAGGGGGGATCAGATCCTTAATGCGCAATCCTTTGAAAAACAAGGTTATTGCCACGTTCTATATGAAGAAGAACTAACAAAAGTAACGTTGATTACTTCTCTAAAAGATCTGAAAGCAGATCAAGACCAGATGAAGAAAAACATGGACACATTTAAAGCTTCTGATAGTGTAGACCTTATTCTGCGCACGATCACAGGACAGAAGTAATGATAAGGGGTCTGTCCCGGGGACAGACCCCTTACCATTTAATCAACATCACATCTTACAAAAACGGAGATGAAAAAGAGATGATGCCAAGCCCTGCCTTACATAGAGAAGAAACTCCTGCAGACTGGAAGAAAGGTGTTCAAGCTGGACTGCCGATCGCGATTGGCTATATGCCTGTTGCATTTACATTTGGTCTGCTAGCTAAAGCGGCAGAGTTAAGTCTTTTTGAAGCGATTGGGATGAGTGTTATCGTGTTTGCAGGTGCCTCACAATATATCGCCTTATCGATGATTGTGGCAATGAGTGGTGCCGCAGAATTGATTCTGACTACTTTTATCATGAACATTAGGCATCTTCTCATGAGTGCTTCTCTCAAAGAACGTGCAGAAGATGATCCTAAGTGGTTACGAGCGATCTACGCTTTTTTCATTACGGATGAGACTTTTTCTGTGGCTGCGACCTCACCCGAAAAAAAGATCACGGGAAGCTACTTGCTTGGTTTAGGAGTTGTTGCATACAGCTGCTGGGTGATCTTTTCAGGCGTGGGTTATCTGATGGGAGCAGGACTTCCGCAATCACTTCAAGATAGTATGGGAATCGCGCTATATGCGATGTTTATTGCACTGCTCGTCCCTGCTGCAAAAAAAAGCAAGAAGGTAATCGCTCTTGCCACAAGTGCAGGAGTATTAAATTCAATATTCTCTTTGGTCCCAACCTTAAAAGGCGGCTGGGGAATCATTCTATCCACTTTAATCGCGGCAGTTACGATCGAGTTTTTTATGAGGGGGGATGAGAGAGATGAGTGATCATTTAATATGGGTCATTGTTGGGATGGGAATCGTAACCTATATTCCTAGGATGTTGCCGCTCGTTCTCTTTCATACGAATCATCTCCATCCAAGGATACAAGGGATCTTGAAGAACGTTCCTTTTGCTATATTAGGAGCACTCATCTTTCCGGGTGTGTTAACCATTAATCCGGAAAATTATCTATATGGGGGAATTGGTGCAGCAGCAGCATTCATCGCAGCTTGGTTGAACTTAAATGTGATTGTAGTGGTGCTATCTTCTATCTTTGTTTTGTATGGTTATACGCTTCTGTAGGATATTGTCATAATTTACTTTGTAAATAATACACCTTATGAATTGATTTGTTGAAAAGGTGGGCGTATAATCACAATTAAAAGGAGGAGATACAAGATGCCTCATTTAGTTCGTTTTGTACTAATTGGTTTGTTTTCCGTTTCAGCTTTATCTGTACTCTCTTTTCAAGCCGTTGAGATTTTTCATGCTGTAACTGACGTTGTTCAATCTTTTATCTATAAAGATTAATAATTTGTAAAATCGGAGAGCTATCTATAGCTCTTTTTTTTGTTACCTGATAAGCTTCAAATAATGATTAACAAGCTTTCAATTATGGGTACACTTACTAATGGACTAAGCAATAAAGGATGATTTAGATGAAATTAATCGCAATTGATATGGATGGGACTTTAGTTAATCGACAGTTAAAAGTCACAAAAGAAAATAGTGAGACCATCAAAGATGCTGTAAACGATGGCCATCATGTTGTCATCGCTACAGGTCGATCTTATGATGAAGCCAAACATACGCTAGAAGATGCTGACCTTCATCTTCCGCTTATTTGCGTGAATGGTGCAGAGATAAGATCAGAAGGATGGGAGATTCTTTCTTCAACACCTTTAACGTTTCAGCAATACGAAGATATTAAAAAAATACTGGACGAAGAAGATATTTATTATGAGCTCTACACGAGCAAAGGAACGTTTACAGACAATCGTGAAAAAGCATACGAAGTAATGAAAGATATCGTATTAACTTCCAATCCAGAAGCAACAGATGACGATGTACAAAAAGCGGCTCTTCGTCGTTTTCGCCTAGGATTAGTAAGCGTTGTAGGCGATTTTGACAAACTTCTAAGTGAGAAAGGAATCGAAGTTTATAAATTTCTTGCTTTTTCTAGTGATACTGAAAAGCTCAAACGTGCCTTTCAACATTTAAAAGGTGTTGAATCTCTAGCGGTCAGTGCTTCTGCTGATAACAACTTAGAGATCACGAACAGTGAAGCACAAAAAGGGGTAGCGGTTCAGCGATATGCTGAACTGAAAGGAATCTCTTTACAAGATACGATGGCAATTGGTGATAACTACAACGATATTTCCATGTTAGAAGTGGCTGGTTTTCCTGTAGCGATGGGAAATGCAGTGGATGAGGTAAAAGAGATGGCCGCATTTGTTACAAAAGAGAACGACGAGAGCGGTGTCTCGTTTGCGATCAAAAAATTCTTAGAACAAAAATAAGCACTTACAAAAGCTGGTTCGAACATTTCGGACTAGCTTTTTTTGTATACATAAACTTCACATGTGATTTACATAAATGCAAAAGCAGGTTCACATTCCCTTGTTACAGTGACAAAGTAGTTCACTTACAACAAAGGGAGAGTGCAACAGGATGAAGAAATTATTAAAAACGGGTATAGGAGCTTTAGCACTAAGTCTTACATTGATGGGGGCTGATAGTTCAGTGGTTGATGCAAAAGAAAAACATAAAGACATCTTAAATGTTGCGCATCGAGGAGCTTCTGGTTATGCGCCAGAACACACGATCACTTCTTATAAGATGGGTGAAAAAATGCATGGAGATTACATTGAAGTCGATCTTCAGATGACAAAAGATGGCGAGTTGATCGCTATGCACGACGAGACCCTAGACCGTACAACGAATGGAACAGGGCAAGTAAAAGATTATACACTGGAAGAGATCAAACAGCTTGATGCAGGAAGCTGGTTTAATGAGAAATATCCAGAACGTGCACAAGCTGATTATGAAGGTCTTCAAGTACCAACATTGAAAGAAGTATTCGAGACATTTGGTAAGAATGCGAACTATTATATTGAAACAAAATCACCTGAAGTTTATCCGGGAATGGAACAAAAGCTTCTTGATGAAGTAAATGAATATGGAATTAATAAAGATAAGCTGTTGGTTCAATCGTTCAGCTCTGAAAGTCTTTTAAAGATGAATGAGCTCGATCCGTCCGTGAAACTTGTTCAGCTTTTAGAGTATACAACTCCTGCTGAGTTAACGGATAGAGAAGTGCAAACCATCAAAGAATATGCGATGGGAATCGGGCCGAACAGCGATATGATCGACCGCGAGTATGTACAAAAAGCGGTGCAGAACGGTCTTGAAATCCATCCGTATACGGTAAACGAAAAAGAAGAGATGCAGAAACTGATCGACTGGGGTGTTACAGGTATTTTCACCAACTTCCCAGATCTGCTTCATGAAGTAAAAAAAGGGAAATAAGTAAGAAAAGCAGCTGACATGAGTCTCAGCTGCTTTTTTCTTTTTTTACAAAAAATACTTCGCCATCATCTTGCAGCTGTGCAAAAAAGACTTCTTTAACATCTTGATAGCCTGCACTCCTTAATTGCTGATCCAACCATTCGTCTGACAAGTTATACTCCTTAAATGGCTGATCCATTTTTTCTCCGTTCGAGATCAACATGGTTGGTAAATATTGAGGTGCTTCTGGGGGAAGGTTTAAATCTTCTTTTGTGACAGAATCTTTGAGTGGTTTCTTTAATACACTGAGTTGTCCATTCGGCTCCATGACCGCATATTCTACTTCTGTAATATCAAATACAGCACCGATCCTGAGCAGCATTAAAAGGTCATCCATCGACATCTGCATCCGCTTAAGCTCTTTTTGCATGATCTGTCCCTTTTTTATAACGATCGTCGGTTGGCTCTTCGTTAGTTTTGTGAGCAGGGGAGAGTGGCGATTAAGAAATTCTATGCCAAACACGGCCAGTGCCCAGAAGGTCAGAGAAGCCAAGCTCTCCCAAACCGTTATCTCTTTATGAACGACCATGTCTCCGATGATATTACCCATTGCGATACCTGTTGCATAATTAAAAAAAGTCAGTTCACCAAGTTGTTTTTTTCCGAGCAACCTCATGAGCAACAACAAAAAGGCAAAGCCTAGAACCGTTCTATAGATCGTGATTAAGATTCCATCCATCGTCATCCCTCATTTACATTTGCTGTTATCAGGATGCCCAAACAAAAATAAGGCAAACAAAAAAGAGCGAACCTGTTGTCCGCTCTTCTCTTTATTTTCCGAACTGCATACGGAGATGAATCAATTTTTTTAACATGAAGAATGCTAATACGCCACCTATTGTTGCAGATAGGTAATAGCCGATAAGCGATCTAGAATCATAGTCACCAAATATACCTCCACCTAACATTCCGAACGTTAGAGCAAAGCACAATATAACGCCAAAGGTAAAGAATCCTCTTCCTTTTTCAAAAACAAGTAACCTACCATTATTCTCGTTCTTTGTTCTGTGAAAGAGTAGGGTTCCAAAAACTACGGATAGTATCGTATAAGCAAGTGGAATGAGTAACATGACATATGGTATATGTGAGATATCAGTAATAGAATTTTCCGAAAGATCTACATAATATTGAAAATCAATAATAGGTATAGGCAGTGTGAAACTATTGATTAGATCGCTAAATACTTGAGTGGCATGCACACCACGATTAATAGAAATTCCATGGTACTCTAAAAATGACACTATTAGAGATAAAAAACCAAGCGGGAAAAGTAGAAAGATACCACTCAAAACCAATTGAGAAATTAAACTTCCTGCAATCGTACCAATAAATAAACTAAAAGAAAAAATAGCGATAGAGAACGGAATAACAATGATCATGAAATCAAAAAGAAATGTGGCATCTGTTACTTCTGAAAGAATCGTAAACTTTACAATCAACATGCATAAAAGCAAGTTTAATAGAAGACCCGTTGTAATATGACTAACGCCAAAGATCCATTTTGAGAGAAAGATATCCTTCCGTTTAAAAGGAAGTGAGAAAGTTAAATCAGTCGCATGAGCCGTTCGTTCACTTCCTACTAATAAGGCAGCCAACCCAACGATCAAAAATAAGAAAAATACGATATCTGCACCAGAAAAATGAAAGTTCAAGTAATAGTTTTCAGGTGCATCGGTATATGGATTATTTTTTTCTGTTAACATACTTTGGGCTTTTCCAAAGAATGAGTAAGGTAAAAACAAGAATAAGGCGATATAGATTCCCCACACGGCAGGGCTTCCAAGTTTTTGGTTTCTCATCCACAATGCTTTATGAAACATGGGATTCACCTCCAAGTGATGAAATGAAAATATCTTCGAGTGTCATAGGTAGCTCTTCTAGTAATAATGGGTTCTCCTGATTCAGCTTCTCAAGTGTCACACCAATGTTTCCTTTAATGATCAATGTATAGACCCGTCCGGTCTGATTTAAAATGTTCACATTACTTAGTTGCGCGATCTTCTCAGGCAGCGAATGTTTGTATACAACCTGTACTTTACGGAACGATGATTTGGCATCCTCGATAGAGGTTGTAGAGTCAATTCGTCCTTCTTTGATCATGATGAGCACGTCTGCCATCTTCTCGACTTCCTCTAGATGATGAGTAGAGATGAGAACACATAACTGTCGTTCGCTCACTTCCTCAATGATAAATTGTAAAATATTTCTCTTCACGATCGGATCAAGTCCGTTTGTAGGTTCATCTAAAATAATGAGATCCGATTTCGTTGAAAAAGAAAGAATCATTAAGAAAAGAGCCTTCATTCCTTTAGAGTATGTTCTGATCTTTTTATTCTTAGGAAGTTTAAACCGATCCAGAAGAGAGTAGAAGTACACAACATCAAAATCTTCATAGATCGCATCATAAAGCTTTACGATCTCTTTAACGCTATAGCTCTTTAACATCTCAGTCGAGTCAGGCACATACGTAATTTTTTGCTTAACCAAAGGATCTTGATGAATATCTGTATCATTAAATAACACTTGGCCTTCATCAGGGTCTAAAATACCAGCGATTACGCGGAGCAACGTGGACTTTCCGACACCGTTTCTTCCGACCAAACCCGCAATCATACCTGGTTCCAGTGTGATGTTCACATGGTCTAATACTTGAGATCCTTCAATTGTTTTACTGATATTATTCACTCTCAGCATGACTGTTCTTACCCCCAAGCTCTTCTGAATAGTTATTCAACCATATTGATATGGTTTGGTGATCGATACCAAGATAGGAAGCTTCAATAATAAGCTTTTTCAGCTGTTGTTTAAGTTCCGTAATCTTCTGATCATCTGCTTTTGGAATGATAGAAGCGGACACGAACGTTCCTTTTCCTCTTAGGGTTTCGATGATTCCTTGCCGCTCTAATTCTTGATAGGCTTTACTCACTGTATTTGGATTGATCAGCAAGGTCGCTGATAGCTCACGTACCGAAGGCAATTTGTCCTCTGGCAACAGAATTTCCTTCAAGATCAGTTCCTTGATCTGATGAACAACTTGTTCCCATATCGGTGTATTGCTTCGGGGATCTAAATTCAATATCATGTTATCCCACCTTTATATACTATATGTGTGTATTACTATGTATAGTACACTTATAACATACAAGATTAGTAAATTTATGTCAATGTACTTTTCTTTACTTTGTTTGAGTAGGATAACTACAATAAAAGTAGGAGGGATGAAACGTGAAATCGATTATTGATGATGCGAAGTTACTTATTTTTGATTTGGACGGAACGCTATATGAAGATACTGACCACTTTGATTATTACTGCCGCTTGTTACAAAAAAGAGTGTCTGATGAGAAACAGCAAGCTTTTTGGAATACATATGAAAGTATGAAGAAAGGAACACATCCCGTGGCTATCGGTAAAGTGTACGACATTAAGAATGATGCAAGTGTTACAGTTGATCCGATGTCCCTGCAAGTAACAAAAGTAATAGACTTTGATGGAGAAGAGTGGTCACAAGATAGAGTAAGAGCAGAATTCTCGGGTGAACTTGTTTATGATTTTGAACGATTGATCGCAATCGGTGATGGATGGTGGCTACCATATGCTACAGCTATGCATTTCGGTGTGAAGCAAGCGGATACGTGGGAATGCTACAACGCTACAAAAGAGTATATGGTTACCGATCAGTTTCAGCTAACAAAAACACCAGGTCTTAAACAGGCTTTACAACGTTTTAAGGAGAAGAAAAAGGTGGTCCTTTTAACGAACAGTGAAAGAGAAGACGTAAAACGATTATTACATGAGTTGGAGCTCCGTGATCTGTTTGACTCTCTTTATACCGAGAGTGAAAAGCCGTTAAAAACAAAAGAAAAACTACAAACAATATTGAATGAATATAGAATCAAGCCTCATGAAGCAGTTTCGATTGGTGATAATTTTATAAATGAAATCGCACCGGCACTTCTTATGGGATTAAGAGCTGTATACATCCAACCTAATTCTGTAGAAGTAGAGCATGAAAACCTTCATGTCGTTTCCACACTTGCAAATGCACTTTAGGATTTTACAAAGTATTTTATGAAAGCTTGTTCTAATTTGGACAAATCGCCTTACACTTTATAGTAGGTAATAAAGGGGGGCAAAGCTTTTGAAAAAATCGTTATGGTTTGTTATCGGTTTTGCGATATACGCGGGTTTGATGTGGTTTTATTTGTTTCAGGGAGCGGACGCAAACTTGCCTGTTGATCTAAAAGGCTCAGCTGCGGATCCCAAAGTCTTTATGACTGACCGTGAACTAGAACTTAGCACTGATTTTTCAAGGATTAAAGATTTTATCTACTTCATTTCTGTGCCGCTCGAATGGTTGATCTACCTGTTTGTTCTAGGATTCGGGCTATCTAAATGGTTTCGAAGAGCATCTAGTGGCTTAACAAAGTTCTCTATTGTACACACCGGACTATACGTACTATTGCTTTCCTTTGCTAGCTGGGTGTTAACATTTCCACTCCGCTACTACAGCTTTACCGTATCGAAAAGTTACAATATCTCAGTTCAAACCTTCCACAGCTGGATGAGAGATGGACTAGTGGATTTCTGGATCAATTGGCTGTTAACAACAGTGATGGTCGCTGTTATGTATTGGTTGATCAAGAAATACGAAAAAAGATGGTGGCTCTACGCGTGGCTGCTTTCCGTACCATTTACATTGTTTTTATACTTTATTCAGCCCGTTGTGATCGATCCATTGTATAACAAGTTTTATCCGCTGCAGGATGAGGTGCTTAAGGGCAAGATTTTAGATATAGCAGAAAGAGCGGACATTCCGGCTGAAAATGTGTATGAAGTGAACATGTCTAAAAAAACAAATGCATTAAATGCTTATGTAAACGGGATCGGTTCGAACCTACGAATCGTTTTATGGGATACCACATTAAATAAATTGAGTGATAATCAGGTCTTGTTCGTAATGGCTCATGAGATTGGTCATTATGTGATGAACCATCTATATTGGAACTTGATTTCATCTGTTGTCCTATCGTTCTTAGGATTATGGCTCGGAAATATCATCTATCGAAAATGGGTCGAGAAGTACGGAAAGTCATGGGGTATAAAGGGAATAGGAGACTTAGCAGCACTTCCCGCACTGCTATTGATCTTTTCTCTATTAAGTTTCGCTGTATCTCCAGTCGAAAATGCAGTTTCGAGAAAAGCAGAACGTGACGCTGATCTGTATGCGATTCAAATGACAAACAACCCAAAAGCTGCAGTAGGAGCATTCCAAGAACTCGCGACCGTCTCTTTAAGTGAAGTGAACCCGCCAAAGCTTGTAAAATGGTTTTTATACGGACATCCGACCATGCTTGAGCGCATTCATTTCTTAGATAGCTATAAAACGAGTAAAAAGATGGAATAATAATAAAAACTGGCTCATTGATCGTGGAAATACCACTTCAAGAGCCAGTTTTTTGTGGAAGTATTAGATGAGGTGTGAAGAAAGTGTTGTGTGAGTTGTGTATGTGAGCTATTCTCGGGATTTATGAGCGATTTTCGGGACTTATGAGCGATTCTCGAGATTTGTGAGCGATTCTCAAGGTTTGTGAGCGATTCTCAAGGTTTGTGAGCGATTCTCGAGATTTATGATCGATTCTCGAGACTTATGATCGATTCTCGAGATTTATGATCGATTCTTGAGATTTATGATCGATTCTCGAGATTTATGATCGAGAATCGAAATTTATGATCGATTCTTGAGACTTATGATCGATTCTCGAGATTTATGATCGATCCCCTTGATTCACCATTCATCACTCCAGCTTACACCACCTTCAGACTTAACCCATCACTGCACAGCTTTCAAACTCACATTCGGCAGAACGAGTACTTCAACCCGACGGTTTTTGGCGCGTCCTTCCGGTGTTTTATTATCTGATTTAGGACGGTACTCTCCATAGCCGCTTGCGCTGACCTGATTCGGTTTCAATTCTGGGTTCTCAAGCAGAACACGCATAAAGTTAATGCCTCTTAACGCGCTCAGTTCCCAGTTTGATTGAAAGTTTGCCGTGCTGATTGGTACGTTATCCGTATGACCGGCGATGACAATATTTCGTGGTGGCGTAGTAACAAGTAGGTCAGATAGTTTTTTGCCGATCTCCACAGAACCTGGTTTAACGGTAGCACTTCCAGAGTCGAATAAAGCATTATCTAAGATCGTGATCAATAAGCCGTTCTCTGTCAGCTTTGTTTGCAGACTAGAATCAAGTTTGTTGGTTTGGATATAGGCATTGATCTTTTTTTCCATCTCTTCTAATTGTTCAAGTTCTTTCTTTGCTGCTTCTAGCTGTTCTTTCTCTTCCTTAGAGATGACTTCTTTTTGCGCATCAGGAATTGGAGTGGAGTCGGGAGAAGGAATAGGAACCTGTTCTTCCATGACACCTGTTCCGCCTGTGAATTCGTTTCGAAAGGCACTGGCCATCTGTTTGAATTTTTGAGCATCGATCTCACTCATAGCAAATAAGACGATGAACAAAGCTAACAAAAGCGTGAGCATGTCTGCATAAGGAATGAGCCAGGATTCATCCACATGTTCGTCATGATGCTTTTTCTTTTTAGCCAACAGAACCACCTGCTTTGTATTGATCGCGTTCGCTAGTTGGAATATACGTTAACAGTTTTTCTTCTAATATTTTTGGTGAAGTTCCGTCTTGAATAGATAAAAGTCCTTCGATCATGATCTCTTTGATCATGATTTCTTTTTTTGATTTACGCTTTAACTTGTTAGCGAAAGGATGCCACAATACATAACCAGAAAAAATACCAAACAACGTAGCAATAAAGGCTGCAGATATCGCTTTCCCTAAAGCGGTGATATCTGCCATATTTCCTAGTGCTGCGACTAATCCTACTACTGCGCCTAAAACACCAAGAGTCGGCGCATATGTACCAGCTTGAGTAAAGATCGTAGCGTTGCTTGCATGACGTTCTTCCATCGTTTCTAAATCTTTCAATAAGACATCTTTAATAAATTCAGGAGGCTGACCGTCTACGATCATCTTGATCCCTTGTTGAAGGAAGGGATCGTCTACTTCTTCTGCTTTGGGTTCTAGCGCAAGCAATCCTTCTTTACGAGCGACCGTTGCCCAGTCAATAAAAATCGTCACAAGCTCTTTCATATCAATGAGTTTTTGTTCTTTAAATAAGATTTTGAAAAGAGCAGGGATCTTTTTAATTTCGTTCAGTGGAAAGGCGATAAGGATAGCTGCACCCGTTCCGGCAAATATAATAAGCAATGCTGCTGGGTTCAATAAGGCAGTTGGACTTGCGCCTTTTAAAAACATTCCGACACCAACAGCCAGTATGCCGAGAATGACTCCAATTAATGTTGTGCGATCCATAATGATGTTCCTCACTTTATCTTTAAATTCTGTATCTATTTCATGAGCTATATTTTCTTTTATATCGGAAAGATAAAAGGAAACTTAATGATAAAAGTTGGAAAAAATGTGATCCAAAATGCTTTATTTAACGTTATCTTTATACATCCATCGTAAAAAAAGACAAATACTGCCTCATTTTGATATGATAGATTTATTCTGTGTGCAGTAAAGGAGACAAAAGATGGGTAGAACTTCTGATTACGAACTTTATCAAAAAGTTCAAGAAGAAAATAAAGAAGCCCTTGAAATGCTGTATGATCGTTATGAGAAGCTATTGTTTTCTTTTTCATTTAAAATGTTGAGGCAAAAAGAGTTGGCTGAAGAGGCAGTTCAAGACGTTTTTATGAAACTGTGGCGAAAAAAGGGACTCTATTCAGAGGATAAAGGGAAATTTTCTTCATGGCTTTTAACCGTTACACGAAATGCGTGTATTGATTTAATACGAAAGCAACAAAAGAATGAAGTTGAGATTCTTGAAAAAGATATAGATTATGAACGAACTGAAAGTGTTGAAGAGACAGTTACGTGGAACGAGGAAAGAGAGAGTCTGAAGGAGGCTGTTTCTTCTCTAACAGAAGAACAGCAGGATATCGTAGAGATGTTTTATTTTAAAGGCTACTCCCAATCAGACATCGCAGAGCGAAAGAAAATTCCTCTCGGTACGGTAAAAGGAAGGATACGTCTAGCTCTGAAACATTTAAAAAAGATCTATCGAGAGAGGGGGGATAAGTATGGAGCCGAAAACTTGCGATAATTTGCTTGAATATTATAATGGCTTGCTAGAGGGCAAAGAAAAAGATGCTTTCGAAAAACATTTAAAGCAATGCGACGCCTGCCAAGAAGAATGGGCAGAATGGCAAGACCTTACAGCTGATCTTCCATATTTATCAGAAGAGGCAGAACCTCCGGTTGGAATGAAAGAACGTATCTTAACGAATGTAACGGCTTCTGATTCAAGTGTTGCGCATCACAAAACACAGCCTGTTAATAAAACAGACGAAATCACGACAAACGTTTCTCCTATCTCGCAACGTAAATCAAAGTCATGGGTGCAAGGATTACTTGCAGCTGGCCTGTTGTTATCTCTAGTTACGAACGCATACCTATTTAATGAAAACAACAAAAATGAACAGGTGATCCAAGAACAGATCAACAAAACGTTCAAGACGGTCCAACTTGCTTCAGAAGAGACAGAATCAACAGGTGTAGCATCAATGGTACAAGAAAATGATACGATGAACCTTGTTGTTCAAACGAATAATTTAACTCAGGTTAAAGGAACAGAGACTTACCAGGTTTGGTTGATCGAAGGAGACAAACCTTACCGAGCGGGCACATTTACTCCAGACGAAAATGGAAATGGTGCAGTGGTTTTCCCCGTTAAATTTGAAGGGGATCACGAATGGGATGCTGTTGCGATCTCGCATGAACCTACACCAAACAGTAAAAAGCCAGTTGGCACGATTGTTATGGCCTCTAATCTATAGGTACCCGGGAGACAACAGCTTAAACATTAGTTGTTGTCTTTTCTATTTTTTAGGACATTAGATCTATTCCTAACATACACCATTCTTTACTGGTAAGACGAATAGGCGGAACTTTGCAGTTTCAAGACGAAATCCTCTATAATGAATGCAGTGAAACAACTTGAAAAGAGGAATGGTAATGAGAATAAAACCAATCGTTATCCTTCTACTATTTGCTGGCTTGATCGGTCTAGCATTTTATACAGCTATGGATGAGAAGGAAGAGCAACAAACGGAAGTTAAGGAAGAAGAGAATACGGGATTGAAACGTGGAAGTAAAGCACCCACCTTTTCATTACGAACGTTAGATGGAAAGCAAGTTGACTTAAAAGACTTTCGTGGAAAAAAAGTAATTATAAACTTTTGGGCTACATGGTGTCCTCCATGTAGGGAGGAGATGCCCGAGATGGAGAGGTTCTATGATGATTATAAAAACAAAGATATAGAAATATTAGCAGTAAACCTTGAATACTCTGAAGCAAATACAGAGAAAGTAAGCAAGTTTGTTCAAGAATACAAGCTGTCTTTTCCCATTCCTCTTGATGAAAAGAACACGATCGGAAAACAGTTTAGAGCCGTATCGATTCCTACTAGCTATTTTATAGATGAAAAAGGGATAATTAATAATTCGCATATAGGTCCAATGGATTATGATTTTATGAAGAGTGAAATTGACAAGATGAATAGGTAAGTAATGAATTAAAGCCTTTGATCGATTTGATCAAGGGCTTTTTTGTTATTTTTCTTTTAGATTGAAATCATTTATTTGTGAAAACACTTCTAAAGACCTGTATAACCGATTGTAAAAAATGGGAAAGTTGTCCAATAGGGAAAATGATAAATTTGTCGAATTAAAAAATTTAGTGAAAGTAAGATGAAGTGGTTAAATCTCATAATAGCCCGAGCAACAGATCTGGAAATTCTGTAAATAAGAAGGGGACTAATTAATGAACAAGCAATATGAAGAAGTCGAAATTAAACGTATTGCCGATTTTCACCATTCTCTTAACCATTGTCCTATTCATCTTTTCGGTTTACGAAGAGATGCTGAGGGTGAATATAAGTTTACCTATTCTGTAGGTTCTATGCTAGATGAACTAGGAGTATCTATAAAACCTTCTTCAGGAACCAACCTTCATGACCTTTATAACAAAGAGTTAATCGCAGAATGGAGCAAACCATTAGAAAGAGCATTTTCGGGTTTGATTCAAACCGTAGATATTCATTTAGGTGTTAGACGGATCCGTACCACCTTGTATCCGGTAACTAGAAACCATCAAGGTGTTTTAGAAGTTGTGGGTGCCTCTTATATTACATCCAATAGAGACGAAGAACAAACAAACATCAAAAACCTGAATAAATTTAAACAGTTGTTTAACCATGCACTTGAGGCTATTGTTCTATGCCGTTCAAATATGGAGATTGCTGAAGTGAACGACCGTGCGTGCGAATTATTAGACCTACGTAGAGACGCGCTAATAGGAATCAGTGCAGACCAATTTTTTGTGGGGAACGGGAAAGAACGAATCCTTAAGAAGTGGCAAGAAGTCTTAAATGGAAAAAAGATCGAAGGAGAGTTTCGCTACAAGACTCCAGATGGACTAGTGAAAGAGATTCAATACTCGTGTGAAAAAGATATTGTAGATGATTTACATGTTACGGTTTTGAGAGATGTAACGGATCAAAAGCTTACCGAACAAAAATTGTTAAAAGCAGAAGCGTTAAACGTGGTAGGAGAACTTGCAGCAGGTGTAGCCCATGAAATACGCAATCCATTAACATCATTAAAAGGATTTGTTCAACTGATTCAGAATCAAACCGATGAATTTGACCAATATCTTACGATTATTCTTACTGAAGTAGATCGAATCGAACATATCATCAAAGAATTTTTGGTTCTATCAAAAAGCAGCTCGCAAAATTTTATGATGTCTTGTGTGACCGACATTATTAACGACACAGTAGACTTATTAAACACACAAGCGATTATGAAAAATATCGAGATCAAAAAAGACTTAGATGATCACATACCCCTAATCTTTTGTGATCCGTTGCAACTTAAACAAGTGTTTATCAACTTTTTGAAGAACGCGATCGAAGCTTCTGCTGTAGGTGATTGTGTAGAAATTAACATGAAGTTATCCAGGAAAAAGGATTTTCTTCACGTTCAGATTCGAGATTATGGATGCGGTATGGATGAGACAGTTATGAAGAAGATCGGCAAACCCTTTTTTACCACAAAAGATGAAGGTACTGGCTTAGGATTGATGGTAAGTACAAACATCATTAAACAACATAATGGAAGGTTAGATGTGAAAAGTAAAAAAGGGAAAGGCACTATGTTTACCATCACGATTCCTATACAATAAAATGTGGAACGAAAAAAGCTTTCCCAGAGCGGGAAAGCTTTTTGATGTTTCATTATCCTTTAAACATTTGAACGAACATTTTACCATATTGTCCACCGTCTACTACACCGATACCAACGCTAGTGTATTCAGACTTAAGGATGTTTTCACGGTGACCTTGAGAGTTCATAAGGCTAGTGTGAGCACCTTCTACAGAAGAGTTACCTGCAAGGTTTTCACCAGCTGTATTATAATCAACACCAAATTTCTTCATCATATCAAATGGTGAACCATAAGTTGGTGAATTGTGGTCAAAATAGTTGTTGTCGATCATATCTTTTGCTTTAACGCGAGCCACTTTTGTCAGCTCAGGATCAGCTTTTAGTGCTGGTAATCCTTGTTTTTCACGCTCTTGGTTCACAAGGTTTAACATTTGTTGCTCTTGTGCAGTTAGTTCTGCACCTGCTTCAGCTTTTGGTGCGGCTTCAGCTGGAGCTTTTGCTTGCTCTTGTTGAGGAGCTGGTGCTGGAGCAGCTTGTTGTTGCTGTTGAGGCGCTGCCTGAGCTTGTTGAGTTTGATTATTATTTAAAGAAGCGAACGGGCATGAAGATGCTGCTTCTGAGATTCCTGCGTTTGCGCCGAATAGGGAAGCGCCTAATACTGATGCTACTACTAATTTTTTCATAAGATGTTTCCCTCCTAATAATTTATCTTACGTGTACAGGTTTCGGGTTTTTATGAGGAGGGTTGGGGGTCTGGCATTATGTACCAGTTTAAGACACCCACAGCTTGGAAACATCTTTTAAAGAAACATCAATTAGAAAGACATCAGGATTAGAGAGAACCTCCCATTCCTTGAAGCCAAATGAGGGATCGTACAAATTGATCATCAAGCTAAGCAGATTTCCATGCGTAACAATCAAAACGGATTTATAGGATTCAGTATGCAGGTCATTAATGAAGGAAATGATTCTTTGCTTTGCTTCAAATGTAGACTCGCCACCAGGAAACTTTAAATGTTCTTCTATATATGTACGTTCTAGATTATCTCTCCAATTCGGGTCGTCTTCAGCAGAAAGAATTCGTTCAGCTAATCGATCATCTACCAATATGGAACAATTATTTAATTCTGCAAAAGGTTTAATGGGTGTCGATGGCTCTTTTGAATGGGCTCGAGATCACACAATCAAAATGCTGCCCCTCTAAATAGGCAGCCAGTTCTATGGCTTGCTGTTCTCCTTCAATAGTTAAAGGGGCAATACTTTCTTGACCTTCCGCTTTACAATGCCTAATCGCCGTAATCTTCATGAATTCATCCTTCTTTCTATTAGGTAATACTAAAAAAGGTGTTGATGTTAAGTCTCTTAGGCTTCATTGATAAGTTTATTGGAGTGTAAGGTGCGAGACTCCTGCGGGACGAGTGGGACAGGTGAGACCCTCCATGGCGCGTAGCGGCGAGTGGCTCACCGCCCGCCCCCGGAAAGCGAGCTACCTGGAACGGAAATCAACCACTGTCAAGAACCCACAGACCGCCTAAACAAGCATCCGATTTAAACAGTTGTTTAAACTTTCGAGACGTTAAACCCAAAACCCTCCCGAATACTATGATTGTTGAAAAACGAAGGGAGATTGTTATGTATCCTGAATTAAACCATTTTAAGCAAATGAAAAAAGAATACGATAAAAATATTGCTTCCGCACATGAAAAGTGGCAGCAACTACATAAACAAAAAGAATGGTCTTCAAATGAATATGAAGAGCTACTTAATGCTTACGGAGGTAGAAACTCAAAAATCACGATGGAAGATCTAACCGAGATAAAGAATAAATACTTGCTAGCGATGGAAAAAGAACGTAACGCTATGGAACAGTTGGATGAATTAAAAGAAAACCGTGATGATCGATTATCCGAGTATTTAAAAACTGTATATTCTTCACGTGACAGAGAGTTAGAAACGGCTAAGAATAGTATGGAGAAGAAGATACATCAACTTGAACGTTTAAAAGCCGAGTATTTGATGATGGTCAAACAGATTCAAGAGATTCATGCTTATCGTCAATCTGTTGAAAAAGAAACGAATGAAGCGATCACGAGTTATCAACAATCGTATGAACCTAAAGAAATTCTACCGTTGTATCCTTCATTGGCCCGTTTAGAGATTCCGCTATCTGACATTCAATATGTTTTTCAAAAAGGTGAACTGCCTGATCATTTAAAAAAATATATCCATTTCAATGATTACCCGAAACGGTTTCCAAGATAAAAAATCCACGTTTTAAAAAGGGAGTGAGTAAAGGATACTCCCTTTTATTCATAAAAAAAGCCATAATCCTTAAGAAAGGATTATGGTAAAGAAAACCGAACGCATGATGAAGAAATGGGGGGTAGGGAATTGCTCTGCCGGCCTCTTGCCAACAGGAGAGATTTTGTATCTCACAATCATACTATATGTCCTAAGAAGACAGTTGGTATGGACAAGTGCCATGGGCATTCATGTATTTTTGATTTTTACAGAAGAAATTTTTCTTTTTTTACCCCAACTTTACAATTTCGTTCCATTTTTTTAGAAGCGTCCTTTCTTTATCAGGATGTAAGCCTGCTTTCCAATCATCTGGTTTTAAGTTTCGACTTAGAGACCAATCTGCAGTATCACTTATCGTTTCTTCTATCGGCCGGAATTTCAAACCTTTATTTATCGCTTTTGTATCATCCGCATAATCAAGACCACGATAATCTTCACTGGAGATCCAGAGTGGCAACTCTACCCATTCGCCGACGTTTTCTTTTAATAAGAAAGATTCGGCAACAGGTACGATTGTTGAATGTTCTTGACTCCGCATACATTTTTGAACAACCTCGTTGAAGTCATACACGCCACCAACAGCTTGATAGACTCCGTTCTCCCTATTTTCAGCCATCCGTACGATCCAATTTGCAAGATCACGAACATCAATGAAGCGCACAGTCGGATCCTTCATGTCAGGAATTAAAATTTCTCCGCCTCGAGTACCTCTGTCTGGCCAATAAGTAAAACGATCGGTGTAATCATGTGGACCAACAATCAAACCTGGACGCACGATTAAAGCATTGTCACCGAATATCTCTAAGACCTCTTGTTCACAAGCGGCTTTAAGGGCACCGTAATGTTCACCGATTTCAGTAATGGTAGGATCGATAAGGTCAGCGGTTTGCGCTTCCTCCGTAATGTTTCGAACGGACTGATCTTCATAAACAGATACGGAAGAAATAAAGATATAGAAAGTTCCTTCTTTCTGGAGTGCTTCAGCCGATTTTCGGACTTGCTTAGGAAAATAGCCACACGTATCCACTACAACGTCCCAAGATTCACTCTTAATTGAAGACAGATCAAGATCTCTGTCACCAATAATCTCATGAACGTTTTCTGTTAACCCTTTCTTTGATGTTTTCCCTCTATGAAACAAAGTCACTTCATGATGATTGTTGTTAAAAGAATCTGCTACGTGTTTACCTAAAAAACGAGTGCCGCCAATAAGAAGTACCTTCATCATCTACACCACCTATTCCATTTTTCTTAAAGCAGGAAGTTTCCACATGATCAAAAGATTAACAACAATTAAAGAGAGTGCACCTCCAGACATGATGTTTTCAATAGAAAAGCCATAAGAGATTAACATGGACGTTGCTGCAAGTGATAAAGGTGCGAGTCCCATGCTTGCCATAGTTAGCAAACCCATCAACCTTCCTAGAAGTTTCTTATCAACGGAAGATTGTACCGCTGAGATAAGCGGAATATTGGTTGCGGGAAACGTAATGCCAATAAAGAAAATCGTCAACATACAAGCATAAAGGGTGGAACTTTGACTAAATAAGAAAAAGAATATGTTCATGGCGAATAAAGAAACGGTTACCATCAGTCCACGTCTTTTCTTAATATTTAAAATCCCTATGATAACGGAGCTGATCAGCATGCCTATAGCCATAGCACCTTCAATAAAACTAAAATCAAGTGCGCTTCCATTAAGCACGTTTTTTACGAAGATTGGTAAGCCCATCATCAACGGTCCGATTACGAAAACATTAAGGAAGATCGTACTAAGAAAGAGTGCTTTTAAAAAAGCGGATTGTCTTACTACATCAATGCCCTCTTTTATAGATAGCCACATGCCAGGCTTTGCTGTGCTTGAACTCATGGTAGCTGGGATATTTAACATATAAGCAAGAATGGCAGAGAGCAGCAGCATCACAGCGGGTACACCAAACGAGAGCATGTATCCTCCGCTACTTGCAACAAGAAGACCTCCAATCATCGGTCCAAGTATTAACGAGCTTTGTTGGGTGGTCTGAATGACTGAATTTGCACGTGTTAATTGAGATTGGTCGACAACATTAGGCAGAAGCGATCCGTTTGCTGGCCATACGAAAGCATCAAGTGCTCCAAAAAACAAGCCAAAAATGATAAAAGATAGGAGGGAGAGATGTCCTGTTGCAAGCATGATCAACAATCCAACTAACAAAAAAGTTCTTAAGAAGTTAGCGAAAAACAATATTTTCGTCCGACTGACTCGATCAGCTAGAACACCACCGATGGCCATGAATAAAATACGAGGAACGTTTGCTGCAATAAATACAATGCCTAGCGAAGCCTCTTTGTCTAAAGTTTTTACGACGTACCAACTCTGTGAGAATTGAAAAATCGCGATTGAAAAAGAAGAACAAATCGTGATCGCCCATATGAATAAAAAAGAACGCTTTCTGAACAGGGACTCTGTTTCACTTTTTTGGTGTACAGCTATCGTTTCGGTCATCTTACTCTAGCTCCTCTTCCGGATAAGGTGTCTCTTTCAATGGAAATGAGAGCATAAAGTAGTGATAGATCTCACCATCGTCAGTCTCATTCTTTTTAAATTCTGAGATCAATTCTGATATTTCTTTTGCTTTGTCATGTAACAGTTTTACTTGTTCAGAAGAAAGTTTTACATGTCTATAACCAAATTTAAGAGGAGAATCTGAATAAGCTAGTATTTCAGGATCTAATTTACGAACCATAGACTTTGTTTTTTCGAGTGAAACCAATATATTCTCCTTTAGTGCATCAGAGAGTTCATCTTTCACTGCATGCCGTTGATCAGGCAATATATCGGCAATCGAAAATGAGTGAGCCACAGGTCTGTAGAACTTTTGTATAATGCCATTCTTTTCTTCTGTTCTCTCGACGTTAATTAATCCTACACGTTCAAGTTCCTTAAGGTGGTAATGAATCTTTGGTGCTGGAACTTCTAATAGGTCTGATAAGATCTTTCCTGTCTTAGCTTCCTCTAATATCTCCCATAGGATTTTGATGCGAAGTGGGTCAGAGATAACCTTTAACTGCTCAACTTCTCGTATGTTATAAATCTCCTTCATGTTCAACACTCCTAAAACGTTCAAATATATTTGAATGTAATATATCTTAAATATATGCTAGTCGTCAACTCTTTTACACATTATTTGTAAATAATAGTTCAAATGTTATGAAAATTCTTGTATAATGTTAGTATAATACTCGCATTACAACTTAGAGGCTGGAGGTTCATAGTATGGGGAATAAGGATTTGAAGTCCTATGTGGAGAGATTGGAGAAAGTGCATTACATTGTGTCAAAGCGTTTACACCCGGAAATTGCTATAGAAAAGGAGTTAACGAAAACACAGTTTGTACTTTTGAAGACGTTGTGTATTAGAAATAAATGGACCGTTTCAAAATTGGCTGACTATATGGGTGTAAAACCAAGTGCGATAACTGTTGGTGCGGATCGTTTGTACAAGCGTGGATTTGTGAGTCGTTACCGTAGTGATTTAGACCGTCGTATTGTCTATTTGGAGATTACTGACGAAGGACACGAAATCTTACGAGAAGCTGAAAATGAGAGAGTTAATTCTATAAGTAGTTATCTTAATCATTTGTCTCAAGAGGAATTAGGTATTTTTATTGATATTTATGAAAAGCTTGCTAGCGGAAATCATTCAAACTCAGACGAGATCGTCCTTACATCACAAACCAGTTGAGGAACTGGTTTTTTTTGTGCATATAACTCTGTTTTCTTTCAAAAGACTTCACTCATTATCTAACCAAACGAAAAGATCAGGGAGCAAGCGAATAGAAGTCTCTCTATTATTTTTTCATAGATTCGATTCTATTTAATTTCTTCACTGCATAGGATGTGATAGAAACGTTAACAGAAGTGGAGGGCTATACATGTTCACCCCGCAATTGAATATGAAGCGTTTACCTTTATTACTTGCCGGAGCCATGCTATTTATCGTCGTTGCCACTAGTTTTATCACATCCTTTGAGCACAAATATCGATTGAGTTCATCAACCATGCATAAGTGGTTAACGGAATTTTCTGGTGAAGCACTTGTTTATTTTATAGGGTGGGAAAATCGATATTTTACGCAAGAGCTTCCAAAAGCAAGTAAGCCGCCAGCGTTATCAAGTGTTCTGTTTGAATTAACGACAAGCATTAAGCCAGGAGATATCCGAAGTCTATTAGGAAACGAACTTCCTGGATTTGCGCTCTATGATTCAACGATCATTGTTGCTGGGGAAGGAACGGATTACACAAACCTAGCGTACGAGTCGCCGCCGCCTATGGAGCTCCTTCTAAGTGGTGAAGAAGCAGAAGTTCAAGATATTGAGCGATTGGAAGATCCAGATCCTTCTGATTCAGAAAAACCACCAGGTCAAACAACAAGCGGAAAGAAGATCGCTTATATCTATCATTCGCACAGTTGGGAATCATTCTTACCGCATTTAAAAGGTGTAACAAACCCTGACCATGCCATCCATTCTAAGGTAAACATCACGATGGTAGGGAAAAAGCTTGGAGAGGAATTAGAGGCGAGAGGAATTGGTACAACCGTTGACATGACTAACATGACGGAGCTTTTAAGAAAGAATAACACGGATTACCGTAAGAGTTACCCGATGTCACGTACACTCGTCCAAAGTGCGATGTCGAGCAACCAAGATATTGATTTAATTTTTGACCTGCATCGAGACTCGATGAGAGGGAAGTCTACAACTACAGAAATTAATGGGAAGTCTTACGCACGTACTTTGTTCGTTATCGGTAAAGCGAACCCTAATTTTGAAAACAACCAAAAAGCAGCGCAAGAGATCAATGCGATCTTAGATAAAAAATACCCTGGCTTAAGTCGTGGGGTTATCGGAAAAAACAAAACACAGGGAAATGGTGTTTATAATCAAGACCTTTCTGACCACGCTCTCCTTATCGAGTTTGGCGGTGTGGATAACAACATGGATGAGCTGTACAGAAGTGCAGAAGCAGTGGCTGAAGCAGTTGCAGAGTACTATTGGAAAGAAAATGGAGCGAAAAAAGAATAATGTTGAAAGGCTCTAGAGGTGGTGATAACCTCTGGAGCTTTTTTATGTGTTTCTATTTTGCGGAAATTAAAGTGGACAGTAAATTTACAAAAGTGGACAGTAAATTAGCGAAAGTGGACAGTAAAACTCAAAAAGTGGACAGTATTTTCTTAAAAGTCGACAGTAAGCGCTATAGAGGAGTCTGTGTATGGGCGCCTTTTTTTGTTATTGGCGGTAATTTGTCCAATTGACTAGTGAATCTGTCCGATTTGAAGATTAATCTGTCGGATTGGTCACATCATCTGTCCAATTCAAACCCTGCAAATTCCGAAGCGTCTGCGTACACAAAAAAACCGTTTCGAATGATTGAAACAATTCCTAATTTCATAACAGTCGTCATATCTGCAAATCCTATAAAAAAATGGTATAAAAAGAGAGAAGTCACTTGTTTTAATTACAAAGGGAAGGGAATAAAAGAGAGAAAGAGAAGATTGGTAAAAAGGAGCACGTGCATGAAACGAATATGGGAATTTTTTCTCACACTATTGTTACTCGTCTGTTTATACATCGTTTTCTTTGCAGAAGGATATGTAATCATCAAAACAGTATTTGGGCTCCTTTACATCGCAGTGATTCTGTATACGATCTATTCGTTAATGCTCGAGAACAGAACAGCTCAACATACACTTCTATGGATTTATGTATTGATATTGTTTCCATTTATCGGATATATGTTCTATCTTTATTCTGGCCAACTTTATTTGAAAGGTCATCTTTTTAAATCTAAAAGAAAAAAAGACAGGGACGAATGGATCAGAGTATCTAAACAGGAAGAAAAGCCTGATTTTAGTGATTTAAAAAGGCATCAACAGTGCTTTGCAACCCACGCTCATCATATTACCCTTACGCGTTTGAACAGAAAAACAAGTTCAAAAATATTAAAAAATGGCAAAGAGACATTTCCAGAAATTTTTGCAAGGTTGGAAGAAGCCAAGGAGTATATACATATTCAGTATTATATTTTCCGCTCAGATCGACTTGGTAAAGATATTATTGATTTGTTAATTAGAAAAGCCAATGAAGGTGTAAAAGTTAGGTTTCTATATGATGGAATAGGAAGTCTTTCTCTTCAGCAATATGACATTGACAGAATGAAAAAAGCAGGAATCTTAGTTGAAGCTTTCTTACCAGTACGATATGGCTTCTTTAATCAAAAACTCAATTTCAGAAACCATCGTAAGATTATCATTATCGATGGTAAGGTTGGATTTGTTGGAGGATTGAATGTAGGTGTCGAATATTTAGGAGAGGATCCTGAAATTGGTTTCTGGCGCGATACTCACATGGTAATGGAAGGAGAAGGTGTTCAAGTTCTTCATGCGATTTTTTTAATGGATTGGGAATATGTTTGTGGAGAAGATCTGTTAGAAGATAATCACCTTACTACCTCATACCCTGCTGAAGGAGACGGAACCGTTCATGTTGTTGCTAGTGGTCCAGACACCCAGCTAGGAATCATGAGTGATCTTTTCTATTCACTGATCTCATGTGCAGAGAAATCAATCTGGATTGCAACGCCATACTTCGTACCTAATGAAGCGATTCGAACAGCTTTAAGAGTGGCTGCTAAAAAAGGAGTTCAGGTTCGATTATTAGTTCCTGAAATCAATGATGGCTTTTTAACACAATATGCAACGCGTTCCTATTTCCCAGAACTTCTGCGTTCGGGAATAGAAATCTATTCCTACAAAAAAGGATTTCTTCATCAAAAGGTTATCATTATCGATGGTGATACAGCTTCGATCGGTACTGCTAATATGGATATGCGAAGTTTTCATCTTAATTTTGAAGTGAACGTGTTCTTGCTAAATACAGGATCTGTCCGTGATCTCGTAGAACAATACGAAGAAGACATGGTCGAATCTGTTAGAGTTAAGCCCGTTGAGTTTTACAAAAGAGGTTTATGGGAACGTACAAAAGAATCATTTGCTCGTTTATTCTCAGGGGTTCTGTAAAGCTCCTACTGTGACACAAAAAAACAAGAATAGAAAATCCTCCTCAGGAATAGGTTGTACGAGACCGTGTAACTTGAGGGGGATTTTTTATGGATTGGCTCGAGGCCTTAATATTGGGCATTGTACAAGGTGTGACTGAATTTTTACCCGTAAGTTCGACAGGACACCTGCTTCTTGGCAGGCAAATGTTTCAGCTAGAGGAAGCGGGTTTATTTTTGGATAGCATGCTTCATGTCGGAACACTTATTGCCGTGATGACGGTGTATTGGAGAGAAATTCTAAAAGTGATAAAAAGCCCCTTCAGCAAAACGGGCATTCTGCTGATAGCTGGTACGATACCGACCGCTATAATAGGACTGGCATTTAAAGATTTTTTTGAGGAGATCTCAAAAACTGGAATTACTGTAGGTTGGGAGTTTCTGATTACAGGTTTCTTGCTTTGGTGGGCTGACTCTTATAAACGGAATGGATACAAAGGAATTGATGATATTTCTATACGTGATGCACTTGTGATCGGCACGTTTCAAGGTGCAGCGATTCTTCCTGCTATTTCACGTTCTGGACTGACAATCGCAGCCGCGCTCTTCTGTAAGATCGACAAAAAAGCAGCTGCTTATTTTTCGTTTTTACTATCTATCCCATCTATTGCTGGGGGAGTAGTATTGCAGTCTAAGGATCTATTTGTAGGAGCACATCCTCCTATCTCTTATTCAGCATTATTGGTCGGTACTCTAGCGTCGGCTCTTTTTGGATATGTGGCGGTAAAGTGGATGATTAAACTTCTTCAAACCGGTACGTTAAAAGGGTTTGCTATTTATGTTTGGTTGATTGGAATCGTTGTATTGATTCTTCAATTTTCAGGTAAAATGTAAAGTATTTGTTAACCCTACAAAAATGGATTGACATTTAAAAGATAGAGGATTACAGTATATGTAATTCAAAATTTAGCAGGCTTTAGATCGCTGAATTTACAGTTATTTTATGGTGAAACTACTGTAAAACGGGGGAACCAATCTTTTGGGGTGAATTTTGCTCTATTAGCAAAAAGGGATACTCCAATCCCTAATCCGACAGCTAACCCCGTAAGCGTCATGTCACTGGAGAGGTCAATTTGGTGGAAAACCGGACCCGCTTTTTTGTGTGGTCTTTTTTTTGCGTTTTTTTACTTAAATTTGTATACCTCTTAACCAGCAAAACTAGAGAAATAACAAAGCAAAAACTTCATGGATTTTAAGGGGAGACCATAATGAAAAAACAGTTTGCAGTAATTGGATTAGGACGTTTTGGAGGAAGCATCTGTCGAGAATTTGCGACGATGGGCTATGATGTTCTAGCTATAGATAAAGATATGGAAAGAGTAAATGAGTTTGCAACAATAGCTACTCAAGCTGTTCAAGCAAACTCTACGGATGAGAACGTGATGAAGTCTTTAGGAATTCGAAATTTTAACCACGTCATCGTATCAATCGGAGAAGACATTCAATCAAGTATCTTAACCACTCTACTCCTAAAGGAATCAGGAGTTCAAAAGGTATGGGTTAAAGCACAGAATGACTATCATCACAAAGTGTTGGAGAAGCTAGGAGCAGACCGTATTATCCACCCAGAGCGCGATATGGCGCTTCGGGTTGCTCAACTCATTTCTTCTGAAAAAATTATTGATTTTATCGAGCTATCGCATGAACACAGTATTGTAGAGATAGGTGTAACGGATAAACTTGTTAACAAAACGTTAACAGATCTTGATGTTCGAGCACGTTATGGCTGTAATATTGTAGCAATCAAACGTGGAGACGAGATTCTCGTATCTCCTATTGCTGACGTATCTCTTCAATATGGAGATATACTCGTCGTAATCGGTCGAAACGAAGATCTAAATCGATTTGAGGATGAGGAAGTGTAAACATTGGCACTACATGTCAGAAAGCATAAACGTTTTTTGCATAACCCAATTAAATTGAATCCTCCTCAATTTTTAGCGTTGCTATTTTTATTTCTTATTTTTGTTGGCATGTGTTTGTTAAAGCTACCTGTCGCTCATGAAGAAACGTTATCTTGGGTAGATGCTTTTTTTATTGCCACTTCAGCAGCAACCGTAACAGGCTTAGCTACCGTTGATCCAGGTTCAACGTTTACCTTGTTTGGGGAGATCGTCATTTTATTTTTAATCCAAGTCGGAGGACTCGGGGTCATGTCCTTTGCATCACTCGTTGTTATTATGATGGGAAGAAAAATTTCCATCAAACAACGTGTATTGATGCAAGAAGCACTCAACCAGCCTTCTATCGGCGGTGTGATCCGTTTAGTTCGAAATTTATTTGTGTTTTCAATCGGAATTCAAATCATTGCTACCTTCTTATTATCATTGAGACTTGTGCCAGATTTAGGTGTGCGCAAAGGGATATACTACAGCATATTTCACGTCATATCCGCATACAATAATGCTGGTTTTTCACTCTGGTCTGATGGTTTGATGGGTTATGTAGGAGATCCAATGATGAATCTTGTCATATCATTCTTAATTATAACGGGTGGAATTGGATTTACCGTTTTAGTTGATATTTGGGTAAGCCGCCGCTGGAAAACACTCTCACTACATTCTAAAGTAATGTTGTTGTCCACTTTGATATTAAATGTTGTAGCAATCTTGTTTTTTTATCTTTTTGAGTTCAACAACCCTAAGACGATCGGGATGCTAACAGGCGCTGAACAATTTTGGGCTTCCTATTTTCAAGGTATTTCACCAAGAACAGCAGGTTTTAACTCGATTGATATGACAGCAATCAACCCTGATACATCTCTATTAATGGTCCTTTTGATGTTTGTTGGAGCAGGAAGTACTTCAACAGGTGGAGGGATCAAGCTGACAACGTTTGTCGTTATTATATTTACTGTTGCAGCCTTCTTGAAAGGTAATGAAGATACAGTCGTGATGAGAAGAACGATTAGAAACGCGGTGGTTTACAGAGCTCTTGCTATTACAACCATTTCAATTCTATTTATATTTGCAGCGCTATTTGTAATCACATATGTTCAAAAGGATACCTCGTTTATGGTTATCGTTTTTGAAGTGGTTTCAGCATTCGGGACAGTTGGATTAAGTATGGGGCTAACGCCAGATCTCACAATCATCGGAAAGATTGTGATCTGTATAGTAATGGTTTTCGGTAAATTAGGACCTTTAACGTTGGCATTTAGTCTGGCTAAACAAACAAAAGATAATATTAGATATCCAGACGGTGAAGTGTTCACGGGATAACGGGATAAAAAAAGCTAATGCACTGAGGGAAAGCTCCTTCATACTGCGTTAGCTTTTTTGGTTCTTTATGGGTTAATTGACTTCCTCTTGGGAAAGCTAAAACAAGATTTTAAAGAGAGGAAGAGAGATTATCATGCAAAAAATTAAAGAAGCTTTTCTCGTTTCTCCCTTTCTTGTCTTTTTTCTCGTCCATTCTGAACAAGTAGGGGTAGGGGTTTTAGGGTATCAGCGAATCATCGCTAAATACGCAGGGTATGATTCTTGGATATCGGTTATCATAGCAGCTGTTTTGGTACATCTTCTAATCTGGATGATCTATTACGTGCTTGATAATGGTGATGGAGATATTGTGACCACACATAAAACGTTGTTTGGCGGTTTTATAGGAAATCTATTTAACCTCTCTTTACTTCTCTATTTTCTGCTCTGGTCGATTACTGTACTAAGAACTTATATTGAAGTTATACAAGTATGGATGTTTCCGACTTTAAGTACTTGGAAAATTGCAGCTGTATTCCTTTTATTAACGTACTATGTTGTTTCTTCTGGTTTTCGAACGGTGGCAGGTATTTGTTTTCTAGGAGTGGTTATTCCATTAGGTCTGATCGTTTTGCTGGTGTATCCACTGGAATTCACTCATTTTTCTAACCTTTTGCCTGTATTCGATGAAAGTATGAAGGATTACTTGTCAGCAACAAAAAATATGATGCTGAGTTATCTTGGTTTTGAAACGCTACTTGTCTTTTATCCGTTTATCAAAAATGCTAAGCGATCGCAGAAATTTGCTCATCATGCCAATCTTTTTACATTTATGATGTACTTGCTAGTCACTTTGTTTTCATTTGCCTTTTTTAGCGAGGAACAATTGTCTAGAAATATTTGGGCAACATTATCTATGGTAAAAATCGTTCAAGTTTCATTTGTAGAACGCTTTGATTTCGTATTCGTCTCCATGTGGTGTTTAGTGATTCTCCCTAATATTGCATTGGCGATTTGGTGTTCGAGCCGAGTAGCCAAATTGATGTTGAACATTCGTCACCACATCACACTCATTGTGATGCTAGTCTTAGTATTAGCAGCTTGTTACTATTTGGACACGCGGCTTAAAATTAATATGCTAAACAATTACACAAACAAGGTTGGTTTTTACTTAGCTATCAGTTATATTCCACTTCTTTTTATAATGACTTTTATAAAAAAACACTTTAAGAAAAATAAAAAAGAACAGGCATCACCCACTACATGACACAAGAAAAAACTGACCGTTAACTTCCTTCATCTGTTCAAGAGATAAAGGAATTAACAGTCAGTTTTTTATTAAGCTTGAAGAAGCATAGTAAGGCGCGTTTTATGTTTTTCACGCTGAGAATCATCTGATGTATTGTGCCAATTCTGCAGAGTCTCGTTGATTAATTGGGTGACCATATGCTTTGTCCAAACTACATAAGCGCCATACGTATCCCCTTTGAAAAAGGAAGAGAGCATATTATTATCAGGCCCGAAGAAGAAACCGAGCTGATCATGAATGAGTGTAGCCTCATCCATCGAGAAGGGCATGATTTTATCTGAAAGGGTAAATTGATAAGAATTGTTTTCTTTTTTAATGAATGCGATCGCGTATACCTGTCCTTCTGGAAGAAAACCTTTCGTAGTAGGTAAGAGCAGTAACGGATTATGTCCTTTGTCATAAGCGATAAAAAAGTCATTCACATCTTCCTCAAACTGTGGTGTGCGTGACATTGAAGCTAGTGCAATTTCTTTTTGTACGTTTAACATGTAACAACCCTCATTCCGTTATATTTCTTACTATCATTCTTACCGCTAGTTTGCTAGATTATACGTGTCATTTTCTTTACTAAACTGCTGTGATAAGTTGTTGAAAGGGAATTGACGGACAAATTGTAAACGCATACACTAGAAGTAGTTATTAGCCGTTAGAGAAAGAGTGATTCATGCAATGGCATTATCAATTGAACGTTTGATCGGAAAGATGGCCATGTTAGGGGTATTAGATGAAAGTTATCTGCCTGAAATTGAGAAATTGGGCTGGAAGTATTGCGTAGGCAAAGCTGGTTCCATGGATTCACAAAAGGTAGTAGCTGCCATTGAAACAGCGGCCAAAAGTGAAAATATCATTCAAACCGGAATTTATCGTGAAACACATTCGTTATATCATGCAATCATGGAAGCTTTTCATGGGGTGACAAGAGGGCAGGTTCAGCTTGGCACTGTTCTTAGGACTGTAGGGTTACGTTTCATCGTTGTCCGCGGTAATCCGTATGAGAAGAAAGAAGAAGGTGACTGGATCGCAGTCGCTCTCTATGGAACGATAGGTGCTCCTGTAAAAGGATTAGAGCATGAGGCGATCGGTCTAGGAATCAATCATATTTAAATAATGCCCATAGTAACTAGTGATGAGGGGGCGTATTCGAAAGAGTTTTCTTTCGGGTGCGCTCTTTTTGTATGTGAAAAATGCATTTTTTAGTGAGACTAGTTGTCTTTGAAAGTAGTTGATTTCCGTTCCAGGATGCTCGCTTTCCGGGGGGCGTGCGGTGAGCCTCTTAGCGCTCTGCGCTGTTAAGAGTCTCACCTGTCCCGCTGATCCCCAGGAGTCTCACACCTTGCACTCCAATCAACTTGTCAAAGAAGATAAAAAAATAACCCAAAGTCACCACTTATATGTAGAACGCCTTAATAAAAAGAACGTTAATAAAAGAGGGATGAAGATGATTACATTAACAGGTAATACGCTTTCCATGGAAGAGATCAAGCGGATTCTGCATCATAACGAACCCGTAGAAGCTTGCCCGCTTAGCATGAAGAAAGTAGCAGATAGTCGGAAAGCGGTTGAGGAGATCGTAGCTGCAGGTAAAGTCGTATACGGAATTACTACCGGCTTCGGAAAATTTAGCGATGTTTTTATTTCTAGAGACGATGTAGAAACGCTTCAGATCAATCTGATCCGCAGTCATGCGTGCGGCATAGGAGATCCTTTCCCAGAGACGATCTCCCGCTTGATGCTGATCTTGCGTGCCAATGCACTTCTAAAAGGGTTATCGGGTATCCGTCCAGTCGTAATCGAAAGGCTACTAGAGTTGGTCGAAAAAAGTGTCCATCCTGTTGTTCCTCAACAAGGATCCCTTGGGGCAAGCGGAGACCTTGCACCGCTCTCTCACTTAGCACTTGTATTAGTAGGTGAGGGAGAGGCTTTTTACAAAGGGGAACGTATGCCGGGTCAAGAAGCTTTAAAGAGAGCGGGCATTGAACCCGTTGTGTTAACGGCAAAAGAGGGTCTAGCTTTAATTAATGGAACACAAGCCATGACGGCACAAGGAATTGCTGCCTATATAGAAGCCGAACGAATCGGACTCATGGCAGATGCGATTGCAGCACTCACAACAGAAAGTTTACGGGGGATAACAGATGCGTTTGACGAAGATGTACATCTTGCTAGAGGTTACCAAGAGCAGGTAGATGTCGCTCGTCGATTGAGAGAATATTTAGAAGGCAGCCAGCTTACAACGAAACAAGGAGAGATTCGGGTCCAGGATGCTTACTCCTTAAGGTGTATCCCTCAAGTTCATGGTGCCTCATGGCAAGTTCTTGGTTATGTAAAAGAAAAGCTTGAGATTGAGATGAATGCTGCAACGGATAACCCACTGATTTTTGAAGGAGGAAACAAGATCATATCAGGTGGGAACTTTCATGGTCAGCCGATCGCTTTTGCCATGGACTTCTTAAAGCTCGCTGCTGCAGAATGGGCAAATATTTCAGAGCGACGCATCGAACGGATGGTCAATCCTCAGTTGAGTGATTTACCTGGTTTCTTAAGTCCAAATCCAGGGCTAGAGTCTGGTGCGATGATCATGCAGTATGCAGCAGCATCACTCGTTTCAGAAAATAAAACATTGGCACATCCTGCAAGTGTTGATTCAATTCCTTCATCAGCGAATCAAGAAGATCATGTGAGTATGGGAACGATCGCTTCTAGGCATGCGGCTCAAATTATTGCGAATGCAAGGCGTGTACTTGCAGTCGAGTTAATCTGTGCGATGCAAGCAGCAGATTTTAGAGGTCCAGAAAAATTAGCACCTAAAACAAAGAAAGTATACGAGCAGGGAAGAATCGTTTGTCCAACGATACAATGTGACCGCATGTTCCACCGGGATATGGAAGCTGTTGCTTCATGGATCCTCGATACATCATGGAATGACATCCTAATCGGGTCAAAAATTCAAAAGTTAGCACATTAAAAGGAGGTATTTTTACATGTCAAACGTAAAACATTCTATATCAGCTGCAAGAGGTACAAAATTATCCGCTAAAGGATGGGTTCAAGAAGCGGCTATCCGTATGCTGATGAACAACCTAGATGGGGAAGTAGCCGAGAATCCCGATGAATTAGTCGTTTATGGTGGTATTGGTAAAGCTGCCCGCAACTGGGACTCTTATCATAAGATCATAGAGACGTTAGAACGTTTAGAGAATGACGAAACGCTTCTCGTACAATCTGGAAAACCGGTCGCTGTATTTAAATCGCATACGGATGCTCCACGTGTTCTACTTGCGAACTCCAATCTTGTTCCTGCATGGGCAAACTGGGAGACATTCCGTGATCTCGAAAAAAGAGGGCTGATGATGTATGGGCAGATGACTGCAGGAAGCTGGATCTACATCGGGACTCAAGGCATTCTTCAAGGTACGTATGAGACGTTTGCGGAGGCTGCACGCAAACATTTTAACGGATCTTTGAAAGGCACGATTACACTCACTGCAGGTCTTGGAGGTATGGGCGGAGCGCAATCTCTAGCCGTAACGATGAATGATGGGGTTGTGATCGCCATTGATGTAGACGAAACAAGAATTCAACGCCGCTTAGACACAAGATACTTAGATAAGATGACAAAGAGTTTAGACGAAGCTTTAAGCATGGCTAAAGAATATGCGGCAAAAGGTGAGCCTTTATCCATCGGTCTCTTAGGAAATGCTGCTGAACTTTTACCGAAGATGATTGAAATGGGAGAGATTCCGGATCTTGTTACGGATCAGACATCTGCCCATGACCCGTTGCATGGCTATTTACCAGTAGGTTTCTCTATGGAAGAAGGAGCAGAACTTCGTAAACGCCATCCAGAGCAATACATTGAAAAATCAAAGAAATCTATGGCGGTTCACGTTCAGGCTATGCTAGAGATGCAAAAAAAGGGTGCTGTTGTTTTTGATTATGGGAACAACATCAGACAAGTCGCTTTCGATGAAGGAATAAAAAACGCTTTCGATTTCCCTGGATTCGTACCAGCTTTTATCCGCCCATTGTTCTGTGAAGGGAAAGGACCTTTTAGATGGGTAGCGTTATCGGGCGATCCTGAAGATATCAGAAAAACGGATGAAGTAATTTTACGAGAGTTTAGTGATAACGAGCACCTCTGCAAATGGATCAAGATGGCTCAGGAAAAAGTACAGTTTCAAGGTCTGCCTTCCCGTATCTGTTGGTTAGGCTACGGGGAACGTGCGAAGTTTGGAAAAATTATTAATGAAATGGTAGCTAGCGGCGAATTGTCAGCACCAATCGTGATCGGGCGTGATCACTTAGATTGTGGTTCAGTGGCTTCGCCTAATCGCGAAACAGAAGGAATGCTTGATGGCAGTGATGCGGTTGCTGACTGGCCGATTCTAAACGCGATGATCAATGCAGTAAATGGTGCAAGCTGGGTATCTGTGCACCATGGCGGCGGTGTTGGGATGGGGTATTCTCTTCATGCTGGAATGGTCGTTGTAGCAGATGGAACAGAAGAAGCAGCTCGTCGGTTAGAGCGTGTATTAACGAGTGATCCTGGAATGGGGATTGTAAGGCATGCTGATGCAGGTTATGACCTTGCGATTGAAACGGCAAAAGAAAAAGGCATAGATCTACCGATGATCGAGAAATAAAAAGGAGTGTGACGAATGCTAGATACATTGATTTTAGCAGGACAGGTGGTCGTTCCAAAAAGTAATGGAGAAGCGCTTCGAGGAACACAGATGAATGAACTCTCCATCATCGATAACGGAGCGGTTGGTATAAAGGATGGTGTGGTCACTTTTATTGGAACAGCGGAAGAAGCCGCTCAGTTACAAGCAAAAGAAACGATTGAAGCAGAAGGAAAACTGCTATCACCAGGCTTAGTGGACCCTCATACACATCTTGTGTTCGGGGGGTCACGAGAGCATGAACTCGCTTTAAAGCAACAAGGCGTTCCTTATTTAGAAATTTTAGCTCAAGGCGGAGGAATTCATTCAACGGTCAAAGCAACACGTGAAACATCTGAAGATGACCTCTATGAAAAGGGAATGTTTCATTTAAACAGATGTTTAACGTATGGTGTTACGACTATGGAAGCAAAGAGTGGATACGGTTTGGATAAAGAGACTGAATTAAAACAGCTGAGAGTAGCAAAACAGCTGAATGAAACCCACCCGATCGATCTTGTTTCAACTTTTTTAGGAGCTCATGCTATTCCTGAAAATTATAAAGGAAGACCAGATGCCTTTTTAGAAGAGATGCTTTCCTTGTTAAGCATAATCTCAAAAGAGGGTCTGGCAGAGTTTGTAGATATTTTCTGTGAAACTGGTGTGTTTACGGTAGAACAGTCTAAAGTCTTTCTTCAAAAAGCAAAAACAGCAGGATTTGGTATGAAGATTCATGCGGATGAAATCGATCCTCTCGGTGGAACGGAGATGGCTTGTGAGATCGGTGCGGTTTCTGCTGATCACTTAGTTGGAGCGAGTAAAGAAGGCGTTCGTATGCTAGGAGAATCAGATACGATCGCAGTCCTTCTTCCAGGAACAACGTTTTATTTAGGAAAAGATCACTTTGCTCCAGCACGAGAAATGATCTCAAGCGGTGCAGCAGTTGCCCTTTCGACTGATTTTAACCCTGGAAGTTCACCTACGGAAAATCTGCAGTTTATTATGACACTCGCTGCATTAAAGCTGAAGATGACGCCAGAAGAAATTTGGAATGCCGTAACGGTCAACGCCGCTTTCGCGATTGGACGCGGTGATGTTGCAGGTAGTTTAGAAATAGGAAGAAAAGCAGATCTTGTTCTGTGGGATGTACCAAACTACAAGTATATTTCGTATCACTATGGTGTGAACCACGTTAATAAAGTTTGGAAGAACGGTAAGTTAGTGGTTGGAAAGGGAGATATTCATGCAAACTATACCCTTTCTAAGTAAATCGGGCGCTGCGCCGTTTACTGACAGAGGGATCAAGAAGGCAGGACAACTGTTAAAACCTTGGTCAGGAGATGAAGTGAGAGGTGTAGCCATAGCGGGTGCTCCTCTCTCTAAGACTTCTATTTCACATTCAGGTGCACATCTCACACCGCAGACCATCCGTGCGATGATGCATTCATTTTCCACGTATAGCATCGAAGAACAAAAGGATCTGTGGGATTACTGCATTACCGATTTTGGAGATATTGAGATGCATGTTACAGATCTCTTTACTTCACAATCCCGTATTTATGAGGTCTTAAAAGACATTGGATCTCATCATAGTGAAGCATGTTTGATTACGCTTGGTGGAGATCATTCTGTTTCTGCTGGAGCGATTAAAGCTTTTCAAGAAACGAAGGGACGGGTAGGCATCATCCAGTTTGATGCACATTTTGATCTTCGTAATACGGAGGACGGAGGACCATCAAACGGTACGCCGTTTCGCCAGCTTATAGAAAAGGGAGTGATTACAGGCGACCAACTCGTCCAGATCGGTATTCGAGATTTCTCAAATGGGAAACTTTATCATGATTATGCCAAGGACCACGGAGTGACCGTTCACACGATGGGTGATGTGAAAAGAAACGGATTGCTTTCTTTGTTACAAAAATCAGTTGACCAGTTAAAACAGACAACAGAAAACATATATATTTCTCTCGACATGGATGTCTTGGATCAGGCATTTGCACCAGGTTGTCCTGCGATCGGTCCGGGTGGATTAGACAGTGACTCATTAATTGAGGGAATACAATATCTCGCACAAGAGCCATCTGTTAAAGGCATGGACATCGTAGAGATTGATCCAACGTTAGATTTTCGTAACATGACGAGCCGATTAGCAGCGTACATCATCATACAATTCACACTGTTTTATTCAGGAAGAAAGGGAGGTTTTAGCAATGAGTGAGTTCGGAAAGTTTATTGAATTGTCCAGAAATCAAAAAGGCTTAAGCAAATCAGAGCTTGCACGACGATTAAGCATCACTCCTCAATACATGGCAGATATTGAAAAAGGTAGAATGATTCCATCTGAAGAAAAGATCGAAAAATTAGTAAAGACATTAGAGTTAAACGAAAAAGAAGCATTTAAATTAGCTGACAAACTTCCGTTACGAGTATTAGCAGAGGCAAAACAACATTATTATAAACAAGGTTCCTAGAATTTTATTTTAATACGCACTCTTACTATTTATTACATTCTTCTCGACACAAAAAAAACACCGCGAGCCATTTTTGGCTTAGCGGTGTTTCTTATTATGAACATCAGCTTTCTCTAGGCTGAGAGGACTTTGGTTTTAACATTTTTTTAAGTTTAGACCAGCGCAATTCAATAAATGGCTGTGCTAGTGCGATAACGGGCTTGCTTGCTAGAAATAGCGTTACGATAACAGCTAGGAAGAGGAGCATAAAGTACGCGCCGTTTTCCTCAATAGATGCAAATAGATCTGTGGTAAACAAGTATTTCAGCACGAATCCATGCAGCAGATAAATATATAAGGTGCGTTCTCCAAATTCAGTGAAGAACATTTTTCTGCGTGGAAGAAGTGCTAAAAAGCTGAAGGTTGCCGCAAACATAACACCGTACATGGCAAGTCGCACAAGACCTCCATACCAATCGTTGTATCCTAGAATTTCTGAGTAAGAAGATGACGATAATAGCCACTCTTTTGTACCGTTTGGAAATACGAAATGGTAGGTCACAAATAGTACGATTAAGAAGGCTGAAGAGACGGCCTTAGCTCTCGGACGTAAAATCTTTTTGAAGTCTCTCTTTTCAAGCAGATGTCCTAGCAAGAATACAGGGAAGAAGACAAACGTTCGAAGAAGACTCAAAAATGTACCAATATCATGAATGTAGCCCACTGCCACTCCTATACCAATGGCGAGAACGAGGGGATACTTCATTTTCACAAAGACTTTTAAAAGAATATTCCAGAAAACTAAACTTAATAAGAACCAAAGTGTCCAGTGCGGTGAAAAGAAATCTAGTTTCACTTCACTCTTACCGTACAAATCATAATAGAAAAAACTGTAGATTAATTGAAAAACCAAATAGGGAATCAGCACTTTTTTAAAGATTTTTGGAAGATACCCATCACGCCAGACCCCTTTTGTAAAGAATCCTGCTATTAAGATAAATGCAGGCATATGAAAGGTATATATAAAGTTATAAATCGTGTAAAGCCACTCGTTTTGACTTTTTATCGGGGAAATAAAGTGCCCGAACACGACGAGGAAGATTAAAATAAACTTGGCGTTGTCGAAATAATAATCGCGTTCTTTTGTTGCAGTACTCATCGATATTCCTCCAATAATTATTCACCTTATAAAGTATTCGGATGATTTTCTCATTTTTTTTACTTATACTCTATAATTCCCAACATTGCAGGTGTTTCTAACCTATAAATAGAAAAAAACGTGCTTCCTATTACAGGAAACACGTTTTCACTAGAAATCAATCTTAATTTTAATAAACCCTGCGCTTCTTAATGCTTCATAGATGATGACGATCGCAGGACCGACGATCAGTCCGATAAACCCTAATAGCTGGAACCCAATATATAGTGATACAAGAGCTGCTAGTGCAGAAATGCCAAGACTTGACCCAAGTATTTTAGGTTCTATGATTCTACGAACAATCGTGATGACTCCGAACATGATTAGAAGTCCGAATGCGAGATGATCATTGTTGTTGATAAAGAAAGAATAAGCGGCCCATGGAACAAGGAATGATCCAGTTCCGAGAATTGGAAGGATATCAACAATGACGATTAACAGAGCGAGAATTACGGCGTACTCAACATCTAAAATCATGAGTCCGATTAAAGCCAATGCATATGTAATAACGCTTAAGATGATCTGAGCTCTAAAGAACCCTACTGTTGCTCTAGACAGTTGATTAAAAACCAATTCAACCTTTTCGCGGGCTGCTGTCGTAAACAGGTTAAGAAACTCAGCGTATAAACGCGGAAGATCCAGTGAAAATAAGAAAACGGCTACTACATAGATAATAAAGTAGATCAACAATCCTGGTATCGCTGTGATCAGTCCTAATATACCGGATGTTAAGTTCTTTGCTGTTTCAACGCCATAATCTTTTAAACCTACTAATCCCTCTTCAAGCGTCCTTACTACTTCAGGAGGTAAGCTAGCATAAAAGTTTTCCATTTCATAAAACGTATTCTCTGCTACTTCGAATAGATGAACCGAATAGGATGGGAGAACAGTAATAAACTCGATGACTTGAATAACAAGTGTTGTTGTAAGCCAGTAAGAGAAGATACCAAGTCCCGCAAGATAAAGAATGAAAGTAGCAGTGACGGCCAATAATCGTCTACCCTTAAATAGTCTAATAAACAATTTCACTACTGGTTCTAGCATTATAGCAGTTAGCAATGCGAGAAGGAGAGGTATACTGTAAAAGACAAAGATGACGATTCCGGCAAGCAAAATGAGTAATAAGATTAAGTTTTTTACAGTCATTTTCCAGCCCCGATCTCCGTAATTTTAGCCGGTCAGCAAATTTTTCGTTACTATCCATTATGACCGGAAAAAAGATGTTAATTCTTCATATATACACAATGATGTTACGATAATGTGAAAAAGTCAATCACAGAAACGGAAGTTTTCAAAAATCTTCTTATTTTCTTAATTCCCTCTTTAATGCGAGTATCGCATTCAGCTGTCCACCAGCGATTAAGATCATGGCAGAAAGATAGAACCACACCATCAATGTTAATATTGCGCCCAAATTTCCATATATCTGTCCGTAGTCAAAAATAAGAACGTATGAAGAAAATAAATAAGAGAAAAGATGCCAGCCTGCAGTCGAGAAAATGGCCCCTGGCCACACGTTTCTGAACGTTAATCTAACATTTGGAGCAAAACGATAAAGAGCCGAGAAAATGGAGAGAAGCACAGAGAACCCTATAAGATAGCGTGCTGTTTCCCAAATGTGCCAAACAGGGTGAGAGTATCCAGTTCGTTCAAATATGTAGCTTCCGATGTTTCTGCCAAATACCGGCAGAAGAAGAGCAGTGATCACTGCGATCACAAGGCCGAACGTAAGGAACATACCTAAGATGAGCTCTTTTATAAAGGGGCGGCTCTCTTCCACTTGATAAGCTTGGTTGAAAACGCGAATGATCGCATGCGTTCCGATGGTCGCTAACCAAATCATGATAATCAATGAAACAGATAATACATCTCCTCTATGCTCGTCCAGAACAGCCACTAGATTATACTCTAGTAAAGCATATGCTTCTTCTGGTGCAATAGACTGAAAAAGTGACAGTACATAAGCAGAAGAAATAGGCAAAAAGCTTAGGATCGTAAAGATGAGAAAAATAAAAGGAAACAGAGAAACTAGGAAGTAATAAGCAAGTTGTGCAGAAAGGTCAAACACTTTATCTTGAAAGAAACGGTGAAACCACTGTTTCATAAACCAACGCACGAGGACACCCCCAAAATGGATCATAGTCATTCTATCCTGCATTATTCCCTTAATAAAAAAAAAGAACGCTTTTTCTGAAACAAAACGTTCACTCAATCGTATCAGTGATGTGAAGTTACAAGGTAATGACGTTTAAAGCTAGTTACCGATGTCTTGTTGAGCAACGAGGGCATCTACAAACAACAATTAAAGGAGAGGTTACTGGTGTAGGTTGAGGCTGGATAAAAGGAAAACAGCAGGGATGAATGTCTCGACAAAATAAAGGAACACCACAAAAATTTACACAGGATTGACATCTAACTATACTTCCGCATGAACATGAACGCATAAAAAACACCCCCTTTGCTCTTATTATATGTAGAAATGGATAAGCCTGGCAGGGCATAAAGTGTGCGTAATTACTCAAATTTTTATTTTTATCATTCTTTTTTAAAGGATTGTTCTTTCGTGCACTTGGTCTATTTGGTAGTTGATTGGAGTGGAAGATGCGAGACTCTTGGCTAGGACAGGTGGGCAGTCCCAAAAGTGGAAGTGGCTCGTCCAGCACCGACAAGCAAAAGGTGAATGAGCAATGAAGGCGCTCTTTGCCTTCCGGTTCATTTAGTTTTGACCTTGAGGGGCTAGCCATTGGAACTAGACAGGTAAGACTTAAGAGTGAAACGTGCGAATGTGGCTCACCGCCTGCCCCGCTGAAAGCGATTATCTGAAACGGAAAATCAACTGCTTTCAAAAACAACAGATGTTTAACAGGGAGGATTTTTTGAATGGATTTTTTAACACCAGATTTTTGGTCGGCCTTATTGGCGATCGTTGTTATCGACTTAGTATTAGCTGGTGATAACGCAATTGTAATCGGCTTGGCAGCTAGAAACTTGCCGAAAGAGAATCAGAAGAAAGTAATCATCTGGGGAACAGTAGGAGCGATCGTGATTCGAGCAGCAGCTACGCTTGCGGTTGTCTGGTTACTAAAGATTCCAGGCTTACTACTTGCAGGTGGATTAATTCTTGTCGTTATCGCTTATAAGCTGATGATCGAAGAAAAAGATCATGATATTGAAGCTCAGAATAGTGTGTGGGCAGCCATTAGAACGATTATTATTGCGGACGCGGTAATGGGGCTTGATAACGTTCTTGCTGTTGCAGGTGCTGCACATGGTGATTTCTTACTGGTAGTAATCGGTTTATTAATCTCAGTGCCGATTGTTGTTTGGGGAAGTACATTGTTCTTAAAGGTTATTGATAAATACCCGTTCATCATCACAATTGGAGCAGGTGTTCTGGCTTGGACGGCTTCTAAGATGATCGTCGGAGAAAAATTCATGGCTCCTTATTTTGAGAATGGATTTGTGAAGTATGGATTTGAAGGTCTCGTGGTTCTTCTTGTTCTAGGCTTAGGTACATGGAAGAAAAGAAAAATCGCTCAAGAGAGAGCATCAGAAAAGGTGCTTGCCAGAAAAAAAGCTTAAAAAACCGCCTCGTGCGGTTTTTTTGTGTGGTTCCATTTGCAATGTCATAACTCGGATTAGGTATAAAGTACTTGTATTGAATGGTGTTAATATGGAAATGAATCTTTTGTACCTGTTTAGACCTATTTCATAAATCATTTATAACTAAATGTCGATATGTAGATAAGGGGTTTTAGATAATAAATGGGGGTTAAACAGATGTTCAAAAGAATTCAAACAAAAATCATGCTTTCAGTAAGTATTCTAGTTGCCATTACACTTTTATCAGTATCGCTATTTTCTTATTTTCTAACTAAACAGCAACTTGAAAGTAACAGCAATGAACAAGCAACGAGTCTTTCGAGCGAGGTGAAAGCCTCAACAGAATTGTATCTTAAATCATATGGAGATACGATCGATCGATACAGCCAGGACAGCAGGCTAATCAATTATTTAAAAACAGTAAAAACAGAAGAAGCAAAAGGTTTGAATGAAATTTGGCCAGTTGTTGATCAAGACTTCAAGCACTTTTTGGGTCTTAATAAAAACGTTGCGGTCGTTTACATAGGTGCAGAGTCCAAACAGTTTAAAACGACTCCAAAACTAGATCTTCCAGATGGATTTGATCCAACTGAACGCCCTTGGTATCAAACGGCTAAACAAACACCAGAAAAAATCATATGGACAGAACCTTACGAAGATGCGAGTTCTGGTGAATATGTTGTAACGGTTACAAAACCGGTCTTAGATCCTGCAACAGACGAAGTACTTGGAGTAGTGGGTCTTGACTTAAATCTAGCTGGACTAACGAGCATGATCAACAAAACGAAAGTTGGGTACAAAGGATATCCAGTGCTTCTCGACCCGAAAGGAATGGCGCTCGTTCATCCGAAACAACAAGGAAAAGATCTAAGTAAAGAGACGTTTATTAAAGAGATGTACAAAAATGAAAAAGGAAATGTTTCCTACACCGAACAGAATAAAGACCGTCAGCTTTATTATACGACGATTGCCGGCACGAACTGGAAGCTTGGGTTTGTCTATGATCAGAAAGAGTTGCTAAAAGATGCAGAAGAGCTCTTAAACATGATACTCATCTTTACGTCGGTCGCAGTTATCGTTGCTCTAGGTGTAACCTACTTATTGGCGAAGAGTATTTCCAATCCGATTACTAGATTACAAGCACAAGTACAAAAAGTAGCAGATGGCGACCTTACCGTATCAGTTGAAGCAAAATTCAAAGACGAAGTGGGAACGCTCACTCATCATTTTAACGCTATGGTGGAAAATATGCGGGGATTAATAACATCTGTCAGTCATTCTGTGGTAACAGTTAATGAATCTACCTCTAACTTGAGTGCCGTGTCAGAAGAAACGATCGCTGCAAGTGAAGAAGTTTCTAGAGCTGTCAGAGAGATTGCATCTGGAGCGACCACACAAGCGGAAGATGCCGATGAAACAAACCGTCGAACGATGGACTTATCACTTCAGATTGAAAAAGTAACTGAACAAGCAGAAGAGATGACCCGATTGTCTTTATTAGCTGAAGCTGCAAATAAAAAAGGGATCTCGCAAATGGATGTTTTGCGTGAAAAAACGGGAGAAAGTAACCAAGTTCTAAAAAACATAGAATCTGTTATTTCAGGACTTGCTGTTAAAGTAGAAGAGATCGAACAAGTGATTCAATCTATTACAGAGATCTCAAATCAGACGAATCTACTCGCACTGAACGCAAGCATTGAAGCGGCTAGAGCAGGTGAGAGCGGTCGTGGCTTTGCCGTCGTTGCCGATGAAGTTCGAAAGTTAGCGGAACAATCAGCTGTTGCTGCAGATAAAGTGCGTAAGACGATTTCCGGAATTGGTGAAGAGTCCGAGCGTGCTGTAAAAGAGATGGCATACACAAAAAAAATCGCTCACGATCAAAATGTGACCGTAACGGATACCGAATCAGCATTTAATGATATCTCAGGAACTATGGCTGATATGGTGAGGTCTATTGAAAAGATTACGAGTGAAGTAGAGATGATCAATAACTACAAAGAGGAAGTAGTAGCTTCCATCCAAAGTATCGCAGCAGTAGCCGAACAATCGGCAGCGGCAAGTGAAGAAGTAAGCGCGTCTTCTGAAGAGCAAGTGCGTGCACTATCTACGGTTTCTCAGTCTGCCGAAGAATTGAACAGTGCTTCTGAAGCACTTACTGAAATGATTAAACACTTTAAAATCTAGTAGAGGTTGCAATTGGACAGATAATGTTGTCGAATGGCTAAATTATCGGCTCAACTGGACAGATTATCTTCCGAATTCGACAGATTAACTGCGAGAACGGACAGATTACCTTAAAAAACTAGAAACTTAGTCACATAAAAAAGGAAACCGACTTCGGTTTCCTTTCTCTTTTTCTATTTTAATAGATATCTCGCTTAGAAAACGTAACGAAAGCGATGATGAATCCAGCAATTCCCCAGACGGCTAGTACGCTCATCGAAAAGCCTAATGACATTCCTTCTATCGGGGTTGCCATTCCACTCACATAATTCGTAAGGTTTAGGTTTACCATAAAGAAATACTTCGCGCTTTCCCAAGAAGATACCATGTTTGCTAGAATGGCTCCTGCAATGAGTGATGCGAGCATGATTCCCATTACAGCGGCCGTACTTCTTAACAGTACGGATAGCATGAAGGTGAGTGTTCCTACGATCATACAAACATACCATACGAGTCCAAACTCCATCAGGATGTATTGCCACTGTGGAACGATATGAACATTTTCAGTTAAAAGTTCTTCTCCAGAGACTGTAAAGCCTGTTAATAGAGGCATGTTCCATCCACCATATCCGAAGACTACGCCAGATATTCCATATGATAGAACGGCTACTGATAAAACGATAAAGGAAATCGAGAGCAACATCGCTAAATATTTGCTGAGAAGGATGCGCCATCGTTTAACAGGCCGGGTAAGTAAGAGTTTGATCGTTCCTCCGCTTGATTCAGAAGAAACAAGGTCTGCCACGATTACCATGACGAGCAACGGAAGAAGTAGATCGATCGAATTCTCGACGAAAATACGCATGAACGTCGGTGCACCTGGAGCGCGCGGATCAATATCGTTCTCTAAATAATATTGTTGTTGTGAAAGTCTGATCTTTAGAAATTTCCGCCATTCATCTTGAATGCGGCTTGAGCTTAATCGGTTTTGTGTGTCAGTGATCTCTTGCTGCAATGTCGTTCGCCAATCTTGGTTACCCAGCTTTTCACGTTGATCTTGAATCTCTTTAAACTGAGCATATGTAAAGAGAGGGACCAAGAACGCGATGATCAAGATGATGACATACAAACGTTTTTTTCTTAGAAGCTTTAACATTTCATTCCGGACAAGATTAATCAATGCTTTCGCCTCCTGTTACTTCTAAGAACAGATCTTCTAAAGAAGGAAGCTGAGTTCTCATTTCTTTTACCTTCACGCCAGCTTTTACGAGTTTTTCGTTCCAATCTGGCAGCAGAGGTTCATTATACAACGTGATTAACGTACCGTCTGGACCTTCTGTAACTTCTGTTTCCATAGAAAGAATCTCTTTTGCGAGTGGGATAGGTTCAGCACGCCAGATTACACGTTCCTGCTCAGCCAATAGGTTATCAACAGAATCTGTGCGTAATACGGTTCCTTTTGATATGATCGCCACACGATCACACATCAGTTGAATTTCACTCAACAAGTGTGAAGATACAAGAACACTTAAATTCTCTTCTCTTGCTAATTGTCTTATGAATTCACGCATCTCGCGAATACCTGCAGGATCTAGTCCGTTTGTCGGTTCGTCCAAAATGAGTACTTTTGGTTTTCCTAATAAAGCTTGAGCAATTCCTAAACGCTGTCTCATGCCGAGTGAATAGGTACTTACACGATCGTGAATCCGATTTTGTAATCCGACGAGTTCAATTACTTCATTCAATCTCGTCTTAGGAATGGAAGAATCCATTTTTTGAAAGTGTACAAGATTTTCCCATCCTGTTAAGTACGGATATAATTCAGGGTTTTCAACGATACAGCCGAGATGTTTCATCGCTTCTGTAAATTCCGTTCTTACATTCTTACCGCCGATTTTTATCGTTCCAGAAGTGGGAGAGATCAAACCAACGATCATTCGAATCGTTGTCGTTTTCCCAGCACCGTTTGGCCCAAGAAAACCAAAGACTTCTCCTGGAACAAGTGTAAAAGATACACCCTTGATGATCTGCTTGCCTTTAATTTTCTTTGTTAAATTTTCTACTTCTAATGCAGGTGTTTGACTCATGATTCCTTCTCCTCCTGTTCAAAGTTGATCAGTGAGGCTACACGTTCTGCAATCAGCTTGTAACCTTCCGTGTTAGGATGAAATTGATCGGTATATAGATAGTTTTCTACTTGAAGCTGAAAGAGATCAAAGGTAGGTACATATACGATGTTATCAAACCCAGCTGCTGTTTCAGCAGACTGAAAGTTCCAGTCTCTAACGATGGAAGAAGTCGTTTTTGAATCAGGCATATTGCTAAAAGGGTTGTATAATCCGACATGATAGATGACTGCCTCTGGATTCAGTTCTCTGAGTTGGGTATAGATTTTTTTAACATTACTCAAATAGATCTGCTTTTTACCGTTAATCGCATTAGTATCTAGATTCTCAAGTGCTGCTCCTTGTTGAAAAAGATCATTGCCGCCAATCGTCATGACGATCACATCTGCTTGTTTGGCTTGACGCTGGATCTCACTTTGTTGAAGCTGCTTTAGAAGACCTCTGGATGTTTCTCCTTTAATAGCCGTATTAAAGAGGCTTATATCTTGATCTGTTTTTTCTTTTAAGCGCTCTGTTAGGTAGCCCGTATAACCCTTTCCGTCAGCGTCACCTGTTCCGCGAGTAAGGGAATCCCCCAATGCAAAAATCGTAAGGGTGTCATCTTGCTTTTTTGTTGAAGTTGATTCGGTTTTTTCTTTGAGCTGTGAAACTTTTTCGTTAGCGGAAAATTGGTCTTGTAACGTCCAGCCAAGACCAAAGAGCCATAAACATGTAGCTGCGATAGATACAATTGAAACGACCGTTAAGGTATATTTTTTCAAAACCGCTTTCATCCTTCCCAATTCCTTGATCTGTTCTTTATAGAATAGCAAATAATGATTCATATTCTAACTTTTTTGCCTATTTGCGGTAAAATAAACCAAAGGGAGTGGAATCATGCAAAAAAATGTTAAGTGGGGTTTGTCATGAAATTGAAGCCAGTAGGAGATCAAGAGCGGATTCAATCGTTAGATATTATGCGCGGCATAGCCATCTTTGGCATATTACTTGTAAATATGAAGTCGTTTTCAGGACCTGATTCACCAATTCGTGCGTTAAGTTACGAATATTTTGATGAGCCGTATAACGTTTGGACAAACGTGCTATTAGAGTTTTTTGTTCAAGGTAACTTTATAACGATGTTTTCCTTTTTATTTGGGTTTGGTATCGTGTTGATGGCAGAAAGAGCAAAAAGCAAAAATACGAGGTTTGTTCCTGTATTTCTAAGACGTCAGTTTGTTCTGCTATTCTTTGGAATCCTTCATGTTCTGTTTTTTTGGTACGGTGATATTTTGATCATGTACGCGATCGTAGGTCTGTTCATGTTGATCTTTTATCGTTTAGATAAGAAAGTGTTAATCATAACGGGATTTCTGTTAATAACGGTCTACAGTTTATTTATGACAACATTAACGTACGATTATTGGAGTAGTGGCGCTGCGATAACCTATCAGAGCACTCAAGATAAGCTTTATGAACAAGAGATCGCTCGATCCATACAAATATACAGCAAGGGTACTTACGTAGAAATCATGAAGGAAAGAATTCACGAATGGGCAGATCTGAACCGTTACTTTCTCTTTTTTATAGCCGGACTTTTGCCGATGTTTTTATTCGGTGCCTATGCTGCTAAAAAAAGAACGCTCACGAACCGAGGCTTATGGAAACTATGGTGGTTAACATTGATCCTAGGGCCTGGCAGTAAAATATTCGCTGTTATTTTCTTTCCTTTTAAAGGAGAAGATTGGCGTTATGAAACTGCGATGTCATGGGGATACGAATTTGGTGGCGCAATGATGAGCATCTTCTACATCTGCAGTATCGTTCTTTTATATCGAAGTGGAGTATGTAAACGTTTGTTTAACTACTTCCAATTTACAGGTCGCATGGCCTTTACGAATTACTTATCTCAATCGATCATTGCGACAACAATCTTCTACAGTTATGGAGGGGGTCTATATGGTGAATTTGGTCCACTCGTTGGTGTGATCTTGGCGTGCCTTATTTTTTCTATCCAAGTTATTTTTTCAAAGTGGTGGATGGAAAGATATTACATGGGGCCACTTGAGTGGGTGTGGCGCTCACTAACATATGGCCGAAAACAGCGATTTAAGAGAAACGAAATAAGCAATGGTTAAAGAAGCTGAGAATTCTCGCTTCTTTTTGTTTTGCACATTTTTTTATTATTAGGTACACTCTAAGTAACATATATGAGCATATGTTCATATAATAAATAAAGCCAAAGCCTGGGGAGCTGTTATTCATGTCTGATCAACAAAACAAATATGAACACCTCGATGAGGAAACACTATTTATCGTATCTCAAACATTTAAAGCACTTTCCGATCCGACTCGAATTCGAATTCTGCATCTATTAGGTGAGAGAGAATGCAATGTTTCTGAAATTGCTGAAGAACTATCACTCATGCAATCAACGGTATCCCATCAGTTACGCTTTTTAAAAAATTTAAGACTTGTTAAATTTAGACGCGCAGGAACAACACTATTCTACTCTATAGACGACGAGCATGTGATGACCCTTCTGCATCAATCCATCCATCATGCGAGACACGACTAGAAAGGAGGGAGCAAATGAAAGAGCATAAGATCACCGGATTATCGTGTGGCCATTGTGCATTAAAGCTGGAAGAACAGATTCAACAGCTTCCAGGTGGAGAGCGAGCGAAAGTACAGTTTAACTCAAGTAAAATTGTATTAGATGAACAAATGGATATGGACAGCGTACGTTCTATTCTTTCAACGGAAAATGTGCGACTTGAATCAGATGGAGAGCCTACAGGACCAAATTGGCTTATGATCGGTTTATACGTATCAGTTGCATCCTTTATTGCCGCGCTGTTTACAGAACGTATGCTGAACTCAACGTATGTCTCCATAGCATTCTATGCGGTTGCGACGATTGCTTCTGGGTACTCAACGTTTTTAAAAGGTCTCCGAAATCTAACGAAGTTGAAATTTGATATAAACACTTTAATGACAGTTGCCTTAGTCGGTGCAGTAGCCATCGGAGAATGGAAAGAAGCTGCACTGGTAGCAATTCTTTTTGGTATTAATGAACTGCTTGAATCTTACGGAATGGAAAAAGCACGTCGTTCGATGGAATCTCTTTTAAAGGTAGCACCGAAAGAAGCGCTTCTGTTAAGAGACGGGACAACAGAAGTCATCTCGATCGAAGAACTTGCAGAAGATGATGTCGTACTCGTTAAAACAGGTCAAAAGATTCCATCAGACGGTGTCGTCGTTTATGGAAAGAGTTCTGTGAACGAAGCAGCGATCACGGGTGAATCACTTCCTGTGGAAAAAGAGGATGGAGAGACCGTATTTGGTGGAAGCATCAACAATGAAGGTGTACTTCATGTGAAAATAACGAAGACCTATAACCAATCAGCACTTTCTAAGATTTTGGCTCTCGTACAGGAAGCCCAAGAATCCAAAACGCCAACCGAGCTTTTCATTAATCGTTTTGCAAACTATTACACTCCAATTATCATGATTGTATCTGCACTTGTTATGTTCGTACCACCACTTTTGTTCAATGGTCCGTGGGGTGAATGGTTCTACCAAGGACTTGCGGTGTTGATCGTAGGTTGTCCTTGTGCTCTAATTCTATCTTCACCGATTGCAATCCTATCTGGTATTACAGTCAACGCAAGAAACGGAATTCTGATTAAAGGTGGAGCGTATCTTGAACAACTCGGCAAGATTGAAGTTATCGCGTTTGATAAAACAGGCACACTAACACTCGGAGAACCGCATGTTGTGGCAGATCAAGCGTTTCATCCTGACTTTTACAGGATAGCTTATGCAATCGAGAAGTCATCATCTCATCCACTAGCAAAAGCAGTAGTCGCAAGATGCCGCGAGATGGGAACGGAAGAAATTGAAGCGGATGAAATCACTACCGTTAGTGGTCAAGGTATTACAGCTGCAGTCGATCAGAAAGTGTTTAGACTAGGAAACGAGAAGATCATTGGGAACACACATATAAGTGAGGATGTAAAAGGGGTTATCGATCGTTTTAAAGAAGAAGGCAATACGATCGTTCTCGTTGCAAGTGAAACAGAAATTCTCGGTGTGTTTGCAATTGCTGATGAAATTAGAAAAGAAAGCACTGATATCATCTCTATGCTTCATAAAAAAGGAATAAGAGAAACCGTCATGCTGACTGGAGATCACCCAACGGTTGCAGAGAAAGTGGCTAAGATGACGGGAGTTTCATCATTCTTCGGTGGCTTGTTGCCTGAGGATAAAGTAAATCAAGTTAAATCCCTGAAGAGGCATGGGAAAGTGGCTATGATTGGCGACGGAATCAATGACGCTCCTGCACTGGCTACGGCGGATCTCGGTATTGCAATGGGAAAAGGAACGGATAGTGCCATCGAAACAGCAGATATTGTACTCATGCAAGATCACTTAGGGAAACTTCCGGATGCTGTGCAAGTTTCTAGAAAAGTAAATAGAATCATCAAATGGAACATCGGATTATCTCTTGGATTGAAGCTTTTAGCCCTTCTCCTTACGATTCCTGGATGGCTCACACTATGGATTGCCATTCTTTCTGACATGGGTGCTACCATACTTGTCACATTGATCAGTCTAACGGTATTGCTTCATAATAGAAAATAATGAACGTAAAAAGCCATGCAGCTGCATGGCTTTTTTAGTACGATGGAAAGGGAAGAATGTAGGAGGATTAAGGAGGAAGTCACCTCATGTCAGAAACAGTTATTCACTTTTTTAAAGAGTATAGGGAATGGGCGATTATCATTTCACTCGTTCTCAATATCGTGGTTGGTATTTTAGGAGTTGTTCCTACGGTTTTTATAACAGCTGCAAATATCATGTTCTTTGGATTCTGGAATGGAACCATTCTTTCATTTATCGGAGAGGCACTTGGAGCGATAGCTGCTTTTCTTTTATATAGAAGAGGATTTAAACAAATTTCTAGAGATAAGCTTAAAGGTTACCCCAGGGTGGTAAGGTTGTTAGAAGCAAGAGGGAAAGAAGCGTTTCTCCTCATCTTGTCACTTCGATTGCTACCATTTGTACCGTCAGGATTTGTGACGTTTGCTAGTGCGATCGGGGCTGTCTCTGCGGGAACGTTTATTATAGCGAGCTCTATCGGAAAATTACCAGCATTGGTTTTAGAGGCTTATTCTGTTTATAACGTAACGGAATGGAATACAGAAGGGAAAGTTATCTTAGGAATTGCTGCGGTAGTAGGGCTCTACATTTTTGTATCAAAGCGAAAAAAATGAACATAACATTTGATACTATAGGGGGGTATAGTATATAATCGTTTTATAACATCCAAAAAGAAGGGGTGAAATAAGATGGAACAAAAAACACATCGCTGTGAGAGTGATAAACAAGATTTAAACAACCGATTAAAAAAGATCGAGGGTCAAGTACGCGGCCTTCAAAAAATGATTGAAGATGATCGTTATTGCATAGATGTTCTTGTTCAGATTTCAGCGGTAACAGCCGGTTTAAAAAGAGTAGGTTTTCAATTGATGGAAAGCCACACTCAGCATTGTGTTGCTGATGCGATTAAATCGGGTGATGGGGAAGACTCTATAGAAGAGTTGATGCGAGTCATTAAACAGTTCTCTAAATCTTAAAAGAAGGTGAAGACCATGAGCCAAAAGAAAGTGAACCTTGGAATCACGGGCATGACATGCTCCGCTTGTGCAACACGCATTGAAAAAGTGTTGAACAAAATCGAACATGTCGATGTTAACGTCAACTTAGCCATGGAAAAAGCTTCTGTAACGTTTGATCCTGAGACGATCAGCCTTCAAGAGATTGAACAAAGAATCGAAAAGCTAGGATACGGAGTCGCTAAAGAAAAGGTAGATCTTGATATTTCAGGTATGACGTGTGCAGCATGTTCTACACGCATCGAAAAAAGTTTAAACCGTATGGAAGGAATCTCTAGTGCTACCGTTAACTTAACGGGCGAAACGGGGTCCATAGAATATAATCCGTCTATTGTTTCTGTAGACGATGTTTTAAACAAGATACAAAAACTCGGGTATCATGCGTCTACTCAACAAGATCGTGAAACGAAAAAGACGAAAAAGGAAGAAGTGATTACTGCTAAGAAGAGAAAGTTAGTTCTTTCTATCGTCCTGTCTCTTCCACTGTTATATACCATGCTTGCTCATATGCCTTGGGATTTTGGTTTGCCGATGCCATCATTGTTCATGAACCCTTGGTTTCAACTTCTTTTCGCTTCAGTTGTTCAATTTTATATTGGAGGTCCGTTTTATGTAGGGGCATATCGAGCTCTTCGAAATAAGAGTGCGAACATGGATGTTCTTGTTGCACTAGGAACCTCTGCTGCCTTCTTTTACAGCGTGTTTGAAACCATAAAAACGATCAGCAATCCAGCATATATGCCACAACTTTATTTCGAGACGAGTGCTGTACTCATTACACTGATCTTAGTGGGAAAATATTTTGAGACGCTTGCAAAAGGTAGAACAACAGAAGCTATTTCTAAACTATTAAATCTGCAAGCGAAGGAAGCTACTGTCATTCGAGAAGGACAGGAAGAGAAGATTTCCATCGATGAAGTGAAGGTGGGAGATACCCTTCTTATTAAACCGGGTGAAAAAATACCGGTCGATGGTACCGTGCTCTCTGGAAATTCGTCTATCGATGAAAGTATGATCACAGGCGAAGCGATTCCTGTTGAAAAAGCAGAAGGTGATTTGGTTATTGGAGCTACACTCAACAAGAATGGTACTCTTCGGATGGAAGCAAAAAAAGTAGGGAAAGAAACGGCTCTTGCAGGAATCATAAAGATTGTGGAAGACGCTCAAGGATCAAAAGCACCCATACAACGAATGGCTGATTATATCTCTGGGATTTTCGTGCCGATTGTAGTAGGGATTGCACTACTTGCCTTTATGGCTTGGTATTTCCTTATTGATTCAGGAAACCTGCCTCAAGCTCTTGAAGTCAGTATAGCCATTTTAGTGATTGCCTGCCCGTGCGCACTGGGTCTTGCAACACCGACATCCATTATGGTTGGAACGGGTAAAGGAGCAGAGCAGGGAATCTTGTTTAAAGGTGGAGAGTATCTAGAAGGCGCACAAAGAATTGATGCGGTACTTCTTGATAAAACAGGAACGGTTACAAAAGGAAAACCAGAAGTGACAGATCTCACAGAGTTACAAGAGGGTTTCTTATCTCATGTGATTTCCGCAGAAAAAAGCTCTGAACACCCATTAGCGGAAGCGATAGTTGAGTACGGTAAAAAGCAGAATATACCACTCAATGAACCGGAGTCCTTTCATGCTATTCCGGGTCATGGAATTGAAGCTGTTGTGAGTGGAAAAACTGTACTCGTCGGAACAAGAAAGCTCATGAAAGAAAAAGCAGTAGAATACACAGAGCACGAATCACAACTTGAAGCATATGAGAACGAAGGAAAAACAGCCATGCTTGGAGCGGTAGATGGAGAGCTTGTTCTGCTTGTAGCTGTAGCTGATACGGTAAAAGAAACATCAAAAAATGCGATTAACTCGTTAACCGATCAGGGTATTGATGTGTATATGATCACAGGTGATAACAAAAGAACAGCCCTTGCAATCGCACACGAAGTAGGTATTAAAGAGGTATTTGCTGAGGTATTGCCAGAAGATAAAGCACGAATCGTGAAAGAGCTTCAAGATAAGGGAAAAACAGTTGCGATGGTGGGTGACGGAATAAATGATGCCCCAGCACTAGCGACTGCGAATATTGGGATGGCGATCGGAACAGGTACTGATATAGCGATTGAAGCTGCTGATGTTACGCTTGTTGGTGGGGATCTTAATCATATTCCAAAAGCGATCGAGTTAAGCCGAAAGACAATGCGGAATATTAGACAAAACTTATTTTGGGCATTGTTTTACAATACAGCCGGTATTCCGATCGCTGCATTCGGCCTTCTTGAACCTTGGGTTGCTGGAGCGGCTATGGCTTTTAGCTCGGTATCGGTTGTAACGAACGCACTTCGTTTAAAACGTTTAAACTTAAATAAAATGTAGGAGGAAAAGATGATGGAAACAAAAACACTAAATGTAGAAGGTATGACATGTGGACATTGTAAAGCAGCAGTAACGAATGCACTGAATGAACTAGATGGAGTGAAAAACGTTGTGGTTCACTTAGAAACAGGAAAAGTGGAAGTTGAAGTGGATTCCTCGAAAGTTACAGATGCAGACATGCGTGAAGCGATTGAAGAGCAAGGATATGACGTGAAGTAATGTAAAAGCCTCTTAGATTCTGGGCGGTGATCTCCGCTCCACGGTACATGCTTTCCGCGGGGCGGGCGGTGACCCCCCTGCCGCTTTGCGCCTTTAGTGGTCTCACCTGTCTGGCTACAGTGGTTAGCCCCTCGAGGTCAAAAGTTAAATGGTCAGAAGGCAAAGAGAGCCTTCCTCGCCCATTCACCTTTTGCTTGTCGGGGCTGAGCGAACCACTTTCGCATTTCGGACTGTCCCACTCGTCCCGCAGGAGTCAGTACCCTTCCGCTCCAATCACTACATGTTTGTAGAGTCTATGTAGGGCACTTTATGGTTTTTCTTCAGACAATGACTTTTTGTAGGACTGGTTAGCATGAAAATGAAAAATACAGTTACATGATACCGGTAAATTTAAAGAGAACCATGAAGAAATTAATTAAAAAAATAAGTCAATGTAAAAAAACATGAGTTTCGCATGTGATTTATGCAAGCCCATGTTTTTTTATTGAGAAAAAGGATAAACCGGTAAAGATCAACCAGTTTTACAGTAACATCTCCTTGGTGGAGGAGCTTTTTAAATAGGTACTATAAATTCCCTTTAAGTGCTTTTGCCACTTTTGCCACGCGTTTTCCTAAACGAGTAGCCATTGTTTTTTCTGCATCCTGAGGCTGTTGACTACCATCTGCTCCTGCAACGGTCGACGCCGCGTACGGTGAACCACCGATACCTTCTGATGTCATCTGTTCTGGATTTTCTCCATATGGAAGACCTACATAGATCATCCCGAAGTGCATGAGTGGAACGAAAGAAGTGATCGCAGTAGATTCTTGTCCACCATGAATTGTATTTGAACTTGTGATTACCGCCGTTGGTTTACCTTCTAGATCACCATTCGCCCAAAGACTGCCGGCGGAATCAAGCAATTGTTTGATTTGTGCTGGCATCATCCCATATCGAGTTGGAATCCCCCAGAGGATACCATCTGCCCATTTTAAATCATCAAGTGTAACTTCAGGAATATCAGCCTGGGCCTCTTGAGCTTTTACATAGGCATCTTGTTGAGACATATATTTTTTTGTGACTTCAAATTCTGGAACCTTAACCACTTTAACTTCTGTACCATCCACTTGCTTTACACCTTCTGCAGCTGCTAGTGCCATCTCATGGATATGCCCATAAGAACTATAATAAACAACCAAAATGTTAGCCATTTAACTACCTCCTTAATTGATATGACTTATGTACACTTCCCGTTTTTACCCAAAGGATGCTAACGGGAAGATTTGACGATAAAACCTTCGATAATAAGGGTTACCATACCATTGTCGCTGATTTCTTTGAGAACTTTGTTGAACTTGCTGAGACTGTTGTTGAGGATTTGCAGATTGTTGTGGAGATTGTGGACTTTCTTGTTCTTCTTCTACAGGCATCATGTTCTGCGGAACCATCATATAGACATTTTTCTTGTCTAGATCCGTAATAATTCCTTCAACTTCTTGCCCGTCTCGGGTTTTGATCGTTACATGATAATACATGTGTTGCTTGCACATCTGATGCATATTATCAGCACGAATCTGGTTCTTCGCATTCAATTGGTCGTCGCTCATATTTTCACTCCTTCCCATGATATTCATATTTCAATCTAATCGAAGTTATGTCTGTACATATAAAAATTTTTCCATTCGTTTTAGGGGACAAAAAAAGAACCGCTTATAAAAGCAGCTCTTTCTCTTTAACTTTTTTCTGTGCTTTGAAGTTTTGTCTTGAACATTCGTTTGAACAATCCAAATACCGTTTCCGCCTCAAGATAATAAAACAATTTGAAAAGCAGACTGCTTAATAAAATTCCAGCAACTACATCTAATACAACATGTTGCTTAACGAAAAGTGTCGACAAGATAATACTGTAAGCGATCGTTGATACAATAATATCTTTTTTTATCGTCCACATCTTACTATGACGAATTCCTAATATCATTAGATAACTACTCAAAACATGAATACTTGGAAAACAGTTGAAAGGTTGGTCAGCCCCATAAACATACTGAACCATCTTAGTGAGTATACCGCCTTCAACTAGTTCTGGACGAGGAACAGTTGTTTGAAAGAAGAAATAAATCACGTAACACACCAGCATTCCGACACAAAAACTTAATAAGGTCCGATAATAAATGGCTCTGTCATAAACACAAAAGTAAACGAACATTAGAAAAATAAAAGCATACCAAAGGATATAAGGTACAATGAAAATCTCCGCAAATGGGATTTGGTGATCCACTGCTGTAATAAGTTGCCTCGCCCCGCGTTCCCCATGATTTAATACTTGATAAATAATATTCAGTAAAGGGATAGAGAGGAGAAGACATAAAGCTAGAATATTCTCTTTTATTATACGCAATATGAACTACTCCTTTATCTATATCATCAGCTTTATAACATATTCCCGATTTTAATGGTTTTACACGTTTTAAATACACCTTATTGAGGTTACCATATTATGGTTTATTTGTCATAGGTCATGAGGCGTATTCTACTCTAAATTTTATCTTAATTTATGGTTATGTCTAGTCTTCCCAAGAGCGGTTACAATTTCTTTGCCACTATTTGCGTCAAGTAGTAAATGTACCCGTAAATGATATATGCAGACTATTCTTTTTTTGACTTTTCTGATAAAAGGAATATAATGGAGGTACAACCGTAAGACCTAATGCATAATTAACCTCTTTGAAAGGGAGTGTTATGGATGTATGTAGGCAATACCATAAAAGTTGATCGCTATAATGGTGAGTATTTTATGATCAGCCAAAAGTGGCTGATGGAAGTGGTCTGGAACAAATACAACATGCCATTGCAGGAATTTTTATTAGCGTATGACAAATCAGACAGTGACTACATTATGTCACTTGCTAAAGGGCAAAGCATTCAATATGAAATTGAACATGATGAAGACTACCTGTACATTGGGTAGTTTTTTTATTTTTATGTATGTCAAAAGCCGCTCTTCCTACATACACTGGGTTTAGGATTCAGGGGGAGGGCACATACATGGCTAAAAAAAATGCAAAGAAAACAACAAAAAATAAATATGACAGTCAGGTTAATAAATATCAGCATACACAAAAGATGGTTACGAGTGAAACTTGCATCGCCTGTAAAACCCAATGCGTAAGGGGATTGGCTTACATGGAGCGAATGTCACAGCCAGGAGCTATGGGTAAAGGAGTACCATGCCATCTTACAAAAGGAAGAGGGCATAAATAATGTGATCGTGTTCGCTGGCCTATTTCTAGGCCAGCTTTTTTATAGGTAGAGAAGTGAAGAGAGGGCTTTAAAGAAAATTTCTAGCTACGGCAATGAGAAATCTCTATGATTTAGGGAATTATGATCGATTCTCGGAATTTATGATCGATTCACGGGATTTATTATCGATTCTCGAGATTTATGATCGATTCTCGGGATTTATGATCGATTCTCGAGATTTATGATCGATTCTCGAGATTTATGATCGATTCTCGGAATTTATGATCGATTCTCGGGAATTATGATCGATTCTCGAGATTTATGATCGATTCACGGGATTTATGATCGATTCTCGAGATTTATGATCGATTCTCGGAATTTATGATCGTTTCCCGAAAATTTCACCCATCCCAAAAACCCTAAATCAATAACCTCATTATCCACTCAAACACCGTCAAAGACGTAATCACCTGTCATGTGGTACACTTTGTTTGGCTTATATTACCATAAAAAGGATGAAACATTTTTATGATCAAAGCAAATCGTTATTTTCATTTTTTATGGAGCGGACAGACGCTCGCAAACTTAGGAGATATTCTCTATATCATTTGTTTGATTACACTTGTTTACAATGAAACGGGATCTGTCCTGCATATGGCTCTTATTCCATTTGCGAAGACGATGTCCTTGCTTGTTTCAGGTTTTCTAGCTCCTCTATTCATTGAAACGTACAAACGAACGAGTTTATTGATCCACACACTTATTCTTAAAACAGCATTGTTATTCTGTTTATGTTTACTCGGTTTATTTGGTATACATACGCCTACAACATTTACTCTATTATATATTTTGGTCGTAATCATTTCTCTTCTTGAAGGTCTCGGAAACCCTGCAAGAAGATCAATGGTTCCTGATCTTGTAGAAAGCTCTGAGCTTGTAAAAGCAAACAGTTTCATTAGTATTGCCAACCAGACTTCTATGCTCTTATCCTGGCCGCTTGGTAGTGTGTTTTTAGTATTATGGGGTGAACAAAACATGCTATGGGTTACATTTGGCTTATTTGTCGTTGCAACAATTCTTACAGCACAAATAAAGGTTAACGAAACTGAGAAAGTTCAACCGCAAGACTCAAAATGGAAAGCGATGAAAGAAGGATGGCAACTGATCTTTTCATCGAAAAAACTAACCACTTTAACGGTTATGGATGTGCTTGAAAACTTCGGTCATGGGGTTTGGATTGCAGCAATCCTTTACGTCTATGTTGAAACGGCGATAGGAAAAGGAGAAGCTTGGTGGGGTTACATCAATGCGTCTTTCTTTGCAGGAATGATGATAGCTGGCCTCGTAGTATATCGGTTTTCTAAAAAAATGGAATCTCATCTGGGCTTTGTCATTATGGCATCGACCGTCTGTTTGATGTTGCTTAACATTTGGTTCGGTTTGACTTCATCAGCCTGGATAGCCTTATTTGTGTCATTCACCTTTGGGTTTCCACAGATGGCGAGAGATGTTTCCCAAAATACGTTGATTCAAGAATCCTATAGAGATAAACAGCTGGCTAAAGTGTATGCATCTCATGGAACACTCGTGTATGGGACCTTTGGAATAGCGACATTATTACTTGGTTGGTTCGCAGAAGAATTCGGAGTCAGGGAGACGTATGTTTTAGTGAGTTTTTTATTTCTGGTTTCTTTTTCTATCGCCTTTATGAATCGTAAAGTCCTACATTCTGACCAGACAAGAGTCTCTTTAGAACAAGATCTTGTATAGATAACCTATCATTTCTATCTAATAAGTTGGGAAAACTGCTTGTATTTTACTAAAAAGAAAGCACATGTTCTCCTTCAATTTTCCCAATACAAAGCAAGTCGTCATCCTGTTACAATAATTATACACCCTCTTCCCTGCAAGATGGGTAGAAAAGTAACAGGAACGGGTGAATACCATTGAAAAAGAAAGTACTTGTCTATTTGTATCCACAATTTAGAGAAGTTGAAGTAATGACAACTTTATCTATTATCGGTAAAAAGTATGAAGTGCTGCCTTTCTCGCTGTTGCCAGGAACTGTTACTAGTGAATGTGGCTTATTGATGCAGCCTACGATCAAGATGAAGAATATTAGTCCTATTGATTACGAGATGCTCATTATTCCTGGTGGAAAACAAGCTTTTACACAAGGAAATCCGAGGCTTCTGCATCTGTTGCAAGTGTTCAACAGAGAGAATATTAAGATTGCAGCTATTGGAAACGGAGCCGTTATATTAGGACGAGCGGGAATATTGAATGGTAGATCATATACTGTTTCTTTGCGTGAAGATGAGTTTGCTAAAACAAACAGTTGGTTGAACGGAACGTATCAATCAAAACAGATCGTCGAAGATAAGAACCTGTTAACAGCAAAAAGCCATGCCTATATTGATTTTGGTTTAACAATCGGGGACCGTTTGCAATGTTTTGACGGCCTTGAAGAATATAATTTCTATAAAGGTACAAGTTCCTTTTAACGGAACACTGATTTTACTCCCCCTTATCGCTTTCTAGCTATTAGCTAGAAAGCGTTTTTTAATGAAAAAAAACACTAAAGTAAATCATGATAATTATTAAAAGTTTAGTGCTTGACAAAAGTAAGTTATGGAATTATGATGTAAAGGAATCAACTTACTAAAGAGAAGTTAATCACTAATTACAACAGACATTTAAAGGAGAGAAACAAAAATGAAAGTACTTTACATTAACTCTAACCCAAAACCAATGGATCAATCGTTCGGACTTCGCCTAGGACGTCACTTTTTAAACGAACTTTCTAATCAAAACGAGAACGTAGAAATCGAAACGGTAAATCTTTATGAAGAAAACATTCCGTTCATTGATGCAGATGTTCTAGATGCTTGGGGCAAATTAGCTGCAGGACAAGAGCTTTCCCCATCGCAAGTTGAAAAAACGAGCCGTATGGGCGAAATTTTAGAACAATTTCTTTCAGCAGATATGTATGTCTTTAACACACCAATGTGGAACTTGAGCTACCCTCCAATGCTCAAAGCGTATATCGATAATGTCGTGATGGCTGGTAAGACGTTTAAATACACAGAAAACGGTCCAGCTGGATTACTCGGCGGTAAGACTGCTGTACACGTTCAATCTCGTGGTGGTGTATATTCTGAAGGTCCTGCTCAAGCTTTTGAATTCACGAACGGATACCTTCAAGGTGTGATGGCATTCATCGGAATTACTGATTACCATCATGTATTTACAGAAGGAATGGCAGCAGCTCCAGACCGCGCAGAAGAAATTTTGGCTGATGCAAGAGAAAGAGCGACAGAATTAGCTAAAGAAATAGTATCAGCGAAGCGCAATGCATAATTTTTGACTTCAACTGATAACCCACTATAATTGGTGGCATAGTAACGAGGTGTCAACCAAAAATGGCACCTCGTTATTTATAGAGAAATCATAAGATTGCGGAATAGGGAGTGGAAGAGAATGAACGAAACATTTAAAGTCATGGAAGAACGATCTTCTGTCCGTTTGTATCAGAAAGATAAAGAAATTCCAACCGAAACACTTCACCAAATTTTTGAGATGGCAGGGAAAGCTCCATCAGCTTGGAATCTGCAGCACTGGCGTTTTATCGTAGTAACTTCTCAAGAACAAAAAGAAAAACTTTTCCCGATTGCTTATAATCAAAAGCATGTGCTAGATGCATCTGCTGTTGTTGTAGTCTTAGGAGATACCGAAGCAGATAAAGTAGCTGCAGAAGTATTTGAAAAAGCGCCAGAAGAAGCAAGAAATACGTTATTAAAAAATATTAACTCTGCTTATTCACAAGGTCGTGCGATGGGTGAGAGAGAAGCGCTTAGGAATGCGTCACTCGGTGCGATGCAGCTCATGCTTGCTGCTAAAGCTGTCGGAATTGATTCATGCCCTATGACTGGATTCGATCATGCAGCCATTGTGCCTGCTCTGGGAATTCCAGAACGATTCATTCCTGTTATGATGATTACATTGGGGTATGCAGATGGACCTGCAAAGCCTACTGAACGTTTTGATGTTAATCGCATTGTCATGCATGAAAAATTTGAAGAAAAATAGATATTACTTTTTAAGCAGTTATGCCTACTATCGGCATAGCTGCATTTTTCATCTTACTAACACGAAGAGTACTAAGTTTGCTTCATGGAAAAATGTGCTATCATACAAGTAAAATTAGTTTTGGTCAGGAGTCAGTATGAGCACATTAACCATTTCCATTTTAATTACACTCGTCATCATTCTCTTTGTCGTAATTATATTCGCCGCCGCCATTACAAAAGGGTATTCTTATAAACATACAATCGATCAGTTGGACGACAATCCATACTTAAAAAATGAAGACAAAGATGAAGAACGAGCAGAAGGTAAGGAGCCGTCATAGAAAGGGATGTGTCAGGATGAAGTTTGATATAAAACCGAAACCACCGTTCGATTTTCAAAAGATGATGCAACGACTCACAGTCACAGGAAAAACGCATGTCTTGAAACTCAATGAACAATTCACAGAATATGAAAAAATTATTAGGATAGAAGGAGTTTCTTGCTTTGTAAAAGTAGTATCGAGTGGAACGGTTACAGCCCCTATTCTAAACTGTCAGGCTATACCTTTAAATGGGCAAGTATCTGAAGATGCCGTTAAGAAAAAAATACAACAATTGTTCTCGACAGAAGTCGATCTGTCACCTCTTTATCACCACTTTGAAGAACACGACAAATTGGTTCACGTCCTACAACGATTTGAAGGATTAAAGCTTCTGACAGACACGGACCTGTTTGAATCTATTGTAAAAATTATAATTGGCCAACAAGTAAATCTCACTTTTGCTGGAACTTTGACCGAACGCCTAATTGAGCTTGCTGGCGATAAAGTGGAAGTAGAGGGAAGTGCATTTCAAGTTTTTCCAACTCCAGCAGCTGTTGCAAAGCTTAAATACGAAGACCTTCGCGAGCTTCAATTCAGTCAGAGAAAAGCAGAATATATCATCGATCTTGCAAGGCTGATCTCAGAAGGAACCATTGATTTTGAAAGCTTATGGGAGATGTCAGATGAAGAAGTGATGCAAACGCTGTTACCAATAAGAGGAATAGGGAAATGGACGATTGAATGCCTCTTAATCTTTGGTATGGGAAGAACAGATGTACTCCCTGCTGCAGATATTGGATTAAGAAATGCCATCCGTCAAGTATGGAAGTTAGCTGATCAACCATCAGAAGAAGAAGTAAGGTTGCTTGCTATGGATTGGACACCATGGCGTACATATATCACGTATTATCTATGGGAGAGTTTAAATCAGACTCCCGCTGTCGTGGATCATACTTAATAAAAAGGTGAGGGGCACTTTGAAAGTGACCCTCACCTTTTTTATTTATAGTTCTTTACCAAGAAACTCTGCGATCGCCTTCATGCCATATATATTGGCTTCTGCTTCAGCATCACGGTTGTAGTTCGTATTCGTATTTACATCATAGGCATATACGTTTCCGCTCTTATCCGTAATGATCTCAATGCCGGCAAACGTAATCCCGTTTGCGTCTAAGAATGCTTCATAACTTTCTTGGTGAGGGAGAATAAAGTCTTTAAGAATCTTAAACTTTGGTGTTTGAGTCTGAGTCTCTGGTTGATCTGTAATCGGACAGAACTGATCACCAATCTGACAAGCATCAGCCGGACAAAGTTCAAATCCATCAGAAGTATTCACTTGAACGGCATATAGAAACTTGCCACCAATAAATTCGCAACGCACGATATAAGGTTCTGGAGCTTCGATATAATCTTGTAGAAGCGTGATTCCGTCAATGGATTCATCAAAATTCTCCGAATGTACATAAGATTCTAGTGCAGTCTGAGTTTGAAACAATTGAACCCCAAGACCTTTACCAGCACGGTTGTGTTTCGTGATGAAAGGGCCGTTGAATTTCGTTGCAGCGTGTAGCAATTCATCTTTTCCGTAAGCGGCAATCGTTCGGGGAACAGGTATATGAAATGCTTTTAATGCGCTGTATTGTTTCACTTTACTGATCTCGAGCTGAAGGGCTCTTGAGTCGTTAAATACTTTACGATCATAACTCTCAAGCCAGGACAGTACTGCTGACGTATATTCAGGCGCATATCTGTGTCCTCTTGTATGAGAAGAGGCACTCATTCTGTTATAGAAGATACCTTGTGGTGGAGCCTCAGTCAGGTCAATATGTCCTTTTTTCATGTGCCAATCTTCATAAGGGAGACCAAGCTCTTCAAAACGTTTGAATAACGGGGCAGTCCATTCGCTATTTTCGTGAATCACATATATTTTCTTTGTCATAATATCCTCCTTGTATGCAAAAATTCCGACTAATTATATATTCTTAGTCTATATTAAATTGAGAGTTCTGAACAGAAAAAAGAAGCCGTTTTACTTTGGCTTCTTGAAGTGGTCTGACTTCTCGAATTTTTTTAATGCATCTACATACTGTTTGTACTCAGGATCAGAAATACTCTCTTCACCGTAACGCACTTTTTCATAAGCGTCTAAAACAGAATCTGCCTCTTTTCCGGATAGATCAAGTCTAATAAACCAATTCGAAGCGGATTCACCGGGTTCTCTTCCAAATCCCTTTTTATCCATTGCTTTTTCAAATTGTAAAAATTTCTTTCTCGTTCTGTCTTTTGATTGAAGCCATCTTTTTTTTCCGAGCCATTGTTGGTTTGTAAAAGAATCGTCGAGAACTGAAATGTTTCCGTTAAGCAATAAGCTCGACTGATTGTTGAATACATTCTTCTTTTTCCAAAGAAAGAACAGAATAATGATGATAAGAATTGCGATTGTTGCATAAAAAAACATCGGAGATTCCGCCATTGTTTCAGGACGTTGTTCTAATATATCCTCTGTCTTATTATCCAACTTCACCTTTCCGCCATCTTCTATGTTGAACAATTGTTTAAGCGATTGGATCAACGGCGGCAGAAGGGAAACTAACTTCCAAAGAGGAACCGCCAAAATATAATACAGGATAAAGAATACACCGTCTAAAATCCAATAAAGTAGAAGCTTTAAGGGTCCTAATATAGCAAGGATCACTCCGCTTAATCCAACTAAGGTTAAAGGAACAGCAAAATCCTTCATAACGATACGCATAGAAATATTTCTAAAATAATGTAGAGTCATTTTAATGAGCAACAAGAGCAGGAATTGTGTCCAGATAGCTCCATATATGACGGTGTAACCATCTTTAAAAAAGAGCGAGAGGATGAATGTTAAAACTACCCCAAGACCAAAAATTAATTCAAGATCTGTCTTAAAGGGATCATTCCAATTTTCTGCACTTCTCCACATAAGTACGATTGAGACAAGAATGGATAATAGGATTGAAGACGTCATGTACCAAAACAGGATTGAAGAAAGAATCAAAAAACCAACAAGTGTTATCTTAAATAGCCTAGGTTTGAATATAAACAGAGACCCGCTAATTGCGATCAGGGGTATTAGATTTACAACGAACCATACGAATTCTAGCCAAGTTGCCCCCGCTGTAAAAATGGTCATGATTATAAAAACTAGCATAGCATCAAAGGTTAGGTTCAATCCATAAAGAGAAAACTGGTGATTTTTCTTTAGCATGAAGCGACCTCCGATGAAAGATATGGCATCAAAATGGCATGCTCTTCGTTATGCTCTACATAATAGGTTCTTCCACCTGACTTAGACCATTTCTTAATTAAGATCTGAGAATTCGGATCGGTAGGGATATGGCCTAAAAAGATAACGAAGGGACTCGTACCTACAAAATTGCGGTCCATCTTATTCCACATGATCTGAGGTTTTACGATTACGTTAGAACGATCTATCCTTGCCAAACCTTCAAGGATGCTGCTCAGGTGGATGGGTCCGCTTCCAGTTGGCACATGGTACATTCCCATTGGGCCAGGAACTTTAAAATTAATGAATACTTCAAAAGGTATACCTTTTTCAGCTGCAAACTGACACATGAATGCCAAGTGACTGATCTCGTTCTCCATATCCTCGGATGATCTCATCTCTTTATGGTCAGGAAGTATCGTATAAACAAATGTCCAATGAAAGACGACTGTTTTTTCAAAAACCTTCGTTTGAAGCGAGCCTGATCGTGCTGTAGCTTTCCAATGTATTTTATGAAAAGGATCTCCAGGAGAATAATCTCGGTTACCTGCAGGAAGAGATACATTCTCGAATAAAGCAAAAGGTCTTACAGCTTCACCGCTGCCTTGAGAAAACAGATGCTCAATGCGTTGAACAGGGAGTGGTCTTGGGTAAACAACAATTTCAGTCGGGAAGATACCCGTATAAGCCAAGGCTTGACCACTCAGAGAGAGAGGATCTTGTACCTGGAGAGTCAGGTTAGAAATTCTTGTTGTTCCTCTTCTTGTAGCAGTAAAAGGCACTGTTTGTGTAAAAGCTGTTTGACGGTAGAGCGCAAAATGACGTTTAACTTCAATTCTTCCTTTTGCAGTATGGTTAGATTCACCATTTCCAATGACCTCTATCGGTGCTCGGTGTGTAAAGATGAGTTCTCCTCTATAAGAAGGCCACCTACCATTATGAAGAAGTTTTACGTGAAATTGATCTGTATCACCTGGAAACAACCGATGAACTTGTTTAGTAGTATCTAACACAATATCGTTGAGTGCTGAACGGGATTGCAGTAATACCGTTCCATATAAAAAAATGATGGCAAGCCCTAATAAAAATAAGAATGATATATTTCGATAAAAACCAATCAAAAGGATTAAGGGGCTGAAAATAACTAAAGCCCGAAAGATGGATTTAATCCATACCTCGCTGTTCCATTGCATGTTATCTACCTGCCTCAGACTCTACAGGGACAATAATAGCTTCAAGAATTTCATTTAACACTTGATCTTTCGTCTTTCTCATCGTTCCTTCCATCGTCAATACGAGTCGGTGAGTTAATACATAAGGTGCTACGAATTGAACATCGTCTGGAGTAACGAACGTTCTTCCTTGAACATAAGCAGCACCTTGAGCAGCTCTCATGAAAGCAAGGGTGCCACGAGGAGACACGCCGTTCTCAATAAATTCATGACTGCGGGTTGCATGAACAATGGATAGTAAATAATTCTCAACACTATCACTAACATGAATGTGCTTTACTTCTTCTTGCATGACTAATAGATCTTCTAAAGTGAAGACAGGTTCTAAAGAATCTTGAGGGTTATTTTTGCGATACATATGAAGCATTTCTTTTTCTTGATCGTAATTCGGAAAACCAGACGGTAATTTCATAAAAAAACGATCAAGCTGAGCCTCAGGAAGCGGAAATGTTCCGTGAGATTCAATAGGATTCTGTGTAGCTAAAACTAAGAAAGGAGATGGAAGGGGGAGAGTTTCACCGTCGATCGTAACTTGTCTTTCTTCCATCACTTCTAATAGACTGGATTGTGCTCGTGGTGTTGCTCGGTTGATTTCATCCGCTAATAAGATGTTAGTCATAACCGGACCGGGTCGCAGTTCAAACTCTTGATGTTTAGGATGAAAGAACTGTATACCTGTTATGTCAGCAGGAAGGATATCTGGTGTAAATTGAATTCTCTTAAATTCGCCCCCTATTAATCGTGCGAGGCTTTTAGCAAGTACTGTTTTTCCTGTTCCGGGAACATCTTCTAATAATAAATGACCTTTATTGACGATCGATATCATCGTTAATTCAACAAGCTCTTCTTTTCCTGTTAATACTTCAGCTATAGCATTTTTAATAATCGTCATCTGATCCTTTATGTTCATCTATGTACATCCTCTCAAAAATATTAATTTAACTTTATCATTATTATAATATTTAGAAAATAAAAAATGTAATATTTTTGAAATTATTGTAAACAAAAAAACTCACAGCAATTTTTTTGCTGTGAGCGAAATGAAGAGAGGTACAAGACATCATCTTATTTTAGTTAATAATTGTAATATTTACGCTCTTTCTACCCCAATTAACGGCATCAGAATAGTTCTTCATAAAGATATCAATCTCATTACCATTAATTCCACCACCAGTATCGTCAGCTACAGCATAGCCGTAACCTGGAACATAGACGACCGATCCGATCGGAATTACATTCGGATCAACAGCGACTACTTTCGCATAAGGAATTTCTTTTAAATTTGTACCATTAAAGGTAGTACCACTGCACCCTTCACAGCTTGCTGTATAGGCAGTTGCAGCAACAGTCATACTCTTTTTTGTAATATTATTTTGAATGCTGTTGAACGTTTGAGGTCCAGCAATACCGTCTACTGATAAACTCTTAGCTCTTTGGTAGTCTGTTACGGCTTGTTTAGTAACGGGGCCATAATACCCTGTTGTTACAGCAAAATCGTAGAATCCTAACGCTTTTAATTTTCCTTGAAGTTCATATACGTCATTGTCCCAAGTACCCGGTCGGAGAGTGTGATCCCCCATTGCTGCAAATCCACTAACGGGAGCAGAAACGAGCAATCCGAATGCTAGTGCCCCTGTAATTACCCATTTTTTTATCATGATAACTCCTCCTAATATGTATAATTGGTTAAATACGCCTCGGTTGCCAATTATACTAATCAAATGTAACAAACTCGTTAGGAGAAGGTAACAAAGAGATTACAATACTATTTTCATATAATAATAGGTAATTATGGAAATTAATAGATACCCAAGATGTGCGAGAGGATGAAGAGGAATATCAGCCTCTTAAACGACAAATTCCCCAGGAAATAGACAAAATTATCAGTTGTCGCTAGGTTCACTGCTATAATCCCCTAAGCGATTTAACAATTGATCTAACTCCTGACTGCAGAGGACTGTTTCTTTTGCCGTTAACCCATATGTTTTGCCAAGACATAACAATACTTCACGTTTTTCCTCAATTAATTGTAATAACATGTTTCATTCACAACTTTCATGAGAGATTTTGTCTTCACTTAATATGCAATAATTTTACAAAAAGAAAAAGGGTTTCGCCTAAAAAAGTGATAAAGTTACAAAAAACTACAAAAGGAAGGAGTTGAATGTCGAAAGAGGTTTAAAGGATGAATTGCTAAAAGGAGAAATACTATTCAAATAAAAAACGACCTAATTGAGGTCGCTTCCTACACTTTTTGTTGAATTTTAGAGTACTGGTTTAATAGATGGTCGAGTTGTTGACTTATTGTGACCAATTTAGGGTGTGTTAGTTCATAGTTTAGTTGATATGAAATTCGATACAATTCTTCTCTTAATATACGAATTCGTTCTTGAATACTTATTTCTTTCATAAAAAGTTCTTCCTTTCGGGTTTTAACAAAGAAGGAGACTCTATGGCGGCTAAGTGGCATATCATGAGAGATAGCCTTATCCATAGCTTTCTGTACAAGTTTTTATATCTTGCTTTTTAAAATTTATATATCAGACTCTTCCATTCATATTATCGGTAAAAAATGGAATAGTTTAAGAAGTTAATGTGTATCTTTGGTCAATTTCACCGGTTTCCTTTAAAATAGATATGATATACATGAATGAGCCTAGATGTATTTTGCTATAATTGGTAATAAAAAGAAAGGGGGGAGACGGAATGAAACCAACTGAAGAACATAATGATAAGAGCGAAACTCAAGTTCATTATGAAACACCTGAGCAAAAAGTACAAAATACACATTCTGTTCAACTATGGCGAGAGTATTTTTCAGAACGGTTTGAAACATTCGAGAGACGTAAACTGCAAACCGTCTCCTTTCGAGATCTCGTAGACGGAAAAGATACGAGTTATACATTTGTTCATATTTATAGAGATTATTACCCTGCGCTCTTAAATGCGGGGCAATTCTTTGACGAAGATATTGCGTTATTATACAAATATCACGTACAGATCGAAACACTACTCCGCCTGTTTTCGTTTGAAGCTCAATATGGTGTAGCTACCTATATGCAGTCGAACTTTGATGCTACGGTTGAGAAATTATGTGACCAAATGTATATAACCTTAAAACAGATCAACAGTGAAAAGTTACTAGATGGAAATAAAAAACTTGTGGAAGAAAGTTTAAGAAACTTTCAGAGTCTTTATGAGATCCCTCCTAAGTGGGGGCATCTATTATTTTATCTGTTTCAGATTAGCTGGTCGTTACTTTATATGGAACAAGCTTGGGTATCTAAATATGAAAAGCAGCTTTTAGAAGAAAAAGAGAGTGGCAAAACATCTCAAATGCTTGAACTAGCCCTCGTTCATTTTGCCTTTGCGAGTGGAAATGAAGAACTTGCTTTTAAACGACTCGCACAGTGTGATAAGAAAGTGGACATGGTTCATTATCTTGTTTGGATGAAGTTATTGGTAGACAAGCAAGAATGGGAACGTCTCCTGTTATGGCTACTCGATCTTAAGCCTTATTTCTTAGAAGGTGTTGGCACGTACTATTACCATTCAGATTCTCGAGAGTTTTTTCATGAGTACTTAAGTTATTTTTGGAAGTACGCTCAACACACGGGGGACGAGGATCAATACGAAGAGATGCTGATTGAATTTTTACCCATCACGTTCTATGAGTATGGTGAATATTTGATGGTGATCGGCGAGCATGAAAGATGGGTAGAACTTCAAGTGATCATGGGATATTCACCCGAGTTGATTCAAAGAAAGGATCTGAAAGAGGTCGTATCCTTTCAAAAAGAATCCGCACTACCGATCTATCACCAAGCGATTGATAGGCTGATTAATGAGAGGACTAGAAAATCGTATCAATCCGCCATCAAACATCTAAAAACGCTTCGCTCTTTATATTTTGAACTTGGAGAAGAAGACCGTTTTTCACAGTACATCAATCAGATTGTTACTGTTTATGGGCGGCTTAGAGCCTTTCAGGAAGAGCTGAGGAAAGGAAAGTTTATTTCATGATCGATACAAGCAATCTTTTGCTACACGCGAAATGGCTACATGGAAACATGGTTTTATGGGCCACTAAACATTCAAAAAGAGTGCATGTAAACGACTGGAAACCTCTTTTATTTACATGGCATAAGCCTTCATTCTATGGGACGATGCTAGATGTTGATGATGATCAGAATGTCTATTTAGATGCAGGGGAAGCATTTGATCTATTTAATCGTTATCCCGATTTTTTTCTGACGAAAGAAAACTGGGAAGATGATTCTTGGGCTTTTGTAAACGAGGCGAACGATGTCTTTCGTTTGATGAAACAAGATAAGGTTACTCCTGATTATGAAGCATGGAAAACGGGTTTATGGTCATGGAGAAGAGATGGAGAGCGAATAGAATCAGCTTGGTTGAATGAAGCACTCTCTACATTGCCTCATGACGGAAGTACTTACATGCCTCCAAACTTTAACAGAGATCGCATGAAGGGGATACCTCGACAGATCATATCCGCTTTAAATCATTTAAATGAAGAGGAATGGCTAATTAAAATCGGCTGGAGAAAAGATCCAAAGCCCTTTGATATCATTTTTGAACTGTCTGAACCTGCAAATGATGGTGAAGGTAATGAAGATATTTGGAAGTTACATGTCATTCTTCAAGAAAAAGAAGATGGGATAGCTGTACCTTACCTTGGAAAGAGTACACTTCTTCCAGAAGAGTGGAAACCTTTCAAGGAGATGTTAGAATCTGATATAGAGCTTGTAACTAAATTGATTTCTTGGTTAAAACCAAATGCGCGTAAAGAAATTCGAAATGAGATCACCGAAAAAGAGGCATGGGATTTCTTAACACAAAAAAGCGATCTGTTAAGACAGATCGGACTTAACGTTGTCCTTCCAGTTTGGTGGCAGACCGTTCAAGAACTTCAACCGAAAGTAAAAGCCAAGATCAAAACAAAATCTCAACATTCTGGTGGAACTCCATCGTTTCTAGGATTGAATGCAATCATGCAATTTGATTGGAGAATGTCAACGGGGGACGAAGAGCTAACGGAAGAAGAGTTTCGAAAGCTCGTTGATGGAAGCAGGAGACTCGTACGAAGAAACGGTCAATGGTATAGAGTAGATCCTGAGTGGATGAAACAAGTACGTCACTTGATTAAGAACGTGGATCGTACAGGTATTCAATTAAAAGATGTATTAGAACAACATCTATTAAACATGGAGACCAATCCTGCTGAAGAGGGTCTTGAGGGAATAGAGTCTGAAGGGCCGATGCTCGACATAGAGTGGGATGAACCACTGAACGCGTGGATGGATCAGCTTACTGAGATCAAAACACTGCCAATCGAGCCAAAAGCTGAAAACTTGATGGGAACGTTAAGAGACTATCAAAAGACAGGAAGTTCTTGGATGTATTTTCTCCGGGAATTCGGCCTCGGTGGTTGCTTAGCAGATGATATGGGATTAGGGAAAACCGTTCAGACTATTGACTATTTCTTAAAAGTAAAAGAAAAAGAAAAGCACGAAGGTACTTTTTTGCTTGTATGTCCTACTTCTGTAATCGGAAACTGGCAAAAGGAACTTCAAAACTTTTCACCGACTTTATCCGTAGGCCTTCATTACGGAGGAAACCGGAAAAAAGGACATCAATTTACGGAGTGGTACAAAAAATTCGATGTCGTGATCACTTCTTATACAACTTGTCAGTTAGATTTTAATGAGATGAGTGAAACGTATTGGGAAGCGATCGTACTCGATGAAGCACAGAACATTAAGAACAGTTATACAAAACAATCAAGAAGTATCCGCAGACTTAACGGACGCCATAAGATCGCGTTAACAGGAACTCCTGTTGAAAACAGACTTCTTGAACTTTGGGCAATCTTCGACTTTTTAAACCCAGGATATTTAGGGAGCGAACCTTCGTTTCAGAAAAAGTTTGTGGTGCCAGTTGAGAAAGATAATGATACGTTGCGTTTACAGCAGTTAAAACAGCTTGTTCAACCATTCTTGCTGCGTCGGACGAAGATGGATCCTGCCGTACAGCTCAATTTACCCGAGAAACAAGAGATCAAAGAATATTGTCCGTTATCAAAAGAACAAGCTTCTCTGTATGAAAGACTTGTTCAAGATACGTTTGAGCAGTTAGAAAAGGTAACAGGTATGCAAAGACGTGGGTTATTACTCGCGATGTTGGGTAAATTAAAGCAAATATGCGATCATCCAGCTCTTTATACGAAGAATGACAAGCTAGGAAAACTCGAAGATCAATCTGTAAAATTTGCAAAAACGATAGAATTGATCGATGCCATTCTTGAAAAAGACGAAAAGTGTCTGATCTTTACTCAATTTATCTTTATGGGTGAATTAATCAAGAAGTATGTGGAGAAAAAGTTCGGCCGGTCCGTACTCTTTTTACATGGCAGCCTAAGCAAACAAAAACGTGACCAGATGATTGAAAGTTTTCAAGACGGAGAACATCCGATCTTTATCTTATCTTTAAAAGCTGGCGGAACCGGACTCAACTTGACTGAAGCCAATCACGTTATTCATTACGATCGATGGTGGAACCCAGCTGTTGAAAATCAAGCAACGGATCGTGCCCATCGTATCGGACAGAAAAAATTTGTGACGGTGCACAAGATGATCACGCTTGGTACATTAGAAGAGAAGATTGACATGATGCTCGAGAGCAAAAAAGAACTCTCAGAAAAAGTGATTCAGAGTGAGAATTGGATTACGGAACTTTCAACAGACGAATTAAAAGACCTATTTACGCTAAGAAAAGAGTGGGTAGAATCTTAAAAAACACAGCGAATGCGCTGTGTTTTTTTTGTGACCTTTACCAGAGTGTGTGGATAGCGGCGTTGAATGGTATAACTTGTGAGATATGCTTCTCGTTCGTTTCAATTTCTATTCAAATGAAGCGTCTTTTTCACGAATTTTTGATAAACTTAAAGTATTATCCAAAAAATAGGGGGAGAGCGATGCGACTGGAATCGTTTCTAATTTGGGGAACGTCAGCTATTTTTCTTGTATTATTACTCCTTATCTACACGAAAAAAGCAAATCGTGAAGAATCTAACATTGGGTGGAAACTGATCGGCTACTTTTTGTTAGGCACGTTTACGTTTCGTATTGAATCACTTGTATTGCCTGTAGGCATTGCGATTTTTTTACTCTTTTTTCTTCCTAAGCTTATGGTTAATAAAGATGCAAAAAAGTGGGCTGCTTCTCTTGGGGTGTTATCTTTTATATCAAGCATCATTGTGAACCACTCAGTAACAGCTTTCTATGAAGAAGTTCTTCATGTTAAAACAGCAACGAATGTGTATGAGATGAATTTCTATAGTGAATATGAGAAGGTAAAGAAAGCGCTACACGCAGAAGGAGAGCTTGCTATCAACAACGTGGAGCTCAACTTTACTAGCGATGGAGAGGTTCGGCAGTTTAACTATGAAATCTCTTATTATAGAAACGATCGAGATATGAATGCATGGATCTCTTTTCATGATGGGAATTATCAAATAAGTACACAAATTGGGGATGAAGATCTTGAAAATATGAATCAGGAAAACTTTATTTCTGTGCCTACCATTTATTTTAAAGCCCTCGATCTGCACGGCTTAAAAAATATGGTACCAAAAGGTGATTCCTATTATTTGAGCTTCACAAACTCTGAACAAGTACAGGTTGATAGCGTAGATAGCTCTTTGTGGAACATAGAGAAATCAGGTGTTACAACAATGACCGACGTAGTTGTGCCTGAGGACGGTTCTGACATAGAAGAGGACATGGATATACCTACCTATCAAATTAGCATTCATACAATGAATGCTTATGAATCAAACCAAGAACGTTATTTCATCATTTCCCCTGAACTTTTTAACTAAATAGAGGAGGTCGTATACGTGTATTTACCGTCATTTTCACTTAAAGGAAAAACAGCACTCGTAACGGGTGCTGGAAGAGGGATCGGACAGGCGATCGCGATTGGTTATGCAGAAGCTGGAGCGGATGTGGTAATTGTGTCTAGAACACAATCGGATCTGGAAAAGACAGCACAGGTGATCGAAAGTGTTGGAGCAAGAGCTTATCTTTTTGAGGCTGATGTTACGAACAAAGATCAAGTGAGAGGGATCTTCGAAACACTAGATTCAGAGCAGCTCAGCGTCGATATACTTGTGAACAATGCTGGGATGAATATTCGTTCAAAAGCTTTAGATGTCTCTGATGAGGAGTGGGATACCATCATGCACACGAACCTTCGTTCAGCTTTTTGGTTCTCACAGCAAGCAGGTCAACGAATGAAGCAATCTGGGGGAGGAAAGATCATCACCATTTCTTCTGTTGCTGGACATGTCGCTCTTCGTACCGGCGTAGTCTATGCTTCTACTAAAGCGGCGATCATACAGATGACGAAGAACTTAGCACTTGAGTGGGGGCAATACGGAATAAATGTGAACAGCATCGGACCGTGGTATTTTAAGACACCTCTAACAGAGAAACTACTAGCCGACAAAGAATATCTTCAAGATATACTTGATGTAACTCCGCAAAAAAGAGTAGGAGAATTACCTGACCTTGTAGGACCAGCGGTGTTTTTAGCAAGTGAAGCCGCTGATTATGTGAACGGACAAACTCTATTTGTTGATGGTGGAATGACCATCCAAGGGTTCTGATTTGAAAAATAATTATTAAACTATATAAATATTTTTCGGAATTTTGTATCTTTCTGTATGAAACCTTTTTTTTTCGTTAATAATGTTGCTACACAAGCAGTTCATTCAATGTTTGAAGGGAGCAACTTATAATGAAAAAGATGGATTTAGTAGATGCCGTTCGAAATGCAACAAGTATGAACAAAAAAGAATCAGCGCTAGCCGTTGATGCAGTGCTAGATGCAATTACAGATGCTTTGAAAAACGGTGAGAGCGTTCAACTTATCGGTTTCGGAACATTTGAAACAAGAAACCGTAACGCAAGAAAAGGACGTAATCCTCTTACTGGTGAAGAGATCATGATCCAAGCGAGCAACGTGCCAGCTTTCAAGCCAGGTAAATCGCTAAAAGAAGCGGTAAAAGCCGTTTAATCGTCAGCAGATACGAAAGACGCTTTCCTCGAGGGAAGCGTCTTTTTGTCATATTTAGGCGAATAATAAACGAATTTGACGTGCGAATCTCTGAAAAAAATAAAGGAAAATAGACCCTTTTATTTAATTTATAGACGTTAAGAAAGTTTTAGTAAAAAAGGGTGGATAGAATGAAAGTATTAAGTCAGGACGAATTACCTGCTGTTGCCACTTTAAAAGAAATGATTGATGTCCTGCCCGAATTTGTTTGTTTAAGGTATCCGGATGGAACTTGGGCAGAAGCGAACCGGTTCGCTCTTAATATTTATGGTATCAACCACGATGAATATAAAGGGAAAAGTCTTGAGGAACTAGAAACAAGACTTTCATATGAAGCAATTGAAAGATGCAGCCTTTCCGATAAGAGAGCATGGGAAACAAGAAAACCAATAAAAACAACTGAAAAGATTATGATGAAAAGCGGGCGTAAAGTGATGCTGGAGCTCATCAAGCAACCGACCTTTACGAGTGATGGTAAACCGCAAGTGTTGGTTATCACAGGAAGGGATATAACACCTCATAAACAGAAGGAAGAAGAGCTGAGTGTAGCTCTAGATTTATTAGAGTCGGTTCTAAAAGGAACGACAGATGCCATTCTCATTATCAATACAAGACAAGAAGTCATTAAGGTGAACGATGCCTTTATTCAGATGTTTGGCTGGGCTGAAGAGGATTTCGCAGAGAATAATGACGACTATCCTGTTATTACACCCGCTCACTTGCAAGGTGAATCGAAGGAAATAATCAACCTTTTAAAACAGGGACAATCCGTTCCGCTTCATGAAACACAACGTATACACAAAGACGGAACGGTTTTTGACGTATCAGCATCTTTTTCAAACATATGTGACATGGACGGTAAGATTATGGGGTTTGTAATCGTATACCGTGATATTACTTCTCAGAAAAAAGTAGAGCGTGCTCTACGGGAAAGTGAGGCGAAATATCGTTTGATCGCAGAACATTCTACAGATCTTATTACTGTGATTGATCCGACTGGCATTATTCAATATGTATCTCCTTCACATCTACCTGTACTCGGCTATGAAGATGGTGAGATTAAAGGTGCTATCCTAGAAATGGTCCATCCTGATGATTTACAGAGCCTTTCTGAACTTTTTATGAGAGCTCTTGTGAAAAAAGAGCCGTTTCAGACTGAATTCAGGTTGGTCCATAAGAACGGTGATTGGATTTTATTAGAAGCACGCGGTGTTCCAGTTATGACGAAAGACGGTCATGTGGAGAGCTTAGTTACCTTTGCTAGAGATGTAACGAAAGCTAAGCAGACAGAAGAGCTTATGTTAAAATCAGAGAAGCTTTCTGTTCTAGGTGAGCTTGCTGCAGGAGTCGCACACGAAATTCGAAATCCATTAACTTCACTTAAAGGATTTACGAAACTTTTAACAGATGCAGACGATGTGATTCGATTGGAATACTTAAGGATCATGGAGTCAGAGTTGAACCGGATCAACGACATCGTTGGAGAGCTTATGCTCGTAGCCAAACCACAGGCAGTTAGCTTTGAATATACGAATATGCAAGAATTGATCTATAGTGTTGTAAGGTTACTTGAAACGCAAGCCATCATGAGAAACATACAGATCTGGGTAAACATTTCAGATAACATACCGCTTGTATATGGTGTCGAGAATCAGCTTAAACAGCTTTTCATCAATCTATTAAAGAACGCGATCGAAAGTATGGATAAAGACGGAGAAATTCATATTAAGATCGGAACACGAAACGATTCTGTCCTTCTTGAGTTGAAAGATCAAGGCTGTGGTATTCCAGCAGAACGTTTGAAAACCCTTGGAGAACCCTTTTATACCACAAAGGAAAAGGGAACGGGCTTAGGATTGATGGTGTGTTTTAAGATCATTGAAGAGCACGGTGGTGCTATTCAATTCTCTTCTGTTGAGAACGAAGGGACGAAAGTAGAGATCGAACTTCCAACTGCACCGTCTTCATCAAAATAAGGTTTAATGTATGAAAAATCCGACCACACTGTTCATAAGGGAGTGTGGGAGAGATGAATAATTACCGTATCTTTTTTGTGTATAGAGTGAAAGATTTAAATTATATTCATGTGCATGGGATGAACATGGAAAATAAGAAGTTGTTCACCGTTCTCATCTCATCTCCGAACGATGAGATGAACCTAGTGGATCATCACAGGGAACTTCCTAATGAACTGTTGTCATTGTTGGAAGCAGAGAGTACACGAATTAATTCTGGCCACTATGATCTCGCTCATTGGGAACCATATACGTATAGCTGAAGCTCCTTTCATTTTTGTTGAAAGGAGTTTTTTTGTGTAAAATGTTCCTAAAAGGATAAAAGGAGAATTTCTTTATTATGACACAAGAAGAAATTGTGGACTTGTTGACAGGCAAGATTAAACTGGTTCGAACGGAACTTGGATATACACAAGACAAGATGGCCGATATATTAGGTATTTCTAAGAAAACGCTAGTACAGATCGAAAAAGAAAGAATCAAAGCGAGCTGGACTGTAATCGTTGCTATGTGTGCATTATTTCGGAATTCTGACATTCTTAATCATGCGCTTGGTGGAAACCCTTTGGATGTCATGGAACTTGTCGTTCATGAATATGTAGCGAGACCGAAAGAAAAAACATGGGGTGGACATGTCTGGTGGAAAGAGATAGATTCACTTAAAGGCTACCGGCTTCAGCAGAATGTAATCAGTCAGCATTTCCGAATTCTTGATCAAAATGATTATCGGGTATATAGTTCTTTTGAAGAAAAAGAAGCAAGAAAGAGATTGAAAGAGATATAGTAAAATAATTTATTCATAAAATGTTTAATGTGCTGTTACATGAAATTTACGTTGTGCTGTTACTTTCAAGATGCAAGTTATTTTGAAGGGAGAGTTACACATGAATTGGAGAACGAAGCTAACAGCACTTGTTATTTCGGGCGCTTTAACGATACCTGCCGGCCAAGCACATGCCTTCTTGTCTGGTATAGACAAACAAGATGGTGGAATTGGAAACACTGAAAACTATTTAGATAATGTACCTAATTTGGCACTTGATCCAAAAGTAGATAATATTATTTATCCACTTATGTCAACTCCGGCAATAAAAAAGAACGGATCTGATCTGACGATTAAGGTGGATACAAAAGATAAAGAACCTGCAGGATGGGAAGTTTCTTTAAATCCAACTGAAGCAGCGAATATTGATGGAACATTTACTCTTCCTGTAAAAAATGTGCAAAAAGGATCTTCTTATTGGAAGGACAGCTCTTCTATTTATGAAGTTACGGTACAAATTCCTGATGAGGTTCCAGAAGAGTTATTTGATCTGCAAGTTTCTTATACCGGGAATGGAACGCGTATTACAGATGATGAACCAAACTCGGTAAAGGTAGTTAAAGAGTTCAAGAAAGAATTTAAGTTTATGCATCTAACGGATATTCATGTTGGCTCTCCACGGAATATTGCAGACCCTGCTAATATTACTGAAGCAGGATTGTGGCATCCAGATCGAACGAAACGTTGGTTATATCTCCAAAAAACGATTAAACAAGTGAATTTGTTAAAACCAGATTTTGTGGTGATGACTGGTGATTTAATGTATGGTCAGATGAATCCGAAAGAATATATTTATGAATATGAAGAAACATACCGCATGCTGAAGCAGTTTGATGTTCCTGTGTATATCGTCCCAGGGAACCATGATTATTATGCACAAGATGCTACACTAACTGATGGTGCTAAGTATTGGGAACAATATTTCGGTCCTCAATATTTCTCATTTGATTATGGACCATATGCTCACATGATCGGATACAACTCTTTTGATTGGCACAAGTTTGATAGACAAGGCCACGGATCCGTATCTGTTCCTACTTGGGGTGGACAGATACGTGATGAGCAGATGGAGTGGATTAAAAAAGATTTAGCAGATAACAGATCCAGTGCACAACCTGAACAAGTAAGGGGATTATTTTCTCACCACAATCCGTTATGGCGTGATCGTGACATATGGCCGTCAACAGATCCACATGTAAACGAGTATTGGAAAGAATACGATGCTAAGCATGATCCTCAGCATTTAACAACGCTCATAAAAGGTGAGGCGCTCGGTATTAAATACGATCAGCAATGGCATGGTGAAGGGTCTCATGAACTTATTGATATAATGAAGCAGAACAACGTTAATATATCTTTGCATGGACATACGCACATCGATAACATTACAGAGCAAGACGGTATTTTGTATTCCACGACTGCTTCGATTGAATTATCAGCTAAACCATGGGTAGGCTATCGTTTGTTTGAGAAGAATGCTGCTGATAATAAATTCAATTCATACGTATATGAAGGTCCAGATAGATCCATGCCAGTATATCAAGATGGGAACACGTCAGCTGGAGTTGTTTCATTTGAAAATAAGTTTCAACTGCCGAACGATGGATCTCAAGTTACCCAAACAGCTACAGTTACGAATCGTTTAAATAAATCTTTGACTGTAAATATCCCATTCTATATGAAACAAGGCAGCTACACGCCTTCTGTCGGTAAAGTAGTTGAAACACAATTATATGGTTCGAAACAGTTTGTAGAGGTGCAAGTAACCATTCCACCGAATACGGTAGAGAATGTAGAATTAAAAAGATAAGTAAGAAGAACGCCTGAGCAGAAATTGCTCAGGTGTTTTTTTATTGATGATAAATAAGCTAAAAAACTCTAAAAAAGACTAATCGTTTTAATATCATTTTAAGACTAAAACATTTGAAACTCTAAACCGATAAAAAGAGGGAAAACTTATGACTTTCGTTTAATGAAGAAATACCTAGAAAAGGAGCAAGTGAGATGTCACTTAGCACTCAAAGTTTAAAGATTGTTGTAATAACAGCTGGTGTTGAACAATATGGCCTGCCGATCGAACATGTCGCTTCAATCGAGCGTGTTCTGGACATAACACCGATGCCAGAGATGCCTTCAGATGTATTAGGAATCATTCATTTAAGAGGAAACGTTATTCCGATCATAGATTTTGGACAGCTGATCGGTAAAGGGAAAACAGAGCTCACCGATCAGACTAGAATTGTTATTTTGCAGAATGAAGCAAACTTTTTAGGGCTACTAACTGAAGCTGCAACCGATGTTATTGATATTGAAGCAGATTCCATACAATCACCAGGAAGTTTTCGTTCAAGAGAAGATTCGTTAATAAAAGGTGTCTCTAAGCAGGATCTTCATCTAGTCATTGTACTAAATTGTCCTGTCATTTTTAGCAACAGAAATTTATAAGAGGTGCAGTATGAAATTGACGTTGAGAAAAAAGCTAGTAGGATCTTTTTTAACGATTGCTGTTCTTTTTGCGGCAACTTGCGGGGTCTTCTTCTACTTTATAAAAGACATGCAACAAACATACAGTGAACTGTTAGACAGAAGAACAGTGATCTATAACAATGCGAAAGAGATCGAACTCCAAGCGACCGTTCAAAACAGTAGTGTTCGGGAATACTTGCTTGAGCAATCGACCGAAAGCAAGCAAAAGCTGACTGACGCAAATGAAAGAATTAATACACTTATTACTAAAACGATGAAACTCGTTAAAGCTAAGGCCGATAAAGATAGACTAGAGAAGATCTATTATTTAAACAATGATTACAGAACGGAATCAGACCGCGTGCTCCAAAACTCAATGAGTAACATGGAAGCTGCAAATGAATATGCGAAAAGCACTCTTTTTCCATTAGGCAGAGATATGAGAGCCGTAACAGAAGAGATGGGCAAGCGACAAGCAAACCTATTGGATGAGGGTAAAGTAGTCATTCATGACGAAGAGAAGTTTGTTGTCTCTCTTATCACGATACTAGGAATCGTTATTGTTGTGGCTGCACTTGCAATCGGTTACACGATTTCCCGCATGATCTCAAGACCTGTTGTAAGAATGTCCAACATGCTAAATGATATAGCGGACGGTGATCTGACGATGGATCCGATCTCTATTAAAAACAAAGATGAGATTGGTATGCTCGCAGATGGCATCAACCATATGGGTACGAACCTTGCCGGCTTAATCAGACAAGTAAGAGCCACAGCTGAACAAGTGGCAGCATCTTCTGAAGAATTAACCGCTTCAGCTGAGCAAACGAGTATGGCAACAGAACAGATCGCAACAACGATAGGTGAGGTAGCTGGAGGTTCTCAAGAACAAGTTCGCACAGTAGACGATATCGTAGAAGCGATGAACCAGCTTTCTGCAGGGATTCAACAGATCGCAGTTAGCATGCAGAACATGTCTGAAGCTTCAGCCCGTTCGATGCAGGTAGCAGAAGGCGGAAATGAAACGATACAAAAGACGATCGGCCAAATGGATGCGATCCACACTTCTATGGACAACACCTCTCAAGTTGTGAAGAATCTTGGTGAGCAGTCTCAAGAAATTACGAATATTGTTGATGTGATAACGGATATTGCCGGTCAAACAAACTTGCTAGCACTGAATGCAGCGATCGAAGCTGCACGTGCAGGAGAACAAGGCAGAGGCTTTGCAGTAGTTGCTGATGAAGTACGGAAATTAGCAGAGCAATCATCAGCATCTGCATCACAGATCGGTCAACTGATCACTAGCATACAGGAACTAACTGAAAAAGCCGTTGCTGCAATGAAAAATGGTGCAATAGAGGTGAATGGCGGTAGAGAACTTGTCTATCAATCAGGAGAAGCGTTTAAAAGTCTGTACGATACAGTTGCAGAAGTATCTGGTCAAGTGAGCGATATCTCAGCAGCAACAGAACAGATGACAGCGAGTACCGAGCATGTTGTTGGCTCGATCGATGTGATCTCATCGATGGCAGAAACAGCCGCTTCGTCCACCCAAGAAGTTTCTGCTTCTGCGGAAGAACAGTTAGCAAGCATGGAGGAGATCTCATCTTCCTCGATCGCATTATCTCAATTAGCTGAAGAAATGAATGAAGCGATAAATAAATTTAAAGTGTAGAAATGAAAAGCAGTTTAGTGAAAGCCGCCCAGCTTGAATGGGCGGCTTATTTGTTAGTTTGATACGGAATCTAGATAGTAGTGCAAAAATAAAACCTGATACCGAGCATAAGACTCAGGGATCGAGCATAAAACTCAGTGACCGAGCATAAAACTTGGGGACCGAGCATAAAACGCGGGGGCCGTGCATAAAACCTTGCAACCGCACCAAAAAATATCAATAAAACATAACGAGCTACAAAAAAGCTTGTCTTCCAAGGGGGATTCCTCAAAAGACAAGCTTATCTTTATTCTTCTTTATAAAACCGTTCGCCAGTATCCGGATTATAATAAACGCGCTCTCTTTTTCCAGAGGTTGGATCGATTGATATCTCATCTGTCCAAATATAGCCTGAAGGCACTTTTGTCTCACTTTTTTTGTATCGCTTATCAAAATACATCCAGGAGATGATGCCTAAGATAACCAGTAAGAGGACAGACAAAACCTGCCAGCCGATAAGAATATTTATGATGTTCATTGTTTTTCAATGACGACAACCGTTCCATAAGCAACGATCTCGCTCATGTTATTGCCCATCTCTCCAGAATCAAAGCGCATCATGATGATTGCATTCCCGCCCATCTCCGTCGCATTTTTAACCATTCGATCAACGGCTTGCTTTCGGGCATCTTCAAGCATGCTCGTATACTCTTTGATCTCTCCACCCAGGATGCCTCTCAATCCTGCCATGATGTCGCCGCCGATTCCACGAGCACGTACAACGACTCCAAAAGCAGAACCTTTTACTTCCTTCACATCATAGCCTTTAATGTTCTCTGTCGTAACGACAATCATGAAATAACGCCTCCTTGGTTTGTGATAACGCTATATACGAATCATACAAGCTCTTCGTTTCATTTCTATAATATGATCTTACCAGGGTTTAAAATGTCGTTTGGATCCAATTGTTTTTTTATAGTCAACATGATGGGAAGAGTATCAGCATGTTCCTTAGCTAAATATTTTGCTTTACCGATTCCTACACCATGCTCTCCTGTACACGTGCCGCCTTTTTGAAGAGCATGATCCACGATACGAGCGTTGACCATATCTGCTTTTTCACGCTCTTCCAAAATCGAGCCATCGTACATCAAGATGGCATGAAAGTTACCGTCACCCACATGCCCGAGCACTGCACCTGGTACACCGACTTCATCCATCGTTTCTCTCGCGTGTACGATGGCTCCGGACAATTCAGAGAGTGGAAGACAAACATCTGTGAACATCATCGATCTACCAGGATAGCCATGTTTAAACGCATAAGCTAAGTGGTGTCGAGCTTCCCAAAGCTTAGCACGAGCTTTAGAATCACGTTCCTCCACCCATTCTAGACCTCCAAAGCTCTCGAGTAACTCTTTTGTTAGTGCTGCTTCATACGTAACGCTTGCTGGGTTACCTTGAAACTCTAAAAATAAGGTAGGAGCTTCCGTATACGCCGTATCACTATTATGGTTCACCTGGACGATCGAACGTTCGTCTACTAGCTCCATCCTTGCGATACCTGTACCAGAGCCAAGAATCGCACCGGCCGCTTCAACTGCGGTTTGAACAGATGGAAAGGTACACCGTGCTGCTAATACAGATTCAGGGATGCCGTATACTTTTAATGTGATCTCTGTAAAAACCCCAAGAGTCCCTTCAGAGCCTACAAACATGGAGGTCAAGTGATAGCCGGCTGACGATTTAGCGGCCATTCCGCCGGTTTGAATAACCTGTCCATCAGCAAGTACTACTTTAAGGTTTCTTACTTGGTCGCGCATGATTCCGTATTTTACGCTTGTAGTCCCACTTGCATTCGTTGCTGCCATCCCACCGATCGTAGCATCAGCTCCTGGGTCGACTGGAAAGAACAATCCGAATTTTTTTAGTGCTAGGTTAAGCTGAGTACGTGTAACGCCAGGCTGTACTTTCACTAAAAAATCATCCGGACGAATCTCCAACACTTCATTCATTTCTTGAAAATTTAGTGAGATTCCGCCCTTTACAGGTATACAGTGACCTTCGAGACTGGAACCGGCTCCGTAAGGCACAACAGGAATTTTGTTTTCATTTGCGAATTTTAAAATAGACGAAACTTCATCTGTTGATACAGGGTATACAACAACATCAGGAGAAACAGGGTGGTGATAAGATTCATCGTGGCTATGCTGCCAGAGGATCGTTTCATTTTGTGTGGCACGTTTTTCAGAAGTTATTTTCTGCATTTCAAGCAAAAGATCTGACTTTGTCATTTCCAAAGAAACACACTCCTTATACGTATGATGTAATCTCTATTCTACATGAAGTAAGCTAAAAATCCTTTTCAAACATGAAATTACGTATATATGCCCAAACTAACAAGTGAGGTGAAGAACGATGATAAAATGTAGAAGAAATAAATGGCGTGTTATACTGTTCATATTATGTATTTCGATAGTCTTTACAGGCTGTGGGAACAATGACAGCCAAAACCAATCCGAGGGGAGAGAGCAACCAGTGATAGGTGATGGTAAAAAAGACGATAAGAAACAACACAGTCCAGAGGGTGACAAAGAAGCGCGATCTGGACAAGGTGGTCAGAACGGTATCGTTGCAGGAAGTATTGAGAGTACAATCAATGTTCAAGAACAGCAGAATGCAAAAGGTATTCTATTTCGATATGAATTAAAAAATCAAACAGAAAAAGAAAAGGTCTTTCAATTTTCATCTAGTCAAAAATTTGATTATGTGATCAAAGACAAGAATGGAAAAATTGTTTACCAATACTCGAAAAACCATATGTTTATGCAAGTTCTTAGTTCGTTAAAATTGAAGCAAGCGGATGTATTTAAGCAGGATATTTTAGTCAATAAGCTTGAGCCAGGAGCATACACACTTGAAGTATGGTTGACACCAACGGGAGAGACAGAAGATTATAGACAAAAAATCACTTTTAATTGGAACTGATTTGGGGAAGAGATGAGTTAAGAGCTCATCTCTTTTTTGTTTTTTTTAACAGTCAAACAAAATACTTGAAAGTCAAAAAAGGTCAAAGTATAATATGATTAAAGGTGAAAGGTCAAAGAAAGTCAAAGTCAAACTTTGCACTTCAAACACCTTAATCATATAAGTTGCGAAACGAATGGCATACCGTTATAATCGCAAATAATTTATACAAAAAAAAATCTTATAGGGGGTTACAAGTATGCGTTGTGAACAATGTGAAGTTAATCCTGCTACGATTCAGATGAGTATCTCTATGAATAAAGAAAAGAAACAATTTGTGCTTTGCTCTAATTGTTACCATAAAGTAAAACAGGAAATGACAACTGGGGGAGGAATGAACATGAATTTTTCTTCTTTCGATGATATTTTTCAACAAATGATGAATGGTCAGGCTTTTGCTGATCAGGCTAACAATCATCAGCATCAACAAACTCAAAAAGGAAAACGAGGGGGCGGGGGCTTCTTAGATAAATTTGGTCGTAACTTAACTGATGCGGCTAAAGCAGGAATCATCGATCCAGTCATCGGACGTGATCAAGAAGTACGTCGTGTTATTGAGATTTTGAACCGTCGTACAAAGAACAACCCTGTGCTCATTGGGGAACCTGGTGTAGGTAAAACTGCAATAGCAGAAGGCCTAGCTACTAAAATTGTAGAAGGCAATGTACCGGCAAAACTTCTGAACAAAGAAGTGTACTTGTTAGATGTTGCTTCACTTGTTGCAGATACTGGCGTAAGAGGTCAGTTTGAAGAGAGAATGAAACAACTGATCGCAGAACTTCAAAAACGCAAGAACGTCATTCTTTTTGTGGACGAGGTGCACCAGATCGTAGGAGCGGGTTCTGCAGAAGGTTCGATGGACGCAGGTAATATTTTGAAGCCAGCGCTTGCTCGTGGTGAACTTCAGATGGTTGGCGCGACCACACTTAAAGAATATCGCCAAATTGAAAAAGATGCTGCGTTGGAACGACGCTTCCAGCCTGTTATCGTTAACGAACCAACGACAGATGAAGCGTTTGAAATTCTTAAAGGACTTGCGACACGTTATCAGGACTATCACCAAGTTAAATTTACAGAAGAAGCTCTAAAAGCTTGTGTGACATTATCACATCGATATATTCAAGACCGATTCTTACCTGATAAAGCGATCGATCTTATGGATGAAGCAGGTTCAAAGAGCAACCTTCAACATATTACGATCGAGAAATCATCCATTGAAGAGCGCTTAGAAGAAATCGTTAAAGAAAAAGAAAAAGCTGCAGCAGATGAAAACTATGAACTCGCAGCTAAGCTTCGACAAGAAGAACTAGTACTCGATGAGAAACTTAAAACACAAGAAGAAGATAAAAAGGCTGCGATTGTTCAAGTAGAAGATATCCAACTTATCGTTGAACAGAAAACAGGAATTCCGGTTCGAAAACTACAAAGTGATGAACAGTCTAAGATGAAAGAGCTCGCTTCAAAACTTTCAGCTCAAGTAATCGGACAAGATGAAGCCGTCGAAAAGGTTGCAAAGGCAATTCGCAGAAGCCGTGCAGGGTTGAAAGCGAAAAAGCGTCCGATCGGTTCCTTCTTATTTGTAGGACCAACGGGTGTAGGTAAAACAGAATTAACCAAAACATTAGCTAAGGAAATCTTTGGTGATGAAGAAAGCATGATTCGTCTTGATATGAGCGAATACATGGAAAAGCATGCCGTGTCTAAGTTGATCGGTTCACCTCCAGGGTATGTAGGACATGAAGAAGCTGGGCAACTTACAGAACAAATCCGTCGTAAACCATATAGCATATTGCTACTCGATGAGATTGAAAAGGCTCATCCGGACGTTCAGCACATGTTTCTTCAAATCATGGAGGATGGTAGACTGACTGACAGCCAAGGCCGTACAGTGAGCTTTAAAGATACAGTGATCATTATGACAAGTAATGCAGGATCAGCTGTAAAACAAACAAAGAAACTAGGGTTTAATACAGAAGAGGTTGAAAAAGAGACGCAGATTTTAGATTCTTTAGGCGGCTATTTTAAACCAGAATTTCTTAACCGTTTTGATAGCATCGTACAATTCCAGTCATTAAAAGAAGAACACCTTGTGAAGATTGTAGATCTGATGCTGCAAGAACTTGCGGATCAACTTGAAGATCAAAACATTTCAATTACAGTAACTTCTGCTGCAAAACAAAAACTTGCTAAACTAGGATATCACCCAGCATTTGGAGCAAGACCACTTCGTCGAATCATTCAAGAACACATCGAAGATAAAATCGCGGATGTTCTTTTAGATGACGAGAATGTTGAGAAGCTCACAGTAAATGTTGCAGAAGGACAAATTGTTGTGAAAAAAGCGTAAGAAGGATAGAGAGAAGAGTTAAAACTAAAAACCTTGCTTGGAGAGTATCTCCAGCAAGGTTTTTGTTTTACAATTCAAAGATAGGGTATGTAGCTTTTAATTAAATTTATCCGAAAAAATAAGCCATGCATCTGCATGGCAGAATGAATAAGAAACAATATTCTCTGTCTTTATGAATTATCTTTGGAGCGGATTATGGTAAGAACAAGCATTGAAAAACCAATCATGAGTGACATCGCTTCAAATACTGTCATCCCCATCCCTCCTTACAAATTAGGAGTAAGACTCGTACAGAACTAGAGAAGGAAAAGTATTGTATGATTACCATTTTATCCCGATTCTTTAAATGAAACAAGAATCGGAAAGACTATTTCTAAAAACGACATTTAGGTCAATAGGATTATTTTACCAATATTATTTTAGAGCAAAAACGAATTTATTTTTCATTTTTGCTTGGTTGGATCAAAAGGCCTATAAAAAAATCAATTCTAAAACCATCTAAATAACAGGTGTAGCTAGGAACATTGCGAAAAGAAATAGAAATAAGCAAAATACGTAGAGTAAGCATTTTCTTTTCATTCTTTTCATCCCCCTTGTGTATATCAATGTATAAAAAAATGACAAACTTCATGACTATTATGCAAGGAAAATTTTAAGGAGGATTAATCGTTGGACACATCTTATGTTTGGTATGTAAGTTATGGATCGAATTTAATGGAGCATCGTTTTTTATGTTATATTCTTGGTGATCAGCCAGAAGGTTCTTCTCAACGGGAAAGAGGCTGCCGAAATCCAGCCATGCCCCTGAAGAACGGTAAAGCCGTTCTGCCGTATCCCCTTTATTTTGCAAGAGAGCGGACGAAATGGGGAGAAGGTGGAGTAGCTTTTATCGGACACGAAAGAAATGAAGCATACGAGACGTATGGCAGAAAATACTTAGTCACTGTTGAGCAATTTTTAGATGTGACGGCTCAAGAAAATAGCTGTGATGAAATAGAGGCTGATCTTGAGGAAGTGATTAAAAAAGGATATATCCACTTTGGTCAAGGGTGGTACAGTCGAATGGTCTATCTTGGTGAAGATCAAGGGTATCCGATGGTAACCTTCACCTGTAACCTTGATATGCATGAACAGGATTTGAATCCACCACCAGCCACTTATCTCATTACGATTGCAAAAGGACTTAGTCAGATAGGTCTATCTTGCGGTGAAGCAGTAAAATATTTTGCTCAAACGCCTGGAATTGCAGGTCGAATGAAGGATGATGAGATTGAAAGTATCATTAAAACGTATTTTTAGCATGACAAAAGCTTGATAACTTGTCCAACCACCGGCTAATTTACCGATTAAAGGGTTGAACATAGGCCTAGCGGTATACGTCTAATGGAACTTACGTTTTTAAAAATTCGATGAGATAATAAAGTCCCCTATACATATAGAGGTGCTTCTTTTCGAGAAGCACCTCTTTTTTTTTCTTAGAAGCTCTCATCTTAAATGTTTTTTGGATATCTGCTTAGGACAGAGTAATGAACCATTCTAATCCGACTAGGTTTATGCATTCATTTTTATTTGTTTAATAGAGATAATCTCATCAGAGCAATTGAATTGACCTGCGATCAGCTTTTTTACTTGTTCGTGGAGATTGGCTTTACTCGGATAGATATTTACAATCACGATGTTTCCTTCTGTCATTTTTTCCTCACCATGACTAATTTCGAAATCTACTACAATTTTAGCCATTTTAATTCTCCTTATTATTTCTGTCATAAACTGCTTGTTGAGATATTCGACATTTTCGTGAGAATCCTGTCTTTATTTAGTGAAATTAGGCGAAAAGTATGGAGGATTTTCAATACATTTACTTTTCTCAATTTTTTACAGGGGAAATCCGTCACATTATAGAATGTAATTAGGAAGATTGTAGTGGCAGGGGGTCTATAGGTGGAGAGTACGCTTCAGAAAAAAAAGTCTGTTAAACGGTTATCTTGGAAAAAAAGTTTAGTGATCATCGGAATAGCTATCGTTGTCATTCTAGCAGCTGCAGCAGGTACAGCCTATTTTTTGCTACAAAAAAGCAAGCCTGTAATTAATGGGACTATTCCTCTAACAGGACTTCAAGCAAATGTAGATGTTTTTAGAGATAAAGACGGGGTTCCTCATATTGAAGCGGAATCGATGAAAGACTTATTTATGGCTCAAGGTTTTGTGACCGCTCAAGACAGGATGTTTCAAATGGATTTGAGCAGAAGGCAAGCCTCAGGAATGCTCAGTGAGGTTATTGGAGAAAAAACTCTAACTCGTGATAAGTTTTTTAGAACACTAGGTTTAAGGAGAGCGGCAGAAGCATCTTATGCTGAGTATTCTAAAGAAATGAAACAATATCTGTCATGGTACGCAGATGGTGTGAACGCTTATATGAACCAGGCGAAGCAGAACAACACGCTACCTGTAGAATTCTTGCTCGTCGGGTATGAGCCAGAGAAATGGACCCCGGTTGATTCTCTCGTAATCGGAAAATATATGGCTTTCGATCTTGGTGGACATTGGGAAGGACAAGCGTTTCGTTATTACTTAACAGAAACGTTTTCTAAGGAGAAAGCTCTAGATCTATTTCCAGGGTATCCGAAGGACGCGCCAACCATATTAGACGATCTGCAAACAGAACTCATTGATTTTGAAAAAAGTTTCGCAGGTTCCGTAATTCCAAACTATCATAATGGCAGTAACAATTGGGTAGTTTCAGGCAAAAAGACGAAATCGGGTAAACCTCTTCTTGCCAACGATCCTCACCTTTCATTAGGAACACCATCTATCTGGTATCAGGCGAATCTAAAAGCTCCTGATTATGAGGTTTCTGGTGTTATATTTGCAGGTATACCAGGCATTATTGTGGGTCATAACAAGACGATCGCGTGGGGAGTTACGAACGTAGGGCCGGATGTTCAAGAACTATACGTAGAAAAAAGAAACCCAAAGAACCCTTATGAATTTCAATACTTGGCAAACTGGGAAAAAGCTGATGTCGTTAAAGAGAGAATTAAAGTAAAGGACAAAGTGGATATCGATCATGAAGTAGTGATCACAAGACATGGACCCATTATCTCTGAATTTGCCCATCACGATAAACCAGGTACAGCTCTCTCATTAAAATGGACAGCTCTTCAGCCGTCAAAAGAGCTCGAAGCTATCATCATGATGAACCGCTCAAAAAACTGGACTCAGTTTGAAAAAGCACTTCAATCGTTTCATACACCTGCACAAAATTTCGTTTTTGCGAGTAAAGACGGAACGATTGCATACAAAGCAAACGGATTGATTCCTGTTCGTAAACAAGAGTATACGTCACTTCCTGTTCCAGGGTGGACAGATCAATATGAGTGGGAAGGATATATCCCGTGGGATGAACTACCAAGGAGTGTGAATCCAGAAAACGGATATATTGCGACTGCGAACAATAAAGTTACTGCTGATTCATATCCCTATCATATTTCAGATACATTTGCTCAACCTTATCGACAACATCGAATCGTAGAAGTTCTTGAAGGGAAAGAAAAGCTTACGGCAAAAGACATGAAATCTTTGCAGTTCGATCAAAAAAACAAGCAAGCAGAAGAGATGCTGCCTATTTTTATTCAGCAAGTAATGAAAAAACCATTGGACGATAAAGAAAAGAAAGTGATCTCCCTTCTACAAAGATGGGACCATATGGATAGCAAAGACAGTGCTGCTCCATTAATCTTTCATATCTGGATGAGTCATTTTAGTGATGAGTTGTTTAAGGAAGAGATCAGTGAAGAGATGCTGAAGATGTTTGATGGTAGAGAACAAGTTGTGGACGAACTGATCAGAAAGGCGAATGCTGGGGATCCCGGCCCATGGATTAGGGAGAATGGTGGGTTAGAAAAAGTAACCCAACTCTCATTTGAATCGATGATAACCTTTCTATCAGAAAAATTTGGGGAAGATTCATCGAAGTGGAAATGGGGAGACTTTCATACGTTAACCTTTGAACATCCTCTTGCTGCGATCAAACCTTTACATCTTTTATTTAATCCTGATACACAAAGTATGGGAGGAAGTAGAGTGACAGTCGGTGTAGCTGGATGGGACCGTGAGACGGGCAACATTACACACGGTGGAGCTTGGCGCATGGTCATTGATATGTCCGATACATCCAGAGCGTATCATGTAGTGGGGCCAGGTCAATCCGGCCATGTACTTAGCCCGTGGTATAAAGATCAGATTGAAGATTGGGCAACAGGAAAGTATCACGAAACGAATCTAGATCAGAAAGAATGGCCGAAGGATCAGCATCTCGTTTTGAAGCCAGAGTAGAAAAATAAAATCCGTTAGACTCTTGTCTCTGTCAAAATAACAGGTTGGACATATGGTGTAGAGAAGGCAAAAACAAGCTGGGAGGTTTACCCTTTGTCATACCAAACGTATCAACTGTGCCGTAGTTATTTAGGCAGATCGGTCTATATTGATTGTCATTGTGGCACAAGATATCATGGTGTTCTTAAGCACGTAGATGAGAGTAAAGCGTATATTCTACCGTATAGTTCAGAGAGTCAGGATGAAAGCAGCGACCGCTTCTTTTTTGCTCCTGCTCTAGTTGGACTAACACTTGGAACCATCGCAGGTCTTGCGTTAGCACCACGACCGTACCCGATCTATCCTGTTTACCCACCATATCCATATCCACCTTATCCGTATTAAGATCGACAAGACTGATTTCGTACTACACACAACGTGTAGAGGAATCAGTCTTTTATTTTTGCTCTTTAAGGATTTTAGAAAACTCTTAGTGTGAACAAACATCAATCATTTTTAAGAGATAGCATGCATATAAAAACAGTCTTTTAAAGTAAGGATTTTTTATAAAAAAGAGCAGGAAATGAGGAAGTAGAGAGGGAATTTAACGAATACATAAAATGAATAATGAATATAAATCTAGCACATGATCACGAATTTTTTACGAGGGGGGTATTTGATATGAAGCTCGCGTTCTTGTTTCACCCAGTAAAAGATTTACAAGAGTCACAGCAATATTATGAAGGGCTCGGCATGACTGAAGCCTGGCGTGAAGGTAATCAAGTACTAGGGATGTCGATGAAGGATTGCGAAGTGCAGCTGATGATTGAAGAAGATGAGCATGATCTTGGTCCAGGAGGAGTGTTTTTGGTAGATAGTGTAGATGACTTCTATCATGAACATGAGGCTAAGCTGAACTTTGTTAAAATACCTTGTACGATACCTCCGGGAAGGTATGCCATCTACCTAGACGCAACAGGAAATCCTATTCGAATTATTGATTCTACGAATAAAGACTAGAAATGGGTAAAAACACCATCCAACTTTTTTGAATGGTGTTTTTATTTGGCTTTTTTAAAAGAATGTTGCCTCGGCTAGTTACAAGAGGGGGCGAGTAATCCGGAATGAAGTGACTATTCTTAAAAGCAACGATGATTACACAGTCTCTTCAAATACTAATGAAGAAGGAAAGTTCTCTAATGATAAAAATCATCGTTTTCGTTCAATGCAGGATCATGCAGATCACCAACGAAATGTAACAAACTATCCCCTTCGAAATAATAAGGTTCTGTATCCTCTAACCAACTTCTATATTCTTGGAAATCTTGATTAAAATCTCCTGAAAAGAAACGGTGTGCTACTTCGTTTGTTAGTGTATCAATGATCACGATACCTCTATAACTTTGGCGATCAGGTTCATCATAATCGCATGCTATGTAATAGGCCATTTTTTTACTCCTTTTTCAGTCATACTCATAATGTTGCAAATTAGTTCTTTTTTCATACCATTATTTTTCAGTTTCTACATAAATTGAATGCATAAGCCATAAAACTCTAACATGGAGTTAAAACGCTCTTTACATTTCGTTAGTAAAATAAAAATGAACAGGACTGAAAGAGGGTCATACAATGAAAACATATTTTATGGTACAAAAAAAGATCAGACCAACTTGGATTCATGAAATGGTAGTCAAAGCGAACGAATTTGAACAATGTCAGATTTTTTTTGAATGCAATACGTTAAGAATCAATGCAAAAAGTCACCTTAGCATGAGCCTTTTAAATGGCATGCAAGGGGTATGTTGTGTTTCTGCAACTGGAGAAGATAGCAGAGGTGCAGTTGATGCATTACGCAGTTTAGGAACAGGTTCATTAACATAAAAATATAGAAGCAAATAAAAAAGCAGTCCGAGGACTGCTTTTTTATTTGCTTTTTTTAGACTCAACCATTGATCGGTATTCATGGAATTTTTTTTTGAATATAGACATCTCCAACTACTGTGCGTGCCTGCTCAACTTCTTTATGCTCTTCCCGTGCTTTTTGTTCAAGCATATTAATTTCACTTTTATTGTGCTGTGTCAATTTCTTGTCCACCTTTCTGCTGCTCCCACGTATCGTGTTATTTCCGCAAAAGAGATGAACAGGGCCCTATTCCTCTAAAAAGGAGTAATCATTAAAAAGATATGTTCTGACTCCTGTTTATATGTGTTTTATTTTAGTGAAACATCTTGTATTTCAAGTGAAGAGGTCTATGATGAGAGAAGGAATAACTCAGAATGAGAAAGGGTTTTTATTTTGCAACGAATGATTTGGTTAACGTTTGGTGCTTTACTGCAAGGAATCGCTATGGCAGCCTTTCTTTTTCCTCACCATATCCCTTCTGGTGGTGTTGCAGGTATGGCAATACTAAATGAATTTTTCTTCGATATATCACTAGGTCTAACGTTATGGACGATGAATTTTGGATTATTGCTGTTGGCGATAAACAAGCTTGGAAAACAAGCAGCATTGTGGACCATCTATTGTGTGGCTGTTACTTCCATCGTGGTAGATTTGATGTCTTCTCATGTTACAGGCCCCTTAAATGGTACATTTATAGATGTAATTTATGGAGCGATTATCTTCGGAACAGGAGTGGGTATTCTCTTTCGATTCGGTGCTTCTTCGGGAGGGATGGACATTGTTGCACTCATACTTGCTAACTGGACAGGTAAAAAGCCAGGAAGCATTCTCTTTTTAATCAATAGCTTTATAATATTAGGTACATCGTTAACTTTGGGACTCGAGATTATCGTATTCGCATTCATTTGCCAATGGATTAGCACAAGACTCATTGATTTTGTTAGGACGGTATCTCTTAAGAAGACAGCAAAACCGTTTATGTAATAAAAAGAGGTACGGATAAAAAGATCCGCACCTCTTTTTCCTGCACATAAAATTAGCAATCTTTGCCTTTATATGCCCACGAACAGCCAACGATAATGAGAAGGACAAATAGAACTACTATGATCGCAAAACTCTTGCCATAACCTCCGCCACCACAATAACCATATCCGCCACCATACATTGGTGCGTTTGCAAGTGAAGCATTTACCGGTGAATTTGCATACATTCTAAAAACTCCTCCTTAACAATTGTACTTTCGACTTCGATACAGTATATGTAGAGAACAGAAAGCGTGTATGGACAATTGTTTAGATTTAGAGGAAATAGGCAGATGTAACATTTGAAATGAAAATGTGATGTTACGACTGTATATAAATGGGGTAAATGTAAGCAAGGAGGCGTTATACATGCAAACTACAACTCAAACTCAAATGAAAACGACGAGTAAGTTATTGAAAACACAATCGTGGGCTTTGATTGGTCTTGGTACAGGAGCGTTAGTATGGCTCTCTTTCAAACCAAACCGGATTAAAACAAAAATGAAGTTTAAAGATATGAAACGCAGAGTTCGACCTGATCACATCGATCGTACGCAACTACCTATTAATAAAGCAGGTCATCCTGATCCGATGGATGTTGATGATAACAAGATGGTAGAAGAAGGAGCTATGTACTCTGTAAACTATTACAATGACAGAAAAGGTTAAAAGGATGGGAAATCGCCCATCCTTTTTTCTTTTATATAGAAAACATATAACTCACCTTCGCTTCCGTTTAATTGCTAGTTACACAGGTAAGAATGTAGGCGAATGCGGCTGAAACTTGAATCATATTGAATGAAATATTGGGTATTTGTGACGATAAGTCATGTAAAAAATTGTCCGCTTTTGTAAGATTACTTCTTCTTTTGCAGAATCTATTTTCAAGGATATAAAAAGCGTTCATAATGAGCAAGAGGTATATAAAAAAGACACAAGAGGAGCGGATTTTCGTGGAGAAAAAAGAATGGAATAACTCTCTTCTCATGGAATGTATAAAAGAAAAAAAAGAGAAGCTGGTAGAAGTTGCAGATCGCAATGGTTTAACCAGCAATGAAACGGTTAAATGCAGTCAAGAATTAGATGTATTGCTGAATGTGTATCAAAGACAATTTTCTTTTTAATTATCTTTTATTGAAGATGAGTTCATCTGTTAGTTGATCGATACGAAGTAGAATCGCTTTTTTTGTTACTAAAGGATAGTTACAGTGAAACTCTGATAGAAGTTCACGTATCTCCTGAATCAGGGTAATTTCTTGTTCAGGCATACATTTAGATGATTCACTTTTAGTCTTGAATTGAATCAGATTGTCCTTCACACCAACACCCCATTTTCATATTGTGTTGGATACTACTTCCATAGAAGGTTTTAAATACCTTCTAAAAGTCGAAATGTTTCCTTTCTACAGCAGAATGTGACAATATCTTTTTAGGGAACAAAATTTGGCTTTTAAATGGGAGGCTACTAAACAGATGACAACAATTAAATCATTACAAGATACTACGACTCTTCATAACGGAGTAAAAATGCCATGGTTCGGACTTGGTGTATTTAAAGTAGAAGACGGCCAAGAAGTAATCGACTCTGTGAAATGGGCGATTGAAGCAGGATACAAGAGTATTGATACAGCAGCGATCTACAAAAATGAAGAAGGTGTTGGACAAGCTATAAAAGAAGCGGGTGTTCCTCGCGAAGAATTGTTCATCACTACTAAAGTATGGAATAAAGATCAAGGCTATGAATCAACGCTTGCAGCGTTTGAAGAGAGCATGAACAAACTCGGACTAGAGTATCTTGACTTGTATCTCGTTCATTGGCCTGTAGAAGGCAAGTATAAAGAAACGTGGCGTGCACTTGAAAAGCTTTATAAAGACGGAAAAGTAAAAGCGATTGGGGTATCTAACTTCCAAGTTCATCATCTAGAAGATATCTTGGCAGATTGTGAGATCAAACCGATGGTGAACCAGGTAGAATACCATCCTCGTTTGGCACAAAAAGAGCTTCTTTTATTCTGTAAAGATAACAGCATCCAACTCGAAGCATGGAGCCCGCTGATGCAAGGTGAGTTGCTAGAAGAACCTTCATTGGTAGAACTAGCAGAGAAACACGGAAAATCTGTAGCTCAAATCATCCTTCGTTGGGACGTTCAAAATGGCGTTGTAACCATTCCGAAATCAGTTAAACAACACCGCATCGTAGAGAATGCAGATATCTTTGATTTTGAATTATCTCTAGAAGATATGGCCAAGATTGACGCGTTAAATGAAGATCGTCGTATCGGTCCAGACCCAGACAACTTCGACTTTTAAGAAGGGTCTGACCCCAAACAAATACAACAATTTAAATTTGTCCACGTGGAATCTACAGATTCCACGTGGATTTTTTATTACATGGATTGCAGAAATGAACTTTCCTAAAAGTTGTTTTACTTACGTATAAAGGGTATAGGCTTAAGGAAACTGTTGTACGTACATAATGAATAGAGGCTAGGAGTATTAATATAAATTTCAACCACTTAAAACAATGTAAATTAGTTACTTGACAAAAGTAAGTGATAAATTATATACTTAACTTACAAAAAATAAGTTACATGATAGTGAAAGGATGTTTTGGATATGACAATGCATACTGATGGGATTCACCATATCACGGCGATTGTTGGCAATCCCCAAGAAAATGTAGATTTTTATGCTGGTGTTCTCGGTCTAAGACTTGTTAAGAAAACGGTAAACTTTGATGACCCAGGAACGTATCACCTTTATTTTGGAGACGAAGGTGGAAGTCCCGGAACCATCATGACGTTTTTCCCTTGGCCGGATGCATATAGAGGAAGAGTAGGTTCAGGCCAAGTTGGAACTACATCTTTTGTAGTCCCGGAAGGTTCCTTACCTTTTTGGGAAGACAGGCTTGTAAAATTCTCTGTAGAGTATAAAAAGACGGTTCGTTTTCAAGAAGAATATTTAGAATTTCTCGATCCTCATGGATTGCGACTAGAAATTGTTGCAAGACAAAAAGGCAAAAATAGTGAATGGTCATTTGGCGGAGTAACTGCTCAACACGCCATTAAAGGGTTTGGTGGAGCCGTACTTCTTTCAGCAGCTCCACAAGAGACTGAACGAGTTCTCGTAGAAGTAATGGGTTTAGAAAAAGTGGGGCAAGACGGAGATTACATCCGGTTTCATGCTAGAAGTGACATTGGCAATGTGATTGATATCAAACTTTCTCCAGAAGCAAGGGGAGTAAGCGGAGTAGGAACCGTTCACCACATTGCTTGGCGAGCTTCTACTTATGAAGAACATGAACAATGGCAGCAACATGTAAAACAAAATAAGTTTCAAGTAACAGAAATTATTGACCGACAATATTTTAACGCAATATATTTCCGTGAAGCAGGCGGCATACTCTTTGAAATTGCAACTGATCCACCAGGATTTACTCGTGATGAGCCAGAAGAAGAGCTAGGAAAGAAATTATTGCTTCCACCATGGCTTGAGGCTCATCGAGAACAAATTGAGAATCATTTACAACCTGCTGAAGCAAGAATTTTAAAGGAGGATATCCAATGATTCATCTATTTAAAGAAGGAACAGACTTAAACAAACCGGTACTTTTGTTATTACACGGTACAGGAGGAAATGAGAAAGACTTACTTTCACTTGCAGAAATGATCTCACCAGAATCATCCGTGTTGAGTGTCAGAGGAAACGTTTCTGAAAACGGTATGCCAAGATTTTTCCGTCGTTTAGCTGAAGGTGTATTTGATGAAGAAGATTTAATCTACCGTACAAAAGAGCTTCATGAGTTTATTGATGAAGCAGCAAATAAATATTCGTTTAATCGCGATCAAGTAGTAGCTGTCGGCTATTCAAACGGCGCTAACATTGCAGGTAGTTTAATCTTTCACTATGAAAAATCATTAAAAGGTGCCATTCTGCATCATCCGATGGTACCTAGACGTGGAATTGAACTTCCAAAATTAGATGGACTTCCTGTATTTATCGGTGCAGGAAATAATGATCCGATCTGCCCTCCTCAAGAAACGGAAGAGTTAGAACAACTTTTGAACAAAGCTGGGGCAAACGTACATTTAAAATGGGATAACATGGGGCATCAGTTATCAAGAGCTGAAGTAGAAGAAGCAGCCGAATGGTTCAACAAAAACTTGCTATAAGTCACTTTTGTTAAAAGAATTCAAAATATTAGATGATGAAAAGGTCTTTTTGTCACAATTAGGTCATTTATTATGTAATCAATCGTATAAAAAACAGAGTAAAGCGGGTGAAGATTCATGAAGTCTATCGATCCTCAAGAGCTATCTGTAAAAGAGAACTATAAGTTTCTTACCGGTAGCATTATTCCTAGACCGATTGCATTCGTTACAACACTTTCATCAGAAGGCGTGCTCAATGCTGCACCATTCAGCTATTTTAATGCGCTAACTTCCAATCCTCCTCTCATCGCCATCTCAATAGGGAGGAAGGATGGTATACAAAAAGATTCATCGCGGAATGCAGAAGAGCTAGGTGAGTTCGTCGTTCACATTCCAGACGAAACGTATATTGAAGCTGTAAATAAAACCGCTGCGAACCTGGACCCAGATCAAAGTGAAGTTGAACTTGCAAACTTAACGAAGGCTAAATCAGTAAAAGTGGGAGTGCCTGGCATTGCCAAAATCAAAAATTCGAATGGAATGTGTAGTCGAACGGATCATTCCACTTGGTGGTTCACCTGAAAAGCCAGCTACTGATCTCTTAATCGGAAGAGTAGTTCATTATCATATCTCAGATGAGCTCTATCAGAATGGAAGAATAGATGCTGAAAAGCTAAAGCCTGTTGGCAGATTGGCAGGGGCAAATTACGTAAAGCTTGGAGAGACATTTTCGCTAGAAAGACCAGAATAATTATTTTGCCTTCCTCATTAAGAGGGAGGTTTTTTTGTGCATTCAAGTTTTTAAACGAAAAATACGCTGTCGAAAAACGACAGAATCAAGATAGCTAGATGTTAATCGTGTTACAAACTATTAAACTTCAAGTATTTCATAACCCATTTGCTTAGGAAGATATACCGTTTTTTCCGACATAAGACCTGCATCTATAAAGGGAGAAACGCCTCATGGATGAACATGTGAACCCTCTGAATTCCCGTATGATTGCAAAACAACAAAGAAAATAATGGAATTAATCTAGTTTCTTTTTAACAGATTTAAAGGGACTGTATCCTCATTTTTCTCTTGCGTGATTTTATATTACAAAAATAAGTAGATATGTACTGTGTCATAAGTTTTGTATTCTAGTAAAAAGAAGAAAATAGAGAAAAATGACAAATCAATAGTCGCGAAATAAAATGTAATCAGTCATACAAAGGATTTATTTTCCAATTAGTAGTACTTTCTACGACAAAATATTACATAATCTTACAGTGTCTTTCCCTTAACCTTTATATAACAACAAAGAATTACTATATTTTCATAAAAAGTACAGGAGGTGTGACAGAATTCTTGCTTGGTTAGATCAACCAAAATCAAATGGACTAGGGAGGGAAAAGTTACATGAGTAAAAAACGAAAAAAAGTACGTTGGCTTTCCGTATTTTTAACTTTTTTAATGATTGTTCCAATGATGTTCCCATCTCAATCGAATGCTGTTACTTCAAAAGGTAAAGCTTCTACTTCAGCGAAAGAGGCGGCATTAGAAGGAAAGACGAATAAGGTTGCAAAGAAACTGAACGAGCAATTCAGCAAGAAGGATAAAGTTACATTCCTCATTAAGTTCAAAGAACAAGTAGATACGGCTGCCGTAGCGAAAAAAGCTGCTAAAGATGCTAAATCTCAAAAACTCTCTTCTAATCAAACAAAACTTATGAAACGTTCAACGATCGTTTCTACCCTTCGCGCAAACGCGCTTGAAACCCAACAGCACACAAAAAAATACTTAGAAAAACAAGAAAAAGCAGGTAAAGCTGAAAAAATTCAATCTTTTTATGTTGTTAACGGTATGGCCGTAACGGCGACAAAAGAAGTAATGGAAGAAATCGCAGCTTTTCCAGAGGTTGAAAAAGTACTTCCAAACGAAACAAGACAGCTTATTCAACCCGTAAGCTCTGTTAAACTTCCAGAAAAGCAACTTCCTAAATCGTCATTACAGGTCCAACCGAAAAACGATACTTCATCTATTGAATGGAATATCGAACGTGTAGGAGCTCCTGAGGTTTGGGGAATGGGTGTTGATGGGGCTGGTACAGTTGTTGCCAATATCGATACAGGTGTTCAATGGAACCACCCCGCACTAAAAGAAAAGTATCGCGGATATAATCCTCAGAATCCGGATGCAGCAGATCATCAATTTAGCTGGTTCGATCCAGTGGGTGGCCAAGCTACACCATACGATGATGATGGACATGGGACACATACGATGGGAACTATGGTAGGTGCTGAACCGAACGGAGGTAATCAGATCGGTGTTGCACCAGGAGCGAAATGGATCGCTGTAAAAGCCTTTTCTGCTTCAGGTGGAACGGATGCTGATCTTCTTGAAGCCGGCGAGTGGATCTTAGCACCAAAAGATGCAGAAGGTAATCCGCATCCTGAAAAAGCGCCAGATGTTGTAAACAACTCTTGGAGTGGCGGAGCAGGACTTGATGAATGGTACAGAGAGATGGTACAAGCTTGGCGCTCAGCTGAGATTTTCCCAGAATTCTCTGCAGGTAACACGACGATCTTTAACCCAGGTGGCCCAGAATCGATAGCGAATCCAGCCAACTATCCCGAATCCTTTGCGACAGGTGCAACAGATATCAATAACACTTTAGCAAGCTTCTCACTGCAAGGGCCTTCTCCATATGACGAAACAAAACCTGAAATCTCAGCACCAGGAGTAAATATCCGTTCAGCGGTTCCTGGAAGTGCATATGAAGGTGGTTGGAATGGAACGTCAATGGCCGGACCACACGTTTCAGCAGTGGTTGCTTTATTAAAGCAAGCTGATTCGAGTCTGACGGTTGAAGAACTCGAAGAGATTTTATTAAATTCAGCAACTCCTCTTACAGATGCAACGTTCCCTGAATCGCCGAACAACGGATATGGACATGGACTTGTAAATGCATTTACAGCCGTATCCTCAGTAGTAACGGGATTAGGAAGAATTGAGGGAACTGTAACGAAACAAGGAGAGGATAGTGAAGCTCCTTCCATCACGCATGAGGGACCTACTGAATCTTACAAAGAGATGCCATTAAATCTTGAAGCCGAAGTGTCAGATAACATTAGTGTCACTTCTGTTACATTAAGCTATCAGAACGAAGACGGAAGCTGGACAGACGCAGCTGCTGAACGCTCAGGCGGAGATTATCAATCAGGTACGTACAGCGCTTCTATTCCAGGATCCGCACTAACAGGTGATTCCATCGTTTATAAATGGACAGCTATTGATTTTGGAGGAAGTTCCGTTTCAACAGATAACTATACAATAACACTTTTACCTGGAATCTCTTCAGGATACAGTGAGGATTTTGAAGGAAATCCTACAGGCTGGACTTCGTTCGGAGCGAATAACAGCTGGGAGCATGGTGTACCAACAAGTGGACCTGGTGCAGCATTCTCTGGTGAAAAAGTATATGCTTCAAACCTTGCTGGAAACTATGCGAACAGTGCAAATATGACACTCGTAATGCCTCCTGTTGATCTTGCAGAAGGCAACACCTACCTTCAGTTCAAACAATGGCACGATTTAGAACGAAACTATGATTACGGTCATGTATTCGTTTCAACAGATATGGAAAACTGGACACAAAAGCTTCGCGTCAACTCTACTTCCGGTGGTTGGATCGATGGAGAAGTAGATTTAAGTGAATATGCAGGACAACGCATTTACGTTGCGTTCAATGTAACTTCTGATGGTTCTGTTGTAAAAGCAGGCTGGTATCTAGATGATGTGAAACTACATGACCAATCGATCACACCTTCGAAAAAAGCCAAACTTGGCGGATCACCAGCAATTGAAAAAGCGCCTATGTCACAAGCCAAGCCAAAAGTAGATCCATCTAATATCAAGCCGATAAAACCTTCTTATGAAAAAGAACCTGCGAAATATGGCGATGCTGCACCACAAGCTCTTCCGATGCGTGCGGAAGTTAGTGTCTTAGAAACAGGACGTTCTGTTTATACGAATCCTCAAGATGGTTCGTATAGCTTAACGCATGCGGCAGGCACATACACTGTACAAGCAGAGGCGTATGGTTTCCGTTCGCAAACACAATCAGTCACACTTGAAGCAGACGGAACGGCCCGTGCAAACTTTACTCTAGAAGAAATTCCAAGAGGAACAGTGTCAGGTACGGTTACGAATGAAGTAACAGGAGAACCAATCGCAGGAGCTACCGTGATGCTCATGGAAGATGCTGCGATCGCACCTGTACAGACGAACGAAGATGGTACGTATGAAATCTCTGCCTATGAAGGCGAATACACGCTAAAAGTTCTTGCTCCTTCTTATTATGGTGAAGAAATTTCCGTAACCGTAACAGGTGGCGAAACAACAGATCAAGACATCGCGTTAAAACCTTTCATCGGTTACCCAGGTGAGATTGGGTATGACGATGGTACAGCTGAAAATGCTCGTGCATGGAATGCTGCTGGAAACGCTTGGGCAGTTAAGATGTCACTTGCAGATGGTAATAAAAAAGCGGCTGTAACGGGAGGCCTATTCCGATTCTGGGATACAGAGTGGCCAGTACCAGGTGGGACAGCATTCCAAGTAGCTGTATACGATGCAAGTGGACCAGATGGGACACCAGGTAAAGAGCTCGCTGGACCGTTTGATGCTACAGCATTACGTAACGGCGAGTGGACACATGTTGACTTAAGTCAACACGGCATCATGGTAGAAGGAGACTTCTATATGGTGTACATCCAAAACTTTGCGAACCCAAACACGCCAGGTCTTGCAACAGATGAAGATGGAGAGTGGTCCGGTCGAAGCTTCCAAAGCTTGAGTGGAGCATGGTCTCAATCTCCAGAAGAAGAAGGTAACTATATGATCAGAGCGACTGTAAATTATGAAGTAACGGCACCATCCATTACTTCTCCAGTCGATGGATCGTTTACTAATGAAGAAAAAGTAACAGTAACAGGTAACGCGGCTCCGACCACTTCTGTTGAGATCTACAGAGATGGAGAAGAAGTGGCTACTGCGGAAACGACAGACGAAGGTACGTTCTCTGCTGAAGTTACGCTAGAAGAGGGCGCAAACACCTTAACAGCTAAAGCTGTTACTGAGAGCGGTTCAACAGATGAATCCGCACCAGTAACAGTGACGCTCGATCAAACAAAACCAAAAGTGAGCATCACATCACCAGCTGATGGTATGAAGACGAACCGTGAATCTGTAACCGTAAAAGGTACAGTAGATGAAACCAACCTCGATTGGGTAAAAGTAAACGGACAAAAAGCGCAAGTCGATGAAAACGGAAACTATAGTCACCGCATGCTATTAAATGAAGGAGAAAATGTGATCAAAGTAGTTGCGCTTGATAAAGCAGGAAATCGTCACTCGAAGACGGTAACCGTTTATGCGAAGTTCGAAGCTCCAGTAGTTGAGAACTTGAAACCAGACACAGATAAAGAGCTGAAGAGCGGAGAATCTGTGAAGATCGAGTTTGACAGTGACCCTGGATTAGATGCAGTATTCGTCATCCATATGCCGCTTACAAATGCTGGCGGAGTAGCGAACGCAACTGAGCTTCCGATGCGCGAAACGTCTGAAGGTCATTACGAAGGTTACTACACAGCAACTACGAACGTTAAAGCACCTGGTGCGGTAGTTGAAGTAATCGCTTCAGATGATTATGGAAACAAAACAAGTAAACGAGCGACAGGTAAACTTTATATCAACGCAAAAAAATAAAAAATAAAAAATAAAAAATAAAAAACAAACTTGTTTTTCCGGCCATCTCCCTTGTGAGAGGCCGGTTTTTATGTGGTTTTAGTACCAAGTCATATAATAAGTTCATAATTCGACAAATATAGGTGGGTGCTAAATCAAAAATATGTGATAAGATAGGGAAGATGTGAAGTTAAAGGAGACTGATTGAATGAGCGAACATTCGAAGTACGACATTCGTGAATGGAAGAAAAAATTAGCACCATTTGAGCGCCCGCGTATATCAGCAAGTGTATGGCAGTTAGTTAATTCAGTAGGACCATTCTTGATTTTATGGGTATTGGCTTATTTGAGTTTAAATATATCATTCTGGTTGACGTTGCTCTGTGCAGTGCCAGCAGCCGGCTTTTTAGTTCGAACATTTATCATTTTTCATGATTGCACACACTATTCATTTTTCAAAAGCAGAAAAGCCAATCAGATCGTTGGAATTTTTACTGGTCTGTTTACATTTTGTTCGTATGAACAGTGGAAGAACAGCCATGCAACACACCATGCAACGAACGGAAACCTCGAGAAACGTGGGGTTGGTGATGTATGGACTATGACGCTTCAAGAGTACGCAGAAGCTTCTTGGTTTAAACGTTTACAGTATAGAACTTATCGAAACCCGATCGTGCTCTTCTTGATCGGACCATTATACATTTTCTTGATCGATTATCGATTTAATGCAAAAAATGCTTCTAAGAAAGAAAAAGTACATGTTTGGTTAACGAACATCGCATTAGTAACGATTGTATTAGCTGTTGGATTTACGATTGGATGGAAAGCTTTCTTACTTGTAGAACTTCCGATCTTCTACATTGCAACGTTTTCTGGAGTTTGGTTGTTTTATGTTCAGCATCAGTTTGAGGATGGTTATTTTGAGAATAACGAAAAATGGAACTATGTTGAAGCCGCTCTTAAAGGAAGTTCATTTTATAAACTGCCAAAAGTATTACAGTGGTTTACAGGGAACATTGGTTTTCACCATGTGCATCACTTGAACTCTCGCGTGCCGAACTATCACTTGGAAAAAGCACATAAAAGTGATCCGCGACTTCAAGATGTACCAACGCTTACTCTACTTACTAGCTTAAAATCATTAACCTTTAAGCTTTGGTGTGAGCAGTCTAAGAAGTTTATCGGAAATCGTGATATTCGTAATTTTATCCGAAAAAATAGAGCAGCATAAACATGAAGAGGTCACTCTCACTACGTTTAACTAAAACGTGTGGGTAGTGGCTTTTTTATTTATTTCTTTGACGGAGAAAAGGAATGCAAGGCGAGCAAATAGGAGACTTCCTCCGTTATCTTGTAGACGCAGGCTTAAAGGTGTGCATTCTTTTTGAGGAAATCATCGGCATTCAAAAACAAACGAGATGAGATCTATAGGCACCTTTTATGTACTTACTTTCATAATATACATACATGATGACTCCACAAGAAAGAGGAGATATAGCATGAAGTTGAATGTTCAATATATTCATCTAGCTAAAATCAAGCCGGATTACTCGATAAAATTAACGAATCACGTAAAGATGCTTAAAAATCGAATGTGGGACTCTATGCATATGCTTGTAGTAAAAAAAGATAAGAAGAATGAATTTAGTATTGTATGCGGAAATGACCGTTATGAATATTTAAAAAAACACACAAAAACGAATTACGCGCTATGTATGATTGATGAACGGCCTACAAAAACAGACATAAGTTACTGGGTGCAGTGTTTAAAAGGGACTAAAAAGAAAGAGCAAGAAAAAAATGAAAGTAAGGTGAGCCCAACCACTCTTTCAATCATTAAGTGTTTCGTGAAAGAGGAACCACGTTATCATGATCTGTCACTACGCAAACGGTTAAAAGTGCTCTTACTTGCTGTTCGATATAAAAAAACAGTAATAGGTTCAATGAAGTCAAAAGTAGATGACTTAATAAGTAATGATTAATACAAAAAACAAGCACCTCATTGAAGTCTGAGGTGCTTGTATTAGTTCATATCCCATAAATCACTAAGTTTAGTAGTAGGATCAACCTTTTTCACTGCATATAATATCTTGCGTATACAAATCATTCTTGGGTTTTTATTTGGATTATAGGTGAGCTCCTCGATCGTTTGTCTTTCGATACCGGAAGTTCGGGTTAACCATTCAGTATCTTTATTATGCTGTTCGAGCCACATACCTAATTTGCTACGCTTCTGCTCCACTCTGTACATATTCGATGATACCCCCAAACATTTTATTCACACATTTTATCTCTATAACTAAGGGGTACCCGTATTGAATGACAATTAAACCTAAAAACTTACATACGAATGAGTCTTTACTACTAAAAAAGATTTTTGATCTACAAAACACGTCAAAAAATTTCTTTTTCCGTAAAGTGTTTATAGGTATAAAAACCTATTGGTGCGTTAAGTTGATTTTTCTGAAAATTATTTTATTTTTTTGAAGTATACTTTATAGTGAAATAAGGTGGTGTTTACTTTGGAGGATGTCAGGGATCTGCTGCAGAACTTGAGTAGAAAATATGAAACGTTGCAAAAGAATAGCTGTCGTTTAGTTGAAGAAGATTTGACTTTGGCACTTAGTCATATCCTTTATGAGATCAGTAAGCACTCAGAGCCTTCAATGCAATTCATTGCAGAAAATATAGGTGTTGATATCACGACATTCAGCAGGCAAGTGAAATCCTTAATAAGAATGGGTCTTGTTGTGAAAAGAGTGAATCCAAATGACAAAAGAATTTCCATTCTACGATTGACAGAAAAAGGATTTCATACATTATCTCATCTGAATACGATCGTAAGCACACGTCTCAATCAAAATATTGAAGGACTCTCTGAATTTGAAAAAAACACGATCATGCAAGCTTTGAAAATATTAACAAAAGCAATCACTCACAAATAAGAAAGAGTATCTGTAGAAAAATCAGATACTCTTGTTTCAATAAAGGAATTATATGATGGCGATATCTTTATCTTTTTTAATGTTTATCTTTCCTTGCTGAAAGAAGAAAATGAACAAGCAGCTGTTGAAGATGCTGATCTTGTATGTTTTTCTTTGTGAAATGACGTTTCACAAGGTGACGGATGATCACTTCACTCATTTTCTTTTCCTCCCTTCTTGGTTTTCTCCATAATTCTCTCTCAATCGATAAATATCCTCTTAATTGTCGAAACAATAGTACAGCTTTCCTAGGAATAATTCGAAGATAAAGAAAACAGGACATTTGAAGGGGGAGTGCTAATTATTTTGTTAGATCATCTGGTAGTAATACTTGTTTCTTTTTAGCCAAAAATAATGCAACTGCATGTGTTTTTGTAATCACACCTGAATTTTGCGTTACAATCACGTTCTTGACTTTTTGATAGAGTTGATTCTTTTTGTTCATAAGGCAATAGTTGGCGACTTTTTATAAAATCCTCTGTAGCTTTACCCGTTCCACTTCCTACTTCCAAAAGAGTATCATCCACATCTAGGTTTGCATAACGAATAATATCTTCAAAAAGCTCTTGTAGTTAAGTGGATCTATACTTTTCATAAGAATCGGCCACAGAGTTAAACGATTGTTTAAGCAAAGTCATCGAAATCAGCTCCTCATGTTTTAAGGAAAATGATACCAAATGGGAAGTTGGTTGAATAGAGGGAAGTATAACGAAAGAAAAAAAGTGTGCGTTCAGCAACACCTCATCATAGTTTTAAATTAAAGGGAGTGGTGGTAAAAAGTAGTTCTATTGGGTCGTCATTTTTTAAAAGAGCTTGAAGCAATTTTGATTTTTCAATTCTCTTTGAAGGTGAGACATAAATGTAATCATACATATTTAAGCTGTTTATAAGCTTTTTAAGTTTTTTTATATAGAATTTTCGTAGTTTTCGGGCTGAATAGTGGGGACATCTTTTTATCATCGAGCTTTTTAGAAATTCAGGATGAAGTGATAGATAAAGAGGTGGCTTGTAACGTTTTAAATATTTCTGCATGGATGGAATGAGTAGATATTCCCCTCCTTCAATATCCATTTTGATGAGTGATAAATCTGTAATCTTATAATCACCCACTAAATCTTTAAGTGTACTAACGGCAACGGGGTGAAACTCAGCTGACAATGATTGAACCAAGCTTGAACTAGAATCACCAAACTGTGTTCGTTTATATAAGTTCATCGTTCCTGACTTATAAGAAAGAGCTTTGTTGATAATCGTGATTTTTTCTTCAAGTTCAGAATTTAACTTAATATTTTTTTTCAATGCTTCATAGGCTACTGAATCTGGTTCAATGCCAAACGAGTGTTTTGCTTTTTTTGCTGCATAAAGTAAAGTTGGTCCGACCCAAGAGCCTATATCTAAATAATTTCCATCGGGCTGTAAGTAATGATCTAAGACTTGAAACGTAAAATCTTCCCAATGATTAGGGAAAACAGTATTCCAAAAGTATGCGAACTGTTTATCGTCAGTCACATTAAAAGATACATCATTTTTTATAACGTGTTTCAAATCTCCCACCAACTTTCATTTAAAAAAGCTGCCACAAGCTGTAAGAGCTTGGCCAACTATATAACAGTATATGTATTTACGTCACTTAAGGAACTTCATAAACTCTTAATCTCTTCCATTTCAAAAAAATGTTTGTTTAACCACTATTGAGATTATTACCTTGTTCTAAAATTTTTGTCCCTTCACATAACATGAGGTATGACATGAAACAGGGGGGATGAAATGAGAAATTATTTGAGGTGGTCTGAAATACCTTATCTCGGTGAAAGCTATCCCCCGATACCCGTAACCCCAGAAGCAGGTAATTGGCCGATGTTCTTTATAGCACGAGAGAGTCATACATTTTTGGACCCGTTTCGTCATCCGATTACGTGGAGGATAAAGGATCCGAATACCATTGATTGGGCAACTGAACTACAAATCGTACAACAGGTCATGCAGCAGATTACACCTGAGCAGATACGCATTGCACAAGTGTGGGCGGCAGGAGAAGTGAATAAACAGATCATCCCAATCGTATTTCAGATGATGGAAAAGTATGGACTTGCTTCAACAAAGGCAGCACGTTTTTTAGCGTTTTATCAAGCTGCTATTAATGATGCTTTCGTCATCACTTGGCATTTTAAATATCTTTGGGATGTTGCTCGGCCTTGTCAATATGACCGAAACTTAAAGACGGTGTTGATGACCCCGAGTTTTCCTGGGTATCCTTCCGCACACGCTGTTATGGCTGGCTGTACAGAGCCCATCCTAAGCTACTATTTTCCTCAAGAAAAAAATCGCATCCATCTTCTTATGGAAGAGTGTGCGATGTCTAGGTTATATGCAGGTGTTCATTTTAAAGTAGATAATGATGAGGGGCTGTCACTTGGCAGACAGCTCGGCGAAATCGTCGTGAATTTAATTCGATCGCAAAATATATAAGTAAAAAAGAAAAGACCGGACGTATGGTGTAGACTAACCTAGGTAGATGGGACACAATAAAACACCTTCGAAATGATACACTTATTAAAAGTGAAAAATCGGAGGTGTTTTTGCATGGGCAAAAACGTTTATTCAAAAGAAACAAAGTGGGCTG
>NZ_JBHUPF010000003.1:0-56084 GCF_042686385.1 Fictibacillus nanhaiensis
CCCATACCGAACACGGAAGTTAAGCTCTTTAGCGCCGATGGTAGTTGGGGGTTTCCCCCTGTTAGAGTAGGACGTTGCTAGGCAATGAGGAAGATGGATGAAAATCCATCTTCTTTTTTTGTGTTTTCAAAACTGTTTCCATAAACGTTGTTGCTTTTGAAAGTGTTGATTTCCGTTCCAGGCTGCTCGCTTTCAACGGGGCAGGCGGTGAGCCACATTCGGACGTTTCAACTGTCAAAGAAGAACAAGGACTCGAAAGTGGAAGTGATGCCGGAGCCTCGGGGGTATAGAGCTTGGATCAAGCTGAGAACGGTTGTCGAGAATTAGCGAATGGCCTTTATTTTTGATTTTAGACTTAATTGAGGTTCGTTCCGACTTAATTGGCTCTCATTACGACTTAATTTTCTTTTATAGACTTAATTACGGCTGGAAAATACCCAGCATGGTATTCACGATACTCCAGCTTAAAGCTTCAAAACCTCTCAAACCCTCAAAATAGGAAGAAGATGGCCTTAGCCATCTTCCACTTCGCGATATTCTTCAGCAAAAGCTCCAAAATCTATCTCATAAACCCCTCAAGCAGCTCCATCAACCATCACCCAAGCCAAAACCCCACAAAAAACCACTAATCAGCTCGCCCCACCAATCCAACCCCACACATTTACGAGGTAATCTTCTTTTTATACGAGGTAATCCTCCATATATCCNAGGTAATCTTCTTTTTATACGAGGTAATCCTCCATATATCCGTAAAACTTCATCACAATTCCGCAGATAAAAATTTTCAACAATAACACTATCTTACTAACGCAACTAACAAACCTATCTACTCTAATAAACTAAATCCTCTTTACAGAGAAACAATGAACTAACAAAATCCTAACACCATAATTCCAACCAATTTTATGCTAAACTAAAAGATAAAAAAACAATGGGGAGGCCATATATCATGAAGAAAGTTCATTTTGATACATCCAGCGTACATGCAAGTGGTCATAATAGTGTGAAGTCGGTAAGTAAGATCAATCCGATCTATCAGACGTCAGCTTTTTCATTTAACGATCTAGACGACCTAGAGGATTATTTTAGAGGAAAGAACGATTATTTATATACACGTATGAATAACCCCAATCAGAATGATTTTGCGAGTGGTGTAGCGAATCTTGAACAAGCTCCTGCAGGTGTTGTGACTTCATCGGGGATGTCAGCCATTTTGGTCGGTATCTTGGCCGTTACACAAGTTGGAGATCATATTCTAGCTTGTGATGATTTGTATGGAGGAACCTATCAGCTTCTTTCTGACGATCTTAAAAGTTTTGGGATCGAAACAACATTCGTTTCATTCAAAGACTTAGATGAGATAAAAAGAAACATTCGTAGCAATACGAAGCTCATTTATTCAGAATCTATAACGAATCCTTTATTGCGCGTAGAGGATCTAGAAGGACTTGTTGCGCTTGCAAAAGAACACAATCTTACGACGATGATCGATAATACATTTGCAACACCTTATGTTCTACAGCCTTACACAAAAGGTGTTGATCTTGTTGTTCATAGTGCGACGAAATATTTAAACGGACATAGCGACGTAACAGCAGGTGTGGTAGTAGGGAAAGAAGAATTAATCGCAAAAGCGCAAGCGAAAATGATTCACCTTGGTTGTAATTTAGGACCGTTTGATGCGTGGTTAGCTTCTCGCGGATTAAAAACGTTAAGCGTTCGTATGGATCGTCATATCTCTAACGCCACTGAATTAGCGGACCAGCTTAAACAAACAGATGGAATTAAAACTGTGTACTATCCAGAATACGTGAGTGAAACGGGTAATTCTTCTATTGTTACGATCGAACTCGACGAGAAAAGCAACGTGCACACGTTCTTTAAGTCATTAGATTGGGTTCACATCGTTCCAACCCTTGCAGGTGTAGAAACGACGGTATCTTACCCGTTAGGAACTTCTCACCGTTCTTTACCAGCAGAGACATGTGAAAAATTGGGGATTAATAAGAATGTGATCCGTATTTCGGTTGGGATTGAAAATATTGAGGATATCGTAACTGTTTTTAAAGAAGCTGCCAAAAAAGCCCTGTTACAATAGGGCTTTTGGGCTTTAAATTGTAATAAAATCGAATTGTTCCTTTTTGTCGAAATATGTTATGATACCTGAGTGAAAGCGCTTCATCATATACATCAAGGGAGGCATAAAAATGAAGCCAAAACAAGAATTACAGCGTGGGCTCGAAGAACGACATATCACACTTATGTCACTCGGGGCCGCTATTGGAGTGGGCTTGTTTTTAGGGTCAGCTTCAGCAATTGAAATGGCGGGGCCAGCAATTTTATTCGCATATGCATTAGGCGGAGCCGTAATGTTCATCATTATGAGAGCGTTAGGTGAGATGGCGATCCATCAACCGGTTGCCGGATCGTTTAGCCGTTATGCAAGAAACTATATCGGACCACTAGCTGGTTATTTAACAGGCTGGAACTATTGGTTCTTATGGATCGTAACATGTATGGCTGAGATAACAGCCGTAGGTATTTATATGAAAATGTGGTACCCAGATGTACCTGTTTGGATTTGGGCACTATCAGCACTTGTGATTATGGCGAGCATCAACTTGCTTGCGATCAAAGCTTATGGAGAGTTCGAATTCTGGTTTGCCTTAATCAAGATCGTTGCCATCGTATTGATGATTATTACAGGTTTAGGCATGATACTATTTGGGTTTGGTAACGGTGGAGTAGCAACAGGAATCAGTAACCTTTGGGAAAATGGCGGTTTCGCTCCAAACGGCATACAGGGAATCCTGATGTCTATGCAGATGGTTATGTTTGCATTCTTAGGAATTGAAATGATCGGGGTTACAGCAGGTGAGGTTAAGAACCCTGAAAAATCTTTAGCACGAGCTGTAAACTCTGTATTCTGGCGTATCCTGATTTTCTACGTTGGGGCATTATTCGTTATCATGTCCATCTACCCGTGGGATCAGATCGGTACGCAAGGAAGTCCGTTCGTTCTAACATTCGAAAAAATCGGTATCGGACAAGCTGCTGGTATCATCAACTTTGTCGTCTTAACAGCTGCATTATCTAGCTGTAACAGTGGAATATTCAGTACGGGACGTATGCTATTCAACCTGGCTGAACAAAAACAAGCACCGGCAGGACTTCATAAAGTAAGTAAGACGGGTGTACCGTCTGTAGCCGTATTGGTTTCAGCTGGAGCACTTCTAATTGGAGTCGTATTAAACTATCTTGTTCCTGAGAAAGTATTCGTATGGGTAACAAGTATCTCAACATTCGGAGCAATTTGGACATGGTCCATTATCCTTGTGTCACAGCTTAAGTTCCGTAAAAGCTTAAGTGAAGAAGAAAAGAAAACATTAAAATTCAAAGTGCCGTTCTTTCCTTATGGCTCATATATTGCACTAGCGATTCTAATCTTTGTAGTCGGGATCATGGCATACTTCCCAGACACACGTATCGCCTTGATCGTAGGCCCTTGTTGGTTGATCTTATTAACAGCGATCTACTATTTTAAAGGGTTCAACAAACGCCCTGAGAATAACGATAAAGTAGCATAAAATAGAGGGCACAGGAAATAAATAAAATTTCTTGTGCCTAATATTTTTAAAACACTTGCATCATACTAATAAACGTGATATATTAATAAATGTCCGAAACAAGTTGTTATCTAAACCAGAGAAAACAACATTTTATAACGTCGCGGGGTGGAGCAGTCTGGTAGCTCGTCGGGCTCATAACCCGAAGGTCGCAGGTTCAAATCCTGTCCCCGCAACCAATTATTATCTAAACAATAACTACATCAATTACATACAAGCTGGACCCGTGGTGTAGTGGTTAACATGCCTGCCTGTCACGCAGGAGATCGCCGGTTCGACCCCGGTCGGGTCCGCCACTTTTAAAAACGAAACAAGGTTTCGTGTTTTTTTATGTCTAAAAGTAAGTTAAACTAATATACAACTGTCACCTTAGGAGTTTTATTATAATCCTAAGGCTTTTTTATAATTTGAATTGTCTTTAAGTTTATTCTTAGCTGTTTTTTTGAGCTGTTGATTTCCGCTCCAGGTGCTTCGCTTTCCGCGGGGCGACCGGTGAGCCCCTTGCCGCCATGCGCCCTTAAGGGTCTCACCTGACCGCTCGTCCCGCAGGAGTCTTGCACCTTCCACTACAATCAACTTATCATTGAAGTGAAAAGCTATTTTAAAAACTTTATTTAAAAGCAAAGACCAGAGAGGAGCACATCCATGATTAAAGATGAATTTGAATGGATCAACAGCATCACGCCTCGGCACTTTTTTCAAAAAGAGGTTGTTCAAGGTATCGGTGATGACGCTGCTCTCTGGTCGGTGAACGAAGAGATGGATCAAATCGTTTGTGTGGACACCATGGTAGAAGGCGTTCATTTTACGAGGGATACCTTATCTCCTTATCAAGCGGGATTTAAAGCACTTGCTGTGAACGTGAGTGATATAGCCGCTATGGGTGGTATTCCGCAGTTCTATCTTGTCTCGATCGCGATTCCTTCAGAATGGTCGGAGGATGAGCTTCAAGAGATCTATCGAGGCATGGGAGATCTTGCAGAGAAATACAAAATGGATCTTATGGGCGGCGATACCGTTTCTACAAAAGGACCGTTAGTATTATCGGTGACGGTTATTGGAAAAGTAGAAAAAGGAAGATCTTTATTAAGAAGTAACGCGAAACCTGGAGACATTGTATTTTTAACAGGAACAACGGGAGAATCAGCGGCAGGACTCAACATTCTTCTTGAAAAAACAAGACATGCTGATTTCACGGCAAACGAAGCAAAATGGATAAATCAACATCAGATGCCCGTTCCTCATATCGAACAAGGAAGACTTCTTGCAGGAAGCGGTTTTCGAATTTCCTTGAACGATGTTAGTGACGGAGTGGCTAGCGAATTGAATGAGATCGCTGAAGCGAGTAACGTTTCCATTCATATAGAAAGAAACAGCCTGCCTGTTAGTGAGTCCTTAAGAGATTTACCAGATGCTGACGTGCTCAACCACCAGTTGTTTGGTGGAGAGGACTATGTGCTGGTTGGGACGGCAAGAGAAGAAGACTTTAAGGTGCTGGCAGATACTTTCAAACAACATAGGCTGCCGCTTTATGAAATCGGGAAAGTTGGAGAAGCTGGTAAGGCTGAGGTCTATCTTCATAAACAGGACGAGAAGCCTGAACTTCTCACGAAAAAAGGATTTAATCATTTTAGGGAAAGGTAAGGGGAAGTCATGAGTACTTATCAATACGAAACAAAGTCAGCGGAAGAAACGATGTCTTTTGCCGAAAAGCTGGGCTCTCTTCTTCAAAAAGGAGATGTACTCACACTGGCTGGAGATCTTGGAGCGGGAAAGACGACTTTTACAAAAGGGCTTGCAAAAGGGCTCGGAGTGACCCGTACAGTGAACTCTCCTACTTTTACCATCATTAAAGAATATAGTGGACGACTGCCGCTTTATCATATGGACGTGTATCGATTAGAAGACTCGGACGAAGATTTAGGATTCGAAGAGTACTTTTCAGGAGATGGCGTTTGTGTGGTAGAGTGGGCCGTATTTATAGAAGACTATTTACCAGAGGAAAGACTTGAACTCGTGATCTCACATAAAGGCGACGAAGAGCGCGAGATTCAATTAAGACCTATCGGAAGCAGATACGAAGAACGCGTTAAGGAGATTATGTAATGAAAGTTCTTGCAATAGATACATCCAATCTTGTGATGGGGATCTCAGTATTGGATGAAGGAAAAGTACTCGGTGAGTATATAACGAACTTAAAAAAGAATCATTCGATACGAGTGATGCCTGCGATTGAAGAAGTATTAAAAGAGACTGGGGTAAAGCCTGCAGATCTTGATCGCATCGTGGTTGCGAAAGGGCCAGGATCATACACAGGTGTTAGAATCGGTGTAACGATCGCAAAGACACTCGCGTGGACCCTGAAAAAAGAACTCGTTGGGATCTCAAGCTTGGAAGTACTCGCTCAGAGCGGGAAATACTTTGAGGGCTATACTGTTCCTTTGTTCGATGCGCGTCGCACACAGCTGTTTACGGGCCTATACGGAAGTAATGATTCAGGGGAATTTCAAAATCTTTGGGAAGACCAGATCATCTTATTAAAAGATTGGTTGGAAAAGCTTCAAACGCTAGATAAAAAGATATTATTCGTAGGTAATGATTTGCCTTTGCACCAAGAAACGATTCAGAACGTTTTGGGGGATCAAGCTGTTTTTGGACAAGTATCTGATCACAATCCGCGTCCAAGCGAACTCGGACGTATCGGTATGACGAGCGAACCCGTAGATATCCATTCGTTTACACCAAGCTATCTTCAGTTGGCAGAAGCAGAAGTGAACTGGCTGAAGTCACAGGGGAAGTAGGTGGATCTGATGGGAGAGCCTTATACATTCAGACTGGCAAAAGTAAGCGATATAGATGATATCCTTGGTATTGAGCAAGCATCGTTTGCCGTTCCATGGTCAAGAGAAGCTTTTTATCGAGAGATCGTTGAGAACCAATTCGCTCATTACCTCGTGATCGAAGATTCCTTTCAGCCGGTCGGTTATTGCGGCATCTGGCTCGTTATGGACGAGGCACATGTTACGAACATCGCAATTCTTCCTTCTTATAGAGGAAGAAAGCTAGGAGAGATGCTCATGAGAGAAGCGATCAAACTGGCGAAGATGCACGGCGCTGCAACGATGACGCTAGAGGCACGCGTAAGTAATCATGTGGCACAGAATTTATACAAGAAACTAGGATTCGAAGCAGGCGGTATCCGGAAAAACTATTATAGCGATAATGGTGAAGACGCTTTAGTGATGTGGGTGGAATTATGATAAAAGACGAATTGATATTAGCGATAGAAACAAGCTGTGATGAGACGGCAGTAGCGATTGTAAAGAACGGTACTGAACTGTTGGCAAACGTAGTCGCGTCACAGATTGAGAGTCATAAGCGTTTTGGCGGGGTGGTGCCTGAAGTGGCGTCACGCCATCATGTTGAAGAGATTACGGTCGTGATCGAAGAAGCCTTAACTCAAGCAGGATTAGAGCCAGCAGAACTCACGGCGGTTGCTGTAACAGAAGGACCTGGCCTCGTGGGAGCGCTATTGATCGGTGTTAACGCAGCGAAAGCGTTCGCCTTTGCACATAATCTGCCGCTCGTGCCTGTGCATCATATCGCAGGACATATCTACGCGAACAGACTCGTTAAAGAAATGACGTTTCCACTCTTGTCTCTTATCGTCTCAGGCGGGCATACAGAGCTTGTCCTGATGGAGGAGCACGGCACGTTCAAGGTGATCGGTGAAACAAGAGATGATGCAGCAGGGGAAGCGTATGATAAAGTCGCGCGAACACTGAACATGCCATACCCAGGCGGTCCTCATATCGATAAGCTGGCACAAGAGGGTGAAGCAAACATTGACCTGCCTCGCGCTTGGCTAGAGCCGAACTCGCTTGATTTCAGCTTCAGCGGCTTGAAGTCAGCCGTGATCAACACGGTTCATAATGCAACGCAGCGCGGAGAAGTGATCAAGCCTGAAGATCTAGCTGCAAGCTTCCAAGCGAGTGTTGTGGATGTACTTGTGGAAAAAACATACCGTGCCGCAGAGCAATATAACGTAAAACAAGTCCTCTTGGCCGGTGGGGTAGCAGCGAACAAAGGACTTCGTCACATGCTAGAAAGCCGTTTTAATGGAACAAAGTACGACCTCGTCATTCCTCCGCTTCACTTATGCACAGATAATGCAGCCATGATTGGAGCTGCAGGAAGTGTGGCGTACCAAAAAGGAACGCGTGGAGATATGTCATTAAACGGTGTACCAGGATTAGATTTAGAAGCGCAATAATGTAAAAGCTCTTTTCCTTATATGAGGAGAAGAGCTTTTTTAGCAATCGACTTAATTCGACACAAAAACCCTTCATTTTTGTGGAAAAGTTATACACAGGTTTGTGGATAATGTGGACAATGGTTTTGAAACATTTGAAATAAAGGGTTTGTGTTATACACAATTCACATCATGTATACACATGTTCATGTGGATAAAGTGGATAAGTCGTCAAAAAGTGCAGAATCCACAGGGTGAACTGTGGATAAGAATTTATAGTAGTAACGTTTTTAAGATTTTTTGGGGCTCTTGTTCGTAAAATTGTGTGTAAAATGTATGGAAGTGATGTCGAAATGTGCAAAACCAACTTGGAGATGAATATAAAAAAGCTGACATCCCACTATGTAAGGATATCAGCTTTCAACTTAAGCATTCTGAAGTTCTTCCCATTCTTCCATCAACGTTTCCATCTCTTCATTCAAATCATCTAGCTGAGACTGAAACTCTTGTGTCTTTTCATAATCCTGAAAGACTTCAGGTTTACAAAGTTCAGCTTCTGCCGAAGTGATCTTGCTTTCGAGCCCTTCAAGCAGACCCTCAATCTCCTCGATGCGACGCTGTCTTTTACGATCCAGCTTCTTCGCTTCTTTATCGATCGAGTTCTTCGCACCGTTTCCTTGGTTAGAAGAAGGAGTGTTAACCGCATTTTCTGCTTTCTGGCGCGCGGCGATTTCTTCCCGTGCTTTCATCTCATTTTTCTTTTCCGTGTAATAGTCGTAGTCACCTAGATACTCGGTCATGCCTGTTGGCGCGAGCTCAACGACTTTCGTGGCGATACGGTTTATGAAATAACGGTCATGCGATACGAATAGGATCGTACCAGGATAGTGGATCAGAGCTTGTTCAAGGATCTCTTTGCTGTCAAGATCCAGATGGTTCGTCGGCTCGTCAAGCAGAAGAAGGTTTCCTTTCTCCATCATAAGCTTCGCCAGGGCAAGTCGAGCCTTCTGACCACCGCTCAGCTCTGTTACAAGCTTAAGTACATCGTCACCGCTAAACAGGAACTGTCCGAGGATCGAGCGGATCTCTTTTTCCGTTTTTTCCGGGTAGTCATCCCACAGCTCGTTCAGTAAGGTCTTGCGTGAATGCAGATCCGCTTGTTCCTGATCATAGTGAGAGATCATGAGTCCACTGCCGTAACGTATATCGCCCGATATGAGCGGCAGCTGCTTACGTATCACTTTTAATAAAGTAGATTTGCCGATTCCGTTCGGTCCAACGATCGCGACGCTGTCCTGGCGGTTAATCGCTACCGATACGTTCTTAAATAACGGCTCACCGTCTTCATATCCTGTGCTCACGTTCTCAAGCTTCAGCACATCGTTCCCGCTTTGTCTTTCAATCTCAAAAGAAAAACTAGCAGACTTTTCGGCACCAGCGGGACGCTCTTTCAATTCCATCTTCTCTAACTGTTTGCGACGACTTTGTGCACGTTTCGTAGTGGAAGCACGCACGATGTTGCGCTGAATAAAATCTTCTAACTTCGCAACCTGCTCTTGCTGCTTCTCAAACTCTTTCATCTCTTGAGCGAAACGCTCCGCCTTTTGCTCGAGATAGCTAGAATAGTTACCTGTGAAACGGTAAGAACGTTTTCTCGAAACCTCGTAAACGGTCGTTACGATCTTATCGAGGAAATACCGGTCATGGGAAACAATTAAGATGCCACCAGGATAACTCTGCAAATACTGCTCGAGCCACGTGAGCGTTTTGATGTCTAAATGGTTCGTCGGCTCATCGAGAATGAGTAGATCTGGTTTGGTTAATAGGAGCTTTGCAAGTGCGAGTCTCGTTTTTTGCCCACCACTCAATGTGTTGATCTTCGTATCGCGATCAAAATCGGCAAACTGAAAACCGTGAAGCACCGTACGAATCTCCGCTTCATACTGATAGCCGCCTTCGTCTTTAAACGTAACCTGCAGCGCATCATAATCTTTCAGAAGACGTTCATACTCCGCTTCATTCGCAATCACTTCCGGATCGCCCATACGCGCTTCCATCTCACGCAGCTTTTTCTCTTTTTTACGAAGGTCTTCAAACACCGAGAGCATCTCATTCCAGATTGATTCATCCGAATCTAGCCCTGCATCTTGCGCAAGATAACCAGTCTTCACGTCTTTTGGAATCATGACATGACCAGAATCATAGGAATACTCACCAGTAATCACGCGAAGCAGCGTAGATTTACCCGCACCGTTCCGCCCAACAAGCGCAATTCGCTCACCTTTTTGAACCTCTAGTTTTATATTCGATAAAATAACGTCCGCGCCAAACGACTTCGTAACGTCTTGAACTTGTAAAATAATCATTGTAATTTCACCTCTATGAAAAACGGGTGGTTTTATTTATTGGCTTATTCCCAAAAAGAATTGAGTTAGTGCTTCATTGAATAGTTGATTGAAGTGTAAGGTGAGAGACTCCTGCGGGACGAGCGGTCAGGTGAGACCCTTAAGGGCGCAAAGCGGCAAGGGGCTCACCGGTCGCCCCGCTGAAAGCGAAGCACCTGGAACGGAAATCAACTACATTCAACAATCATGCAATCAGCCTTTATACAAATAACCCTGTCTAACTAGTAGTTTAGCGTAGTTTGGAGATTCGCGCCAACAAAGGGAATGTTCAACATTTTGCAATAATTACAAGTAAAATCTTAACGACAATAAAAGCGGTTTCGTGTATATTCATCATGAGGAGGGGTTTTATGACAGAGTTTACCCATTTTAACGAAGAAGGCCGCGCGCGCATGGTTGATATTTCGGAAAAAGAAACATCTCACCGAACAGCCGTAGCGGTAAGCGGGGTAACGGTTTCTGAAGAAGTCTTACTTAAGATCAAAGAAAACGGATTTAAAAAAGGGGACGTTCTAGCCGTCGCACAGATCGCTGGGATCATGGCTGCGAAAAAAACCTCTGACTGGATTCCGATGTGTCACCCGTTATCACTGACTGGCGTTGATCTGTCTTTTTCATGGGATGAATTAGCGGACAGCATGTATAAATTAAACATCCAAGTTGAAGTGAAAACGAAAGGTAGCACCGGTGTTGAGATGGAGGCGTTAACAGCGGCTTCTGCAGCAGCATTAACCGTCTATGATATGTGTAAAGCAGCGGATAAGGGAATGGTGATCGGGCCTACATACCTCCAATCGAAAACAGGAGGCAAGAATGGGGACTTTCTACGTTCTTCAAGCCCTGACAAAATATGATACAATAGGAATAGATAAGCTTTCTAAACTTGGAGGGCTCCAAATATGAACCAAGACCAGTTAAAAATACCCCACGCAACAGCAAAACGGCTGCCCTTGTATTATCGTTTTTTGAAAAACTTATCATCTTCCGGTAAACAAAGGGTGTCTTCTGCTGAATTAAGCGAAGCCGTAAAAGTAGATTCTGCAACAATCCGCAGAGATTTTTCATACTTTGGCGCATTAGGCAAAAAAGGTTATGGCTACAATGTTAATTATCTGCTGTCGTTCTTCGCAAAGACGTTGAACCAGGATGAAACGACAACCGTAGCGTTAATCGGAGTAGGTAACTTAGGCACGGCCTTTTTACATTACAATTTCACCAAAAATAACAATACCAAAATAGAAGTCGCATTCGATGTAGACCGAGCTAAAATCGGCACCGAAATTGCCGGAGTTCCGATCTATCACACAGAAGACATCGAGCAAGAACTGAAGAATCGAGGCATCGATGTTGCGATCCTGACCGTTCCAGTAGGAGCCGCTCAACCGATCGCCGATCAACTCGAGCGCGCAGGTGTAACAGGCATCTTAAACTTCACACCCGCACGATTGACCGTCTCACCCGAGATTCGTGTTCATCACATCGATCTAGCTGTTGAATTGCAATCGCTTGTTTATTTTATGAAAAACTATTCTTAAAACAAGGAGGTAATCGTTATGTTAGGACCAGGAAGTATCGCGGTAATCGGACTTGCAGCTCTTGTTATGTTTGGACCGAAAAAGTTGCCTGAGCTAGGTAAAGCAGCAGGTAAGACGCTTCGCGAGTTCAAAAATGCAACAAAAGGCATGATGGACGAAGAAGATGAGAAAAAGGAAAGCGAACAACTGAAGAAGTAAGGATGTTTGTCTATGACCTCTGAAAAAAATATGTCGCTATACGGTCACATTGGCGAATTACGAAAGCGCATCATATGGGCGATCCTAGCCTTCTTCCTATTCTTGATCGCTGGATTTTTCTTAGCCAAGCCCGTAATCGTATATCTGCAAAGTGACCCAATCGCAAAGAACATTCAGATGAACGCTTTTCATCTAACCGATCCACTGAACGTGTACATGACATTTGCCTTCTTCATCGGCCTCGTCCTATCCGCACCAGTGGTGTTGTACCAACTCTGGGCATTCATCAGCCCGGGGCTTTATGAGAACGAACGAAAAGTAACGCTCATGTACATCCCGATCGCATTCGTGCTCTTCTTGACGGGACTCGCATTCTCGTACTTTATTCTGTTTCCGTTCGTTGTGAGCTTTATGGGAAATGTCGCCGTGGCACTTAGTGTAGAAGGTGAATACGGAATTCAGGAATACTTCTCATTCCTATTCAACATCACACTGCCGTTCGGATTGTTATTCCAGTTTCCAGTCTTAATTATGTTCTTGACTCGACTTGGAATCGTAACACCTGATTTCCTTAAAAGCATTCGTAAGGTAGCTTACTTTGGGATTTTAGTAGTAGCGGGTCTTATCACACCGCCAGAGCTGCTGTCTCACTTGATGGTTACGTTCCCGCTTATCCTGTTATACGAAATCAGCATCATCATTTCGAAGACCGCTTATAAAAAACGAATGAAAGCCGAAGTCGAAGCACTCGTAAAAGAACGAGAAGCTCAGGCAGAAGCGATGTATCATGATTAAAAAGAGGATGACTCCACGTGGGGAATCCTCTTTTTTGTGTGGTTGGAATGAAGCTGCGGTATGGGAGAGTGGGAGTGGACAGTAAAAATGAGGAAGTAGACAGTAAATATGCAAAAGTGGACAGTATTTCAACGAAAGTGGACAGTAAAACTCAAAAAGTGGACAGTATTTTCGTGAAAGTCGACAGTAAGCATCGTTTGAGGTGACTTGCGGGCTATTTAGGTGCTACCTAAAGTACTGCTCGTGATGATAATCTGTCGGATTCGATGACTAATCTGTCCAATCCCACATCCGCCACTGGCCATCCTCACAAAACACCGCCAAAAAACGAAAAAAACTGCCTCCAATAAGAAGCAGTTCCCGCATATTATTTCTTTCGTTTTCTTTTCAAGTGGTTGTTTAACGCAAAATAGCGGATGGCATTGGCGTAATCGAAGGTTGCAACGACCATCGTGATGATCGTCCAGAAGCTTGTCATACCGTACTCGCTTGCGTAATGAACGGCTAAGTACGTAAAGACGACTCCGATTCCTAGATATAAAAATGCCATAAACAGTGGTGATGTCTTCATAATAGTCCTCCAATAATCAGTTGCGCTGTTTCTAGCTGTTGTTCCATTTCTTTGATTTTATCGGCAAATAATACTTGAACGATCAAAACGAGCGTGTTCATGGCAACGTGTGCCGCGATCGGTACGATAAGACGTTGCGTTTTAACATACAGAAAAGCGAACGTGAAGCCCATTGCCGTGTAGATTAATAAGTGTGTGAAGTCCGCATGAACAGCAGCAAAGATTAAAGAACTGATCAAAGCAGAAATAAAGAAATTAAAGCGTTTATGAAGAGAGCCGAAAATGATCTTTCGGAAGATGATCTCTTCTAGTATTGGCCCAACGATGGCCGTTACAATCATAAAATATTTAACGTTTTTCACGATCTCAACAAGTTGCTTCGTGTTTTCCGATCCAGGCTGGATACCAAACAGGTTCATCTCGATCATGCTCGCGATAATTTGAGCGGCGTACGCCATGAAAATACCGATGATCGACCATAGAATGGCAGATCCTTTTGAGACGCGCTTAGAATTTCGGTGGCGTTCTCTCATTTCAGGGATCAGCATGTAAAGGATGATTACAAGAGCCGCGATAAAGCTGAACGTTCCCCACATTCCAAAAAGTTGATTTTTAGGAACACCAAGTTCATGTAGCAGTGGAACCCCAATGTAACCTGAGAATTGCATCACGATATATATGAAGATGATCCACCAATATTTTTTCTTCAAATTACCTTCTCCTTTACGTACAGCCCTAAAAATAATTACGTTTCATACCTCTTTATATGCTTACCCATTTTAACATAGAATAGGCAGGGCTCGCGAGGATATCGAATTTGCGGGTAATTCGATTTATATTTATATTTCTCACTTGCAAAATTTTTTAGTTTTATTTATTATTAGAAATGGAGTTAGCACTCACTAACAAAGAGTGCTAATAAGAAATCTTTTAACTATTTAAGGAGGGTGTTTCACTTGTTAAAGCCACTAGGTGACCGTATTATTATTGAGCTTGTAGAAGGTGAAGAAAAAACTGCAAGCGGCATTGTATTGCCAGATTCAGCAAAAGAAAAGCCTCAAGAAGGAAAAGTTGTTGCTGTAGGTACGGGCCGTGTAACGGATAACGGCGAGCGTATCTCTTTAGAAGTTTCTGAAGGCAACACGATTATTTTCTCAAAATACGCTGGTACAGAAGTAAAGTACCAAGGTAAAGAATACTTGATTCTTCGTGAGTCTGACGTATTAGCGATCGTAGGCTAATCGTTAGGTAACTTGGAAGCTTCAATATTTTGAAGCTACATAAATCAAACATAAAGCATATGTAAGTCACTAACTTTTAAAATTAATGGGAGGGTTTTTACATGGCTAAAGATATTAAATTTAGTGAAGACGCACGCCGCTCAATGCTTCGTGGTGTTGATGCACTAGCAAACGCTGTAAAAGTAACACTTGGACCAAAAGGACGTAACGTTGTGCTTGAGAAGAAATTTGGTTCTCCTCTAATCACAAACGACGGTGTTACAATTGCAAAAGAAATCGAGCTTGAAGATGCATTCGAAAACATGGGTGCTAAGCTTGTAGCTGAAGTTGCGAGCAAAACGAACGACGTAGCAGGAGACGGAACAACTACTGCAACAGTTCTTGCTCAAGCAATGATTCGTGAAGGATTAAAGAACGTAACAAGCGGTGCAAACCCAATGGTACTTCGCAAAGGGATCGAAAAAGCAACGGCTGCTGCTGTTCAAGAACTAAAAGCGATCTCTAAACCAATCGAAGGCAAAGAGTCTATCGCACAAGTTGCGGCGATCTCTGCAGCTGACGAAGAAGTAGGACAATTGATTGCTGAAGCGATGGAGCGCGTTGGAAACGACGGCGTTATCACGATTGAAGAATCAAAAGGATTCACAACAGAGCTTGAAGTGGTTGAAGGTATGCAGTTCGACCGCGGATACGCATCTCCATACATGGTAACAAACTCTGACAAGATGGAAGCAGAGCTTGAGAACCCGTACATCCTTATCACAGATAAGAAGATTACGAACATCCAAGAAATCCTTCCAGTACTTGAGCAAGTCGTTCAACAAGGAAAATCTCTATTGTTGATCGCTGAAGACGTTGAAGGTGAAGCACTTGCTACATTAGTAGTTAACAAGCTTCGCGGAACATTCAATGCAGTAGCTGTTAAAGCTCCTGGATTCGGTGACCGCCGTAAAGCCATGCTAGAAGACATCGCAGTACTAACTGGCGGTGAAGTGATTACGGAAGAGCTAGGTCTTGACCTTAAGACTGCGAACATCACGCAGCTTGGTACAGCTTCTAAAGTTGTGGTTACAAAAGAAAACACAACTATCGTAGAAGGTGCTGGAGATTCTTCTAAGATCGCAGCTCGTGTTAACCAAATCAAAGCACAACTCGAAGAAACAACTTCTGAGTTCGATAAAGAAAAATTACAAGAGCGCCTAGCGAAATTAGCTGGCGGAGTAGCCGTAATCAAAGTTGGTGCAGCTACAGAAACTGAGCTAAAAGAGCGCAAACTTCGTATCGAAGACGCACTAAACTCTACGCGTGCAGCGGTTGAAGAGGGTATCGTATCCGGTGGTGGTACAGCTCTAGTTAACGTGCTAAAAGCGATCGCTCAAGTAGAAGCGACTGGCGACGAGTTAACAGGTGTGAAACTAGTACTTCGTGCACTAGAAGAGCCAGTTCGTCAAATCGCACACAACGCAGGTCTTGAAGGATCTGTAGTGGTTGAGCGTCTGAAGAACGAAGAAATCGGAGTTGGATTTAACGCTGCAACTGGCGAGTGGGTAAACATGTTCGAATCCGGAATCGTTGACCCAACTAAAGTTACACGTTCAGCGCTACAAAACGCAGCATCCGTATCTGCAATGTTCTTAACAACAGAAGCAGTAATCGCGGATAAGCCAGAAGAAAACGCTGGCGGCGGAATGCCTGACATGTCAGGCATGGGCATGGGCGGAATGGGCGGCATGATGTAAGGATTTTTTAAAAGTAATAAGCATTATAGAAAAATTAGAGACTACTTTCTATTATCAGAAAGTAGTCTCTTAAGTTTTCTGAAATATGGTAAGTTAAAGGTGTATTTCTTAATATGTAAGTAAGGAGACTAATTATGAACTGGTTAACGAATTTAGACACATTATATGCATCTAGTGTTGAAAAAAAAAATAATAAACAATTAATTTATTATCCTCTTGTTAATATCAAATGTGCGACTGAAGGTGTGGAATTCATTTTTAGAAAAAAAAATAGAAAAACACAAATATTGTTTAAAGATGAGTATGGAAGGAGAGTATACTTAACAGATGTAGATATTATAAATATTTTAGTAGAGGCTAAAGATAAAATATTTACTTTAATACATCAAAGTTTGGTGAATTACTTAATTGAGAAACATCAAAATAAATTAATATGGGAAATTGAAAATAAGACTTTTGAATCTGGGTTTGTTATGCCAGAATATTCAGATCAAAATAAAGAAGATCTAGAGTTATTAAAAAAACATACCTTTAATACAGTAGCTGATTTCGAAGTCAGTTATTACGATTTATTGGTACTCATAAGTTTAATAGTTGATAAAGAATATGTAGTCAATGAAGTAGATGCTGAAATTAGAAAAGCAAGACAGCTAAAGAAGTTTATCGTCTTAACAACTTTCTATAGAAATTATCATTACGCACAAGAGCTTGAAGAAAATGGATACAATGTTGGTTTGAAAATTGAACAGGTTTATTATAATAAGAGCATCGCCAAAGAAATAGATAAAGTATTTGATAAAATAAAGTTTTAAATTCATATACTTAGTGGTATATTTAAAATAATGAGCCCTAGTAAAACTGTCATGTACACAGTTACCTTAGCGTCTAAGGTTGAGACAATCACAAAATGTAAAAATATTCAGAACTTGCGTTCATTGTTTTACAAGAATGCAATTAATTTTATAACAACCGCTCGCTTACGCAATCTTTGCTCCAGCTCGGAACGCTATAAAATTAATAACATTTACAATGAAATTCATGAATATTTTTAGTAGGGCTCTTTTTATTTATTTTGGGGGTAAATTTATTGTATGGAGAATTTATCATATTTTAAATTAAATAAAACATTAGACAATCCTTTAAGGATTTTTTTTTTATGTGGTAGTTATTTTAACCCTGGTGAACAAGATAAAGTAGATAAGAGAATAATACTTAAAAAGTATATTGAATCTATTAATTCTAATTTTAAATGTTTAATATTAGAAGAAAACTTTATGTTCAGTAGTAGAAATAATAAATTAAATTATAACGATATTCAATTAAAAAGTTTAAAATCTATTGAGTTAATTACTAGCTTAATGAGTGATAAAGTCATTATATTACATGAAAGTATTTCTACTGCTGCGGAGATAGGGTTATTTTCAAGTGAAAAAATAATAAATGATAAATTAATTGTCCTGGCGCCAGATATCTTTTCTTCTGAAGAAGATTTAATTTCAGGGTTTATGAAATTAGCCTATGCCAATAAATTTTATTCAGCTAATAATCTTAATATCATAAGGTATTTTCCTGGACAGTTTTTCTATGAGATATCTTCTGAGTTAATTAAACCTCATTTTTACTTTGTTAATAATGTTTTAGGTGATAATTTACAAAATAAAATTAATAATTTGATAGATTTTAAATGTAATACAATTAAAATAACTAAACAAAATTACCTTAATGCTAATAATAATAGAGTAAGTAAATACACGGTAGACAATAAAAATATAAATGTGACTTTAACTCTAGATAATTTGGTAACACTTCTAATAAGTCTTTTCACAGTTGATATCATAAAATCAGATTTGCGATCTCCAATAACAAAATTGGAGGGAGATAATATAACAAAAAGAAGAAGAGTTTTTCATAAAACTATAGACATTCTTAAAAAAAACTTCATAAGTTTTATGGCCCGTTCTATAGAAAGTGAAGTCCCACTTAAATCAGAAGAAATCAATGTTAGTACTAATTATTCTGATATTAATATTTCACAAGCAATTGGATACTTTGTGTACGTTATGTATGCTATTGGAATGATAAACATTGGTAGTCAGAATACTAAACTTACTATTTCTAATGAATTTGATTCTGTTCTAACTGAGTATTCTGATTTAATTGTTACACCAAGTGGTGGGCTAACGGAGGTGTTAAACTCTTGAATAAAGTTGACGCAACATGGTATAAAATTAAGTTTATCAGAAGAAAAGGAAAGATAAGAAAAATAATAACATATACAGATCAGTCTGTAATTGAAAAACATACAAGAATAAAAGAATTTTTAGAAGAAAGACTAATTTTTTCGAAATTCACAAAAGCATATGTAAAGAATTCCTCTATATTTAACAATGCAAAGGCTCACATGTATAATGATATTTTTATCAAACTTGATATTAAAGATTTTTTCATAAGTATAAACCATAAAATACTTTTAGATTTATTATTTTCACAATTAAATGTAAACCCTGACCAAACTAAAGTTAGTAAAATGGAAATATCGAGATTAATTAGTATTTGTAGTATAGAAAAAAAAGGTCTTCCTTTAGGCTTAATTACGTCACCAATTTTATCAAATATCTATCTAAAAGAATTTGATAATATCTTGTATGGCAAGTTAAAAAAAATGAATTTTAAAAATATAATTTATACAAGATATGCTGATGATATAACAATCTCTTTTAAATCTGAGGATACAAATGAGTTTATACAAGGGTTAAAAGTGGAAATTCTAAATTTAGTTGAGGTTTTATTAAAAAGGTATAAATTAAAATTAAATAGAGATAAGATATCACTGATAAATTTAAATATATCCAATCATGTAAGAATAACAGGAGTTAGTGTTACAAAAGATTCCAATAATTATAGAAGGATTTCTATTGGTCGTAAAAGAATCAATAAATTATATCACGATGCATTAAATTTATTTATTAAGATTAAAGTGCGTAATATGTCACTTGATAATCATGATTTTCTTAAAATTAGACAAATAAAAGGTATGGAGTCTTTTATTTTTTCAATTGAGAAAAATGGATATGATACTATTTATTCAGAGAAAATGAAACTAAGAATAAATGAACTTGGTTTTGAATCCTTATCTCAATTAATAAAAAATCTACCGGAAAAAAATTTTTAATAATATTTGTTAACTTGAATTAACTATTGTGAAAGTGATTTTAAATGTTCGATTTTTAATTTTTCTCATAATATAGAATTGTAATCCATTGTAACTTAAGCCCTCCCGCAATTGAGGAGGGCTTAAGTCATGTAATTTGTAGATCTATTTTTCCACCTTCTCCCTAAAAGCCTCAGGAATCATCGTAAAGCCTTCAATCACCGTATCTTCCTCAACTTCAATCATAAGATACCGTTTACCACTAAGTTGCACTTGTTTCACATACCTTAAATCCTGAGGACTAATCGATATTTTAGCTACCTTTGTGTCGATCTTAATAGATTTTGAGTTGTATTTCGGTACAACACTGCTTGCTTTTATTTCATATTTATCATCATCGATCACCTTTTGGAAAGCTGATTCAACCTTCTCCACACTGATATCTTCAACACCGCTCGCTTTTAAAACGCGTTCAACGTCTTTGGAATCTAAGCGTGGATGTTCTTCCTCTTCGTTCTCTTCAATCATTCGGTTGATCTCTTCGTACACATTGGAGAGGGTGGATGTGTTCAACTGATCTCGTGTTACGTCTTTAATGATTTCTTCAAACACGATCTTATCGTCTTTTGCCGTCATGATTTCTTCGCCATTTAAAACGTCCACGATGAATTCATAATCAGGCTCATGCACTTTGCCTGCTGAGTACAGGATGTGGTTCACGTCTGCTGCATTATCACTGAAACAAGGGAAGAGAAATCCTCCGATGGGCGCGTTCAGGTTGATGACAGGATTGACCACGAAATTGTACTTGAACTCTTTTTCCACATAGTCAAAGAGAAGTTCTTTCTTTGGTTCTTGTGTATTGTTTATGCTGCACAAAATAAAGGGGAAGGAGTAGACGGCATCTCGTTCACTAATCTCAGCCTCATCATTTTTGCGTTTCGTAGGCTTATAGTATTCCCCCTTAATAAAGGTGATCACGATATCCTTTTCGTACTGACGGTTTAGGAGCATTTTTCCTACCATTTGAAGCATTCGTTCTTTCCAGTCTTCTGTATCGCTTGCGAGTAATCCCTGATGCAGAATAAGCTGGCTATTGTTTTCAGCATTTCTATTAAACTTTAATTCAAATAACTTTTCATCGAGATTTCCACCAAGTAATTTTTTGAAGTTATTAAAAAAGAGCTCTTGTTGTTCAGCGTCTAGCATCTCAAAAGGCTGACTCACGTGATGATAGATCTCGCTGGATTCTTTCGTAATATACACATTAAAGATGCTGGAGATTTTCAGTAGATCGTTCTCTTTCTTGAACTGTTTTCGTATTTGAGCGATATCTTTTTTGTTCATGCTTGTATACACTCCTAAGTTGTTGCGATTTTAAGTCGACACTCTATATGTCTAACAGGGAAGTATTCTTTATTTTAACATTCAGAAGGAGTGAAGTGTGAAGGTGAAGTTTTGTTGGTTCATAGATTGGTTGCATTAGTAGTTTAATATCTTTTTTAATTTAACAACATCAAGTTGCTGCAGGGTATAACCCGTACTTGTATCGTCGACATACATAATCATTCCACTATCACTGTCTTTTCGTAACCAAAGGAAATAGTTCTCCTTATTTCCATTTGAATCAACAAGAGTCATCTCTAAATTATTTCTTGATACATTTAAGATCCCAGGTATTCTTTCGGCAGACTGTATCGCATCTCTAGCAATTCTAACGGCCTTGTCATTTTTAAAGGTCTTCTTCACTTCGCCTGATACGATAAGCGTCTCTTTTGTATCCTGCTTAATGAGGTTTGGAGCGGTCTCCTTACTTTCAGAATAAACACTACACCCAACAAACAAGATACTAAACGTAATAAAAAACAGTTTAAGTAATGATTTCTTCATCTTCACACCCCTGATATCCATTTTATAGTAAGTCGCTTTGTATTCTTAAAAGGTTTCAGGGTACTCCATAAACATAAAAAAACCCCATATCGCATAGCGTTTAAGCCGATACGATACAAGGTCTCTGTTACTAAAGAATTCTTTTCTTAATACGTGCTACGAGTGGAACCACGATTAGTCCAGCAAATCCAACTTGCAGAACGTTTCCTGGAATTGATCCGAATGGTTGAATCCAGTTGCTATAAAGCACAACTTCTGCAAAATAGTAGCCTACCACTTTAATCAGCATAGCTACGACAACTGCCAAGGAATAAACGAGCACACGTTTTCCTGGTACTTTTTCAGATATAGCGCCCGCTACATAGCCCATTGCCCCAACGATGATAAATGTGAACGGAGCCCATATTGTCCATCCAGATAGAAGATCGAATAATCCCATCCCAAAAGCACCTGCAATAGCACCGGTTCTTCTGCCGAAAACAAAAGCCGCTACAAATAAAGGAATGTTACCTAAGTGGATTAGACCACCGTTTCCTGCGATGGGAAGCTTGATGTTGATGAACATTGTTGCAACAAGCGTTAGTGCCACGAATAGTGCGCTGATGACTAACATTCTTGTTTTAGTAGATTGTATTGATGAATAAGTAGTATTCATACCATAACCTCTTTCATAAAAAATGAATGTAAAAAAATGATTGCACTCATTCATTATATATGTCCTTATTCTTTTAGAAAACAGCTATTTTCTGGGTAGGGTGAAGAAATAGAAAAATAAACTAGTGGAATGAGCGAGTTTCTCAAAAGGAAAGAAGGGGAGAACGACACATTTGCCGAAATCTATTTAGTAGAGCATAGACGTATTGATACAGTTTATTGCGAATGCCTATAGTAGAGGAATTAAACGATATGTATCGCATGGCGATATAAGCAATAGATGAAAAGAAATGAAGGAGGCCCGATATGCGACGTGATATACAACCGAATGAACGAGCTTTCTCCTCCAAGGAAGTTGCAGAAGAAGTAGGAATCGCAACACCTACTGTTCGAAAGTATGGACAAATTTTAGAACGAAACGGATACGAGTTTTTAAAGGATGGAGATCGACGTATTTTCGTTCAATCTGACATTAAATCGCTCATAGCGCTACGCGATACAGAAAAGCCTTTAGACGATACAGCTAAAGATATTGTGCTTCAACAAAAAGAAAGACTGAAAGAAACGATTCAAACGGACGTAGCGCTACCCGATACATATGAGAACCTTCCACAAGATCCGAACCAATTACGAGAAGTCTTAATGATGCTAGCGAATGAATTAGCAGCGACACGTGAGATGAATGCCCAGCTGACAAACGATATGTCAGAGCTTAAAGTAACCGTTTCAAGACTTCAGCAAGATCATCACGCCATCAGTGCGAATGTTGGAAACGCAGCTCAGAAAACCAACGCTAAGATTGAGAAGCTGACCAACCAACAGAAAGAACAATACGAAGCATTGCTAGAACAGGAAAAAGAGAAAAGTGAAATTCTGCAACAGGAAATTCAAAAACTAAGAGAAGAACAAGTCAAGGAATGGCGTCTGCAGAACGATTTTAATAGACGACTTGAAATCGTGGTTCAAAGCCGGCCGAAAAGCAAATGGGAAGCCATTCTTTCTTTATTTAAAAAGTAAGGTTGTATGTATCGGTGGGCGATGCGGTCAACTTACGAAGCTCTATTTAACATGGGTATATCGTGACCCGATATGGATTCTATAACGATACAAGATACAATCCTCAACAACAAATCGTCATATTTCTACAATTTCCCGAGAAATATCTACAAAAACAGCAAACTAATTAAGCTTGGGAAATTAGAGTTTAAGGTCTTAAAACAATGTCAGAAAGTACGATTACGGTGCACTGTATAGAGTGCATCTTTTTTTATTTATTTTCCTATATCGAATCTTCTCTTTTTTTGTAAAAAAACAAGGAATATCGTCTGTGTGATTAGAATATTTAAAGGAAAGAAAAAATTAAATAATGTAGAGACAGAAATGTTAGAGGGGAGTCTATCATGAACGCTAGAAATGAAAAGACATTTGAATATCATCCTCAACTTAGAGAGGTTATCGCAAACGTAGAAAAAGTTATGGTAGGTAAGAAAAAGGTCACAGAGCTGACGCTTGTTTCGTTATTAGCAGGTGGACATGTTTTACTTGAAGACGTACCAGGAGTAGGGAAAACAATGATGGTGCGATCTATCGCTAAATCCCTGGGCCTAACCTTTAACCGCATCCAGTTCACACCAGATTTATTGCCGTCTGATATGACGGGAGTATCGATATATAACCAAAAAGATATGAGTTTTGAATTTAGGCCCGGTCCTCTTGTAGGAAACATCATTCTCGCTGATGAGATCAACCGTACATCACCGAAGACACAATCTGCACTTCTTGAATCCATGGAAGAAATGAGCATGACGGTTGATGGGCAGACGCACATATTGCCCGATCCGTTCTTAGTAATGGCCACACAAAATCCGATCGAATACGAAGGAACTTATCCGCTTCCAGAAGCACAGCTTGACCGCTTTTTAATGAAGTTGACGATGGGATATCCGACTCCAGAGGAAGAGTTTAACGTATTGAACGTGATCGGAAACGAACACCCGATCCACCTCCTTAAACCAGCCATCTCACCTGAAGAGATCTCAGAACTGAAAACAGCCGTAAAGAACATCTTTGTATCAGATTCAATCAAGCGATATATCGTCGACCTGATCAACCGTACACGTAATCATAAGTCCATTGCGCTAGGCGTCAGTCCGCGTGGGTCGCTCGCGTTATTAAAAGCAGCACAGGCTTTTGCATTGCTCATGAACCGTGATTTTGTAATCCCTGATGATGTGAAATACTTGGCGCCGTATGTTCTTGTACATCGTGTGCTATTAAAACCGGAAGCTCGTTTTGAAGGAGTTTCAGCTGAAGAAGTAATCAATGAGCTTTTGGCACGTGTGCCTGCACCTATTCATAAGGAACAGCATGCATAATGAAGGCGTTTCTTCATAAATTTCGGGAGCGGTATAAAACACCGATCGGGTTTTCAGGGATCATCTTTTTACTGCTTGTTACCTTCTCTTTTGCCATGTTTCAAGGAGGATTCGTAAGCTGGTTTCTGTTTTACAGTGTACTTCCGCTTGTCATTTATTCCATTACGATGGCTTTTTATCCGATACAACGGTTGAAGGTGGAGCGATATATCTCTAAAAACAAGTTGATGGCAGGCGAAGAAGTAGAAGTTACGATTGTCATCAAACGAAGAAGCAACTTTCCGCTCTTTTACGTTGTGTTAGAGGACGTGCTGCCAGAGGTGCTGCTTCGTGAAACGCGATATGAGGGCAATACGCATCAGATCCAGTCTCGGATTTTGCTGTTTCCGTTGTTCCGCAGGCATCTAGAATATTCATATACGATCAATCCTGCACCGCGTGGGTTATTTAAATTTGATCAGATTCAAATCAGTACAGGAGATATCTTTGGCTTTGTTTTAAAAAGCACGAGTGTCTCCGTTCAAGACCAGATCTTTGTGTACCCGCAATATCAAGATATCGAACGCTGGGAAGCAGGAAAGATGCTGCAATCTGGTATGAAAAAAGTCGGAAAGCGCTCTTTCACAGACTACACTTCAACCGTTAGTGTTCGTGATTATGTGGCTGGCGACCGTATGAACTGGCTGCACTGGAAAGCGAGTGCGAGGTCGAATAAGCTATTAACAAAAGTGTTCGAACAGCAGCGAAATGATGATTTTGTGATCGTGCTTGATCATTGTGAAAAGAGTTACGGCACGCAGGATTGGCTCTTTGAACGCGGCGTTTCACTTGCGGCATCCATCGTCCACTATGCGATCTCAAAAGGTGGTTCGATCGGCTATCATCCTTTATCCGGAAAAGAAATCCCGATGAATATAGGGGTTGAACAAGAGTGGCGGATTCTTCACGAACTGGCAAAAGTAAAATCAGACGTGAAGCTGCCGTTTGAAGAACGATTGAAACAAGAATACATGGCAGGCTTTATGGAAGGTAAAACGGCGCTTATCATTTCGCCGAATCTTTCTGAATACACGATGAAAACGCTCGAACTTATCGCATCGAGACAGCAAACGAACGTAATTTTCTTTTACCTAGCGCTTGATTCTAAACTAAAGAGTCAAGAACTTACGTATATCTCTCGAATCAGACAGTTCGGTGTGCCTGTAACACCGATGATAGGCTCTGACTTTAACGAATCGCTGAAGGCAGGTGGCACATATGCCTCAATCTAATCAGCAACAAGCGTCAACGCTACACGTCTTGGTTCTGTATGGCTTGGGCTTCCTTCTTTTATGGGAGTGGTTAAGACCGCTTAAAGAGCTTACGACGACAAACGATATCCAGATTTTTGTGATGTATACGCTCTTTTTGTTTATTGTAACGTATTTTCAGCTTCCGCTCTGGATATCTTTTCCGGTGAAATTAGGAGCAATGTTATATGCGCTTCATTCCCTTTACTTTTTTGATGTCTTCTTATCCTTTAAATGGATTCCATTCTTATTTGAAGACATTCAATACAATCTAGGGCTGTTTTCGGACCAGAACTGGGATGAGATGACGTCTCTTTCCAGGAGTCTGTTGTTCTTTATTTTACTTTGGCTCGTCAGTTATTTGATGCATTATTGGCTCGTCCAAACGCGAAAAATATTTTTGTTCTTCTTGATCACGGTGATCTACATTTCCATACTCGATACATTTACGGTGTATGATGGGAAATTTGCTATCATCCGTACCGTTTTCATCGGACTGATTTTGGTCGGTATCTTACGAATGATGAAGATAATTGAAACGCAAGGCTTTTCCCTTTTAAAAGGAAAGTTCCCTGTTCTTTGGGTGGCTCCACTATCTGGCGTCATCGCGGTATCGTCAGCTCTAGGCTATGTGGCACCAAAAGCATCCCCGATCTGGCCAGATCCTGTTCCGTTCATTCAGAATCTGTCTGGGAAAGGCGATGAAGAAGGTTTAGGGAAAGGTCCTGGTATCGCAAAGATTGGTTATGGAGAAAACGACAGCCAGCTTGGCGGACCATTCGAGTTCGACTATACGCCAATTTTCACCGCTTATGATAACGGCAGGCATTATTGGCGGATAGAAACAAAAGAATTCTACACCGGTAAAGGGTGGGAGAATGTAACTCCGACTCAGGCAATCGCTTTAGAAGCAAATAATCCTTCAGTGGATACCGATTACACGAGAATCTGGGTAGATGGATTAGAAATGAAAGACCATAAAGCACGCATTGAAGCGGAAAAAAGAAAAGAATACTCATTTTTAATGATTCCAGGAAAACTGACCAACATTCAAGCCGATCCGGATATCAGTTATCAGTTAGATGGTGTGAACGGCAAAATTTCTACCTTTCAAGGTGGAGAAGAAGAGAAGCTTTCTGAATATGAGATGGACTATCAGCTGCCTGTTATCAAAGAAGAGCAGCTAAAAGCTTCAACCAATCAATATCCTGAGGCAATAAGTGAAAATTACCTGCAGCTTCCTACTACTTTACCGGAAAGAGTAAAAAATTTAGCGCGAAACGTTACAGCAAACCAACCAACAATCTACGATAAAGTCAAAACAGTTGAAGGGTATTTTGCAAAGAACGCTTATGGCTATAACACGATCGAAGTTGCTGTTCCAAAGGGCGATGAAGATTACGTCGATCAGTTCCTGTTTAAAACGAAAAAAGGGTATTGCGACAACTTTTCAACGTCGATGGTTGTAATGCTTCGCTCAGTTGGCATACCTGCGCGCTGGGTAAAAGGTTTCACACCAGGAACCTTTGAGGCGCTTGGTGATGATGGCCTTCGCGAATATACTGTAACGAATGCAAATGCCCACTCTTGGGTAGAAGTGTATTTTTCAGGAATCGGATGGGTTCCGTTTGAGCCGACGCGCGGATTCGATAATCCATTCCAGCCTGAAGGCGAAGAAAAAGATTCAACACCAGAAGCACCTGTACCGACTCAACCGGACAAGCCTGAAAAAGAGGTAACGAAGGATGATAGTTCTGCTTCAGGAGAAAAAACAGGTTCAGATTCAATCCTGAAATCTGTTGGAACGTTAGCCGTAATTCTGTTAATCAGCCTTGTTGTGATCGCTGGACTCGCTTATCTGTTCCGCAGAAAATGGCTTCGTCAGTACACTATCTGGCGCTATAAACACAAAAAAGGCTCTGATAGCTTTGAGGAAGCATTCGAACGCTTGATGTGGCTATTAAAGGTATATGGCATAAAAAGAAGACCTGCTTTTACACTGAGAGAGTATGCTCTTTATGTTGACAGAGAGCTCGATTCAAAGGACATGAGAATCCTCGCGAAAGCCTATGAAGGCGTTCAATTCAGTCCGAAAAAGCAGGCAGATCTGTGGAATGATTTCCATAAAGAATTGTGGGAAAATTTAATTAAAAGAATCCGCCCTTGACCGCTATAACAGGCATTGTTAGAATGTCTTTAAGATTATAGTGTCAGATATTATTCTCCTTCGTATATCCTCGATAATAAGGTTCGAGAGTCTCTACCGGGTTGCCGAAAATGACCTGACTATGAAGGCAGGATTCTTTATAGCTACATTTTAAGGAATTCTGCCTTTGTTTTTGTATGTGGAAAACAAGGGTAGAATTCTTTTGTTTTATAAAGAAAGTGTAAAGATAGACAAGCTGACGGATACTATAGCTGATAATAATAGATGGGGTGAAGTACATGAGCGTAACGAATGATTTGCACGTAATGAGTGAAATGATCGTTGTGTTAGATTTCGGTGGACAATATAATCAGTTGATTGCACGTCGTATCCGTGACTTAGGAGTATACAGTGAATTACATCCGCACACGACTACGGCGGAAGATATAAAGAAAATGAATCCAAAAGGAATCATCTTCTCTGGTGGACCTAACTCTGTTTATGCAGAAGGAGCACCGGCTTGTGATCCAGCCATTTTTGATCTGGATATCCCAGTGCTTGGCATCTGTTATGGTATGCAGTTGATGAGCTACCACTTTGGAGGTAAAGTAGAGCGCGCGAGCCACCGTGAATACGGTAAAGCAGAGATCACTGTAACAAACATGAACAAGCTTTATGAAAATCTTCCAGAACAACAAGTGGTTTGGATGAGCCATAGCGACTTAGTTGTTGCACCACCAGAAGGTTTTGTAACGGACGCAACAAGTCTTTCTTGTCCTGTAGCGGCGATGAGTGATGTATCTCGTAAACTTTACGGCGTACAATTCCACCCAGAAGTTCGTCATTCCGAGTACGGTATCGAGTTTCTTGATAACTTCGTAAAATCTGTTTGTGAATGTGAAGGCAACTGGACGATGGAAAACTGGATCGAAGACGAAATTCAAAAGATCCGTGACGTTGTTGGCGACAAAAAAGTCATCTGCGCGATGTCAGGTGGCGTTGACTCATCTGTTGTTGCCGTACTTGTTCATAAAGCGATCGGTGACCAATTAACATGTATTTTCGTTGATCACGGACTTCTTCGTAAAGATGAAGCTGATCAAGTAATGAAAACGTTCAGCGAAGGATTCAACATCAACATCATCAAAGTCGATGCGAAAGACCGTTTCTTAAGCAAGCTTGAAGGTGTATCTGATCCTGAGAAGAAGCGTAAGATCATCGGTAACGAGTTCATCTACGTATTTGATGAAGAAGCGTCAAACCTACAAGGCATCGAATTCCTTGCACAAGGTACGCTTTACACTGATATCGTAGAGAGCGGTACAGCAACTGCACAAACGATCAAGTCTCACCATAACGTTGGCGGACTTCCTGAAGACATGCAGTTCAAATTGATTGAGCCACTTAACACACTCTTTAAAGATGAAGTGCGTAAAGTAGGTACAGAGCTTGGCATTCCTGAACACATCGTTTGGCGTCAGCCGTTCCCAGGCCCAGGTCTAGGAATCCGTGTACTTGGTGCGATTACAGAAGAAAAATTAGAGATCGTTCGTGAGTCTGATTTCATCCTTCGTGAAGAGATCGCAAAAGCAGGTTTAGAGCGTGAAGTGTGGCAATATTTCACAGTCCTACCTGACATCCGTAGTGTCGGTGTTATGGGTGACGCTCGTACGTACGATTACACGATCGGTATTCGTGCCGTAACGTCGATCGACGGAATGACTTCTGACTGGGCACGTATCCCTTGGGACGTATTAGAAAAGATCTCTACTCGTATCGTCAACGAAGTGGATCACATCAACCGCGTGGTGTACGATATTACGTCTAAGCCACCAGCAACAATCGAGTGGGAATAGGTTTGAAGGCGAAAACACGAACGATTATTGTAAAATAACATAAAATCATTCGTAAAAATGCTTGACGTACGACAAAGTTCGACCTATACTCAAGTAGTAATTAAAAATTAAATGTATTTCCTACGTATAAATTCGGGGATATGGCCCGAAAGTTTCTACCAGACTGCCGTAAATGGTCTGACTACGAAGGATTTTTGAAACATGGCGCACATGCTCTCTTTGCATAGCCCTCGTTTCATTAACTCTTACGTATTCAGACCCAAGGGCTTGTCCCTTGGGTCTTTTTGTTAGTTATTTTCTATAGATTGCTGCTAGTCGCAGAATTTTTATGAAGTTCATCTTTGAAAGTTGATTGTAGTGCAAGGTGCGAGACTCCTGCGGGACAGGCGTGCAGGTGAGACACTTATACGTGAAACGTACGAATGTTGCTCACCGCTTGCCCCGCGGAAAGCGAGCACCTGAAACGGAAATCAACCTCATCCAAAAGCGACTTGAAATAGCTATCGTTTTTATACGTAGACAGGGTATAGGGGGACATATAGATGGAAAAGTATTTCGGTTTCAAGGAGTTCAACACTTCTTACAAAAAAGAAGCAACAGCGGGATTAACAACGTTCCTTGCGATGGCTTACATTTTATTCGTTAACCCATCCGTATTAGGTGATGCTGGCATGGATAAAGGTGCCGTGTTCACGGCAACTGCACTTGCAGCGGCGCTTGGAACACTTTTCATGGGGATCGTAGCGAAGTATCCGATCGCACTTGCTCCAGGTATGGGACTTAACGCATTCTTCGCTTACTCAGTAGTCTTGGTCATGGATATCCCGTGGCAAACAGCACTTGCTGGCGTATTGATGTCTGGAATTATCTTTATTTTTATTACATTATTTAAAATTCGCGAAACGATCATAAACGCAATCCCGGAAGATCTTAAATTTGCTGCAGCGTCCGGTATCGGACTGTTCATAGCATTCATCGGATTGAAAAACGCAGGAATCGTCGCGCCAAGTAAAGCAACACTGGTTTCTCTTGGTGACTTAACACAAGGTCCAACACTTCTTGCCATCTTTGGTTTCATCATCACGATTTTAATGATGATCCGAAACGTTCGTGGAGGAATCTTCTACGGAATGGTAATCACAGCTGTAGTAGGTATCTTTACGGGCTTGATCAATAAGCCAGACCAAATTGTAGGGGCGATTCCAAGTCTTGCACCAACATTTGGACAAGCTTTCTCTCACTTTGATCAAATTTTCACCATAGATATGATGATCGTTGTTCTAACGTTCTTTATCGTTGATTTCTTTGATACTGCAGGAACATTGATGGCAGTTGCATCACAAGCAGGAATCATGAAAGACAACAAGCTGCCTCGTGCAGGTAAAGCTTTGCTTGCCGATTCATCAGCGATCGCAGTTGGTGCGATCCTTGGAACATCTTCAACAACAGCTTACATTGAATCAGCTTCCGGTGTAGCAGCGGGTGGACGTACAGGATTCACATCCGTTGTAACAGGTGGGTTGTTCTTATTAGCTCTTTTCTTCTCACCATTATTAGTTGTCGTAACACCATCTGTAACAGCACCAGCACTTATCATCGTCGGTGTGCTGATGGTATCCGTACTAAGTAAGATTAAGTGGGACCGTTTAGAAATCGCAGTACCAGCATTCTTAACGCTGATCGCAATGCCGCTCACATACAGCATCGCAACAGGTATCGCACTAGGATTCGTTATGTACCCACTAACAATGACAGTAAAAGGACGTTTCAAAGAAGTTCACCCGATCATGTGGGTTCTCTTCATCGTCTTTATCAGCTATTTCGTATTCTTAGTCGAATAGTGAAAAACTTTCGTAGGAATGTCCATTTTTGGGCATTCCTTTTTGTATGTGTTGGAAAACATATAAAAAAGATAGCCGATAACTTTAAGGAAGAGAGATGCAAAAAAAAAGTTTCTTCATTATAATAGTGTGCAGGATGAAGATTGAGGGAGAAGTGGGAAATGGAAGCAATGTGGAGCGTTTGGTTTTTTGTAGTAGGAGCCGTCTTAGCCTCGTTTGGTGGAGTGATCGGCTACCGTCTGCCAAAGGGAATGAAGGTAATAGGTGTAGAACGTTCACAATGTGACCATTGCGAAAGGCAATTAAAATGGTACGAGCTGTTTCCCGTCGTTTCGTTTCTAGCTGCGGGTGCAAAGTGTAAATCATGTAAGAAGCAGATCCCCCTTTTATATACGATTGTGGAACTGGCAACTGGAGCTCTTTATAGTTTTTCATACATAAAATACGGCTTCTCTATTGAATTGTTGTTAGCCTGTTCACTCGTATTGTTATGCGCCATCATTACCGTTTCCGATTTGTTGTACTTCATCATCTCGGACAAAGTACTGATCGTATTTTTCGTGTGGTTCTTGGCATTACAAGTGATCTTTGAACCTAGAGGCTGGGTAGACGCGGCAGTTGGAAGTCTTCTCGGATTCTTATTTTTGTTATTGTTAGCCATTCTCTCTAAAGGCGGAATCGGCGGCGGAGATATTAAGCTGATGGGCGTATTAGGACTCGTACTCGGGTTTCAAGGTGCATATCTGACACTAATGGTCGCATCCATCGTCGGGGTATTAGTCGCAATCGTAGGGTTAGTGACGAAGAAATATAACCGTAAGACCGCGATCCCGTTCGGTCCGTATTTAGCGGTAGGCGCGTTAGTAACGTTTTATTATAGTGAGGAGTTGTTGGGGTTGATTTTTTGACCCCGACTTTTTTATGTCGAAACTTTGATTTGGATTGAGCGTAAGTAGGGTATGAAAATTAGAGTAGTTTGAGGATTACGAATACATATAGAAGGGGATTAAGTTAGGAGGTATGGTGGCCAGTGTGGTTAATTATATTTTGGAATCTACTAGCGTTCATTTTAGCATTAATATTTGGAATAGGTTATTACAAAAAGAAAAAGAAAGAAAAAGTTAGTCAAATTAGAGCTGAACTCTGGGGGACAGCAGTCTTTATAGGAATTATGGTTTTTTTTAATGGATTATTTGTATATTCCAATTTTATTAATGACCGTAGAGAAAAAAATGCATTTAATGAAATGGAAGAAAAATATAAAGAAGAAGGAATTCCAGATCAAGAAACCTTCAAAAACTTAAAATTATCCATTAAAAGGTACAATCTAAGTAGTAAAAGATATTATGCAGTTTATGTCGCCAATTTTAATGAAAAAGCAACTTTTACTGGGAACATTCTTATAACAGTAAAAGATGATAACAAAAAAGTTGGGGAAATCAAAACTGAACAGATAACGCTCAAGCCAGGTGAGAAGAGGATGATTGATTCATACAAGGGACCTAAATATTCTGATAAGTACTCCTATAAATGGATTGGAGAACTAAAATAAATATTAAGGTAAGAATGTGTTTCGTTGAAAAGAAAGGAAGATGAAAGTGATCTTTAATTCTATGCATTTTTGGTTTAATATGGGGGCTTTGGCTTTGGGACTTATTTTAGCCATTAGCTCATTCGTTCACTATAAAAAGTTAGGTAGAACGAGAACAGGTGTTTATTGGGCAATTGGCTGTATAGCAACATGTTTACTAGCGATGAATGGAATTATGAAGGTTGCAGATGCAATGGATGAACATATGAAGAAAGAGGCCTTTGAATTACTTGATGAAAGATACGAAGACCGTGGAGACCCGAATAACGAGTCATATAAAAATTTAGAGCTCGTTGTGAACCCTGAAAAAATTAGAAGTTTTACGGCTTATAATTTCTATGTGGCGAATTTCAACAAGAAGTATACATACAAAGGAAAAATTCAAATCACGATTAGGAATAAGAAAGATAAGAAGATTTTCACACATGTTACGAAATCAATCACTATAAAACCTGGTGAAAAAAAGGAAATTAAAAATGCTAACTATGAAACTTGGCACCCAAACTACTCGTGGAGATGGTTAGGTGAGCTTAAGGAATAATAGTACGAAATTAAAACATCACTAACTTAAATATTTACTATCTAAATAGGAGGGGGGATGTGTATGAGTTTTCAATCTTTATATTTTTGGGGTAATATTGTTGGGGTATCTATAGGATTATTTGTAGCCATTAGCACATTTATTCATTATAGGAAGTTAAATCAAACTGGTAGAGCTATTCGTTGGTTTATTGGCTCTTTGACGGTCTGTTTAATTTTTGTGAATGGACTTATTAAGATTGTTGAAATTATGGATGACCATATGAGGAAAGAAGCTTTTGAATTGCTTGACGAAAGTTTTAAAGAACGTGGTGACCCAAATAACGAGTCTTATGATAACTTGGAAATTGTTGTAACTCCAGATAAACAGAGGAGTTCTACTTCATACAATATTTATGTGGCGAATTTTAACAAACAGTATTCATACAAGGGGAAAATTAAAATTACAATTAGGAACAAGAAAGACAAAAAGGTTTTTACTCATGTTACGGAAACGATTACTATAAAACCGGGTGAAAAAAAGGAAATAGAAAATACGCTTTATGATACTTGGCACCCAGGTTATTCGTGGAGATGGCTAGGGGAATTAAAGAAATAAAGCAGAAAGACCATCTAAACACAGTTTAGATGGTCTTTTTTGTATTTGAGTCTTTTTTCCCAGTAATTAAAGATTAGTCCAAAAGTATGAAAACCCTTTGGATACAGCTTTTTAGGTTTTAGATTGTCATTTTAGTGGAAATTAAAATTTAGCATTAATGGTTATTTATGTATTTTAGTTATGATTATATTCCTAGTATAGTTATTTTGTAGGGTTGTCGAAAAAAGTCGAAGATTGAAGGAGGATAGTAAGAAGGTTGTGGATAAGTCCTATAAACCTTTATGAGCCAAGGAATTAGAGGGGTTGACGCTCTTGGAAAATATGTGATAGTTTTGGCATAGAAAATTGGCGAGTTATAAAATTAAACCTAAAATTTTATCGAAATAGCAATTTAGAGAGAGAGGTCAAACACAAGAATGCTTGAGTCCAAAAGAAAAGCCATTATTTTTATTACCTTATCTGTGTTATTAGCTATCCTTGCTGGAGTTATGTTTCTCCAGAAAGTCAAAGCGCTTAATAACCAACTAGGTGATACAACCCCGGTATATGTAGCTAAGACTGAAATTATATCTCGTGAACTGATCAAGCCGAGCCAAGTTAAAACCATAGAAATTCCTAATAAATTTATTACGGATAAACATATTGTCGATAAACGAGAATTGGCTAATATGGTTTCAATCGTTCCATTATCCAAAAATGACATCATAACAACCAGCATGTTAAAAGAAGCTTCAAATGTACAAGATCAAAATAACAGACTAGTTACTATAGTTCCTTCTGAAAAAGTAAGCTTTGATCAAGAGCTGGAAATTTCCGATCGTGTGGATATTATCGTTTCACACAAATTTGAAGAAAAACCAAAAACAGAACTATTTATGAGTGATGTACTTGTTTCAATGGTAGCTAAGAAAGGCGAAAAGTTTCAAGGTGTACGTCTTGAAGTATCTGTAGAAGATGCAGCTAAACTTATCCATATGCAGAATTATGCTGACAGTGTTCGAATATTAAAAGCAAACGTGGGTAAATCTGAATCAACAGATAAAAAAGAGCAGCCAGAAGCACCAAAACCTGAGACTCCAGCACCAGCACCAAAAGCTCCAGAGAAAACACCACCTGCTGAACCTAAGCCAGCAGCAAAACCAGCTCCGGCGCCAGCACCAAAAAAAGAATAGCTTTATTCATCAGAAAAGTAACATGATCTGGAGGTTCATTAAATGAATACGCGTCAAAAAATTGTGGTCATTAGTGAAGATACACTACTAAAAGAGAACATTAGTAACTCTTTACTTGAATATGAAAAGGTAGAACATGTTTTGCCGTTCCAAATGGCGAAAGAGATAGATAGATTGGCACCTGATATTGCGATTGTGGCTAAACTGACGTTGGAACAGAGTGTTGAGATGGTTCAGAGCATACATTCTATCAATCCATCTGTGCAAATTATTTTTGTTTCAGATGTACCTGACTTTGAACTGTTACGAGAAGTTATAAGAGTAGGAGCAGTTGATTTCTTTGTCCTTCCAGAAGAACAGACTCTCATGCATGATTCATTAGAAAAGGTTTGCAAGGTCATCGAACAAAATAAGAAACAAGAAGGAAACGCACAAAGCTTTAAAAAAGGAAAAGGTACTATTATCTCTTTTTATAGCGGAAAAGGCGGTAGTGGAAAGACACTGTTATCCACATCTTTTGCACAAACTTTAAAACTAGATTCAACTGCACAAGTTTTATTTATAGATCTAAATCTTCAATATGGCGGAGCAGAAGCTTTTTTAGGATTGGATGAGAGTAGGTCAATAGTTGATTTAAAGCCTGTTATAGAAGAATTGAATGAGGGACATATCAAAAACGTTACTCAAAAAGAAAAGTTTTCATCATTAGAAGTATTGTTGAGTCCTTGTGACGCAGAATCAGCTGAAATGGTAGACACGGAGTTTATAACTAAACTACTAAGAACTTGTAGAAGAGCTTATGACTATGTAATTGTAGATCTCCCTGCTTATATGAATGAAGTGAACGTAACGGCATTAGAAGAATCAGACTTAATCTATTATGTTATGAATTTAGATACACCATCATTAAGAGTATACAAAAACACAGAAGAGCTATTTAATAGATTGAGTATTAATACAGAAAACCGACTATTCTTTGTTTTTAATCAGGTGGGCAAAGAGAACGAACTTACGATTAAAGATTTTAAGAGCCTTTTAACAAAACCAGTTGTGGCAGAGATTAATCGAGATCTTAAAGGGATACAAACTGCAATAAACAATAGCACTCCACTTAGAAAAGAGCCAAATGAAAAGAAAATCTCGGTTGCTGCTAAAGGCATTAAAAAATGGGTTGCTTCAACACTGAAGTAGAAAGGAGAAACGTATATGTCGCTCTTTAATAGAAAAATTTCTGAAACTATTAACGACAGTTCTAATCAAGAGCAAGGCTTTTCTTCTTATAATAACCCTTTTATTGATGAATTAGTGGAGCACTATAAAAACCGGTTATTGAATGAGTCAAATTTAGATCAGATAACCAATTTGTCTAGAGCAGAAATGAGATCAGCTATTGAACGTGTGGTCACACAGTTTATGCAAGAAGAAAAAGTGGTTATTCCAAGAAGTGATAAAGAAAAATTATTGACTAAGCTAATAGATGAATCTGTAGGATTTGGTCCTTTAGAAGCTTTGTTAAATGACGCGGATATAACAGAGATCCTCATTAATGGTCACGATGAAGTATATATCGAGAAAAAAGGTAGACTCGAGCTTACGAATATGAAATTTAGAGATGAAGCACATGTGCGGCATATCATTGATCGAGTTGTTGCACCTTTAGGACGAAGGATTGATGAAAGTTCTCCAATGGTTGATGCCAGGTTACATGATGGGAGCCGTGTAAATGCGGTAATACCACCAGTTAGCTTAAAAGGCACACTAGTTTCTATTCGTAAATTTAGAAAAGATCCGTTAACGATGGAAGAGTTAATTAAACTTGAATCTTTAAACGAAGAGATGAGTATTTTTCTGCAAGCAATCGTTACAGCAAAAATGAATATTATCATCTCTGGGGGGACAGGTAGTGGTAAGACAACTTTATTGAACGGTGTTGCCCGTTCAATCCCTTTCAATGAACGCGTTATAACAATAGAAGATTCTGCTGAATTACGTTTGAATCGACCAAACGTAGTAGGAATGGAAGCCAGACCTGCTAACGTTGAAGGTTCAGGAGAAATTACGATTCGACAACTTGTAAAAAACTCACTGAGGATGCGTCCTGACCGAATTATCGTCGGTGAGGTTCGGGGACCTGAAGCGTTTGATATGTTGCAAGCCATGAATACAGGTCACGAAGGGTCGTTAACAACAGTCCATGCTAACTCACCTCGTGATGCTCTAGGGCGTGTTGAGGGGATGGTAATCATGTCAGGAATGGACTTGCCTACAAGTGTCATTCGAGAATATATCGTAGGAGCCATTGATTTTATTGTTCAGGGTGAAAGATTAACGGATGGTAAAAGAAAGATTGTATCTATCTCTGAATTAGTAACTAATTCAGAAGGTAAGGTGCAGATTAATGAAATTTTTAAATACAAAAAAACTGGTATGGGAAGTTCAGGAGAGGTGAAAGGGCATTTTACACCTACTGGAATTATCCCTGAATGTCTTGAAAGATTAAAGATTTTTGGATTGGATATAGATGAAGAAATGTTTAAGCCAGTAGGAGGTCAACTCCATGACTATAGCCGTTCTATTTAGTTTAGCAGTACTTTTATTAATATTTGGAATTTATAGCTTGTTAGGTTATAGAGCACAAAAGAAAGAATGGAAAAGAAAAACGGAATCCTGGTACGGAGCAACAGATAAAAGAAAAAGTTATTTAGTCGTATTGGGAGATCGATTCGATCAATCACCTTATGCGGTCAAAATGTATGAAAAGCTCCAACAAGCCAATGTTCCATTAACACCTTCTGAATTTTACTCTATGCTGATTGTTGGTGGAATGGCAATAACCGTTCTTTCAAGCACCATGTTTAATATACACATGCCAATCAATTTGTTAATTGCTATAGCATTAGTTGTAATAACGTACTATTCATTATTTGCTATCCGAAAAAACAAGTATCAACAACGATTCGATTCACAATTAGCTGAAGTTTGTCGCCTACTTGGAAATGCCGCGAGAGCAGGGATGACCATAACGCAAGGTGTAGAGCTTGTTTCAAGAGAAGTGGCAAATCCGGCAGGGGGAGAGTTTAAGAGGCTGGCTAATGAAATTAGACTAGGCGTGGATTTTGATAAGGCCATGGTGAATTTTCAGAAAAGAATTCCTTCTCGTGATTTTAAATTGTTTATTGCAACCCTCCTTATTCAGAAAAGAGCGGGGGGGAATCTTCATTCCATATTAGATGGTATGGCACAAACCCTTGAAGATCGGAAAATATTAAACCAAACCATTCAAACGATGACAGCAGAACAAAGATATATTTCGTATATTTTGCCAATGATACCCATATTCCTCATTTTAATCATGAATACTATTATGGACGATTTCTTGTCACCGTTATCTACCTTACCAGGAATTATTTTACTCGTACTATTTATAGTAGGAACATTCCTAACTTTCTTCCTCGTTAGAAAAGTAACCAATATAAGGGTGTAATTAGATGGATGCCATAATTATTATTTCCGTTTTCTTACTATGGTTTTTACTAATCATAGGTTTGTATAATCTATACGTTTATCAAAAAAAGAAACAAGCTTTAATCACTCACGTTAGGGAAGTAACTGATACTTACCAGTTTAATGTAAGAAAAAGAGAAACACCTAGTTCTAAATTGATTAAAAGAGTTTTAAAATATGCCGATGATTTCTCTTCACTTGGACAACGGATAAACTTTTTTAGTGAACCTCATGATGTAGAAGATTGGTTAAGAAAAGCTGCTTATCCTTATGAATTAACTGTTGAAAGATTTCAAGGTACAAAGATGTTCTTTACAATTGTAGGATTCGGAGCAGGACTGATAGGATTGCTTCTCGGCTTACCATTTTCTCAGTTTGGTGTAATTGTTCTTCCTTTAGCTGGTTACTTTGGTACCATTATGTGGCTGAAGAGCAAAGCAAAGAAAAGACAAGAAGAGTTACGGTATGATTTACCTGATTTTTTAGATACAGTCAGCGTTAGTTTAGAAGCGGGTATTGGTCTTGATAAGACTCTTAATGAAGTCGTTAAATACTTTCAAGGTCCAATCAACGAAGAGTTTTCAAGATTTAACCAAGAAATTAGTCTAGGTGTTCCTAGAGAAGACGCGTATCGTGAGCTTCTTCGCCGAAACGATAATCCTGAGTTTCAGACACTCATTAAATCTTTAATTCAAGGTCAGAAGCTTGGAGTTCCGATTGCTACAACTTTTAAGTCGCAAGCTCTTGATATGAGAGTGATCAGGAGAGAATTAGCAAAAGAAAAGGCTGCGAAAGCCTCACCTAAAGTCACACTAATTACTACTTTTATTGTTGCACCAACCGCAATCATTATGATTGCTGGTTTGATGATATTAAACATGTTTTTTGGAGATGATAGTCTATTTAACTTTCTTTAGTCTTAACGGAGGTGAACTGAATTAACCGGGTCTATCCATTTAACATGTGCAAAGCTAAAAACTTACATTCTTGGGAGGAAACAAAAATGATGAATTTATATGTAAAATTAATGAACCAACTATCTAATCAAAAAGGATCACAATCACTTGAGTGGTTAGGTATTGCTGCTGTAATTGTAATTATCGTAGGAATGATTTCACAAGTATTTGGTGGAGACACTGCTTTTGGAGATGCAATTAAAAAGAAACTGGTAGAAATGGTAGATGATATCGGTTAAGTAATACTTACATCGCTCACTCATAAACCGCACAACTTACAGCATGTATTGCTGTAAGTTGTGCCTTTACATAATACAAGGAGGAGTGTAAATGTTACTCAAACAAACAAGATATTTACTAGTAGTTATTTTTCTATTATTAGTAGTTTTAGTAGTAGGTTGTTCTAATAAAGAAAGCAGCACTAATGGTGATAACCAAGAAAAGGCTCAAAATAATGAGCAAAAAGACAAAGAGCCTCCAAAAAAGGATAAAAGTGAAGAAAAAGAACTAAATACTGACGTAACACCTCTCCCCACTTCTACTAACGAGATCTTTACATACCCAAATGGGGATTTGGCAGGTACATCACTGTATGGCTCTGATGAAACTCAAAAGCAATTATTAAAAACAATGCCAAAGTTACCAAAAAATGCAGATAAGGAAACAGTAGATTTATATTTTAATAATTTAGTAGCACTTTATTGGAGTGGATTTGATGATCCTGCCACTCTTGTTGATAAGTGGGAATTGTATTCTTTTGGTAGCCCTGATATTGAAGATCAAAGGTATCAATTTAAAGAGAACTATAATGTTGAAATAGTCTTAGATGCAAGTGGAAGTATGGCAAAAACGGTAAATGGAAAAACACAGATGGAACTTGCAAAAAGTGCTATAAACAATTTTTTAGGAGCTTTACCGGACAATGCCAAAGTCGGTTTAAGAGTATACGGTCATAAAGGTAGTGGATCAGATTCAGATAAAAAGCTCTCATGCAGTAGTTCAGATCTCGTCTACGAAGTCGCTCAATATGACTCGTCTAAATTTAAACAGGCTTTAGATCCTATTCAACCAGTAGGGTGGACACCTATTACACTTGCATTGGAAGAAGCTCAGAAAGATTTATTAAAATATCCAGCTGAGAATAATAATAATATTGTTTTTCTTGTAAGTGATGGTATTGAAACCTGTGATGGCGATCCGGTTGCTGCTGCAAAAAAACTTTCTGATTCAAACATATCACCAATTTTAAATGTTATAGGGTTTAATGTAGATGCTGAAGGACAAAAGCAATTAAAAGAGGTAGCTAAAGCTGCTGATGGCATCTATTCAGATATTAGCGATCAGAAGCAACTGGACAACGAATTTAAACGGATTGAAGAGATTGCAAAACGCTGGGAACAGTGGAAAAAAGATTCTCTCCGTGAAGCAGATGCTGTAAAAGTGGAACGGTCCTTTGAAGCATTGGGCTTTAAAAATGAGTGGAATGATAAAGAAATTACGTTAACAAATAATTTAGGTGGCTCAATTACTTTCCTTGCTAATAGTGATTATATTACAAAAGAGCAAAGAGAAGCTCTACGAGAAAAGAAAAATGAATTTGAAACATTCTTAGATGAATCAGGCACTGAGGTAGAAGAATATTTAAGTACCATGAACGAAAAATCCTTTGAAGAAATGAAAAAATCAATAAATGAGAAGTATAACAAAAATTAAAAGATAGACTGAAAGGGGATTATGAGGTGAAAACAAGATTAAAACCCTTTTTAGCCGGTTTTGCTGTTTTTACACTACTAATTATTCAATTTACTCCTGTTATTGCATTTGCGTCTATTAATCCTTGGGAAGGTAATCCATGGGAAGGTAAAGAGTTTGAGGGTAATCCGTGGGAAGGAAACACTTGGGAGGGTAATACGTTTGAAAAAGACTCCTTTGAAAAGGATTCTTTTGAAAAGGACTCATTTCAAAAGGATCCAAACAATAGTACAAACCCTAATAACCCAGTAAATCCTAACAATCCGAATAACCCGCTAGACCCAAACAATCCCAACAACCCGAGTAACCCTGGTAATGTAGATCCCAATAATCCACAAGGACCGAGTAATAACACCGATTCGTCAAATCCTGAAAATAATTCATCTGCTGATCCTGAATCGACAGATGAATCATCAGGTAAAGATGAAAGTTCTAAAGATAAAAAGGAAGAGTCAGAAACATGGGATAACATTAAATGGGTAGGTCAGGTTTTTACTGATCAATTTGCATTTGCTAGTAAAATGTTAGAAGATCAAGCTGCTCGTGACTTAATAATTGCTCAAGGTGGAGAAGCGGTTGATACTACAGCAAGTAATCTTAGAAACTTCGGTTTAGGGACAGCCCTTTTATTTGCGAAGAATATATCAAAAGATACTATTTTAGAGACTCCTTTTGATATGGCATACGACGCAAAAGACATATCCAATAATATTGCTCCTGCTGCAAAGGCAATGAAAGATAGTTGGAGTATGATCAGTAATTCTAAATTAGGAGAGTTTTTCACCAGTAGAGGAGTCTTTAATGCAACTCCACCTACTGTTACACCACCAGTTCCTGGAATTGTCTCCAAGCTAAACGTTGGGTTAGCGGCTGTAGGAACGGTTACTTCAGGGATTGATGCAGTTAAGGCATATCAAGACGGAAACACAGTGGATATGGTTGGTAACATAGGAAGTACACTTATGAATGCAGGTGTTGTAGCTGCTGCTATTCCTGGAGCTCAAGCTGCTGCACCATTTATTATTGCTGGGGGCGCTGTCCTATACGGTGGTGCCATGATTGTAAAGCATAGTAAAACAATAGCCAAAGCAGCAAAGAAAACCTACGAATTCGCCAAAGACACTGTCAAATCAGTGGGTGATGGCATAAAGAATATTGCTAAAGGTATAGGGTCGCTATTTGGTTAAGGAGATGAATTATGTCATTAGAAACAAATTTTAAACAGTATAAACGATTCTTAGAAACAATAGATATAGCAAAGTATACAGTTATTTGTAAGGAATCTCGTTTTCGCGTAGCGGCTTATAACAAATTAGGTAGTACAAAAGGTTATTTAGTTTTACGAGAGGATGGAGATGTCGCCTCCAGAGATGAAGCAATTCCTCCGTATAGAATGTTTATGGCATTTAACTCGTATATGTTTGCTCTTCATGAACAAGGACAAGCAGAAAGTAATAAACCGACAGCGATTTTTAAAGATACGATAAATCTTTTAAATGAGATTAAACCGTTTGTTACAACAAGTAAAGATGATATTGAGATTGCTATCAACAATATTCAAGAATTAGATGATGGTTATAAAAGAATTAAAGAAATACAACCAGAAGCTATGAAAATATTTAATGAAATGATGAAAGAAGGCATCTTAGATCAAACTGTGTTAGACAATATAACATCACTAATGAAAGAATTTACACGTCTTCAGTATAAACATCTATATATTCAGATAAAGGCAAAAGAACAATTTGTCCGTATTTCTACAGAACTTAGTACAGTTTTGAATACTTTAAGTGGTGATGAAAGAAAAACAGCATCAAAAGCTGAAGATGTATTTAAATTTTTGACGGAGGAAAAGTATCAATCTGGATTAAGGAAAAGTTTAATAGAATTTGAAAAAGATCCTCAAGGTAACCAAGTTGCTTTTTTTGAACGTTCTAATTGGCAAGAGGCTTTAAGCCAAAATACCGATGATAAAAATGATATTTTGTTCGAAAAAACATTATTGTCACAGCTTAGAAATTAATTAAGAACTAGAAAGAGCTTTAGCTCTTTCTAGTTGTAAAATTAAAAAGAAGGAGGCTTCCGAATGAACTACGCTAAAGAAGGGTTCAAGATTTATGTACAAAATATTGGCCCATTATTACTTCTTTCTTTCTCTATTGTTCTTCCAGTGTTACTGTTACACACCATCTATGTGAATTACATTTATGCCATTACAGTAAATTTTGCCTCGACATATATTGGAGACTTTGTAAACGCATTTCTTGTCATTATGTTAGTCGTTGTAATTCAACTTCCCTTTATACAATATGTACATTCTGATATTGAAGGTGAAGAAAATAAGATAAGGAAAGCCTATGTTGCTTTATTTAAATATGGATTTTCTGTTTATCTATTTGGTCTAGTTTATTCCTTTTTGACAATCATGGGACTTGCATTATTTATTATTCCAGGTGTATTACTTCTTATATTCTTCTTTTTGACACCTTATTTAACAGTTCTACGTCAAGAATCAGCATGGAAAACCTTTAAAATGGCTTTTGAATATGGAAAGAAAAATTTTTTATCTTTATTTGCTATTATTCTATTAACAAGTTTCGGTGAATTTTTAATTAGTATTGTTTCTCTTTACGGAGTGGCTTTAATTACAGCAAACTACTTAGCAATTTTATTTAGTCAACTTTTATTGAACATGCTACTACTCCCCCTTATTGTTTCCATAATTACACTTTATGCTAAGAACCTTGATCAAGGTGTGGTACCTGCTCGTGCGTTTAATAAGTTTGCTGAAAATTAAATTAAACAATAAAAAATGGAGTGAAGAGTGATGTGTCGTATTCCTAAAAAGTTTAAAAGTGAAAAGGGTTCAGCTGCCATTGAATTTTTAGGAATGGTTCCACTTGTGTTGCTTTTAATGGTTGCACTATGGCAGTTTTTTGCTGGAGCTTATGCGTTCATCGTTACACAGTCCGCTGCAAATGAAGCGGCAAAGGTTTATGCGATGACAGAGAATATGGATGAAGCCACTAGTGCAGCTAATAAGGTCGTTTCAGCAGCGGGGGATAGTATTCTTTTTAATGCGTCGAGAACCTCTATAAATGCCTCATCTGAAAAGCAATTTTCAGCAAATGTAGGAGTTGATTTTGAACTCTCATTTTTAAAGAAGTTGTTTAAAGGAAGTACACCTAAGATTCCTTTGGATGCTGAGGTTAGTAGCAGGGTGATCAAATGATAAGTAAAGCGAAGAACGAAAAGGGTAATATTAGCTTACTAGTGATGGGTTTAATGGGTGTAACCATGATCATGTTTCTGGTGGTGTTGAGTTTTTCTAAAGTATTCGCGATTAAAGAGAAAGCCTCTACAGCATCAGAACAAGCTAGTTATGCAGCGACGTCTGTCATTTATGAATTAGCGATAACCGCTGTTGAAGATTACGATAGTTCTTTACCAGGTAAGATCGATGAGATTATTGATAAAACGTTACAAGAGAAGATAGATAAGAAAAAAGAAGAACTAATGACGTTTAATCCTTTCCTATCCGAAAATGAAGCCAAGATTGAGGCGATTGATGCTATCTTAAGCGAAGAATTAAATGGAGCGGGATTAAAAAGTGAGATCTTAAATGAAATGTTACTAGAACAGTTAAATCAAGCTGATCAGCAGATACGAGATGCGGTTTCAGGAGTCATCTTAAGTAATGACGGTATTCTGGAAGGAACAATCGTGACGCTGTTGGATGAAAATCAAGTTAAAGTCGAAACTTCTGCTCGATATGAAGCATTAAAATATGATGAACTTATTCCAGAAGATAAGCGAAAGCTGAAGCAAAAAGCTAAAGGCCCAGAAATTGGTTTCATTAAAGAATTAAAAGGGTGGTCTGATTATCCAATTGAATTTTAAAAGAGGTGATGCATATGTCTAAAAAAGAAAAACGTTGGAGAGTATTTTATAAATTTATGTATATCTTCTTTTATGGGTTTATTTTACCGTTTGCCCTGCTCATGTTTTTTCTGGGTGAAGATAAATTTCCTTACACACTACTGCCAGTTGCATTAGGTCTGCCAGTTATGAAAAGTAATCACATACAAAGAATTAGAGAGAAAGAACAAACCTATTAAAACTTAATGAGGGGAATTGTCACTTCCTCTCTTTTTTTATTTACTTTTATTCTCAGAGAGGAGAGGCAGTGATATGAAAATTAAACTAAGACCATTTCTTGCTAGTTGTGCAGTTATGGTATTGTTATTGATACAATTCACCCCAATGGTTGCTTATGCCACGATCACCCCATGGGAAGGTAATCCATGGGAAGGAAATGAGTGGAATAAGAATTCTTGGGATGGTGTGACTTGGGAAAGTGAGGAATGGGAGAAGGATGGGTTTAGCTCAGATCCAAATACTTCAACAGATTCATCAAGTCCAAAAGATAATGATTCTAAAGAAGTAAATGAAACTAAGAAAATTGATAAAGATGATAAAGGATCTTCCGATTTTAAGATTTATGATGGTCTAAAGTTTGCTGGAACGATGATCAATGAGTCTTTTGTCTTTGCTAAAGATATGTTAAGGTCTCAAGACTTAGGAGAACTTACAGATGTAAAAAGCATTCAAAATATGAAAGTATTCGGTTGGGATGCGGCATTATTAGGTATAAAAACTATTTCTCAAGGTACTTTTATAGAAACACCTAGTGATTTCGCATATGATTCAAGAGATATAATTAAAAATGCCGAGCCAGCTAGGAAAGCATTAATAAATAGTTGGAGTGTAATTACTAATTCAAAAACAATTGAAAAACTTAGTGGGAAGTTCGGTGGACAAATTGCAAGAGTATCACCGATTGAAGAGAAACGCACATCAAAAATTGTTGGCCGACTTAGTTTGGGCACAGCAGCAACAGGTACTGTGTTGTCTAGTATTGATGCTTATAAGTCATTTAAAGGCGGAAAGAATGCAGACGGTGTAATTAATACAGGGAGTGCATTTATGAATGCAGGCATTGTTCTTGCATCAGCGCCTCATCCACTAGTAAAAGCAGCATCACCATTTGTTGGGGCAGTTGGAGTTGGCTTGTATGCAACAGGTATGTTATACAAAAAGTCAAAAACTATTTCTTCAGGATATAAAAAATCAAAAAAACTTTTAAATAAAGCCGGAGGAAAACTAAAGAGGGGTATCAAAAGCCTTGGTGCTATCTTTGGTTAAAAGATAATCTATGCTAATAAAAAACATTAAATTACAAAAAAAAACATTCGAGAAATATGACACTCCAGAGTATAGGGTTATTAATGAAGGTGAGCGTTATATGGTTGCAGGTTATTATTTGTTTGGATTAACTCGAGGGTATTTGCTTTTAGATGACAGCGGTGAAGTGTGTCCTCGTGAAAAGGCCATTGTACCATTTAAAATGTTCATCCAAGTAAACTCTTACATGAATGGTTTCTATAGAGAGGGTCGTGCAGAAATTCAAAAACCCTTACATGCTTTTCAAGATACAATTGAACTTGCAAACAAAGTAGATCTATATCTTTCTAAATCAAAAGAAGAACTTATAAAAATAATGGAAATGATTAATGAGTTAGATCGAGGGTTTAAAAGATTAAAAGAAGTGTATAAAGAAGCTGACGATACTTTTATTGAAATTAACAAAAATGAAGAGTTAACCCAACAAGGTGTTAGCAAGATAATTGAGCTGAAAAATGAATTTACTGTTCTTCAATATAAGCATTTGAACATTCAATTAATGTTTAAGGCCTTACTTGAACCAGTCTTAACAGAATTAAGAAGTATTAATGACACGTTAAATAGAAAAGAAAAGAAAAATGTTACAAAAGCTTATGAGGTGTTTAGCTTCTTAACCAGTGAGAAATTTCAAAAGGGATTAAAAAATAGTCTGAAAAGTTTTGAGACAGATTGTAATGGAGAGCAAATTAACTTTTACTCTATGCCAAATTGGGAACATGAACTAATTACAAATGGAATTGCTCGGAGTGAGAAACAATTTAAGAATGAATTGCTGCCAATGCTCAGAAATTAGAGTAATTCAATATATCCCAGGCACACAGTACGACACAAACTATGAATCTCTTTGAGATTTTAAATAAATACAAAAAAATCTTTTGGAACTGTGAATCTGTTTAATTTCGTTGTTAGCTGCTTGCTAAATTACGGAATTAGAAACTATTTCAAAATAAATTCGTAGTATGTATTAACATATAAGATTTGCATAAGAGATGGAGATCCCATCTCTTTTCTTTTTAAACATGAATGGGAAGAAAGCATTTTATTTAAAAAGGAGTATGAAAAGTGATCAGCAAAGTAGATAGATGGAAAAAGAACTATCTGTATCTCTTTATTGTATTTTATGGCGCAATAGGACCGATTTCCTTTTACCTTTTTAAACAAGGTTATACATCCCTTTTTTATGGTTTGGTACCCATTGCTGTCGCGCTTCCGAGTGTTAGAAGAAACCATTTGGGACTCCTTGAAAGAAAAGAAGAAAGTATGAAACGTATTAGGTGAAATATTTAACAAAGGAGTACAACAAATGAAAAACAAACTAACCAATTCTCTTCTGCTTCTCATGGTTTTGACACTAACCGCCTGTACATCAGACCAAAAACCTTCAGTCCAACCTAAACAAGAAGAGAAAAAAGACAAGTACACGACACTTGCTGAGGAAGCGAACAAAGAGGACACATTAGAGAAGCTAGAACTACTTCCGTATGCAGAAAAAGTGGAAGCGACTTTATCCAGTCCTAAGTACAAAGAGTTTAAGGCAAACTCAACGGTAACGATTAAAGGTAAGGCAAAAAAGTACAACAGTTTCAAGTCAGACCATGTATGGATCAAAGTGAGAAGTGATGAAGAAGGGCCGAACGGTCAGGACTTCAGCTATTACGCTCCTATAAAGGAAGGCAAGTTTGAACAAAAGATCCACCTATTTAATGGGAAGGGAAATTATTCTGTCAAAGTGAGTGTGCCGAGCGATACGGCTGAAGATTACTATTACGATATTGCCTCATTTGATGTAGAAAACGTAAACCCTGAAATTAAAAGAGATATTGCTTATACGAAGAACGCGTTTCAATATGATTTAAAGTTAAAAAATTCCATAAATGGGTATATGGAAAGAGATGGTTCTTTCGAGCTGACGGGTGAGGTTGCTGATTCAAGTGTGGAGCAGCTTATGGTTGAGCTAAAAAAAGAAAGTGAATCTACCAAAATTATGGTCCCAGTTGAAAATGGGAAATTCACGCAAAAAATCCCTCTTTATTATGGCGCGGGTGTTCATGAGGTTCAGATCATGACGCCTAAAGAAGGATCGACCGACTTTTTTTCGGATGCGGCTCACTTATATGTAAAGAATTTATCTAGTGAATCCTTTGAACCTGTAAAATACTCCTCTGCTTATGAGGAAAAAGGCTTTAAGCTTGAGACGCCAGAAGTAGGCGGTGAGAAAGCGGATCTGACCTATAGAATTAAAGGAAGTATTGATTCAAAAGGTGAGGATGCGAACAAGACGACTGTCGTTTTCGTTCAGACTAAAAAGGACGATTTACAAGCGATGTACGCAATCCCAGTTAAGAACAATAAATTTGATGGAGAGTTTTTCCTCCGTTTTGGACCAGGGAAATACGATGTTTCCGTTATGGCACCTGAATTTAATAAAACGAATGGATATATGCAGTTCTTTGTTGGTGTAGCAAATTTCACGGTGGAGAATACAAACACGAGTGATCAAAGATTTACCTTACCATCTAGAGGTATTCAGTCGGATGCACCTGCGATTAAGAATCTAGCTCAACAACTGACAAAAAATAAGAAAACTGATAAAGAAAAAGCGCTAGCGGTATACGAGTATGTTGCAAAAAACGTGAGCTATGACGTAGATAAGCTAAACAATCGAACATTCGAGTTTGACGACAGTGCGGTAAAAACGTTGGACGAGAAAGAAGGCGTTTGTCAGGACTTTGCGTATTTAGCGATTGCTCTATTACGTGCAAGTGGTATGGAAGCGCAGATGGTAACAGGGTTTGCTGGGCAGAATCATGCGTGGGTGGAGACAAAGGTCGACGGACGCTGGTTAACGATGGACCCAACATGGGGTTCAGGTTACCTACAGAACAACAAGTTCGTTCCAAAATTCACCATGGAATATTTTGATCCAAAACCATCAGAGTTTCAGAAAACACATACGAAAAAAGAGGTGGAGTTTTAAAATCAATGATAACCGTTAAAAGTTTGCCGGAGCACATTAAAGAAGTAGCTCGAAGACATCAAAAAAATGATAGACGGTTCCACGTATTCCCCTCAATCTTTGATATAGATGAAAAGAAATTTTATTTAATAATGTACGAACCTACGAAACATCAGATCGTGATTAGCTTAGATGGTAGTGTTATGTCCAGAGAAAAAATAAAGATCCCTTTTTTGTACGCTCTAGCTTATAACGCTTCTATAGAGAATATTTCAAATATAGGTGGTGCTTGGGTAAAGGATATTCCTATTCCAAGATACGAGAAGCTCATTAACATCTTAAATAGATTGCAATCTATTATTTCTAATAAGGCGTCACCACCTATACTAGACAAAATAGAAATTTTAAAAAACATGTCTAACGTTCTTCTTGAAGAGCAAAAAAATATCAATTCTTGTGTAATAAAAGGATTGGAACTGACTATGAAAACGAATGACCTTGAACTTGTAACCATTGAAGATTACAAACAAATGCGAATGTACGTTCATAGCATGGTTCAATCCGCCTACAAACAGAATAAAATACAGTTAGATACAGAACACGAAAGAGCTGAAGTATTAAATTATGTAATGGTAAATATTTTTTCTTACGGATTTAAATTATTGCCGATTTTATTTCATTTGTATTTCTATAAAAAGAATATGAGAACAAGTGAAGCGTATGGGTCAAATGAATTGGATGAAATTAAAAAGACTATTTCAGAAGATGTGAATGTTGAGGAAGATATCGAAGCATTATCCATTGTTAAACAATTAAGAAATCCAATTTAGACTGGGGATTCTTAATATTCCTAGCTAAATTAATATTAATAAAAGTAGAGTACCGAAAACATATACGAAAAAAGAGGTGGAATTTTAAGAATTAATGATAACAATTAAGAGTTTGCCGGACCATATATTAAATATTGCCAAAGGATTTCAGGAGAATAATAAACAAATTCATGTTTTTCCTTCCTTACTAGATATTGAAGGCGATAGATACTTTTATTTTAGATTCTCACCTAAACGAGGACAGTTAATAGTAAGAGAAGATGGAGCGGTTTTACCTATTAATCAAGTAAAAAAAGCTTTTGTATACGGATTGGTTTATAACACTTCATTTGAAAATATAACTAAATTTGGACTTAAATGGGTTGAAAGTGGTACTTTACAACGCTATCAAAAGCTATGCCGAATTTTAACGAAACTGTCTTCAACTATTCATCAACAAGCACCACAAGAGGTTATTAATAGCCTTACCAATTTCAAAGAATGTGCAGATGAGATTATTAAAGAACAGAAAAATATAGAGTTTGTAGTAGGAAAAAGTTTTGAGTTGGCTTCAAAAACGAATGATTTAGAACTTGTCACAATGGATGACTGTATACAAATGCGTATATACAATGAAAGTATGGTTAGGTCTGCTTTTAGACAGAATGAAGTGCAGTTAGAAACAGAAGAAGATAGAGCGCGGGTGTTTAAATATATTTGGACTAAAAAGTTTTCTTATAATTTAAAGTTACTTCCTATCTTCGTCCAACTTTTTCCATATAAGAACCACATGAGAACAAGTCAAACCATTGGATCGGATGAAATGGAGAGTATCAAAATTATGATATCCAAAGATTTAATTATTGAGCAATCCGAAGATGCTCTAGCAGCTTTAAACACTTTAAGAAATCCATCTAATTAGTGAGGTGAATTGTACTTGTCCAAAAAAGAAAGAAGATGGAGACGAGTCTATGTTCTTCTATATCTATTAATCTATGGACTTGTCACACCGTTAAGTTTAATTCTCTTTTTCATTGGAGAAGAATCATTTCCGTTCTTTATTATTCCAGTGGTCCTGGCACTGCCAGCTATGAAGCATAACCATATTCAGAAGATAAGAGAAAAAGAAGAGATGAGAGCTTAAAGAATGATGATTAAGGAAAAGGAGAGAAAAATGAATCGTTTATCTAGTGTAAGGTTATCCCTTATTTTATTATTTGTTCTTTTATTAACAGCATGCTCATCCGAAAAAACAGCATCAGAAACAGAACCGAAGAAAAAAGAACCTAAAAAAGAGACGGTTGAAAAAGCGCCTACTGATCCTGAAGAGATGGTAAAAAGAGGTGCAGGTAAGTATAACGAAGAGGTAAAAGATCTTGAGGGTGATGCCCTTGATAAAGAGATTAACAAAATCACAAAGAACTATCCTAAAGGTATGAAGGCTGAGGAAGCCTATAACCGAATTGTTGCTGCGTTCGCTGCCAATCATCAGCCGGGTTTTCAGGAGTTAGAGAACTTTGACATTTCGTTTGAAGAAGTAGAGGCGTATGAGAAGTATCAAGAAGAAAGTGAAGACGGAGAGGAAACGAAGGAAGGTCCTCTTAATGTTGCCATTCTTCTAGATGCAAGCGGTAGTATGGCAGGAAAGGTTTCAGGAACGGATAAAATGACGGCAGCAAAAGAAGCGTTGAAGAAGTTTGCAGGTGGATTGCCTGATGACGCGAACGTCATGCTGCGCGTCTATGGACATAAAGGAAGCAACGATGATAAAGACAAGAAGGTTTCTTGTGAAAGTACGGAAGTTATGTACCCTTTAGGCGCATATAATGAAGGAACTTTCCAACAATCTCTCTCTAAATTCAATCCAACCGGTTGGACACCGCTCGCAGCTTCTATTGAAGCGGCTGAAAAGGACCTACAAGGAAAAGAAGGAAATAACGTCATTTACATCGTGAGTGATGGAATTGAGACATGTGATGGAAACCCTGTAGAAGCGGCGAAAAAGTTACACGAGTCGAACATCAAGGCAGAAGTCAACATCATCGGATTTGATGTGGATAACGAAGGTCAGCAACAGCTAAAAGCAGTAGCAGAAGCGGGTGGCGGAGAGTTCCAATCGGTTTCTTCTCAAAAAGAATTGTTTGATGAAGTCGATTCTAACTGGTCTGAAGCGATGTATGATGCCAGTATCAACTGGAGTTCATCGATGGATTCATCAAGCGTAAATTGGAGTAGTTCGGGTAAGGGTCATTCTATGGGTAAAGTCCATTCAAAAATACTGGATAGTATCTCTGATGAATTTGAGTTACTCCGTTCTGTAAAGAGAGATCTCTACGATAAAGAAAAGATGTCTAATGAAGAATTTATAAAGTTGGACAAACTCCTTTTAGACAGATATACAACGCTTAGAGAGTACAGCTCTAAAAAACATGATGCTAGACAAGAAGAATTGAATCAAGAAACAGACAGAGTGCTAAAACTAATTGATGAGTACGCTGAAGATGCCAGAGTAGAATAGGGGATTGAATCTTGAGTAAATTAAAGCTTTTATTAATAACTACAAGCATTGCCTTAATGGTTTCGGGGTGTAGTAGTAACGAATCAACAAGCGGTAATAAAGAAAATCAAGAACAAGAGAGTAAAAGTGAAAAAGAATCCGTTAAGGTCACAGATAAAAAAGTAAAAGCTCCTAAAGACCAAGGCGATTACGAAGTTTGGTTTGAAGGAGAGGCAGATCGTAAAGGGAAGCAAATTACGGTTAAAGGGCAAACGAACCTTATTCCAAACACTAACCTATTAGTTACGATGGATAGTGTAGAAGATACTTTAATTGGAGGTTCAGATCGAGTACAGGTTAGTGAGGAAGGGACTTTTGAGACAGATTTACAAATACCAAAAAGCTCTGAAGGATTAATTGAAGTTAAAATAGAGTTTGATCCTCATTCCGACAACCAACCAATCAAAGATCACTATGGAGAAAACGGTGAAAAACTCAAAGGCCCATTTGTCAGATTGCAAGAAGAATCAGATATGAAGCAAAACATCACACTTTTAACCCTTGAAATTCCTCAAGATGAATCGAATGCTTCTGCTAAAATAAAGAAGCCTGAGTGGGACAAGCCTGAAGATTTCGGTTCTCCAACAGTTCGATTAGACGAACCTGACATTCAACAAGATGATAGATATCTTTATATAGAAGGAAAGTCAAATCTGTTAGAGGGAACAAGACTGAAAGGGAGCTTGGATATTCCGAATTATATTGTCTCAGGATTATCGGATGTGGCGGTTGTTAATCCCGACGGATCATACAAATTAATCATTGAAAAAACTTCAAGCATAAACAAATTGAAGGATGTTAAGGAATACGAAGTGGTTCTGAGTGTGAGCCCCGTGGATAATCAGTGGAAATCAAACTTAGAAGTATATGGCGTGAATGGCGAGAAGTTTATGGGTGATTATGTTGTCGATCAAAATGGAGTAAAAGAGATTGAAAAGCGTCTTTCCATCTCAGAATAAGAAGTAGCCCGATGATCTTCTAGGTTATCGGGCCTTTTATTATGTTTAACAACCACCCAAATAGAGAAAAATGAAGAGAGAGAAAGGCGGGACTCATACATGAGCTATGAAGATTTAGCATTACATACAGATAAGTATCAAATTAATATGATGTACGCCCATTGGAAAAACGGAACGCACAACAACATTCGCGTATTTGAAGCGTTCTTTCGAAAGAATCCGTTTAAAAGCGGTTATGCCGTATTCGCGGGACTTGAGCGGATCATTCGTTATTTGGAGCATCTTCATTTTACAGAGGAAGATATCGACTACTTAAGAACACAAGAAGAACACTATGAGGAACCTTTCTTGGAGGAGTTAAAGAACTTTAATTTTTCGGGAGAGTTATTCTCTGTAAAAGAAGGAACGATTGTTTTTCCGAATGAGCCGTTAATTCGTATCAAATGTCGTGTGTTTGAAGCACACTTGTTAGAGACAGCACTTCTTAACTTCATGAACTATCAAACCTTGATCGCAACGAAAGCAGCCCGTATTCGCTATGTCACTCCTGATGATCAGTTGATGGAGTTTGGGACGCGCCGCGCTCAAGAAGCCGATGCCGCAATATGGGGTGCACGTGCCGCATACATTGCTGGCTTTGATGCAACGTCAAATATGCGCGCCGGAAAACTATTCGGTATTCCGACAAAAGGAACGCATGCACACGCGTGGGTTCAAGACCACGATACAGAAGAAGAAGCGTTTGAACGGTTTGCTGAAGCTCTGCCCAATCAAAGCGTTCTGCTTGTAGATACGTATAATACATTAAAAAGTGGAATTCCTAACGCGATAGAAGTTGGGTTAAAGATGAAAGCGGCAGGTAAATCACTTAAAGGCATTCGTCTGGATAGCGGTGATCTCGCGTACCTATCCATTCAAGCTCGTAAAATGTTAGACAAAGCGGGGCTCACAGATGTGGGGATTGTAGCAAGTAATGACTTGGATGACGATGTGATTTCAGATTTAAAAGCACAAGGTGCAAAAATCACTTCTTGGGGAATTGGGACGCAGCTTATTACAGCATCAGATCAGCCTGCACTCGGAGGCGTTTATAAAGTTGTAGCTAAATATGAGAACGGAGAATTCGTACCCACGATCAAAATTTCGTCTAATGTAGAGAAAATCACAACACCTGGATATAAAAAGGTCTACCGGATCATCAACTCAAACGGAAAAGCAGAAGCGGATTACATTGCGATGGATGATGAAGTGCTCCCAGAAAAAGATATTAAACTATTTGATCCGGTGCACACATACAAAAGCAAAGTGGTTTCTTACTTTACTGCCGAAGAACTGCTACAGCCCGTTTATATAGAAGGAAAGCTTGTGTATGACCTTCCGAACCTCGAAGAAATTCGGCGCTATCATCAAGAACAGCTTGGTCTATTCTGGCCTCAGCACTTACGAAGATTGAATCCACAAGAGTATTTTGTCGACCTTTCCGTTCAAGTATGGAAGACGAAAAACGATCTTTTAGAGAAGTATTCTTTATAGAAAGCAAACCTCTTTTCGACACGAAAAGAGGTTTTTTAGTAAAATCTTTAAAAAAGCGTTGACGGGCGTCCGTATCGCTGATATAGTAATAAACGTTGTTGCTTTTCTTACATAACGTTCGACAAAAACAAACATAAACTTTTAAAAAAAGTTGTTGCTTCGAAAGAAGATATGTGGTAAGATAGTTTTTGTCGCTGCTTTAAGAGAGTGACGCGGTAAAAGAAAAAAGTTCTTTGAAAACTGAACAAAAGAAATAGGTAAGGAATTAAGAATTAATTCCGTCAGTTTTAAAAACGAGCAAGACAAACACTTTTATGGAGAGTTTGATCCTGGCTCAGGATGAACGCTG
>NZ_JBHUPF010000004.1:0-39749 GCF_042686385.1 Fictibacillus nanhaiensis
GATGAGGTTGATAGGTCTGGTGTGGAAGCGTGGTGACACGTGGAGCTGACAGATACTAATCGGTCGAGGGCTTATCCTTAAAAAAGCATAACGTTTGGAAACGTCGTATCTAGTTTTGAGAGAACATAAAAAAATGATGAAAATCATTAAAAATTCTCTTGCAAAATGCTTTAAAATATAATAAAATTTATCTTGTCCCAACAGGATAAATGATTTTGAGAGTGTTACATAAGTAACTAGGTCCAGTGATGATGGCGAAGAGGTCACACCCGTTCCCATACCGAACACGGAAGTTAAGCTCTTCAGCGCCGATGGTAGTTGGGGGTTTCCCCCTGTTAGAGTAGGACGTCGCTGGGCTATATTCTCAAAATTCCAACTTAGTTGTGGATTTTCATTACATTATTCCACAGTAGCTCAGTGGTAGAGCTATCGGCTGTTAACCGATCGGTCGCAGGTTCGAGTCCTGCCTGTGGAGCCATTTTTACTTGCTTCCATAGCTCAGCAGGTAGAGTGCTTCCATGGTAAGGAAGAGGTCACCGGTTCGAGCCCGGTTGGAAGCTCCATATCATAAACTAAACAAACAGTTATGGCCCGTTGGTCAAGCGGTTAAGACACCGCCCTTTCACGGCGGTAACACGGGTTCGAATCCCGTACGGGTCACCATTTCTTATAAATACTTTGGAGGATTAGCTCAGCTGGGAGAGCACCTGCCTTACAAGCAGGGGGTNTTTTTGCTTGCCGGTTTAGCTCAATTGGTAGAGCAACTGACTTGTAATCAGTAGGTTGGGGGTTCAAGTCCTCTAGCCGGCACCATGTTTACTTTCTATGATAAGTAGACGCAGAGCACATAGAAGTGCTTGAAGAGTAACTCTCTTTTTTTATGTGGAGGGGTAGCGAAGTGGCTAAACGCGGCGGACTGTAAATCCGCTCCCTCCGGGTTCGGCGGTTCGAATCCGTCCCCCTCCACCATCTTATGTTTAACGATACAAAAGTTAGACGATACTAATAGAATATGCGGGTGTAGTTTAGTGGTAAAACAAGAGCCTTCCAAGCTCTGGTCGTGAGTTCGATTCTCATCACCCGCTCCATTTATTTCTTCGGGGCTTTAGCTCAGCTGGGAGAGCGCCTGCCTTGCACGCAGGAGGTCAGCGGTTCGATCCCGCTAAGCTCCACCATATACATAATTATTTTACTTCAGGCGATGCCTGAAGTTTTTTTGTTGTTTAAAATACTTTAATACGAAGTAAGGTTAAGGTATGTCGCTCATTAAAATTGTCCAATTATGCCGACTCGCCGATATAAGAGCAAAACTCGCTGGATTATAGACCAAATTCGCCGTATTATCTAAGAAATATCTAGAATTATTGCTGATACTTCTAGAATTAGCATCACAAATACCCGAGTTGGTATTTGTTTTAGCTCTCTAATTTTCAACTCATAAAACGGTGTCTTCAAAAAAAACACTTATATCAGTAATGACAAGTTAAAACCAATTGCTGCTCATTAAGCAAAAGGAAAGAAGATGGCTCGAAGTCATCTTCTTTTTGTCGGCTTTTTATCCAAAACCTCATAAATATGTATCTAATAACAGAAAGCGCTTTCTTTTTGGTATATCTATGCAAGATTTTGTCCAGTTGAACCATGAAATCCCTTACAGCTACAATAGAGATAGATTTTCAAGTTTTTGTGTTTTTCATAAGGGAGGAAGAAAAATGTTAAAAGATATTACAGTAATCGGTGTACCGATGGATTTAGGACAAATGCGCCGCGGTGTGGATATGGGGCCGAGTGCGATTCGATATGCCGGGGTTGTTGAACGCCTTGAAAACCTGGATTATCGTGTAGAAGATTTTGGTGATATAGATATTGCTCGTCCAGAAAAACAAAGTATAGAAAACGAAGGTAATCTAAAAAATTTAAAAGGTGTCATTGAAGCGAGTGAAAAGCTCTCACAAACAGTATCAACTGTAATCTCGAATAAGAAGTTTCCACTTGTATTAGGCGGAGACCATAGTATCGCGATTGGAACACTAGCTGGGGTTTCTAAGCACTATGAGAATTTAGGTGTCATTTGGTATGATGCGCATGGAGACCTGAATACAGCGGATACATCTCCAAGCGGAAACATTCATGGGATGCCTCTTGCTGTAAGTATTGGGATCGGTCATGAAAGGCTTACAAACATAAGCGACTACACTCCAAAGATCAAACCAGAAAATATTGTGATTATCGGAGCGCGTTCTTTAGATGAGGGAGAACGTGAGCTGATCAAAGAAAAAGGGATTAAAGTATACACGATGCATGAAGTTGATCGTCTAGGGATGGCGAAAGTTATGGAAGAGACGATTGAATACTTAGCACACACAGATGGTGTTCACTTGAGTCTAGATCTAGATGGACTTGATCCACATGATGCACCTGGTGTTGGAACTCCGGTACTTGGAGGAATCAGCTATAGAGAGAGTCACTTAGCGATGGAAATGCTTGCTGAGGCAGAAATCATTACTTCAGCGGAATTCGTAGAAGTTAATCCGATCTTAGATGAAAAGAACAAAACAGCAACGGTTGCCGTAGCATTAATGGGTTCTTTATTTGGAGAGAAACTATTATAATAGAAGAAGACAAAATAAAAACAGTTGCCTCTTTATAGATGCAACTGTTCTTTTTCATTTATACGTTGATATTGGTTAAGCAGGTGATCAATCTCTTGTGAGAGTTCAACTACTTCTTGTGCGATTAGTGGAAGGTGTTTTGAGAGTTCATTCATTTGCTGTCTGGAGTGTTCGATCTGTTCGATTAATAAATCTCTATGCATACAAACTACCCCTTTCTGCCTCAGCATAATATTTTATATGCTTAATATTCCCAGGTCTGATTTATTTAAAACACATTATTTAGAAAAAAATACCTTTTTATTTCGTCAAATTCTGCAACATGATAAAATAAAAAATATGAAAAGATTTGAAACTTATGGAATGCTGGTACGTAAATAAAATCCGAGTGGTGATAAAATAATGGACGCCTTAATAGCGAATATGGTGACCCAAGTAAAAAAAGGGGACCAAGAAGCGTTTGAAGGCATTGTGGACCTGTTTAAAGATAAAATATACCGGCATTGTTTCCGGATGGTCGGCAATGGACATGAAGCAGAAGATTTAGCACAAGAAACTTTTTTGAGAGCTTACCGTAATATAGGTAAGTACAACAGTGAATATAAGTTTTCAACCTGGATTTTTCGGATCGCTACAAATCTATGTATCGACAGGTTAAGGAAGAAGAAGCCAGATTATTATCTGGATGCAGAAGTACCAGGAACAGATGGTGCTACGATGTATAGTCAGCTATCTAGTGAAGAGCCTTTACCTGAAGAAGTGGTTACAGAGAATGAAGAGTGGAATGAACTCCAGGCAGAAATCATGAAGCTTCCTGAAAAATACAGGACAGCAATTCTTTTAAAATACGTTGAAGATCTCTCATTAGAAGAAATCAGCAAGATTATGGACATACCTGTTCCAACAGTAAAAACTCGTATACATCGAGGTCGGGAAGCGTTGAAGAAGGTATTTCAAATGGTTGTAAAAACGAGGTGATAAAAATGCATTGTGAAGCATCCTTATATGATGAATTAATGAATAGAGTACTTGATGGTGATGCGACAAAAGAAGAAGAACAAAACTTTCACGATCATCTAAAAGATTGTGAGACGTGCAGAGAAGAATTTGAGCTGCTGACGGTTACATTGAAAGAATTGCAGTTACAAACTCATATGAAGGCGCCAGAGGGCTTTACAGAGGCTGTGATGGCAAAATTACCTAAAGAGAAGCAGCAAGTAAAGTGGATGCGCTGGATGAAGAGCCATCCTGCTCTAACGGCTGCAGCGATCTTTGTGTTCTTTATGGCAGCATCTGTGTTCACGAGCTATAATCAACAAGACCTCGCCGTTGTAAAAGGGGAAGGTAACCTTCAAATTGATAAATCTGAGGGAGTCGTCGTCGTTCCTGCGGGCGAAACGATTAAAGGCGATTTAGTTGTAGAGAACGCAGACGTCAGAATAGAGGGCCGAGTCGAAGGTGACGTTACGGTCATAAAAGGCGATAAATATCTTGCTTCGGCTGGGGAAGTAACGGGCCACAGTCAGGAAATTGGTCAAGTGGTCGAATGGGTATGGTATAAGTTGAAATCTTTAGTTAGTACAAATGATGAAGCCATGATTGATACTCATAAGGAAAGCCGTTTCCATACGGCTTTTTTTCTTGGTCAAATTCACTATACCAAAAACATCATCTAACCATCATGAGTAAAACATGTGTAGGTCATGCCAAGTTTTCTTTACATTGAGGTATGCTATAATAAGTAGGTTAAAAATATTTTAGAGTGTATAGAAAATATAACTTTTTTAAGGACTTTAATAACGTTTATAACCACTAAATACTTCGACTTGGAAAACAAACCGGGTTGGGAGGGAATTTATGTTACCAATCGCAGATTTTAATATATTCAATTACATTACACAGATTATAGATATCTTATTAGTGACGTATGTGATCTATAAGCTAATCATGCTGATCCGTGGAACGAAAGCTGTTCAATTGTTAAAAGGGATAACCGTAATCATCGTGGTATGGTTCCTAAGTAGTTCGTTCGATCTTAGAACGATGTCATGGCTGATGGACAAAGTGATTACATATGGTCTTCTTGCCATCATCATTATTTTCCAACCAGAATTAAGACGGGCACTAGAGCAGCTTGGGCGTGGAAAGTTCTTTTCTCGTACAGGACTGCCTGAGGAAGAAGAGACAGAAAAAGCCATTGCTGCGATCTGTAAATCGACGAACTATATGTCAAAGCGACGTATAGGAGCAATCATGTCAATCGAACGTGAAACAGGATTGAGTGAATACGTGGAAACGGGGATACCCATTAAAGCGCATCTATCTTCTGAGTTATTGACGAATATTTTTGTGCCAAACACGCCTTTACATGATGGAGCTGTCATCATTAAACAAAGTCAGATCTATGCAGCAGGTTGCTATCTACCCTTAACAGAAAGTCCGTTTGTTTCAAAAGAACTTGGAACAAGACATAGAGCTGCATTAGGGATCAGTGAAGTAACAGATGCTATAACGGTTATCGTTTCTGAGGAAACAGGTACGATCTCTCTTACGAAGAACGGAGAAATCTATCGTAACCTGGACGAAGAGTCTTTAAGAAATTTGTTAAACGCAGAATTGATTATTGCCAACAAGTCCACTTCCTCAACTCGCTGGAATTGGAGGGGAAAGAAAAATGGACAAACTCCTTAGTAGTTCATGGTTTGTAAAAATTATTGCTTTCCTCCTAGCCCTTATGATGTATACGATCGTAACGATGGAGACGCAGGAAGAAGCAGCAAACAATTCGATATTCTCTAAAATGTATACCGAAAGTGAGACGATCGAAAACGTACAGATCAAACCTTACTTTGACGACAATCAATATGTACTTACTGATATGCCATCATCGGTTGATCTAACATTAACTGGATCCAGCCGTTTGATTACAAAAGCGACAAAAGTGGATAAGGAATTCGAAGTTTATATTGATCTAACCAACATGAAACCTGGGAACAAACGGGTAAAAGTACAAGTCCAAGGTCTGCCTGAAGGTGTTAAAGCAAAGATTAATCCTGATTATGTGGATGTTATCCTTCATAACAAAGTAACAAAAAAGATGAATGTAAACGTGGACTTAAAGAACAAAAGAAAAATGCCTGAAGGCTACACGACAGGTGAAGTTGAGTTCTCACCAAGAACGGTTGATGTAACAGGTGCTGAAGGGATGGTCGATCAGATCTCATTCATCACAGGGTTTGTTGATGTTACGGATGCAGACGAAGAGATTCAAACAAAAGTTCCTCTGCGTGCATACAATCAACAAGGAGATTTAATCGATGTTCAGATCAACCCAGGCGTAGCTGAAGTATCCGTACCCATTGAGAAACCTAAGAAAACGGTACCGATCTCTATCGAAACAGAAGGGAAATTAGATGAGGGACTTTCTCTTCAATCCATCACATCAAATCCTAGCGAGATTACATTAACGGGTACAACAACTTCGTTGAATAAGATCGATTCTTTTAAAGAGATTACGATAGATTTAAGTGAGATCAAAAAAGATACAACACTAAGCGTTGATGTTCCTATACCAGATGGGATCGACAGCGTTTCACTAAAAGAAGTAACCGTTGATGTTAATGTAGAAAAAACGGGTACGGACGCCGAAACAGAAGCAGATATTGAAACAGAAGCAGAACCAGCAGTTGACCAAGAGACGACAAGAACGTTTAGTGATGTTCCATTGACACTGCTCGGAAGTGACGCTGACAAACAAGCAACGATATTAGATCCAGCAGATGGCGTTGTCGATGTAACAGTAAGAGGAAAGAAGAGTGTGCTTAACTCTCTTAAAAAGTCAGATCTGCAAGGAATTGTAGATGTGAGTGCACTCGATCAAGGAACACATAAAGTGAAGATAGATTGGAAAAATCCAGGGGATGTTGAACTGACAGGTACAGTTCAGGAAGCCAGTGTGGAAATTCAAACAGAAACTAGCAGTCAATAGTTGAAGGAGAGAGCAATAATGGGAAAATATTTTGGTACCGACGGAGTTAGAGGAGTTGCAAATACAGAACTTACGCCTGAATTAGCATTCAAACTAGGGCGTTTTGGAGGATATGTTCTAACAAAAAATACAGAAAGACCTAAAATCTTAATTGGACGTGACACACGTATTTCTGGTCAGATGTTAGAAGGGGCTCTTGTAGCGGGTCTTCTATCGATCGGTGCGGAAGTGATGCGTCTAGGTGTGATCTCTACTCCTGGAGTTGCTTTCTTAACAAAAGCATTAGGCGCACAAGCGGGTGTGATGATTTCAGCGTCACATAACCCAGTAGCGGATAACGGCATCAAATTCTTTGGAGCGGATGGCTTCAAACTTTTAGATGAACAAGAAAATGAGATTGAAGCACTTTTAGATAATGAAAAAGATGAACTTCCTCGTCCTGTAGGTGGCGATTTAGGTTCAGTCAGCGATTATTTTGAAGGTGGACAAAAGTATATGCATTATCTGAAACAAACGATTCCTGGAGATTTTTCTGGTCTTCATATCGCTTTAGATTGCGCGCACGGAGCAACATCGTCGCATGCACCACATCTCTTTGCTGATCTTGAAGCAGACATCTCAACGATGGGCACAAGTCCGAACGGCTTAAACATCAATGAAGGTGTAGGGAGTACACATCCTGAGAAGCTTGCTGAGCTTGTTAAAGAAAAAGGCTGCGACATGGGCCTAGCATTTGACGGTGATGGAGACCGTTTGATCGCGATCGATGAAAAAGGAAACATTGTCGATGGAGATCAAATCATGTTCATCTGTGCGAAGCACCTGAAGGAACAAGGACGTTTGAAGCAAGATACAGTCGTTTCAACAGTAATGAGTAATTTAGGTTTCTATAAAGCTGTAGAAGCTAACGAGATGAAATCGGCACAAACTGCTGTTGGCGACCGTTATGTCATGGAAGAGATGCGTAAGAATGACTTTAACCTTGGTGGAGAGCAGTCTGGTCACATCATCTTCTTAGATTACACGACAACTGGAGACGGACTACTATCAGGAATCCAGCTTGCTTCGATCTTAAAAGCAACCGGAAAACCATTATCAGAGCTTGCAGGTGAGATGGCTAAGTTCCCTCAACTTCTTATCAATGTGAAAGTAGCGGATAAGTCTAAATTGAATGGTAACGATGCGATCAAAGCGGCGATCGATAAGGTAGAAACAGAGCTTGAAGGAAACGGCCGTGTACTTGTACGTCCTTCTGGAACAGAGCCACTCGTTCGTGTAATGGTTGAAGCTCCAACAGAAGAACTCTGCCAAGAGCACGCGGATAAAATCGTAGAAGTAGTAAAGGCTGAACTCGTATAAATTAATAAGAAACGGTCCCTCATAAAATAAAAAAGGGCACGAAACATATGCATATGCGGCTCACTGGAAGAGCTGTGTATGCATATTTTTATAATATGGAACATTATGTTTCAAGTTTTTCTAAAATCGGGAAAGAATAAGAATTGACGGTTTTGAAAAACCCGTGTATGATTATTTTTGTTTACTTCAAATAAAAGGAAGGAGTTAACAGTTAATCATTCATCCAAAGCGCCTGAACTGCTGACCGGGAAAAAAGCAGTTGACGAGGAAGAGGTTCATCGATATTTCGGCGGATGCCTCTCGGAACATCACTTCCGTAAGCTTTTGTTCAAACCAGGTAAGGTGACTTCCTGTACAAAGACGAAAGCAAGTGAAAAAAATAAAAAATAGAGAACATAGGTGGGGTTGTGAGCCCCGCTCACGGCCCCCTTGTGAAAGCCGTCAGCAGAGTGTGATGGCTTTAAGGAGGACGTTTATTTATGTGTGGAATCGTTGGATATATTGGGAATAATGACGCGAAAGAAATCCTTTTACGCGGATTAGAAAAATTAGAATACCGCGGATATGACTCAGCTGGTATCGCTGTACTGAATGAAGACGGAGTTCACGTGTTCAAAGAAAAAGGACGTATTGCAAATCTGCGTGAAAACGTAGATCTTGGAGTAGAAGCATCCGTTGGAATCGGACATACACGCTGGGCAACACACGGAGTTCCGAGCAGAGTTAACTCTCATCCACACCAAAGTTCAACAGAGCGTTTTACACTTGTACACAACGGTGTAATCGAGAACTATGAACAGGTGAAGAAACAATACATCTCAGGTGTTGAATTGTTGTCTGAAACAGATACAGAAGTTATCGTTCAGCTTGTAGAATACTTTGTGAACGAGGGCATGGAAGTGGAAGAAGCATTCCGCCGTACGTTGTCTGAGTTAAAAGGTTCTTATGCGATCGGATTAATCGACAACCAAAACCCTGAAACCATCTATGTTGGTAAGAACAAGAGCCCGTTATTGGTAGGTAAAGGTGAAGGCTTTAACGTTATTGCAAGTGACGCAATGGCTATGCTTTCTCAAACAGATCAATACGTTGAATTAATGGATAAAGAAATCGTAATCGTGACACGTGACAGCTATACGATCAAGACTCTTGACGGTACAGCAGTAGAGCGTGCACCATATACAGCTGAATTAGATGCAAGCGACATCGAAAAAGGCACATACCCTCATTTCATGTTAAAAGAAATCGATGAGCAGCCTTTCGTCATGCGTAACATCATCAATCAATACCAAAATGAAAATGGTGATCTTAAGCTGGATGATGATATCCGTGCCGCGATGAAAGAAGCGGACCGCGTATATATCATCGCTTGCGGAACGAGCTACCATGCAGGTCTTGTTGGGAAACAGCTGATTGAAAACATCGCTAACATTCCGGTTGAAGCACACATCGCGAGTGAGTTTGTTTACAACATGCCGCTTTTATCTGAAAAGCCGTTGTTCATCTTCATCTCACAATCCGGTGAGACTGCAGACAGCCGTGCCGTATTGGTTGAAGTGAAGAGACTTGGACATAAAGCATTAACAATCACGAACGTTCCAGGATCGACACTTTCTCGTGAAGCGAACTACACGCTTAACTTGTATGCTGGTCCTGAGATCGCAGTAGCATCAACGAAAGCATACACAGCTCAAATCGCCGTACTGGCAATTCTAGCAGTTGACTCTGCTCGTGCAAAAGGCATCGAGTTAGACTTCAATCCGCTACAAGAGCTTGCGATCGTTGCAAACGCGATGGAAGTTCTTTGTGACCAAAAAGAAGAGATGGAGAAGATCGCACGTGAGTTCTTAGCTGTAACTCGTAACGCATTCTTCATCGGCCGTGCTGCTGACTTCTACGTATGTTTAGAAGCTGCACTAAAATTAAAAGAAATCTCTTACATCCAAGCAGAAGGTTTTGCTGGAGGAGAATTGAAGCACGGTACGATCGCATTGATCGAAGACGGTACACCAGTTATCGCTCTTGCGACTCAAGAGCATGTTAACTTAAGCATCCGTGGTAACGTGAAAGAAGTAGCGGCACGTGGCGCTTACACATGTGTAATCTCTATGGATGGTCTGCAAGAAGAAGGCGACCGCGTCGTTCTTCCGAAGATCCACCCTTACTTGACGCCGTTAGTATCTGTACTTCCAATGCAGCTGATCTCTTACTACGCAGCGCTTCACCGCGACTGTGACGTAGATAAGCCGCGTAACCTTGCGAAGTCAGTAACAGTAGAATAGATTTTAAAATTCACAAAACCTCCTGTAGCGATACGGGAGGTTTTTTCATGCTTAAAAACATTAATGCTCTTTGAAAGTGGTTGATTTCCGCTCCAGGTTGCTCGCTTTCCATGGGGCGAACGGTGAGCCTCCTGCCGCTCTGCGCCTTTAGGAGTCTCCACCTGACCGCTCGTCCCATAGGAGTCGGCAACCTTACGCTACAATCAACTTGCATAAGGAGTGCAAAGAAATTCATTAGCAATCATTTTTTAGAAAAGGCTGTTTTCGTAAACTTTGTTGCTTTTGTAAGTGCTGATTACCGTTCTGGTTGCAGTGACTAGCACATAAAGGCGAAAAGCTTCTTCCTTGTCATCGCAGGGCTGAACGAGCGACTTCCTTTTTTGGACTGACCGCTTCAAGGCTGTATCCTTGCTCCTGCGTCTACAGGATAAATTTTAAATTGTAAGAAAATCCTTTATTCTGTATAATTGAGAATGGATTTCAATTAGTTATATTTTAATTATACAGAAAAGGAGGTCTATACGTGTTAGCTCGCTTTTTTGCTTATTACAGACCCTATAGATGGTTGTTCATACTTGATTTTTCTTGTGCCATTCTGGTTGGAATTTTGGAATTGGCCTTTCCGTTAGCTGTAAACCAAGTGATTGATAAACTTCTTCCTGATGGGAACTGGGAGATTATCTCTTTAGCTTGTCTCGGATTGTTACTCGTCTACCTTTTAAATACGTTCCTTCATTTCGTTGTCACGTATTGGGGACACAAGCTTGGGATCAATATTGAAACAGATATGCGGCAGCAGTTGTTCACTCATATGCAGAAACTCTCATTTGGTTATTATGACAACAATAAGACGGGTCATAGTATCTCTCGACTTACGAAAGACTTGGAAGAGATCGGAGAAGTCGCTCACCACGGACCTGAAGATGTGTTTGTGGCTGTTATGACGTTGATTGGGTCATTTGGATTAATGTTGACGATCAATTGGAAACTCGCAGTTTTGTCTTTTATCGTCATTCCTTTATTGATCATCCTAGCAATTTACTTTAATAAAAAAATGACGCTCACGTTTAGAAAAATGTTTCAGGATGTAGCGGAGATCAATGCCAGAGTAGAGGACAGTATCGGTGGGATACGTGTTGTTCAAGCATTCGCGAACGAAAGATATGAGCAGGAAAAGTTTAGAGAAAACAATAAGAATTATCGTCTTACAAAGCTTCAATCCTATAAGATCATGGCTCAAAATGTTATGTCAAACTATGTGTTAATGAGGTTAGTTACGCTTTTCACCTTATTATTTGGTACGTATTTTGTCATTTCAGGTGAACTAACGTATGGACAGTTTGTTGCTTTTATTCTGTTATCGAATATTTTAATCGGACCTATCCAAAAAATAAACGCTGTGATTGAAAGCTATCCTAAAGGCATCGCTGGTTTTAAACGGTTCGTTGAAATCATGGACACAGAGCCAGATATAGCAGATTCAGAAGATGCTATCGAGGTTGATCTAAAAGGGGCGATTCGCTATCAAGGCGTGACATTTGGTTATGAAGGTCATCGAACCGTTTTGAATAATATCGATCTATCCATTCGTTCTGGTGAGACTGTCGCATTTGTAGGTCCATCTGGCGCGGGTAAGACTACGCTATGCAGTTTGTTGCCCCGCTTTTATGATGTTCAAAGTGGATCGATCACAATTGACGGTATCAATATCCAAGAGATGAAGCTAGAATCATTACGAAAGCAGATTGGTATCGTGCAACAAGATGTTTTTCTTTTTTCAGGCACGATCAAAGAAAATATAGCGTACGGTAACTTAGACGCGACGGATGCTGAAATTATGGAAGCGGCTAAGAGGGCTCGACTGGACGACTTTATTCAGGATCAACCTGCAGGACTAGAGGCCGTGATCGGCGAAAGAGGCGTAAAACTTTCTGGAGGTCAGAAACAAAGACTAGCCATTGCTCGTATGTTCTTAAAGAATCCTCCAATTTTGATCCTGGACGAGGCCACATCTGCTTTAGATACAGAAACAGAAGTTGCGATTCAAAAAGCATTAGAAGAATTAACAGAAGGAAGAACAACGCTCGTTATTGCCCATCGACTTGCAACGATAAAAAATGCGGACCGCATAATGGTAGTAACGAATGAAGGAATTGCAGAAGAAGGCAGTCATCAAGATTTGTTAGCTTCAAAAGGAATCTATAGCCGGTTGCATGCAGCGCAGTTTGAATGAGATTTTTTAAAACCACAGGGATATCTAACATAATAACACAGTGAAATAGTAAACACTTTGTCTGATTCCATGTATAACAAGATGTTTTATTTTCCATCCTAAAAGGTAGATATAATAGAGCCAAACTTTTAAGGAGTGGATGACATGGATAAAGAGCAGATGAAAAATAAAGTATTTGAAGTAGTAGACAAAAAACAGACAGGCGTGCTGGCAACGGTTAAGAAGAATAAACCACATTCTCGCTACATGACCTTCTTCCACGACGAGTTAACCTTTTATACACCAACAAGTATAGAGACTCATAAAGCCGATGAAATTCAAGAGAACCCGAATGTTCACGTACTAGTCGGCTATGATTGTGAAGGGTACAACGATCCTTATCTTGAAATCGAAGGTACAGCCACTATTCGAGATGATCAAGGATTAAAAGAAAAGTTTTGGAACGAACAAATGAAACACTATTTTGAAGGTCCGAATGATCCTAACTATATCTTACTTGAGATCAAACCAAGCTTAATTCGACTTATGAACGACGGCGAACACGAGCCCCAAACTTTAGAATTATAAAAAAAAGGCCCCTCTTTTGAATAAAAGAGGGGCCTTTGTACGTCTATATTCTTAAGGATTAATTTAATTGTAATAATTGTAATATTAAGGAAAAAAATTATCTTAAGAAGATAGAATATTCGATAAATAAAAAGGGGGATTATAGCTTGAAAAAATGGGGTGCTTTATTTATTGCAGGGGTTCTGCTTACGGCCTGCTCTGATAAAGAAGCAGGAAAGGAATCGAAATTCACGGTTAAAGATGCAATTAAAAAGGATCATGTGGTCATTCAAAACCTATCTGAAAAAGAAATAGAACTAATGACAGGGGCGACCAAAACCGAGCATCTTGTTCCAATGTTCACTTTTTTAGATGATGTAAAAGCAGACAAAGAAAGCAAGCTAGAGATACCTACAACAAGTGAATTACACTATGTGAATAAAGATAAAACAATCTTTAAGAACAACAACAAAACATTCGGTATGCCTACTGGTGAAATTAAATGTAGGTATATTATAGATTCTTACCAAAACCTAATGGTAGATGGATGCAGCGGAGAAGTATCTACTCTATTAGTCGCTCCATTTGGACCAAGAGATTTTAACCTAGCAAAAGCAGAATATAAAAGTAAGGAATAGGGGTATATCATGCCATATATTTTAAAAGATAGTTTCCTCTCAATGATTTTGTCTATTATTGGAATTATTCTGCTAGGGTCTGTTCCCTATATGTTCAGTGGGATGACATTTAACACAAGCGGTTATTTGGATGGAATCACTGAAATGTTCAGAGTCATGTTGAACCCTGAAGAAATCATGTACTTTGCAGAAAGCGGTCCATACCCGCTCTTTCCAAGCATGTGGGGAATCTATGGTTACTCGGTCACCATTTTGTTTGCTGCATTCTTTATAGCGATTATCGTAGCGTTAATGTTTGCTCTATTCATATTCATGCTTCCATCAGGCTTAAAGAATAGGATAAGAGTATTTTCTTTTGTTTTTGAATCGATTCCAGATGTATTAATCGCAATCGGTATACAATTCTTTATCGTATGGTTCTTTAAGAAAACGAACATCTTGTTATTTCAGATTGTATCTCTGTATGACCAGAAAACGTACTTTGTTCCCATTTTATGCTTATCGATTTTACCTACCTTTCTTATTCTTCGCATCTTACTATTAAATATCGAAGAAGAGTACGAAAAGCTTTATGTAGATACGGCGAGAAGTAAAGGAATGGGACGCTTTCGAATCTTATGGCGCCATGTCCTGCCAAATACGTTGTTAAGCGTATTTCACCAGTCACGAAATATATTATGGTTCATGCTATCTAACCTGTTAATGATCGAATTCTTGTTTAATATTTATGGTATTACATCACTTATCCGGACTAGTGGAAATCCGGCAGTTTTTACGATTTCCATGCTGTTGCTATTTGTTCCGATGTTTCTTTTTTTCACATTGTTAAGAGTGATTACGTTTAAATGGGTTGGTGAAAAATGATTAAGAACATATGGAAAGATCGCTTCTTTATTGTAGGATTTTTGTTTGTGTTTGGTCTTCTTATGGCTAGTTTTTATCATCAAATCGTTCTTGATAATGAAATATATGAAGAACAGTATATATACGATGAAGAGGGAATGCCGAAAGAAAAAGCGCCATTTGAACCGTCGAGTCATTACTGGTTTGGCAGTGACCGTATGGGAGCAGATTTGTTCTCTCAAATTATATCTGGAGCCAAATACACGCTTGGTTTCGCGCTAGTCGTCAGCTTGCTGAGGGTCGGTCTATCATTCATAGGATCGTTTCTATTGTGGAGAGCTGGAAGAGTGATGCCTTTTATAAAAGGATTATCTCAATCGTTCTATTACATCCCGTCAGCGCTTCTAATCTTTTTTGTTGTAGGACCGATTATACAATTAGAGAACTACACATTTTGGGAAAAAGCATTTTTTGAGATGTTACTGATCATTGCTATAGCGGTGCCGAACACTTCTATTCTTATAAAAGAAGAGATCAACCTGATCGAAAAAGAAGAGTTTATTACAAGTGCTAAATTAATGGGAGGTTCAAGATTAAGAATTCTAGCGAAACACATACTCCCACATCTATGGCCAAAGCTATTATTGGTCTATGTACAACAAGTGATTGCCGTCCTTTTACTGTTAGCTCACCTTGGAATATTAGGCGTATTCTTTGGTGGAACAACGATGAGAGAATTTACAAATGAATATGAAATACCAGTATCAGATTCTAATGAATGGTCAGGGCTAATTGGAGGCTACTATTATCAACTACGTCTTGCGCCATGGCTTGTGTTCTTTCCAGTGTTCAGTTTTGCCGCTGTCATTTTAGCCTTTAATTTTATGGCAGAGGGCATCAAACGATCGGCGAACAAGCTGCCTATCCCCAAAACGGTGAAAAGCAAGGGTGAACGAAAGCCAAACATTAGCTTAGTAGAAAATAAGTCATTTGTATTTTTATCACAAAAGAAGACAGGTTGAACCAGCATATGACTTCAAATTAAAAAGGCAAAGAGCATAGACTCTTGCCTTTTTAACAAACTACTATCTCCACGACGCACCGATGATGATGAGAAGGATAAATAGCACGACAATTAAAGCGAAAACGCCGCCTCCGCCGCCGTAACCGCCATATCCGTAGCCGCATGGGGTGTAGCAACCATATCCGTAACCTGGATAACCCCAGTTACGTTCTTGTTTCTGTCTTTTTCCAAACATGCTGTAAGTCCTCCTTCTTTCTTGTGCCTTATGCTTTCATCTTAGTGTATGTCCCAGAAGAAGGAGTGACATGGACAAAATCCTAATAAATTTGAAAAAGTTTAAAAGTTTGATGGAATGCTAGGAGGACAAGTTAATGAGCGAAGTGATTCATTCATATAGCTGTTTAGTAAAATGGCTGGAAGAGTTAAAAAGAATACCTGAAGAATATTGGCTAGAGCCTATTCAAGAAGATAAGTGGTCTACAGGTGAAATCATTGCCCATATTAAGGCATGGGATATGTTTGTTTGGGATGAAAGGTTTTCTTATTTTATAAAGAGATCTAACACAACACCTAAAATAGGGATGTAGAAGAAATAAATGGAAATGCCGCTCACGAAGCAAGATGTGGGATATCCAAGAATGCTTTAATTGATGAAGTGATTGAGTGTCGACTTGTCTTATCTAGAAAGCTTCAAGAGCTGCCAGTTGCTATTTGGGAGGAGAAAATCCAAATAGGAGATTCCTGGATTACATTATGTGAATATATCAAGGGTATGGTGGAACACGATAATCATCATAAACAGCAAATTGAAAAATACCTCTTAAACAAAGGGGTTGAGCTCTTAAAACAAGAAGTATAAACGTGTAGGAAATAAAGTCGAATTTCCCCGGAAATTATCTTAGGAAATAATGGAAACCTTTCAAAGAGCTTCTATCAAGACAGAAGTTCTTTTTTTCGTTAACATAAAAGAAAAACGAATTAAAGAGGACTTATGGATACAGTAACTCACACATTGTTTGGTTTAACGTTGTATGGCGCAGCAAATAAAATGAATATGGACAAGTCACATAAGAGAGCTTTGTTGTTTACGACAGTGGTCGGCAGTCAGATTCCTGATATTGATGTGGTTGTAAACCTTACAGAAACAGGTCGCATCATGCAGCAGATGTGGCATAGAGGATTAACTCATTCTTTTTTCCTCGTTCCAGTTTGGGGAATCATCATATATCTTCTTAGCAGTATTTTATTTAAGGTGAACGATCGAAGGCTGTTCTACTGGGCGCTCTTAGCTGTATTTATTCATAATACGAGTGACCTCTTTAACACATGGGGAACAGGGTACTTAGAACCATTCACAAGCTATCGAGTCACATTTGGAACGATTTCAATCGTTGATTTTGTATTTTGGTTCTTGATGCTCACGGGTTTTATCGTTTCAAGAAAAAAGGAACCATCAAACCGTTTTAAAGTTTTCCGTGTAGTATGGATCTTGATGATTGCTCATGTTGGGGTACAATCGTTACAAGGTTATGTGATCTATAGTGAAGCAAAAGAAAAATATGATGAAGTCGCATTAGCTGCAGGATTTGTTCCAACCCAATTTCAAGTGATCGGAAAAAAAGATAGCAAAGTAGAGATTGTAAAAGATAGTATATTTATGAAGCCAAAAGTTGAGCATGTTTTGGTTTCAAGCGATGAAGCTAATTTAGAGCCACTTTTTGAAGAGAACCCACGTGCAAAAACCCTTTACGACTGGTCTCCATTCGTGGTTGTGGTTGAAGAAGAAGAAAAGCTAGGGATCTATGATCCTCGGTTTTATCGTAATGGAGAATCCTTTTTGTATGAGTTCATAGAAAAGTAACCCGCTAATATTAGCGGGTTACTTTTTTGATTATGGTGTAGTTGTTGTTCCAGATGTACCAGCACCTGCTCCTGTTCCCGTTCCCGTTCCACCATCCGCTGGTGGTGGTTCAGTCGGTGGCGGATCTGTTGTCGGAGGAGGTTCTGTTGGAGGTGGATCTGGCACTGTTGGTGGATCTTCAGGTTCAGGTGTTGTACCAGGATCATCCGGGTTGTCATCTTGTGGTGGTGGCGGATCAGCCTTATCCTCTGGCTTTGTTGGTGGCGGCTCGGTTTGTTTTTCATCTTCTTTCTTTTTGTCTTCTTCTTTAGTCTTAGCGGAATCTTTCTTTTTGTCATCCTTGTTTTTCTCTTCATTGTTTTTCTCTTCATTGTTTGTGTTGCTTCTCGTTCGTTCTTTTTTATCGACTTTCTTTGTTTTAACTGGAGCAGTCATCTCTTTAAGGGATGTGCCTTTTACGATAAGCTCTTTCGTCACATTAGAGCCATTTTCGTCTTTTGTTACATATCCAGTGTCTTTATTGATGTATACTTCCTCAACTGATTTTGGCTTAGAAAACCCGGCTGTCTTTTTATTCTTTGACACTTCAGAGACGATAGACTTGAAAATGTATTTAGCAATTTTTTGGTCTTCAGGCGTCAGATAACTCTCTGCCGTTGTTTTGTCATATCCTGTCCATACTGCGGCTGTATAGTTTGTTGTATAGCCTGCAAACCACGAGTCACTTGAGCCCTTTTTAATATGATCAAGCCCGTCTGGCATATTCGTCGTTCCCGTTTTGCCGGCCACTTCTAATCCAGGAATAGCAGCTAGAGTTCCTGTTCCTTTATTAACAACATCTTTTAGCATATCTGTAATCATATAAGCCGTGTAATCATGCATGGCTGCAACAGGTTTGGATTCATACTTTGTTTCATAGCCATCGGGATATTTCACACTACGAAGAGTTGTTGGTTTATGGTAGACACCCTGGTTTCCGAATGCTGTGTATGCACCTGCTAGTTCTAATGGTGATGGACCCTTACCAAATCCACCGATGGCATAGGCAGGATGAGCGGTCTTAATAGGTATACCTAGCTGTTTAGCGAAGCTTACAGCATCTTCAGAGCCAACTTCCATAAAGGTTTTGATGGCAGGAATATTATAAGAATGGACGAGTGCTTCCCGCATAGAAACATCTCCATGAAAATCATCGTCCCAGTTTCCGGCTTCCCAACCGTCAATCTCTAACTCTTCATCTTTGATCTGTTTATACGTAGACCATTTAAACTTTTCTATAGCTGGTCCATAATCTAAGATGGGTTTGATGGTGGAACCGGGTTGGCGAGTAATATCAGTCGCATAGTTGAAACCTTTCTCGATGTTTTGATCATCACTTGTTCGGTTACCGCCTAACGCACGAATAACACCGGTCTTTGTATCGAGCAACGCGACACCCGCTTTAAATTTGTCGTTTGGATAGTTGACATATTCTTCAGTGGATAGCACCTTTTCCGTATGAGCTTGAGCTTTAGGATCAAGTGTTGTATAGATCTTTAATCCACCCTCATAAATCGCCCGTTCAGATACTCCTTTTTCTTTTAATTCTTTAATCACTTGCTGAATAAAAGCATCGTACTTTAATCGTTTTGTTTTTTCTTTTGATAGAGATTCCGTTACAGCTGATTTCATGGCTTCTTCTTTTTGTTGTTTTGTAATGGCACCATTCTTGTACATGAGATGCAATACAGTATTGCGTCTTTCCTCTGCTACTTTAGGGTGAAGGAAAGGGTCATAACTGCTCGGTCTTTGAGGCAGACCAGCTAAAAGAGCAGCTTCTGCTGGAGATAGTTCTTTTAGAGGTTTATTAAAATACGTTTTCGAAGCCGTCGCTACCCCATATGCACCGCTCCCAAAGTATATTTTGTTCAGGTACATCTCTAAGATCTGATCTTTTGAATACTTTTGTTCTAATTGAATAGCCAGGTAGGCTTCTTGCACTTTTCGTTCGAGTGTTTTGTCTGACGATAGAACTGAGTTTTTAACCACTTGCTGAGTGATAGTGCTTGCCCCTTCAGCGCCGAATCCATCTTGAACATTCGCAACGGCTGCCCCGACAATTCGCTTCATGTCGATTCCCATATGTTCTCTGAACCTAACGTCTTCTGTAGAGATAAATGCTTGTTGGACGAGTTCTGGTATATCATCAATCTTGACATATTCTCGTCGTTCTGAGCTTGTTACATACGTGATGAACTCATCGTTCATGTCATAGATCATCGATGATTGGGGATCTTTCAAGTCGTCAGCTGTAAGCTTTGGAGTACCGTTTACATATGCATAGATCATCGCTCCTCCAAATGTTACGCTGGATAAGAAAAGAATTAACGTTATAATTGCTGTCCGCCGAATCCAAAGTGATCGTTTTCTCTTCTGACGAAGTACAGACCTTTTCGCCACAGCACTCTTCCTTTCTCTAAGTTACTACTCCTGATTTACCCAATACTTGTAAATATAAAACAGTTTATAAAGAGACTGGATGGGGGAAGGTTAATTTAGAGGAGTGATTTAATGAAAACACAGACGAAAGAAAGAGCGCAGATCATTTACTCCATGTTGGAAGATATTCATCAAAATAAAAGCGTAAGTGAAGAACAGCTAAATAAATTAACGGAAGTCGCTCAACTATTAAAAGAAGATGTTGAAATCGGAGAGAAAACTTCTGGTGTTTTAGATGATATGAGTGAATTTGGAGAGAAGGCTCTTCAATTATCATCAGAACAACAACTAAATGATTTTTTGAAGCAAGAAGATCGAAAAGTAGAAGAGTATTATGATCACTTTAAGATGTTATTTGATCTAAAGAGATAATATAGTTTAAGAAGCTGATATCGATGAGGACCTGCCCTCTTGATATCAGTTTTTTTATATTTTAGTCATAGGAATGCTATTTGTCGAACGAATGTATTGGTCATACGATTCATTATTTTATAAAATTTAATAAAACGACCAGTCGTTTTAAAAATAATGAGGAGAGATTGTGGTGTTAGTCATTAAACGATTTAGTGAGTTAACTTTTAATGAGGCAATGCTGTTATGGAATGACTCGTGGAAGCATTATTTCTTTGATATGACCGTGGACCTTGATCGATTCATACAAAGGATTGCTGGTGAAGGAATCTCGCTTGAGAAATCAGTCGTGGCTGTTTACGATGGCAAGTTAGCAGGATTCGTACTAAACGGTTTTCGAACGATTAACGGTAAGCGATACGTATGGAACGGAGGAACCGCAATCGCTCCAGATTATAGAGGAATGGGTATTGGTAAGAAGCTCATATCCGTCTGCTTAAACATATATGCAGAAGAGAAAGTTGAAATTGCAAGACTCGAAGCGGTAAAAGAAAATACAGCTGCTATCAACCTATATAAAAGCATGGGTTATGAGACGTTTGAAGAACTGACATATCTTCAACATGAAGGGGTCATTACTACTTGGGAAAGAGCAAGTTCAGAGATACAGATCAAAGAAGTATCTCTATTTGATATACAACGATTGTCCTTTTTCAAACATAGTACCGCATGGCAGACTCAATTTCAGAGCTTAAGAGACTGTATTTGTGTGATAGGAATGAAAGACGAAATTCCACTCGGATATGCTGTGTATAAAAAAGTCTATAATGAAACAGGGAAGCTATCCACAATCTTACTCTATCAATGTGTAACCGACGAACAGAATGACTTCCAAGAGCAGACGGTGAGAGAATTAGTAATAACCGCATTCGCGCCAGCCGAGGAATCCGTAAAAAGGATAACGATCAACATTCCGAAAAAAGAGGATTATCTAAACCAACTGTTGCGTGAAACAGGATTTACGACGTATGTTGAACAAGTACATATGGAACGGCTAATCGAACAGACTAATGACTCACGCACCGTGAAAACTTTTTCCGAAATAGACTGAAAACTCTGTTATACTTATAGAAGACGTGTCATAAATGGAGGAAGCATCATGCCTAAAGTTTCAGCTGAGTATAAAGAAGAGAAACGCAACCACATTCTTGAGAGCGCCTTAAAATGCTTTAGTGAAAAGGGATACCAAGCTACGATTATAGACGACATCGTTAAAGATTCTAACATTAGTAAAGGTGCCATCTATAACTATTTTGCTAGTAAAGAAGAAATCTATCTTCAACTATTAAAGAAGCGAACAGATGAATTCTTTGAAGATATGGAACAAGAGAACGCTTCTCTTACAAGTGCTAGTAAAAAGCTTGAGAATCTATTCAAACGTTGGAAAAAACAAGAGTTAAAAGAAGATGATCAGCAGACGATGCGTGTATATATTGAATTCTGGCTCTATGGATCAAGGCAAGATGATCTACGAACGATTCTTGCAGCGCGATATAACCGATTTATTGATTATATTGTGAAGATCATTAAAGAAGGTCAGGAATCAGGGGAAATTAAAAAAGAGTTAGATCCGCAAAACATCTCACGAATCTTTTGGGCACTTCGTGATGGTAACGTGCTTCATTATTCTTTTCTAGGAGAAGAAGAGCAGTATCGAATTGCCTGGGATACCATCGAAGAAATGTTTTTAACCTATGTTATAACGAATTAACGTAAAGGCACCAAGTTTGGTGTCTTTTTTATTTGTGTTAGTAGATTCTTTGTTAGTGAGGGTATATGAATATTTGTACATGTCGAAATAAGTAGACTCACGGATATATGAGCAAAATTCGCGGAATTATGCTCCCAACTCGCGGGTATACATTCGAATTTTAAGGGATTATCCTGAAAATTTCTTGAATAAAAAAGGGTAATACCCTTCGAGGTATTGAATATTGCCGACATTCTTTAGCCCAAACAGCGCTTGTCCTGCTCAAGATATATTTACTGACTGGTTTTGTCTAAGGAGTTACACTTTTGTTGGGAATTATCGACCAAATGGTCCTATCAAGATGCTATAAAAAAGAGTAGACTTAGAAGTAACATATTTGTAATGTAACTTTTTATAAGTAAATTCGACTACATAAATACATAGAGATAGGGGGCCATCCGAAGTGAAGGAAACGTTCGACCGATTGTACGATGAGTATCATACGGCGCTATTTCAATTTATCTTCTATATGGTACGAAATCGGGAATCGGCAGAAGATCTTGTGCAAGAAGTTTATATCCGGGTATTAAACGCCTACGAGAGTTTCGAAGGCAAGAGTTCAGAGAAAACATGGTTGTATTCCATTGCCAGGCACGTGGCCATTGACTGGCTTAGAAAACAATCCAGACGCAACAAACGGTTCCTGTTCTTTGATATAAAAGAAAGTGAAAGTGTATTACGTGATGGAGATCCCCTTCCAGAAGAATTAGTTGCAAAAAAAGAATCTTACCTAGATTTATATACTATGATGAAACGTTGTTCACTTGATCAGCAGCAAGTGCTTGTACTTCGGTACATCCAATCATTATCGATCTCAGAAACTGCGCAAATACTAAGTTGGACCGAAAGTAAAGTAAAGACCACCCAGCACCGGGCTATAAAAGAATTGCGCAAATGGCTGGATCAGCAACCGGGCCTGGAGGAGGAATTGAAAGATGGAACCAATTAAGTGGAATGATGAAAAAATTGAACAGCATCTTAAACATTTGCCCCCGATAAGAGACCGCCAATCCAAGCAGGAGCTTTTCTTAAAGGTTCAGGCAAATATTAATTATAAGGATAATAAATGGAAGAGGCTTCCTTCATGGAGTCTCCCGGCACTCGCTACAGCTTGCGCGCTTGTCATCTTTGGTGTTTTCGCTCCCGATCTGATGCAGAATGGGGTACAGATACAGAACTCCAAGGTTGCTGAGAAATCGGATATGATAGAAAAAAAAGCGTTAGATGACTCTGCGGATAAAGATCAAAACTCCGTCGGGATCATGAAAGCTGAACCATCTGTTGCGTATCATGCTCCTTATTTAGATAAGGACCTGAAAGCTATGAAGAAAGACTGGGTGACAGTAGGTTATTTGGATGATCAAGCACAGCTTGTCATACCTGTCAGTTTCTTAACCGACCAAGATTATTACGTCAATAAAGTGAATAAAGAACTTAAAGCCTTTAACCCGAGCGATGTTGGCTTAATGAACAGTCCCCTAGAAAAAGCCAAAATAACAGAAGAAGAAGAGACCGTAATCGTTGATCTGCCAGCTGGTGCCATTAAGGAAGCAGAAGAACCACTTCTTCAAGCATTGATTACGATGACCTTTGCTAATGAAGGTCAGAAGGCGAAAGTAGAACTGCGTATGGATGGTGAAAAAGGATACGAATTCCCGCGCTTTGGAACAGTTCCGGAGTGGGACCTTAAAGTTCCAGGAGCCCCTCACTTTCGTTATGACGCTCCGTCCACAGATGCTTTTATCGTAAGTCTGTATGCAACGGGAGTAGACACGAAATCGATGCCAAAGGAGTTTGAGGATGCTCTTGAGATGATGGATGATGAACAAGAGCGTGGACTTAAACCGTTACTACCGAAAAACACGGTACTAGGTGTAAAAGTATTGAACAAGGATGATGTAGAGATTACCTTTCCTGATTCTATAAAGTTATCTGCTGATGATACGGAAGATCTGATGATGATCGATGCTATTCTTTTAACAGCTGAAAGCTACGGGTTTGAGTCTGTAAAGTTTAATAATACGAAACTTGATTCAATCGGTCCTTATCAGCTTGATGAGGAGATTGAAGGAGTGACTGGTACTAACTTCTATCAATGATCTAATGAAGAAGGTGTCGAAAAAGGCTGCAATTTGCAGTCTTTTTTCTATGGAATGAAAGTAACTTTATTACTGTATTCTGCGACTAATAGAGTGTAAGAGTTTATTAAAGAGAGGGTGTTGAACATGAAACGTTTACTCGTCGCAGTAGTTTCATTAGGATTCGCAGCTCTGTTGATCTTAAGCGGAGTATCCACAGCAAAAGCATCTCCATCTTATGATCAAGAAGTGACAGAAACGGCAAAACTCTACAAAGGTGCTCCATTTAAATGGGGTGGCACAGCACCAAAAGGGTTTGATGCATCAGGATTTACCACATATATATTCAAAACAACAGTAGTAAACAAAAATTTGCCAAGATCGTCTGCTGATCAATATAAAGGCGGCACACCCATTTCAAAAGGAAAAGAAAAACTAGGTGATCTTGTATTCTTTAAAACAAATGGCAAAAGTGTTTCGTTTGTAGGCATCTATATGGGCAATCGAGAATTTATTGCCGCTACCTCAAAAGGAGTACGTATCCAGTCATTGGACGCTAAATACTGGAAGAGTACCTATGTAGGTGCGAAAAGATATTTACCATAATAGATAACATGAACTGTCCTAAAGGTTAGGGCAGTTTTTTTAGTGAAAACTAGTTAAGCACAAAATCACATGCGATTAAAAGAGAATGCAATAGGGTCATACTGTTAGTGATGAAAAAGAGGTGTGACAGATGACCATAATTAAGCTTGGTTTTGTAGCGATGAGCATGGAATTGAAGAATGCTTCCCCATCCAAAACGATGACCTATAAACAATTCAGCCAGCTGCAGAATAGAGAAGCGGGTTTGAGGAAATTGGAGCGCATATCGCATGCCAATATAACCAATACGCTAAGAGTGTTAAAGCATGCTGTGGCCAATGAGGTAAGGTTCTATCGAATGACCTCCAGAATCATTCCGCTAGCCAATCACAGTGAACTCTTAGATTGGGATTATATGAGTCCTTTACGTGATGCACTCCATGAGATGGGACAGTATGCCAAACAGCATAATATGAGGCTAGACTTTCATCCAGACCATTTTGTTCTGATTAATTCACCCAAAAAAGAGATTCTTAAAAACTCTCTGAAGACGCTACAGATGCATTACAAGTTACTTAAAAACATGGGGATCGATACTGAACATCGATGCGTGATGCATGTAGGTGGAAACTATAAAGAGACAGATGTTGCACTTGAGCGATTTGTGCAGAATTGGGGAAGCGTTCCATTGTCGATACAAAGAATGATAATGCTTGAGAACGACGACACTTCTTTTACTATGGCAGATGCACTATATCTTTGTGAAAAGCTGCAGATTCCTCTCGTGTTTGATTATCACCATCACCTTGCTTACCATCATGACGAGAACTGGACTCAACATTGGCCACGAGTAGTAGAGTCTTGGAAAACATCATCGTTACCACTGAAGATGCATATCTCAAGTCCGAAAAACGAGAAGCAATTTAGAAATCATGCAGACTATGTGGATGTGAATATGTTTTTTGACTTTTTAAAAGAAGTAAAAGGTAGTGTGGAAGAAATCGACTGTATGATTGAATCAAAGAAAAAAGATTTGGCCCTTTTTCAACTGATGAGAGAAATAAAAGAAAGAAACGATGTTGAAATCCTAGATGGAGCATCGTTTCGGTTGAAGTAAAACCTTTGCTATTGCAGGGTTTTTTTTATTTTCCGGGAAATTTGTCGAAAAATTTGTAAACTTTATCGTTGACGAATGAAAAGAACTTTAACTATAATAAAAATACTTAGTAAACATAAATGTATAAAAAGTATAAAATATAAATTCAGGAGGAACAAATCATGAAAAAAGTAGTTATGATAACAGGAGCTTCAAAAGGTTTAGGTAAAGCGCTTTCTCTATATTTTGCCCGGGAAGGTTATAACTTGGCGATATGTGCAAGAAACGTAGATGCCCTTCAAAGTGTAAGGAAAGAGGCGGTTGGGCTTGGAGCAGGTGTTCTCGCGATAGAAGCAGACATGTCAAAGTCAAAAGATGTAGAGCGATTTGTAGCTTTGACAGAAGAGCATTTTGGACGAATAGATGTGTTAATCAACAACGCATCCATCATCGGTCCTAGCCCGATCCCTTATTTGCTTGATTATCCAGAACAAGATTTTGAAGAAGTTCTACGTGTCAATACGATCGGACCATTTTTAGTTACAAGAAGGGTCTTACCCCTCATGCTTCAGAAACAAAAAGGAAGCATCATTAATATCACATCAGAAGCGGGCGCAACGGGTTATGCGGGCTGGGGAGCATATGGCATCTCAAAATTTGCACTTGAAGGACTAACCGAAACGTGGGCAGACGAAGTAAGCGAATCTGGTGTACGTGTGAACATGGTTGATCCAGGCGAGATGGATACAGAAATGCATGCACGTGCTGTACCAGACTGTGATTATGAGCTTGCAAAACCTGAGGATCTGACGGCAGTCTTTGGATACTTAGCGTCAGATGCATCTTCACTCATCACCGGAAAGCGATTTGAAGCACAAACGTTTCAGCTTGAGGGGAGTGAGTTCTAATGGAAACAGCGATGAAGTTTGAGGTGCCACAGGAACTAAATGCAAAAGAACCACCAGAACGAAGAGGGTTACGCAGAGATTATGTAAAAATGATGGTGCTCGATAAAGACACTGGAATGACTAAACACACTCAGTTCTATCAACTAGATAAGTATTTGAAAAAAGGTGACTTGCTTGTACTTAACGCGAGCCGAACCGTTCCAGCAGTATTAAAGAGTCATAAAGAAGCAGATGGGACTGAGGTTGAAATTCGCCTTGCTCACAGGAAGAATGAATCAGTATGGGAAGCACTTCCCGTTAGCGGAACTGTAAAAGAGGGTGATATCATCCGTTTTTCGCCGACATTAACAGCTACAATTATCGAACAGTCACAAGATACACCTTTTGTATCATTAGCCTTTAATCTATGCTGCTCTTCGCTGTTTAACCAAATCTATGATCTTGGAGAGCCTGTCAGGTACGAATACATCCAGAAACCTTGGAATCTGGATTACTATCAAACGGTTTTCGCAACCATTCCAGGGTCTGTAGAGATGCCCTCTGCAGGAAGGGCGTTCAGTTGGGAGCTTCTGTTCCGACTTCAGAAAAAAGGCGTTAGAATCGCTTATATTACGCTTCATACGGGATTAAGTTATTTGCTGGATGATAAGTGGCACAAAGGACCAGACAAAAACTTCGAAAATTACCATTTACCGAAAGAAACCGCTGACCTCATTTATGAAACGAAAAATAGTGGAGGTCGAGTCATCGCAGTGGGTACGACAGTGGTAAGGACGCTAGAAACAGTCGCCCAGCAAAACGGAAGGGTCCAGGAAGCTAGTGGCTGGACGAATCTATATATTACGGAAAATACGAAACTCGTAGTATGTGATGGACTAATTACAGGGATGCATGAACCGGAGGCGAGTCATCTGCAACTGCTTTCTGCATTCGTAGATCGAACCAAATTGTATAACGCTTATAACGATGCGATTCAGAAGCGCTACCTCTGGCACGAGTTTGGCGATATGAACCTCATTCTGTAAGGTAGGAGAATAAGATGCTGCATCATATCGGTCTCTATGTAAGTGATATGAAAACGTCTTGTGACTTCTATGAAAAGATTCTTCCTATTGAAAGGAAAGAAAGTTTCATATGGAACGATACAGAGCTCTTTTTTTTAGTAGGAGAAGGATACCAGCTTGAATTGATTCCTAATTCTAGGAGTAACGCTGCACGAAGTCATATCGCATTTAGCGTGACCTCTGTGACGGAAAAAATAAAGGAACTCTCTCGTAAGGATATCTTTTTAACAAAAGGACCGTATGACCTTCCGAACGGGTGGAAAACAGTTTTTTATGATGGTCCAGACGGAGAAGAGATTGAATTTATACAGACGTAGATCTCTAACTGATAATATAAAGAACAGATAAAAGGAGAAATCCAATGATTAAAGGACTATACGAAGCACACTTGCCCGTAAGTAATCTTAAAAATTCTATTGAGTTTTATAGTAGACTGGATTTAGAAATCGCGTATCAACAAGAAAATTTAGTGTTTTTCTGGATTGAGAAAGGGAAAAGTTGGTTGGGATTATGGGAAACAGACAAGGCTAAAACACCCTATCACCCATCGTTAAGACACATCGCTTTTCAAATTGATAGAGATAATATGTTAACCATTAAAGAATGGTTAGAGGAAAGAGATATAGAAGTCTCTACTAATTTTGGATTTCCGCCTGAAAAACAACCTTTAGTGCTACCTAATAATCCACAAGCTCACGCAGCCGTATATTTCAAAGATCCTGATGGAAATAGCATTGAGTTAATTGCTCCGTTAAGACTGGATTTTGAAGAAGAATTTCAGATGATGACATTAGATGAATGGAATAAAACAAAATAAATTGGGTTTTTCCAAATACATCATCTACTCTCTTACAAAGAAAGAGCTAAACCTTTAACTATGAAAAGCTTTCATCAGGAACGGACCATCTGGAACTTCAAGTTCATTGTATGCTTTAAATAAACGCGTCTGGTCGTACGGTACCGATTTATAATCAATACTAAGTTCCTGTTCATCCGTCTTATAGACAATAGCATAGCGTGCTTCAGCCACTTTATTACATCCTAGTGCACCAGGATTCACTAAATGAGTTTGATTTATCTTATAGTCATGAACGATATGATGATGCCCAAATCCTATAAAATCATTGACAAGTGACTCTTTAAAAAGCTCTTTCATCGCTATAGAATCCGGTTCACTTATAATCGGCATAAAGGGATCTTCAGATATTGAAGATTCCTTTTTTCCTTCCTTGAAGGGATAGTGTGTGATGAGAAAGCGGAAACCATCTTCCTCAAATGTCAGCTCTCTTGGAAGTGTACTCAATGTATGAGCATATGCATCTTTTAGCTGGTCAGCAATCCATTGATGATGTTGCTTCGCATGACTGTGACTCTTAGGGTGAGACAAACCATATTTTAATGCAAGGACTGCTTCATCATGATTTCCCGTAACCATCATAATAGACGGTAAGTTAAATAACCGTTCAAGTACCTCATTTGTAAAAGGACCAATCCCAATCATGTCACCGCCGCTAATAAACCGGGAGATTCCTCTGCCTGTAGCGTCATCAATTACTGCTTGTAGCGCATCCGAATTTCCATGAACATCTGTAAAATAAGCAAATAGAGCTTTCAAATTTTCCCCACCTTTAACTAGTCATCTTCTATAATAAAATAAAGCCCAATCTTAGGGGGATTAGAAGTTGAGAAAAAAGATAGGCTTTGTTTTAGCTGCTTTTTTAAGCATTTTATACGTTATCTTCGTAGGTGAATGAAATAGCATTTATTTTATTTCATCCTTAATTATAGGACTAAACTCTATAATCAGAATATCAAAAGAAGTAATAGACGCGTTTAAAAAAATCATTATAGATACAAAAAAACATAGCCCCTGACGAGGGGGCTATAATTACTTTAAAAATCGCAGCAAATCACCATAGATGATTCGATCTGACTGATCGAGTTCTTTTTTTGCTTGCTCGATGTATGGCTTACACTTTTCCTCTTCTACAGGTGCTCCAAAAGGTTTTACATAACACGTCTCATTGGTATATATATAATCCTCTGTTACGAAAGAACCGTTACGCAAAACGGTTAATTCATGGTGTTCTTTTGAAAAAAGATCCGTTCCAAAATGAACGTCATCCTTTGATTCAATCCCAAGCAAATGCAAAAGAGTAGGTTTTAAATCAATCTGTCCACCCACGGTATCAAGTTGCTTTCCTTTTTTTCCTGGAACGTGAATGAATAAGGGTACTTGCTGCAGTTCCACTTGATTGTAAGCAGTAAGCGTTGCTTTGCTTAACACATCGGCCATCGCTTCTTGATGCCGTTCTGATATGCCGTAATGGTCCCCATAAACGACTACCACTGAGTTCTCATATAATCCAGAGCTCTTCAGTTCTTCAAAAAACTGGCGCAATGCTTCATCCGCATAGCGAACGGTTGTAAAATAGCGACTAACCGTACCGTCTTCTACAGGATAAGGCTCAACCCACTGTTCTTTTTCATTGATCAAATAAGGATGATGGTTCGTCAAGGTAATAAACCGGGCGTAAAACGGCTGAGGTAGCTTCGTTAAATACGGCATGGACTGCTCAAAGAAAGGTATATCTTTAAGTCCATAGTTAATTGAGTTTTCTTCTGTTACGTTATAATATTCTTCACTATAAAACTTATCATAGCCCATCGTTTTATAGATGACGTCGCGGTTCCAAAAGCTTTTATTATTACCGTGAAAAACAGCAGAATAATAGCCGTTTGATTTTAAAATTTCAGGCATAGCATTGTATTCGTTCAATGGATGTGTTTGAAAAACAGCACCTCTTGGTAGTGGATATAGGGAATTATCGATTAAAAACTCAGAATCGGATGTCTTTCCCTGTCCGGTTTGATGATAAAAGTTATTGAAATAATAGCTAGATTCAGCAAGTTCGTTTAAGAAAGGTGTAACTTCTTCCCCGTTGATTTTGTAATTCAGTACAAAATTTTGGGTAGATTCTAGGGATACCATGATTAAGTTTTTCCCTTTTGCAATTCCATAGAGCTCTGGGTTGTTAACGGTTTCTTTTTTTATATCCTTTAGAATTTCCTCTGCATCCATATTGCTTGCTAGTGCTTTTTGCATAGAAGACTTGGATTGAAGCATGATGTCGTACAGATGATAATTGAACGTTCCTAAGCTTTTCACAAGAATTTCCCTGTCAAATGTACGGGTCAAGAGCTGAGGGCGGTTTATTTCTGCAAGGATTAAATGAACAGACAATATGGCAACACCGCATAAAAATAATTTTCTTCGGTCTACCGGCTTTAATAGATGATTAGACTTCCATCTCGTCTGCTTTAAGAGATAAGCTAATAGAAGCAGATCAACAAAAAAGAAAATGTCGGTGATATAGATTAGTTCGTACACACTGTTTCCGATATCACCAACATTCTTTGTTTGAAACAATACCGGAATCGTAAGGAAGTCGGTAAAGAATCGATAATAGACGACGTTCGCATACAAGATAAAGCTATAAATGAAGGAAAGCCATAGAATGACTCGTCTTCTTTTAGCAGGTGGAGCAAGGTTCGCTAAACAAAAATAGAGTACGAGAAAACTTAATGGATTTAAAAATAATAAAATTTCTTGCAGGAAATGATCGATAGGCAGCGTAAATGAAACTTTATAAACAATATATGTTTTCAACCAAAGCAGTGAAATAGCCAGGAAGATTGCTGCGTGTTTTGTTTTAGCGTTCATAGGTCTAACCCTCCTGTAGGAAAACGGAAATCTTTACCATTGTAGGCTATTTCTCAAAAGATTAAAAGTGATAGAGGACCTTTTTTTAAGTAGAGGGAGAAATAGAGAAACCATGACAATACCACAAGGTTTACATCACATAGAAATAAACGTGCAGAATCTGGGCAAAACGAAAGCTTTTTATGGATGGCTGCTGCCAGAGTTAGGCTTTTCTCTTTTTCAGGAATGGGAAAAAGGTTTTAGTTACAAAATGGAATCACTGTATCTTGTTTTTGTACAAACAGAGGACTTGTATAAGGACATACCATTTCACCGAAAGCGTTCAGGACTAAATCACCTGGCCTTTTGGGCTAAATCACGTGCGCAAATAGAGCACCTTCGTGTACAATTGAAGAAGAAAAATATTTCCTTTTTGTATGAGGACAAGTTTCCTTTTGCAGGAGGAGAAAATCATTATGCTTTATTCTTTGAAGATCCAGATCGATTAAAAATTGAAATCGTTGCGCCGAGGTGAATGAAGATATGATAGAACAAGAAAAAGAAACAAAGCAAAAAAATGAATGGGTAAGCTGGCTAAAGGCGATCGTCTTTGCTTTAGTTTTTGTATTTATTACTAAAGCCTATTTCTTTGCTCCATATATGGTAGAAGGTGCATCCATGTCACCTACTCTTCATGATCAAGAAAAGTTATATGTGAATAAAATCGTTTATGCGTTTTCTGAGCCCCAAAAAGGCGATATCGTCATTATTAAAGGTGACGATAAACGATATGTAAAACGAGTGATAGGATTAGAAGGGGACGTTATTCAAATGAAGAGTGACGACCTGTATGTAAACAATAAAAAGGTGAGAGAATCTTATCTACAAGAAAACAAATCGGAAGCGAAAAGCTTAGGCGTATATCTGACGGAAGACTTCGGACCACTTAAAGTTCCAAAAGGGAAAGTTTTCGTAATGGGCGACAACCGTCTAAATAGCATGGATTCACGAAACGGATTAGGGTTGATCGAAACGAAAGCAATTGAAGGTCGTTCAGAAGTCGTCATCTATCCATTTTCTGAAATGCGTGCAACCCAATAACAAAAGTGCAGCCCGGCTGCGCTTTTTATTTTTTTAAAAGGAGTATGTGAGATGAACCGATGCAAGTGGAGTGAAGAGAGTGAGATGCTGCAGCAGTATCATGATAACGAATGGGGTCAGTATGTAGAGGGAGACAATGCGTTGTTCGAGTGCTTAACACTAGAACTGTTTCAATCAGGTTTAAGCTGGAAGACCATACTACACAAAAGAGAGAACTTTAGAAATGCATTTGCGCAGTTTGAGATAGAAAAGGTTATGCAGTTTGGTGAAAAAGAGATAGAAATTTTACTAGAGGATGCTGGAATCGTCAGACATAGAAAAAAAATTGAAGCGACGATTGAAAATGCAAAGAGAGTCCACGAACTTGTAAAGAAGTTTGGTAGCTTTGAAGCGTTTCTAAAACAACTGCCACCTGAAAAAGAGGAAAAACAAAAAGTATTAAGAAAGACATTCAAGCACGTCGGTTTAACAACGGCAGAGAGCTTTTTAGAAGCAACTGGTCGAATACCAGCTTCACATAGTGATCAATGCTTCATGGCATCCAAATAGAGTCATTTCCTATTTATCCTGCATAAGCTAAAGCGGGAGGTATGACGATGCCTTATGAGATTTATATTTCAACAACAAGAAAAAGACTAGCCCTCGTAAAAGATGGGAAAGTAATCAAACGCTATCCGATAGGTGTCGGAAAAATGCTAACACCTACACCAACCGGAACGTATACGATAATAAATAAAGCTCCAAATCCAGGCGGACCGTTCGGTGTCATGTGGATGGGACTCTCTCGTCCACACTACGGCATACATGGCACAGATACACCATCATCCATAGGCAAATATGTATCCAAAGGTTGTGTGCGGATGCAAAATAATCATGTTTTGGAATTATCGCAGATTGTGCCTATTGGGACGAAGGTGTTGATCAGGGCATAAAAAAAACCCTTAAAAGGGTTTTTTTATGCTTTTATCATAGCTTTAGGACCTGGAGTATGATCGAAAGCTAAGTCAATTGATGCAGCTTTAGGGCCTGGAGTATGGTCAAAAGCCAAGTCAATTGATGCAGCTTTAGGACCTGGAGTATGGTCAAAAGCCAATTCAACTGACGCAGCCTTAGGACCTGGAGTATGGTCAAAAGCCAATTCAACTGATGCAGCCTTAGGGCCTGGAGTATGATCAAAAGCCAAGTCAATTAATGCAGCTTTAGGACCGGGAGTATGATCAAAAGCTAACTTAAAAGATGCAGCTTTAGGACCCGGAGTATGATCAAAAGCTAACTTAAAAGATGCAGCTTTAGGACCCGGAGTATGGTCAAAAGCTGACTTAAATGAAGTAGCTTTAGGACCTGGTGTATGGTCAAATGTAATGTTAGATTTTGAAAAACTAAAGGTTATTACTGCTAGAAGCGAAACGGTAAGTAGTGAGTAGAGTAATTTTTTATACATAAAATACCTCCTAAAATATTTTTTTTCTAGAATTATTTGCTTTTCTGTAATAAATGCTAGCTCTTTTATAAAGCGATTGGTCAAAGTAAATATCTGCCAATCTCTCAGAGTAGCTGGATAAGTACTCCCAAATGTTTTGCTTTTCAAAATACGGAATAACATCCTTTGATAAAAACTCTTCAATATCTTTAATGTCTTTATCAGTGAGTATATAGTCAAGCATTTTAAAGTGGAAATAATACTCATCTTTTTGCTTTATTAGACCAATTCCCTGGTCTAAATACTTTTTTGAGTTTTTGTAGTCTTTAATATTATAATATTCTTTGGATAAGAGGTAGTAGGTATTTATTACATTTTCTGAGTCAGAGCCTTTGTAATCCAGCCCTTTTAAAAGATATTCTATAGCCTTTTTATGCTCCTTCTGACAGGAAAAAACAAAGCCTAGATTATGGTAAATAACTCCCGTAGTATAATCATCTTTAAAAGGTTTTGAATATTTAAGAGCTTGATTAAAGTGATAAATAGCTTGCTCGTAGTTTCTTACTCTTCGACTAGAAATACCAAGTAAAATTTGACAATCAGCACTACGACTGTAGTTGTACTCTTTATCAAATATTTCTATAGCCTTATAAGCGTATTGATTTACAGTGGAGATCCTATAAAGGTTGCTATAGGTAACTGCAATCAAGTAAAATAAATACCCTATTTCTGTAACTGTTAAATCAATAAAACTATATAAGTCTTCTGCTTTCTTAATATCTCTCAGGGCTGATTTATAGTCTTTAATAAAAATATAATAGAAAGCGTTGAAAGAGTAATAGTAAAACTGATTTACTTTAGATAATTCTAAATGGTAGGTATTTACTTTAGCTAAAATTTCTTCTGCTTCAGGAATCTTATCATTTATTAACAGATAGCGGGCTTTAAACAGTTCAAATTTAACCAGTAATTCGGGTTCGAATACAAGTTTCATTTTTCCGTTTAGTACAGGAAAAAAACTATCAGCATCTTTAAATTTTCGATGAACCATCATCATGTTCCACTCGTTTAACATCTCAAGTATTTCATTATTATCAACTTCCTCCGGCGAAATACCTAGACGTTCGCAAAGCAGATTAATGACTTCTTCGCTTGATTTGGCGTCCCCTTTCTCAATCTTACTCAAGTATGAGACAGAACAAATTCCCTGTGCCAGCTCTTCCTGGGTTAGGCCTTTGGTTTTTCTATAATATCTTATTCGTTGACCGACCATAAAATCCCCCTTTCAGAACTTGGGAAAATTGTCATGCAGAACCCCCACTAAACAAGTATCTATCCTACTATTTTTCCCAATACAGAATAAATGGATTGTTTGATAAGATAAATATAACAGAAAATACAAAGTTTTTGCTAGAAATTGATAATTTTGAAAAGAACGTTTTACATAAATCCTATGTCAGCACCGAGCCGGCGTCAAATTTGAAGGGAGAGAGTACTATGGCTAAAATGTATCAATTATCATCACGAACTGCAGAGAAGAATCAATCGCTGTATGTCTCACGTGATCCTGAAGTGGCCGGAAGTATAGTAAGAAATGAGGAAGGCGCTTTTACCTACTCCGAAGTATTCATGGACAAACAGAAGAATTACTGGTTCTCTAAGAAAATGGATGATCAATCAAGAGACCACAAGCTCTTCATCTTTGACCATAAAAATGGCTGCTTAAAATCTCAGGTTATTAAGGGACAACCCAACTTTTATGAATTTGAATCCAGTGTTGTAGTCGCTTGTGAGGGTGATGGTTCAAAAGGCTCAGTCTTGATTTTTTCAAAGGATGGTCCGGAACTCATAAAAGAGTGGAAAGTGAATGGCTTTCTATGGGAAGTAGAGATGAACCAAGATGTTCTCTATATTTCTTCTTATATCGTTGAAGAGGATCAAGCGGTACTCTACATTATCCGTAACGGTAAGAAAAAGCGTGTGAACCTGGGAAGCAACATGGCACCTACTGATATTTTATGTCATGAAGATCTTGTGTACGTATCAGGTGCGCCAGTCCTTAACGGTGATCCAAAGAAAATCATGGTGTTGAATGATAAAGATAAAGTAGTTACAGAATATAAGCTTTCCATCTCTCCCCGTGCTCTCTATCAAGTAGACGATCAACTGCTCGTCTATGAGCTAGATCTTGCAACGGGAAAGAGCGAACGTATTGTTTACATTGATATGAAGAGTGGCGAACAAAAAGAGCATGAGATCCCTCACTCGAAGATCGTAGAATGTACCGATGACTCTCTGTCTTTATTAGAACAAAACAGCAAGACGCTCTATACGTGGGATCATTGCAAATGCAGAATCGTAAATACGCAAAAAGTAGCCGATCAAACTCAAGTCATCTAGTTTTAAAAGATAAAGTCATATAATTGTAGAAAAGTCCTGTGTTTTTGCGCAGGACTTTTTTTTCATGTCCAGAAAGTAAGAAATAAAGGGGGAAGGGATACCATGGCTATGGAGTGGGAAGGTACTAGTTGTATTTGTGTGAATGAAGGAAAGTTATTGATGGTTTTACAAGGAACAGCCGCTGAGGAGAAGAAGTGGAGTGTTCCTTCTGGAGGCAGAGAAGGAAACGAGAGTCTTGAGGAATGTGGCATTCGAGAAGTATGGGAAGAAACGGGTTATACCGTAAAAGTTATTAAAAAACTACATATTAAAGAAGGAATCACACAGAACATACATTTTAAGGTCCACTATTATCTCACAAAATTAATAAGCGGTTCTTCTGTCATCCAAGATCCGGATGGTTTAATTCACGACATAAGGTGGGTATCCTTGAAAGAGTTAGAGACGTTAACGTTATCCTTTCCAGAAGACCGAGAGCTTTTACAAAGCTATTTATTATCATAAGAAAAAACAATCTAGGGTTTGCTACTATTTTTAGAAGGGAACTCTAATTGAGGAGGAAGACAGTTGAAAGTGGTATTCGCAGAAAAAGAAGATCTTAACCAATTATTGAAATGGTGTAGTGACGCTCCAGAATATCAAAAGAAACTCTCTTCATATCTAGAAGATCGTGACGATACAGCCGTTGTAGTTGTTGAAGAAGAACACGAGATTATGGCAGTCGCCTTATTAAAAGTACAGGAATCAGAAAAGCACGGGTATATCTGGATGTACGCCAAGCATAAAAAGTATCAGAATCACCTGGAAATTATGCAATTCTCATTAAGATGGTTAAGAAAACAAGGTGCGAAAGAATATACCGTTATCTAAAACGATTATTATACAAAGGATGGATAATTCTATGGAGGAAATGAGTGTTTATGGCTGGAAGTGGCACCGCCATGATTGTCATGAGGAAACGATTCATGATTTAATCGCAGATACGAAAGGCTGCAAAAATTGGCTAAGTAACATTAAAGAGGATAAAGTCAACTACTTAAGGATTGAAAGAGACAGTGACGGTGATCAAATTGTTCGCGGATCACTTACGTATAAACAAGATCCCGAGAATCAATCTGATTTTAAGGTATTCCATTTTTATATTCGACCGAAGTCTTTAATCACGGTCGGATTAGATTTATCACTTATTCAAGGTGACTACCGTACAGCCTGTGACCATCTGATCTTAGAAGAAAAGTCGCCAGTTGAAGGCTTTCTAATTTTATTGGGTGAGTTAATTAATTATTTCTTAGATGGTATTGATGCATTAGAAATAAAGCTCAAAGAGCTTCAACGGGATGTGCAAAGAAACAATCATACAAATTTATTAAACAGCATCTATGATCGACGAATCGAGCTCATCAACTGGAGTGATTTGACTCTACCTGTTCATGAAACACAGATGGCTATTAAGGAAGCGTTCCTTGATGAGATTACGGAAACGAGAGCCTATAGGCGAATTGAAACAAGAATTGATCGAACAACCTCCCTACTTTCCCATTACAGGCAAGATATCGATACATTGTTAAATCTTGAAGAGGTACTTTCTTCTCATCGTGGTAATGAAATCATGAAAACATTAACTGTGTTTACGGTTATCTTCACACCGGCAATGGGTCTCGGGGCAATCTGGGGAATGAACTTTAAGAACATGCCAGAACTTGATTGGAAGTTGGGTTATCTTTATGCCATGCTCTTAATTATATTCTCTACAATAGGCGTTTATATATGGTTAAGAATGAAGGGGTGGACAGGAGATTTATTACGAGGCAAGAAAAGTAGAAAACATTTTGACTAAATAAACTACAAAAATGAACGATATATATAAAGGAAACAGGCGGATTTTGTCGAACGGTACAAATTGATGAAACGCTTGTTTTTTTATGGCGAATATTACTAGATTTCATTTTGATTTCAACCATAAAAGAATGAAAACATACAACGAAGAGATATGAAGATTAAATGACTAACGGGAGCGGAAATAAATGAAAAAACTTAGCCTAATTCTTGTTTTTTCACTGGTTATGCTTTTGAACACGCAGTTTGTTCAAGCGACGGGGGAGAACACACCAGAAATTAAAAGCGAAAGCGCTGTAATGATTGATGCGAAAACAGGAGATATTTTATACCAAAAAAATAGCTCAGAACAAATGTATCCAGCTAGTATTACAAAGATCGTTACAGGGATTCTGGCTATAGAATCAGGCAAGTTGGACGATACTGTTGTCGTTAGCAGTGACGCTGTTAGAGCTGAGGGGACACGCGTCTATTTAATGGAAGACGAGCAAGTACCTTTAAAAAAGCTTGTACAAGGCCTTCTGATCAACTCAGGTAATGATGCAGCTGTTGCGATTGCAGAATATTTGGCAGGGGATGTCGACTCATTCGCTGATCAAATGAACGCGTTTGCGAAAAAAGTAGGAGCTGACAACACTCACTTTGTGAACCCAAACGGACTATTTGATGAAGAACATTATACAACAGCAGAAGATATGGCGAAAGTTACTCAATACGCGATGCAGAATGAAGAATTTCGTGAGATCGTATCAACAAAAGAATTGCCTTGGGTAGGAGAAGGCTGGGAAACAACATTACGAAATCACCATCAGCTTTTGTGGGATTACCCGGGAACGATAGGTGTAAAGAACGGCTATGTGGATGAGTCAAAACACACTCTAGTTACGGCTGTTTCACGCGATAATCTTGATGTGATCATCGTAACAATGAAAGCTCCTACGAGTCGAGCAGCTTATTGGGATACGATGGCATTAGGGGATTATGGTTTTGCAAACTATGAAAGACAAACAATGTCTGCTGGTACGAAGATTGAAGCGTTAAACGGTAAAACCTACCCGTTAAAAAAAGACTTGGCTGTTACTTTGCCTAAAGGAGAAGAACCGGTTCAGGAAGTGAGCTCTGATGGAGAGCTTCAACTAAAGGATGCTAATGGGAATGTGTTACTCTCTTATACCCTATTTAAAGAGAAAGAAAAGGAAAAAGAAGCTTCCGTAACAGTCGATAACGAATCATCAGAGAAAGAAGCAACTTTCATGCAATCTTTCGTGAAGACGGGTATCTTCTTATACAGTGGATTACTTCTGTTGCTCGCATTTCTCGTAATTTTAAGAATGAGAAGTCAAAGACACAAACATAAAAAAATGCGGCATGTTGCTCGCAGTTATGTGAAATAAAACCGTCTATTTTAGACTAACCTAGGTAGATGGGACACAATAAAACACCTTCGAAATGATACACTTATTAAAAGTGAAAAATCGGAGGTGTTTTTGCATGGGCAAAAACGTTTATTCAAAAGAAACAAAGTGGGCTGTT
>NZ_JBHUPF010000005.1:0-240381 GCF_042686385.1 Fictibacillus nanhaiensis
GTTCATCCTGAGCCAGGATCAAACTCTCCATAAAAGTGTTTGTCTTGCTCTAGTTTTAAAACTGACGGAATTAATTCTTAATTCCTTACCTATTTCTTTTGTTCAGTTTTCAAAGAACTGTGTGTTTTGTGTGTCGCTCGTTTTGGCGACTTTATTAGGATATCATCTTAAAAACAAGATGTCAACCTGTTTTTTTATCATGTTTCCCGACTGCAACAATGTTTCCGTGTGTCGCAGCGACAAGAAATAATATAGCACGATATAGATAAACAGGTCAACACCTTTTTAGAAAAAACTTTATTCTTTTATTGAGTAGTAACGGTGATACAGGTTTTTGCTCTTTGTTTCCCGCTTGATTGCCTTAATATAACCCTTGTCTTTTAAGTGCGTAAGAATCATTGGAAGGTCGATCGCATAGTCTTGAACCTCTTCGTGCTCCATCAATTCATGATAAGCCCACTCATCTTTTTGTTTAATAATACCTAACAGATGATGCGCACCTAGTTTTGTTTTAGAAGAAAGGGAGAACTCTGATGCTAATAATAGAAGTTCGATTCTTTTATCAATCGTTTCTTCTCCTGTTACAAGCTCTTCATACAACTTAAAGATTTCAGGCTGAATCATCTTCACCTGGTTCCAAACTGTAACTTCTGGATAGTATCCATGCTCAATAACAGATAAACGCGCAAGGTGATGAAGAGCGTGCATGATGTTATTGAATGCATCTAAATAATGGCCGGAGTGAAAAAGTTCTTTTCCATCGTTATAACGGCGAAGTAGTTTTGCAAACTCAAGACCAATCTTATGAGTTCTCTCTTCAGCCGGAAACTCGTGAAGTCGGTCTCTTAATCTTGTTATGTACTCATTACGATTAAATAGAACTTTACCGTTCATTACCCAATCAACCGCTCTTCTGTTCGTTCCAAGCATCAACCAAGAGTTAAGCAGTTGTTCTGTCACAATGTGAAGCGCAGCTGAAGTAGACTCAGACTCGTAGTGTTTGATCATCAAAGGCTGATCGGATTCTTTTACTATAATAAGAAGTATCGAATCAAAGTGATCCGTGCCAGGGCTGAATGGTTTATTTTTCTCAACAAAAAGCACACCTAATGTGTTTTCGTTGCTTGCTCTCTCTTGATACAGCGGGCGTAAAATATCTTCCATGAAGGTCATCTCCCATTTTAACAAAATCCTGTTTGTTACTTTCAACACCAAATAAAGAAATCCTTTTTCTTTTCCTAAGAGTTCATATGTTATACTAATGAACGGAGGAGGGACAGGTATGATAAAGTATACGAGCAAAATTAATAAAATACGTACGTTCGCATTAAGCCTTGTATTTATAGGTATTATCATCATGTATGCAGGCCTGTTTTTCAAGACAAGTTTTGTCGTTATGTCTATTTTTATGGTGATTGGGTTTATCGCAACGATCGCCAGTGCTGGTGTTTACTTCTGGATCGGTATGATCTCTACTCAGGCTGTGCAGGTTGTTTGCCCGAACTGTGGAAAAGTAACGAAAGTACTAGGTCGTGTAGATGCATGTATGTCGTGTAACCAACCACTTACGATGGATAAAGGTCTTGAGGGCGAAGAATTTGATGAAAAATACAACTCTAAACGCCAAATGCGCAAAGAGAATAGATAAAGCTGACTTACCATAATGGAAAGTCAGCTTTTTTTTAATGTTTTCTTTTGCAATCCGGGCATACTCCGTAAATTTCCATACGGTGCCGTCCTACATCAAAGCCTGTTACAGATTCTGCAAGACTCTCAACTTCATCTAAACCTGGATAATGAAAATCCACGATCTTCCCGCATGAGTCACAGATGATATGATAATGATCTGTCGTCACACAATCAAATCGGCTTGATGAATCCCCATAAGTGAGTTCTTTTACAAGACCCGCTTCTTTAAATACTCTAAGGTTATTGTAGACAGTTGCTACACTCATATTTGGAAACTTTCCCTCCAGCGCTTTGTAAATCTCATCAGCAGTGGGATGGGACATTGATTGGATAAGATGCTCTAAGATAGCATGACGCTGAGGTGTAATGCGTACACCCACTGATTTTAAGTTGTCGATTGCCGCATTTATTTTAGCGCTTGACATCGTCATGCACCCCATTTCTTTAAGAATTCTTACTTTATAATCGTTATAATTAGTCTACTGCTATTCTACAGGTTTTGTCAATTGAAGTGTATGTAAGACCTGCTCTATTATGAATGATCTTCGTGTAGAACTGGTTCGTTCACGTTCATTTGTTGGTTTACGTAACGTGCAGCAACGAAAAGGAAATCAGATAGTCTGTTCAGATAAGACAACACAAGAGGATTCACACCTTCAATCTCTACAGCAATACGTTCTGCTCGCCTCGCAATTGTTCTTGCCGTATGGAGTGCACTTGCAGATGAAGAGCCTCCGGGAAGTATGAACTGCTTTAAAGGTTTCAGTTCTGCTTGCCATTCATCAATCGTCTCTTCAAGAAATGAGATATCTTCTTCTTTTAATTTCCAAGCTACTTCTTTCCCTGCTGGCGTCGCTAGTTCAGCTCCAACATGAAAAAGAACAGTCTGGACTTTTTGCATAACCGTCGCAGCGTTCTCTGCCCATTCTTCTTTAGGGAGTAAACTTACGCCAAATCCAATCATGCTATTTGCTTCATCGCACGTACCATATGCGTCTACGCGCACATCATTTTTAGAAACGCGTTCACCAAAGATTAAGGATGTTGTTCCTTTATCTCCAGTCTTTGTATATATTTTCATATTAGTACCCCCGGTCATATGGAATGATATTGATCATCTCTTTATGCTTATTTTTTCTGTATGATGTTAAATTATCACAAAAAATTTCGATCGCTCTTTCTTGGTATTGAGGTGAAATCCCTGAAAGGTGCGGCGTAACGGTTACGTTCTGCAAATCCCATAATGGGCTTTCTTCTCTTAATGGCTCTTTTTCAAATACATCTAGAACGGCGTGGCCAATCTTCACGTCCTGTAATACTTGTATCAACTCTTCTTCATCTACTGTTTTCCCTCTCCCGATATTAATGAATACGGCGTTTGATTTCATTAAAGAAAAGGCATTCTTACCAACGAATTGATAAGTCTGTGGTGTTGATGGGAGGACATTGACGATAAAATCACTTTCTTCATAAAGCGTAGAGATTCCTTCTTTATCCACAATAACATCACAGTTTTCAGCCGGATGCCCGCTTCTGTTAAATCCGATGGTTTTCATGTTAAAAGCTTTCGAAAGTCTTGCTATCTCGCATCCGATTGCTCCTGTACCTAAAATACCAAGCGTCTTTCCAGAAATCTCAGTCATCGGAACTTTCCGATCCCAGATATGCTGTTTTTGATTTTCTAAAAGTATATTTGCTTTACGTGACACTTGCAGCATCATAGAGATCGTATATTCTGCCATAGGGGTTTTGTGGATGCCCCTTGCGTTGGTGATCAAAATATCCTTTTCCTTAAGAGCTTTAAACGGCATTTTATCAAGTCCAGCTGAAATGACCATGATCCATTTTAGATCTTTTGCTTCAGCAACCAACTCATCAGTAAGATCTTCTCCATAGGATACTAAGATTTCTGCTTGATCAAGATACGCCTTAGCTTCTTTCATATTGTTATAAAAATGAAAATCTTCATTCGGGAACTTGTTCTTTAATCCGTCTTTTATATCATCTCGTAATCGTGCGCTTGAAAGAATCATAAGAAACACCTTCTTTTCGTGTAATAGAAAAAGCGGGAACGTGCTCCCCGCTTTTTAAGTTGTTGCTGTTTTGTTTGTGTTGTTTCCTAATGGAATTACTTTGAGTCTGTTTGTTCTTTATCTTCATGGAAATTGATTGGAGTGAAAGGTGCGAGACTCCTGGGGGATCAGCGGGACAGGTGAGACTCCTAATAGTGCAGAGCACTAGGAGGCTCACCGCACGCCCCCCGGAAAGCGAGCAACCTGTAACGGAAATCATCAACCCTCAAAGAGCAACAAAGCTATCCAAAACAGTTCTTACTTAAGGTTCTCAGGATTCAGCCCTTGAAGTTCTGGCAGTACGAACAAACCGTCTTTTCTGATTAATACATCGTCAAAGTAAATTTCCCCACCGCCATACTCTGGACGCTGGATCAATACCATATCCCAGTGGATGCCTGATTCGTTTCCGTTGTATGCATCTTGATACGCTCTTCCAGGTGTGAAGTGAATGCTGCCACCTATCTTTTCATCAAATAAGATATCTCCCATCGGATGCTGGATCAGAGGGTTTACACCGATTGCAAATTCTCCGATATAACGAGCACCTTCATCTGTATTAAAGATCTCATTTAATTTTTCAGTATTGTCAGAAGTGGCTTCCACGATTTTTCCATCTTTGAAAGTAAGTTTTACGTTGTTAAACGTTGTACCGTGATAAGGACAAGGCGTGTTATATGTAATGGTTCCATTCACACTGTCTTTTACAGGTGCCGTAAATACTTCTCCGTCAGGAATGTTGTTTTCACCTGCACACATAACCGCTGGAATTCCTTTGATCGAGAACGTTAAATCTGTTCCTGGAGCTGTGATGCGAACTTTATCTGTTCTTTCCATCAAGGCATGAAGTGGTTTTTGCGCTTCAGCCATCGCTTTATAATCGACGTTACACACATCAAGCACAAAATCAGTGAACTTTTCTAAGCTCATTTTTGCCATTTGCGCGAGACCTGTTGTTGGGTAGTTTAATAATACCCATTGGCGATCGTTGATGATCATATTTTGAACAGGCTTATTAATCTCCGCTTTCATCTGGAAGATCTCGCTTGGCACTTCTGAGAACTCTGCATCATTATTTCTACATTGAATCGAAATATACGCATCGATATCCTCAATACGTGTCAGATCCCATTTCAACTGTGCCTCAGAATGTTCTCTTGTTGACCCCATCATTAAAGCACGTGAAATCTCTTCGTCTGCAAGTTGTACGTAAGGAAAAGCACCTAGTTTATATGTTTCTTGAACAAGTTCTTTTACGAGTGGTTTCCCAGCTAAGAATGAAGTTATAAGTACTTTTTGCCCTTTTTCTACCTTTAATGAATGTGTTAACAATGTTCTTGCCAGCGTCGTTAAGCGTTCGTCTCTCATTATGTATACCCCCGAATTTATCTGTTATAAAATTCACACTATTTCATTTTATCACGCATAAGCCATCATGCCTATTTATTAAGAAGCAAAAGCATAGTCTAACAGTCTCTGTTGCATACTATTTTCCGTGGAGGTGAATGAAATCATGAACGTATCACGTGCTCAACAAATCATTGAGTCTGAAAAAGAGATCCTAGTGCTTCACAACGGAACCCCTGTATGGCTACAATCTGTTGATGAAGACAATCAAACCGCTAGAGCTTACACAAGAGAACAGCCGGATCACGAAATGGACATACCGGTTAACGAACTTCAGGAAAGTTAAAAAGCCCCGATTTCTCAGGGCTTTTTTCTATGACAGATTTTCTTCTATAAATTTCAATGCTTCTTCAACATGATCCTTCACTTTAACTTTTCGATATTCTTTCGCGATGTTTCCTTCTCCATCGATAATAAACGTCGAACGTTCGATTCCCATGTATTCTTTTCCGAAATTCTTTTTCAGTTTCCACACATCGTAAAGCTCAGCTACTTTGTGCTCCTCATCAGCTAAAAGGATGAACGGCAGACCATGTTTTTCGATGAATTTGTCATGTCGGGCTAGAGGGTCAGGACTAACACCTAGAATAACGGTATTCTGTTTCTTAAAATCTTCGTGACGATCTCTAAAATCACATGCTTGCGTCGTACAGCCTGGCGTCATGTCTTTTGGATAAAAGTAGAGGACCACATTTTTTCCTTTAAAATCTGTTAATGCCACTTCTTCTCCATTACTTGCCGGTAATTTAAAGTCTGGTGCTTTACTTCCTGTTTTTATCGTCATAGAGTTTAGACCTCCTTAAAGTTTTCCTTCTTCAAGGGTAGCCTATTTCGTTATTTTTCAACAACTATTTTGCTGTTCTGTTATGGTGAACAACAGAAGATAGTACGAAAGCAATCGGGAGCAAGTACCCGATTAATGCTTGAAGAGCGGCTATCCACCTTCCTGCTCCAACAGGTACGATGTCTCCATAACCTACGGACAGAATCGTCGTACTACTAAAATAGATACAAGCTTCTATAAAAGAGAAAAAGTCACTCTGATTCAGCTCTAGTTTGATGACGGGATAGCCCATTAAAGAGATAAGGGCATAAATGAGTCCAAATCCTGAGATGATCGTTCCGTACACGATGAACAAAATCAGCAGATGACTCGCTGGCATGAGATGTTCTTTAATTCCAGGATGTTTAAAGAGCATCCATATGCTCCTGATAATGAGAACAGCAGTTGTTATGAGTAAGATTATTAATATGGCATTTTCCATTCTGTCCACCTCTCTTTATCTTATGAAAAAAAGGAGTTGAATAGGACAGCCTGATGATGAAAAAAGACAGTCTGCTAAATACAGACTGTCTTTCGGGTTTATTACTTTGCTTGTTTTACTGAGATCGCTTCTGTTAATTCTTTTAACTGAACTGTTAACTCACGAACGCGCGTTTGTGCCAATTCATCAACGAGTACGTTACCTTCATCAAAATTAACCGGATCTGCAACAAATTGATCAGGCAGTACTAAGCTGTAAACGCCACGAAGCACGGTACGAAGGTTAGTCAATGCGTTCATGCCGCCTTTACCGCCGCCTGCAGCAACAGCAATCGCTGATGGTTTGTTCTTAAAATGCTTTCCTCCTAAGAAATCAAGCGCATTTTTTAACGCTCCGCTTATTCCGCTATGATACTCTGGGCTCGTTACAAAGAACCCATCCGCTTGTTCTGCATATTCAGCAAGCTTTTTTACCGTTTCATTTTGAGCTGTTGTAGCATCTCCTGTAAATAGAGGCAATTTATCCATTCCTACATCAAAATATAATACTTCCACATTCATCTGTTTCAACGATTCAGCAGCGAACTGCGCAATTCCTCTTGTTCTTGATTCTGCTGTCGGACTTCCTGCGATCACCATGATTTTCATATGTATTCCTCATTTCTGGGTGCATTATTTTGTATGGTTCATATTTTACAAGATTACATTCGTTATATATAGCATAAGAAATTTCTTCATAAAAAACAGGTCTAAAGTCAGGGTGGTCATATTATACGAAAAAAGAAGTGGAACCCTTATTAGGAATCCACTTCTAAATTGACATTTAACATTCTTACTTACTAGTTACCAGCGCCTCTATACTTTGTCACCCCAACATTCCATAACGTTACAGCGATCAAGAAAAATACGAGTCCTACTACTGGTGTTAAGAAGGCATACGTATACCACTCTTCCCTTTTTAAAAAATAGGAAGATGGATATACACCGACGAACGCGAACGGAAGGATCCACGTTAACACATACTTGATCACTTTGTTATAAATATCAACCGGATATCTTCCATAGTTTCCGATATTGTACATCATCGGCATAATATCAGTTCGGGAATCTGACCAGAATCCGATCGTTGCAAGAGCAATAAAAATCCCTGCATAGACGAGTGCTCCACCTATTACTAACAAGATGAAGATAAACGGATCGTACCAGCTGATCTCAAGACCCAACTTATCACCTGCATAGAACATGACAACTAATCCTGTCACTACACCAAAAAGCGACTCGAGCTCCATTCGTTCGAGTACAATTTGAAAAAGACTGTGAACCGGTCTTGTTAAGATGCGGTCCATCTCACCTTTTACAATGTATCTATCTGTAAAATCCCAAATGTTAAAGAATGATGCAAAGATTGAAAATGGAACTAAGAAGAATCCGTAAATAAAGATCATCTCATCCTTACTCCATCCTGCAAGTAGGTTTGTATGGCCGAATACGACGAGGATAAAAACTAAATTTACTGCTTGAAATAATAGATCTGAAAAGATTTCGACGATCATATCGGCACGATACGTAAGTCTTGTTTTTAAATATTGTCCAACGTATTGAAAAAAGATTGAAATATACTCCATCTGCTTCTAACCCCCTTGAACCACAAGCTGTCGCTTCGCCAGAATCCAAAGACCATACACAGGAATGATTAAGAGAAGCGACCAGATCGCTTGGTTAAGAAGGGCTTCATAAATTTGTGAGCCTTTAAACCCCTCGGTAAAAATCATACTTGGGATATAGCTGATCCCTTGAAACGGTAAATAGCTCATCACGTTCTGAGCCCACATCGGATAGAAACTGAGCGGTAAGATAAGTCCTGAAAACAGATCGATCACGACTCGTTTCGCACGGATCAAGCCATCATTGTTAAATAAGAAGAAAGTTGCGATTCCAGCTAATAGATTGATCTGAGTGTTGATGATAAAACTAAACGTTATCGATAGGAAGAAAAACAACCATGTACTTGCATTCGTGGACAATTCAATAGGAAACACGAGCGCAACGATGATCATTCCTGGAACAGAGAAGAATAAGAGTCGGAAGATCCCTTCTCCGAGTCCCTGCATCATCTTCATGTTTAAATACGGATAAGGACGGACCATCTCAACAGCTACTTTTCCTTCTTTAATCTCCATCGCAATCTCTCGGTCGATGTTGTTAAAATAAAAGGCTCGCGCCATCCAAGCAACAGCTATATACGTTGTCATCTGGGTGATAGAAAGACCTTGTATGTTCTCTTTCCCACCATAGATGGCACTCCATAGAAAGTAATACGCTCCAATATTGATGCTATAGATAAGAATTCCACTGTAGTAGTTCGTTCGGTATGCGAGCATCATTAAAAAACGGATGCGAATCATCTCAATATACTTACCCATGACGAACAGCACCTTCAACATAAATATTTCGGATGATCTCTTCTGTTGAGATCTCAAGAATCTTCAAGTCAGCAATCTTTTTAGCCGCTGTCACTTTACCGATGACTCCGGAGATGACAGTTTCTTCGGCTTCAACAGATGCCACCCAAACAAGATCACTCTCGCCTTTTTCCCAAACCACGAGATGTTCTTGCGTAAGATGCTGCAACTCTTCCAACGTCGCTTCTTCACTAAACTGAAACTGAATCTGTTTTCCTTCTGCCCAATTTTCACGAAGCTCTTTTAGCGGTCCATCATAGATGATTTTACCTTCATCGAGCATAACCACTCGTTCACAAAGGGCTTCAATATCAGAAAGGTCATGCGTTGTTAAAAGAATCGTCGTACCGTATTTCTCGTTGATTCTTTTTAGAAACTCACGAATCTTCAGTTTTACGAGCACATCCAGTCCGATCGTCGGCTCGTCCAGAAACAATAAAGGCGGATTATGAATAAGGGCTGCAGCCAGTTCACAGCGCATTCTTTGTCCAAGTGAAAGCTTGCGGACAGGCTTGTCGAGCAACGGCCCGATATCAAGCGTCTCAATCACGTCTTTCATATGTTCTTCATATTGCTGATCTGGCACATTGTAGATTTTCTTTAACAGTCTGAACGATTCCTGAACGGCAATGTCCCACCATAACTGTGATCTTTGGCCAAAGACGACGCCAATTGTTTTTACGAACTTCTCCCGCTCTTTATGCGGATTCATACCGTTAACGACAATTTTTCCGTCAGTCGGTGTGAGGATCCCTGTCAGCATTTTGATGGAAGTCGACTTACCCGCACCGTTCTCTCCGATATAACCGACCATCTCTCCTTTTTTTATCGTAAAAGAGATGTCATCCACTGCTGTCTTGATCGTATAGTTTCGTGTGAAAAGATCACGAAACGCCCCCTTCAGACCTGATCGGCTGGAGAAGGATTTAAATTCTTTTTTTAAACCTTGTACATCTATAATGTTCTGCATAGAAATGCCTCCGTAATTTTTTTCGCGATAAATGTTGTTCAAATAGTAGTTAATTTCCGCTCCAGGTTGCTTCGCTTTCCGCGGGGCGACCGGTGAGCCCCTTGCCGCTATGCGCCATTAAGGGTCTCACCTGACCGCTCGTCCCGCAGGAGTCTCGCACCTTGCACTTCAATTAACTTGTCAAAGAAGAGAATGAAAAGAACTAAAAGTAACTTATCTTTAGAAAAGAGCTTTGAACAAAAACTGGAAAGCCCTCAATTCTGCTAACGTAAAATTTAAAGTTTCCTAATAAAGAAACTCAAGGCACTCGAATAGTTTACTCCAATCCCGTTCATAAACTCAAATAGTTGAGACTACTCTGTCATAGATTCCCATCCCTGTCGCCCGCGCTTATTCATGCTACAATATGAATTGAACTTAACTGACATATCGTTTACAGGAGGTATTTATAGATGAATCACACGAAATCTGAAGCTCTATATGATGAAGCGCTTCTACATATTGTTGGGGGTGTAAACAGCCCATCCCGATCATTTAAAGCAGTCGGTGGCGGTGCACCCGTTTTTATGGAACGCGCACAAGGTGCATATTTTTGGGATGAAGACGGCAATCGTTACATCGATTATCTAGCTGCTTATGGTCCTATTATTACCGGACATGCTCACCCTCATATCACAAAGGCGATCGTAAAAGCCGCAGAAAACGGTGTTTTATATGGAACGCCTACTTCTCTTGAGGTGAAATTCGCGAAGATGTTAAAAGAAGCGATGCCTGCCATGGATAAAGTTCGTTTCGTAAACTCTGGAACAGAAGCGGTTATGACAACAATCCGTGTTGCTCGTGCTTACACAGGGCGCGATAAGATCATCAAGTTTGCTGGCTGCTATCATGGTCATTCCGATTTAGTCTTAGTCGCAGCGGGCTCTGGTCCATCTACATTAGGTACCCCAGACTCAGCTGGTGTTCCGAAATCTATCGCACAAGAAGTGATCACCGTTCCATTTAATGATGTTGATGCTTATCGATCTGCGATGGATAAATGGGGAGATCAGATCGCTGCCGTTTTAGTAGAACCGATCGTTGGAAACTTCGGGATCGTTGAACCGAAAGAAGGCTTTTTACAAGCGGTTAACGACATTACTCATGAGCATGGTGCACTTGTAATCTATGATGAAGTCATTACTGCTTTCCGTTTTATGTATGGCGGTGCGCAAGATCTTTTAGGGGTAAAACCTGACATGACAGCCCTTGGAAAGATTATCGGTGGTGGTCTGCCAATCGGGGCTTACGGTGGTAAAAAAGAAATCATGGAAAAAGTAGCACCACTTGGACCCGCGTATCAAGCAGGAACGATGGCAGGAAACCCAGCATCAATCTCAGCAGGAATTGCTTGTTTAGAAGTTCTAAAGCAAGAAGGCGTTTACGAAGAAATGGACCGCTTGGGTGCGATCCTTGAAAAAGGTTTGCTTGAACAAGCTGAGAAACATGGTGTATCTGTAACGATCAATCGCTTGAAAGGTGCTCTAACGCTCTACTTTTCAGACGAAAAGATTGAGAACTATGTACAAGCAGAAGCAACAGATGGTGAGATTTTCGGAAGATACTTCAAACATATGCTTCATGAAGGAATCAATCTCGCTCCATCAAAATATGAAGCGATGTTCTTAACTACTGCACATACCGAAGAAGATGTTCGTGCTACGATTGAAGCTGCCGGGAGAGCATTCAGCTCACTATAAGGTTTTATAAGTATAAGAAAGAATCCGTCATCGTGCGGATTCTTTTTTTGATTTAAGGGAAAACCTGTAATAGAGGGTATATGATTTTCATAAGGTATATAGGTCTGTTACTTTTCACAATTTGTTAACAGATATTTACTTGATTAAAAGGACGAAACAGTTTATAGTGTTTGAGATTATTAACATTTTTTATGAGAAAGGAATTATTGCAGTTATGAAACTAGGAGCCCGAATGATTAAAACGGGTTTAGCCATTTCTTTATCGATCTACTTAGCGATGTTGTTTCAATTGGATCAGCCAGCTTTTGCCGCGATTGCCGCTACATTTGCGATCCAACCATCCATCTATAGATCATATCAAACCATTTTAGAACAAGTTCAAGGTAACGTGGTTGGTGCCCTTTTTGCTATTATTTTTGTTATTTTATTAGGCAATAACCCATTTGTTATCGGATTCGTTGTTGTACTTGTTATCGCAGCGAACTTAAAAATGAAGATTGCGAAAACGATACCGTTATCCATCGTTACCGTAATCGTAATCATGGAAAGCCATACGGAGAACTTTATCGGTTTTGCGATCGATCGTTTCTTATTGATCATGCTCGGCGTATTATCAGCGTTCTTAGTAAACCTTGTTTTCATGCCGCCTAAATACGAAACGAAGCTGTATTATAAAATATCCGATCACACAGACGAAATTATAAAATGGATTCGCATGATTACCCGTCATGCTACAGAACATAGCGCCATAAAAGAAGATCTGACCCATCTAAAAGAAAATCGCTTTAAGATGGATCAATATTATTTGTTGTATAAAGAAGAACGTACCTATTTTAGAAGCAACAAGTATACCAAAACACGTAAACTGGTTCTTTACCGCCAGATGATCCAAACGACAAACAAAGCACTTGAACTGTTGAAGAGCCTTCACCGTCATGAAAATGAGTTGAACAACATGCCTGAACCTCTTCAAGAACTGATTCAATTAAAACTGGATGGCTTGACCAACTTCCACGAACAGATGCTGTTGAAGTACACGGACAAAATCCGCGCACAGCATACACTCGATATGGATGAAGCCATCAACAAAAAAGCACTCATGACCTGTATCATGAGCTATTACAAAAACCCAGAGAACGAAGACTGGATCGAACTGTTCCCCGTCTTCGCCCTGATCATAGATTACGCAGACCAATTGGAACACTTGAACACCCTGGTAGAAAGCTTTAAGAACTACCACCAGGAAGATAGCGAGGTTCAGCTGGATCAGCGGCTTGAAGATTGATATTGTGTATTGGAAGCCAGCCAAACCAGTCCTTTGAGGGCTGGTTTTTTTGTTGTGTGTGGACACTTTGCTTAAGGTGTCGTGTCGAAATACGTCTATAATTGTAATCTCGTCAATATATGCTTAGATTTGGTCAAATTAGGTATTTAATTATTCAAATTATAGTTGTTTTCTTCTAAATTAAGTATTAAATATTTCAAATTAGTAAATTTCCATACTCAAAATAGTAATCTTAGCTTTTGATTACTGCATATAAAAGATTCAAAATGAAAATGCACACACAAAAAATGTGATTTTGGAGGAGTATTTATTAATAAACATAGAAAGATTCCTATTTATATAACGAAATTATCAAAATTAATTAAACGTATGCCTCAAACACATCATAAGTTGCTTGAACTTCAACATAAATTGAAAAGCCACACCGCTGGTTATAAAGGTGAACTATCACTTGAATTTTTTTATCAAGATATCTACCTAAAGATGTTTATTTCCTACATAATATACGTATTCTTCAGGATGATTATTATTTTCAAATGGACACCGTAATTCTCTCTCCTAGCTTCATTACAATTCTTGAAATTAAGTATTTAGTCGGCCATCTATACTTTGATGATCAGTTTTCCCAACTTATTCGGACTTATGAAGGTAAAAAAGAAGCGTTCCCGAATCCTATAGAACAAGTTGAACGCCAAAAGTTACATTTATTTAAAATACTAAATCAATATAAATTCACGTCACTTCCCATTGAAGCCCTTGTAGTCATTACTAACCCTTCATCAATTATTGAAGCTTCTCCAACTTATCAAGAAGCTTCCGAAAAAGTAATTAGAAGCTCGAGCCTACAACAAAAATACGAGTATCTATCTCGAAAGCATCCCAATATATTGTATACACATAAAGAAATTAAGAAGTTAAGTAAAATACTTTCCAAAGTAAGTTCTTCTTACGATCCCGATGTTTGTAATTTATATAAAATAAATAAACATGAGCTAATCCGAGGTGTATTCTGCTCAAAATGTGATCATTCTTCAATGAATTATGATTGGGGAAATTGGTATTGCTCTACTTGTTCATATTCATCTAAAACGGCTCATATAACGGCATTACAAGATTATGCTCTATTAATTTCTCATACCATCACAACAAGTGAATGTAGTGATTATTTAAACTTATCCTCCAAAAAACAAGCATATAATCTTTTACGGTTATTAGACCTTCCTTTTACAGGGAATAGAAAATCCCGCAAATACAACCTAGAACCCCTCCTAGAAAAAACAACATAAAAAAAGAAGCTTAGCCAAAGCCAAGCCTCCTTACTTACCATTAATCTCTAACTCTTCATCCGTGGATCTAATGCGTCACGCAGACCGTCACCCATCAGGTTGAATCCGAGTACCGTCAGCATGATCGCTAAACCTGGGAACAATACTGTCCATGGTGCTTGAATGATAAAGTCCTTTGAATCTGCAAGCATCTTACCCCACTCTGGAGTTGGTGGCTGTGCACCCATTCCTAGGAATCCAAGTGCAGCTGCTTCAATAATCGCCGTTGCGATCGCTAGCGTCCCTTGAACGATGATTGGAGCAAGACTGTTCGGCAGGATGTGGTGGATCAGAATCCTGAAGTCGCTCATTCCAATCGCACGAGCTGCTGTAATGTATTCTTCTTCTTTTACACTAAGCACTCTCGAGCGCAGCAAGCGACCAAACGTTGGAATATTGATAATCGCGATTGCGATCAACGCATTTTTTAGTGATGGTCCAAGTACAGATACTACCGCAATGGCAAGCAAGATACTTGGAAACGCCAGCAAAATATCAAAAATGCGAGATATGATGCCGTCTATCCATCTTCCATAATACCCTGCGATGATCCCCAGCAAAGAACCTACGATAACCGATCCAGCCACTGAGAAAAAACCGACCCACAGGGAGATGCGAGCACCGTGGATGACACGGCTCAAGATATCACGGCCAAATTCATCTGTTCCGAACCAGTGTTCAGCTGATGGAGCTATGTGCTTGTCCTTTAATTCAACATCACTGTAGCTATAAGGTGCGATCAGGTCTGCAAATATCGCAATCAAGATAAATAACGATACAATCGATAAACCGACAAGAGCGATCTTGTTCTTTTTGAAGCTTCTCCAAGCATCTTTCCAAGGAGAGATTACTTTGTCTTCCACCGGTTCCACGGGCATATGCTGTGGCTGCGGAACTACGGGAGGTGTTGATCTTGTTAGTTCTGACATGCTAATCCCTCCTACTTGAATTTAATTCTCGGGTCAATTGCTGCGTACAGCAAATCAACGAGTAGATTGATTAATACGAAAATCGTTGCGACCACTAAGATACCAGATTGGATAACCGGATAATCACGATACGAGATCGCATCATAGATGTATGTACCAATGCCTGGCCATCCAAAGATCGTCTCAGTCAGAATCGCACCACCCAATAGCAGTCCCGTCTGAAGACCGATAACGGTTACTACTGGAATCAAAGCGTTTTTCAATGAGTGCTTGTAAACGACCCAGAACATTTTCATGCCCTTAGCACGAGCCGTTCGGATGTAGTCTGAGCGCATTACTTCAAGCATGCTTGAGCGAGTCATACGCGCGATGATCGCCATCGGAATCGTAGCAAGTGCAACTCCTGGCAAGATGAGATGTTTTACCACCTCAGCAAACTGATCCATTCTTCCTTGAATCAATGTGTCGATCAAATACAGATGCGTGATCGGATCTACCGGGACACGTATGTTGTCACGACCCGTAGTCGGCAAAAGATCAAGGTGGATGGAAAATACATATTGCTCCATAAGGCCAAGCCAGAAGATCGGCATAGAAACACCAACGAGCGCAAGAACCATAGCCGTATAATCGAACCAAGAGTTTTGGAACCACGCGGAAATGATACCTGCGTTAACTCCGATCACAATCGCAATAACCATTGCAACAAACGCGAGTTCCATCGTAGCAGCTAGATATGGCCAAACCTCTTCTGCGATCGGAACGTTCGTTTTTAATGAAACACCAAGGTCCCCTGTAAAAAGACCCGTCAAATAATCAATAAATTGCGTATACCACGGTTGGTCTAACCCAAGTCGCTGAGTTAATGCAGCTACAGCTTCCTTTGTGGCCTGTTGCCCTAAGATTAATTGTGCTGGATTACCCGGGATAGCGCGAATCATCATGAACACGATAAATGTCATCCCTAAAAGTACAGGAACGAGTGTTGCTAACCTTCTGATCGTATAGGCAAACATAGGGTCACCTCTTTCTTAAGAAGAATTACAAGTATGTTAGGTTAAGAGTTGTTATTCTTGAAAGGCGTTGCTTTCCACTCCAGGATGCTCGCTTTCCGGGGGGCGTGCGGTGAGCCTCTTAGCGCTAGGCGCTATTAAGAGTCTCTCCTGTCCCGCTGGTCCCCCAGGAGTCTCGCACCTTACTTTCCAATCAACGTAACAAAGGGGTAATGAAAGACTACCTTCTAGAGAATCATTTTCCAAAAAAAGAGGAGCAGGCTATTTTAGGCCATACTCCCCGCCATACACTATTCGAAAGATACGTCCGCGAAAGATTGAGAACCTGTAGGATGTGGAACGAATCCTTTGATCTTGCTTGCTCCAGCTAATTGTGGCTTAGAGTGAACAAGTGGTACCCATGGAGCATCTTCATGGATGATAACTTGCGCTTTTTTGTAAAGCTCTTCACGTTTCGCTTCATCAGCTGTTGTTTGAGCTTCAACTAAAAGCTTATGAACGTCTTCGTTCGCATAACGAGCGTAGTTGTTAGAGTCGATCGTGTCTTTGTCAAGAAGCGTATAAAGGAAGTTATCCGCGTCTCCATTGTCACCTGTCCAACCTAACATGAACATTGGTGCTTCACCTTTTTGAACTTTCTCAAGGTAAGTACCCCACTCGAATGTAACGATGTTCGCTTTAATATTCACTTTTGCAAGTTTCGCTTGAATCGCTTCAGCTACTTTTTGACCGTTCGGCATGTATGGACGTGCTACAGGCATTGCCCAAAGATCCATTGTAAATCCTTTTTCCATACCAACGCTCTTTAATAGTTCTTTTGCTTTTGCTTCGTCATATTCACGATCTTGAATCTCATCGTTGTACCCAGCGATTGAAGGAGGCATTGGGTTTTTAGCCGGTTCAGCTGTTCCTTCATAGAAGTTGTCGATGATCGCTTGTTTGTCGATCAAGTGGCTGATCGCCTGACGTACTTCTTTTTTATCGAATGGAGCTTTTTCAACGTTAAATCCTAGGTAACCAACGTTCATGGAAGGACGTTCGAACAATTGAAGCTTGCTGTTATCTGAAACTTTTTTCATATCAGATGGATTAAGAGCATCCATTAAGTCGATTTCGCCTTTTGTTAATGCGTTTAGACGAGAAGAGTTGTCTTTGATTACTTTAAACGTTACGCCATCAAGTTTCGGCATATCTTTTACCCAATAGTCAGCATTCTTTTCAAGAACGATCGTATCGTTTGGCTTCCAGCTCTTGAATTTGAAAGGACCTGTACCAACTGGCTCTTTGCTTAGCTTGTCGCCGTCTAATGATTTAGGGCTCGCGATTGCGAACGGGCTCATCGCTACGTTCTTTAAGAATGGAGCTTGTGGCTTGTTCAACGTAATAACTACTGTGTAGTCGCCTTCTGCTTTAACATCTTTAATGACGTGGCCTTCGTCACCTTCAAATCCACCAAACATAGATCCGTAGTATGCGAATTTCTCGCCATCTTTACTTTGTGCCCAACGATCAAAGTTCTTAACAACGGCATCAGCGTTGAACTTCTCGCCATCGTGGAACTTAACACCTTCTTCAAGCTCGAATGTATACGTCAAGCCATCTTCAGAAATTTCCCATTTCTTTGCAAGACCTGGAACGATATCTGTATTATCTTTTCCGTAGTTTACTAGTGGCTCATAGATTTGCTCCGTTACGATGAAAGATTCACCGTCAGTAACAACAGCTGGATCAAGTGCAACAGAGTCACCGCCACGACCGTAGATCATGACATTGTTCGGATCGACTTTGCCGTCGTCTCCACCTTTGCTGCTATCCCCACCTGATGAACACCCTGCCAACGCTAGAGATAAAGCAAGCATTAAAGCAAATAAAGTTAATAAACTTTTCTTCATCTTTTTTCCCCCAGTTCTCATTTTAGTTGTGCCTTTGTTTATATGTACGTGTCTGCCGTTATTCGTAAAGATGGCAGGCAGCGTAGTGGCCTTCAGCAACTTCTTTTAAAACAGGCTTTACGGTTCCGCAATGATCCATCGCTGCAGGGCAACGTGTGTGGAATGGACAACCAGCAGGAGGATTTGAAGGACTCGGTACATCTCCTTGCAGGATGACACGGTCTTTCCGGTGCTCCACATCTGGAATTGGAACGGCTGATAAAAGAGCTTGTGTATATGGATGTTTCGGATCATCATAAAGCTTCTCACTATCCGCAAGCTCTACGATATGACCCAAATACATAACTCCCACTCGGTCACTGATATGGCGGACTACACCAAGATCATGCGCGATAAACAAATACGTTAGGTCAAACTCTTTTTGAAGATCTTGTAAAAGGTTCAATACTTGAGATTGAATGGAAACATCGAGTGCAGAAACAGGCTCGTCCGCGATAATAAGCTTCGGATTCACGGCAAGTGCTCGTGCGATTCCGATCCGCTGTCTTTGTCCTCCTGAAAATTGATGAGGATATCGCTTCGCATGCCAACTTGAGAGTCCTACGACTTCAAGTAGTTCCTTAACTCTTCTTTTTCGTTCTGCTTTATCTTTTACACCATGAACGATTAATGGCTCTTCTAAAATCTTCTCAACCGTATGACGCGGGTTGAGTGAAGCAAAGGGATCTTGAAACACCATCTGCATCTCGCGGCGTTTCTTTCTCATCTCACTCGAAGATAGTTTCGTTATATCCTCGCCTTCAAAGTAGATCTTTCCTTCAGTAGGTTCTAAAAGTCTAAGGAGCATTCGTCCTGTCGTGGACTTACCGCACCCGCTCTCTCCTACGAGGCCGAGTGTTTCTCCTTTTTTTATGTAAAAAGAGATTCCGTCTACTGCCTTTACTTCGCCAACGGTCTTGCTTAATATTCCGCCTTTAATCGGAAAATGCATCTTTAGATTTTCAACTTTAACTAATGGCTGTGTCTGATTCATGTAGATTCACTCCTTTCCCGTCCTCGTAAAGCCAGCATCTGACTTGATGACTGCCTTCTTGAGTTTTAAGATGAGGAGTTTCGGATATACACCTTGTTCCTGCATGCTCACAACGCGGTGCGAAGGAACAACCAGTAGTGATCGAACCGGGTTTTGGTACGTTTCCTGGAATAGAATATAGACGGCCAACCTTCTCCCTCATGTCTGGTACGGATTTGATCAAACCAACCGTATAAGGGTGCTTCGGATTTTGGAAGATGGTCTTCACTTCCCCTTCTTCGACCACTTTTCCAGCGTACATAACAACGACGCGTTCACACATCTCTGCCACGACACCTAGATCATGTGTAATCATCATGATGGCGGTGTCTGTTTCTTTGTTTAATCGTTTCATTAAGTCTAAGATTTGGGCTTGAATCGTAACATCCAAAGCGGTAGTAGGCTCGTCCGCTATCAAAAGTTTAGGGTCGCAGATCATGGCCATGGCGATCATGACACGCTGACGCATACCTCCTGATAATTGATGAGGATATTCTTTTACAAGCTCTTCTGCTCGTGGAAGTCCCACTAGCTTAAGCATCTCGATGGCTTTACCCATCGCTTCTTTTTTGGACCATTTTCTATGTATGCGCAGTGATTCAATAAGCTGTTCACCGATCGTGATAACCGGATTCAAGCTTGTCATCGGCTCTTGAAATATCATCCCGATTTCATTGCCTCTAATTTGCCGCATCCTTCTTTCTGGTGCTGAAGCAAGATTTTCACCTTTAAAGAGAATCTCTCCTTCAATTTTCCCAGGCGGTGTAGGCACTAGTCCCATTACGGATAGGGACGTCACACTTTTACCGCAACCTGATTCTCCTACGATCCCGAGCACTTCGCCAGGATTCACGTGGAAATCAACACCGTCAACTGCAGGGATTGCGCCATCTTCTGTAAGGAAAGAAGTTCTTAAGTTCTTCACTTCTAGAACTGGATTTCCCATGAGATCTCACTCCTTTCTCTAAGCTGCCAAAATTCCTAGAATATTACTTCTCTGTTGAGAATTATGACACTACTCTGACAATTTGACAATATTTAATTTTCAGAATAATCGACAAATATGTCTTATGTTGTAGTTCTTTCGTAGTGTGTTTAACTCCATTAACATAAAAAAAGACCAGCATCTCTGCCGGTCTTAAAAGATCTAATTTAATTGTTGAACCATGAAAAGGTCGTAATAAGCACCTTGCTTTTTCATCAATTCTTTATGGTTGCCGATCTCTACGATTCTGCCGTGGTCGATAACGATAATACGGTCAGCATGCGTGATTGTGGAAAGTCGGTGAGCCACAATAAACGTTGTCCGGTCTTTTGCGAGTTTTTCTAAAGCCTCTTGAATCAGATGTTCACTCTCAAGATCCAGTGCGGAAGTTGCTTCATCTAGGATAAGAAGCGGTGGGTTCTTTAGAAAAACACGTGATATCGCCACACGCTGCTTCTGACCGCCAGATAGCTTGACCCCACGTTCACCGATCTTCGTGTCATATCCTTCAGGAAGGCTCATGATGAACTCATGTGCATTAGCTGCTTTTGCAGCCGCAATCATCTCTTCATCAGATGCCTCTGGGTTCCCCATAAGAATATTCGCTCGAACGGATTCACTAAATAGAATATTATCTTGAAGAACCATCCCAATATTATCTCTTAGAGAACGCACTTTAAAATCACGGATATCTGTTCCATCCAGCTTGATGCTTCCCTTTGATACGTCGTAAAAGCGGGGGATTAAACTGATCAACGAGGATTTACCGCCTCCGCTCATCCCCACTAAAGCAATCGTTTCTCCTGCTTCGACCGATAAGGAAACATTATGTAACACATCAGCTTCTTCTTCGTTATAAGTGAACGAAACATTCTCGAAATCAAGCTTCCCTTTTACCGATTCTAACGGTTTGGCATGAGGAGAGTCTTCAATATCATAGGACTCATCTAAAAACTCAAACATCCGGTCCATAGAAGCGATCGATTGAGTGAGTGTTGTCGATGAATTTACTAGTCGTCTCAGTGGATTATAAAGTCTATCCATATAGGCAACAAAAGCGACTAGTGCTCCAATCGTAATGTTCCCCTGAATTCCTTGATACGCTGCAAACCCAATAACAAGAAGCGGGGCAATATCCGTTACGGTATTTACGACCGAGAATGTTTTCGCGTTCCATTTTGTGTGATCCATTGCACGGTCTAAGAAATTTCGGTTTCGTTTATCAAACTGAACCTGCTCATGATCTTCAAGTGCAAAACTGCGAATCACGGACATTCCTTGAACGCGTTCGTGCAGATGGCCTTGTACTTCAGCTAGAGCTTGTGAACGGTCTTTCGTTAGTTGACGAAGTCGGGCATAGAAGAATTTTACCGAGAACCCGTAGACCGGAAGCATGGATAAGGCAACGACCGTTAGCCAGAAATCCATAGAGAACATGATAGCGGCTGCAATAATAATCGTCGCCATATCTAGCCATACATTCATAAGGCCTGTTATGACAAACGTTTTGGTTTGCTCAACATCATGGATGACTCTTGAAATTACTTCACCCGATTTGTTGTTGGAATAAAAACGAAGACTCAGGCGTTGAATATGATCAAACATCTTATCACGGATGTCATATAAAACCTTTGTTCCTACCCATTGTGCATAATATTGTCTCCAATACTCAATCGGTGGACGAAGCACTACAAATATGAGGGCAGCTCCTGCCATGAGCCAGTATAGCTTGTTTAATTTTTCATCTACCGGCAATGAAACTTGAATGATGTCATCGACAACATATTTTAAAATAAGTGGTGTTAATAACGGAATACCGAATTTAGCTAATCCGATTACGATCGTCCAAAAAATTTGCCACTTGTATGGCTTTACAAAAATCAAATACCGTTTAATACTATCCATTTTATTTCACCATTCTTTCCTTCATAAAAAGAAAACTTGGCAAGCGCCAAGTTAACCAAGATAAAAAAAGGATAACCTGTTGACTCTTCAACAGGTTTTCCTTTTTATCGGAATTCTAAATATCTTTCATACCATTGTTCCACAAATCCAGGTTCGAACGGTCCCTTTTTTTGTGTGACCATCAAGATTAACTCTTGAAGGTTTTTCTTTATAATCGTATCGAGCTGACTCGGATACCTCATCATTCTTTTATGCAGCTCATATTCATCTTCATCTAATAAGATATAAGTTCCATCTGGAAATACCTTGATATCAAGATCATAATCAATATACTTTAAGGCTTCCTTGTCCCACATAAATGGTGAGCCTAGGTTGCAATAGTAATAAATCCCGTCTTCTCGTATCATTCCGATCACGTTAAACCATTGCTTCGCATTAAAATAGCAAATGGCTGGTTCCCTCGTGCGCCATTGACGCCCATCAGATTCAGTAACAAGAATCCGGTCGTTACCGCAAATCACCTGACTAGGAGTCCCTTTCAAAATAACCGTATCTTCCCAGTTTCTATGAAGATAACCGTTATGCTTATAGCTTTGGATATTGATTATACTTCCGGTTGCAGGAAAACTCATCTCTCTCTCCTTTCTGCCCGAGTTCCGGAAGCTAATGTTACCTATTGAATTGTTAATTCTCCTTCCTCTTTAACCAATTGTCGGTAATTCACCAGCTCCATTAATAAACCTCGTTCTTCAATTTTTCAACGTTTTGATTCCCGATCATTACTTTCTTTCATTACACACGCTTTTTTTCTCTTCTTTATTATATCGTTTTAAGAATAGTTTGGAAATGTACTTGTCCCTGTTTTTTTCAATAAAGCGCCTTTTTTCAAATAATTCCACTCGTCACTAGTATTCCCATCGGACTTGTTTAGAAAACGTATGTAATTCATGTGAGGGTTAGATAAAAAAATGAAGAGAAACCAAAAAATGCTCCCTAGTGATTAGGGAGCATTCCTGGATAGAGGTTATTTTTGTTGTTGGTTCTTACCTTGTTGAGACTGTTGGTTTTGTTGGCGAACTTCTTGAGCGTTAGTTTCGCTAGCAAATTCAGTCCCGTAAGATTGACCAGCTTGTTGTTGAGCGTTTTGTTGCTTTTGACGAGCTTGTTGTTGTTGTTGTTGTTTTTGTTGTTTGTCCATGTTTTTCACCTCCACGAAATATAATTTACCCGGGGTCATGCTTTTTTATAAGTACTTTTTTTATTAGATATTTCCAGTATTAAAACATTGGGATATAGGGGATAAATGAAACCATAACGAATTCTTGATAAAGGAGGAACGACTCATGTATGTAGGAAGAGATATGACAGAACTAAGTATGACAAGTAAGACCGATTGGAAGGATGCAGAGCTCGCTTATTTCCATCACTCCTTGCAGCAGGTGGCTCCTTATTTAAACGAAGAAGGGACTAGCATGCACCGCGAGATCATTAAAGAGATCGAAGCAAGAGGCGGAATGCAACGCGACGAAGCTGACTGGACGCATGGAACTGAGGTCAAGTACGATTAGTTTCCTGATTGCCTGGGAATCGCTCATAAACCCTGGGAATCGCTCATAAACCCTGGGAATCGCTCATAAACCCTGGGAATCGCTCATAAACCCTGGGAATCGCTCATAAACCCTGGGAATCGCTCATAAACCCTGGGAATCGCTCATAAACCCTGGGAATCGCTCATAAACCCTGGGAATCGCTCATAAACCCTGGGAATCGCTCATAAACCCTGGGAATCGCTCATAAACCCTGGGAATCGCTCGTCCAGCGTGCTTACCAGCCGCTGGACGAGCAATAAAAACAAGCCCCTGCACTCAGCCGGGGCTTGTTTTCATTCAAAAAAGAATTAAAAATTACTATAAGACTGTCCGCCATCCACGTTTAACGTGCTTCCTACGACCCAAGAAGCTTTTTTAGAAGATAGAAAAACAACTACGTTAGCTACTTCTTCCACTGTTCCGAATCGTCCTGCAGAAATATGTTCTTCCACAAACGAATGAATTTGGTCTGGATTTTGTTCTAATCTTTTTTTCCAATTTCCTGTTTCATGCAGGATTGATCCAGGGGCTACGCCGTTTACTCGTATCCCCTTTTTGATCATCTCGTCACCAAAGGATTTTGTGAAGGAAATCATGGCTGCTTTACTTGCATTATACGTAGGCTTACCACCCGATTCGCGGCCAAAAATAGATGAAATGTTAATAATAGCTCCACCGTCAGATTTCTCGCTCATAATGGATGCCGCTCTCTTACTCAGATCCACTGCCGATAAAAAGTTTAAATGCATGGCTTCTTCAAACTCTTCCATACTTGTCTCCATAACAGAAGAACCATTGCTGCCACCTGCATTGTTAACCAAAACATCTATTGTTTCAAATTTCGTAACGAATTCATCCATGATACGTTCACGATCTTCAACATTCGTCACATCACCTTGAAAAATTTCAATTCCTTCTTTTTGAGCAGCTTCAAGATCAGCTAAGTTACGTCCAACGATCCCCACTTTTGCTCCTTCTTCTAAAAAGGCATGGGCGATTCCTTGACCGATCCCTTTAGATCCACCTGTAACAAGTACAACTTTACCTTCAAGATCTAGATTCATACGATTAACGCCTCCTTGATGAGTCGAATAATTTTTTGATGTGAGACTGGGAATGGATACGTGTCGAGCTCATCTACAGTTACCCATTTCCAGTCATCGGGCAGTTGCTCTAAATCATCTTCACTTTCAATTTTTCCCTGCCATATTTGGATTTCCCATTTCAAGTGAGAGAATACGTGTTCAATGTAACCTGCTTTTTCCTCAACCACTGCTCCTAAATTCGTCTGTTCTTGCACATATCCAACCAATGCATCGATCTCAGCATCTTTGTGCTCTCCAACATACTCAGTGTTTGGAAATTCCCACATATTTGCGAGTAAGCCTTCAGATGGTCTTTTATGAATGAGAATACGTCCGTCACGATTTATCAAAACACCCGCACTCATCTTTGCTTTTCGAACTTTTGTTTTTCCTAACTTTACAGGAAGCTCAGCTTGTCTTCCACTCTCGAACCCTCTGCATAATTCTCGCATCGGACATAATAAGCAAGCTGGTGATTTCGGTGTGCAGATCAGTGCACCTAACTCCATTAATGCTTGGTTAAAAGAAGATGGATCTTCGTGTGAAATCAGTTCTCTCACTGCTTTTTCAAAGAGTACACGCGTTTTTGGTTTACTGATATCTTCTTCGATCAATAGGATTCTGGATAAAACACGCATAACATTACCATCAACTGCAGGCTCTGGGATACCGTATGCAATACTAAGAACAGCTCCTGCTGTATATGGACCGACTCCCTTTAATCCAGCAATCTCTTTAGGCGTATTCGGTACTATTCCTCCATAAGATTCACATACTTCTCTTACCGCGGTTTGTAAGTTTCGAACTCGGGAATAATAACCTAGACCCTCCCATGCTTTTAAGACTTTTTCTTCATCCGCGTAAGCAAGGTCTTGCAGCGTTGGGAACAGTTGAGTAAATCGTTCAAAATAAGGAATGACGGTATCCACTCTCGTTTGCTGAAGCATGATCTCAGAGACCCAGACACGATAAGGATCTTGATTTTCTCTCCATGGCAACGTGCGCTTGTTCTCGTCATACCAAGTTAACAAATGGTCTTGAAATTGTTTCACATATGAATCATTGAGGGAAAATATACTATTACTTGTTGTGTTCAATTTACAGATCTTCCTTTTTGTTTAGCTTTTCAAACGCCCAGCAATGAATTTTTTCTAATCCTCCTGTTACACATTCATTAAGGATTGAAAAAACAGGATGCTGTGGGGATGTTCGATTTTTTTTAATGGTATCATATGATGCTTGATCGTTAACTTGGAAACATTCAACATATAGGGATGGCTGATCTGCAGCTCTATACCATTGAATATCTGAAGCACCACAAGCTTTAAGCTCATTGATGACAGATTGCATTTGGGACTCATACCATTGAATGGATTCTGGACTTACTTTATACTCCATAAAAACCGTTAACATATTTTTCACTCCATTCCTACATAGGAGGTGATCGCCTTGGATACAGGCACACATATTGTAATGGGGCTCGGGTTAGGTGGGTTAGCGATGCTGGACCCTGCGATTGCTAATGATCCAGTAACCTCCCATGCCATTCTTGCTGGGACACTGATTGGTTCCCAAGCACCCGACTTTGACACCGTTCTTAAACTAAAAAATAATGCCGTATACATCCGCAATCACAGAGGAATAACCCACTCATTGCCGGCACTTGTCATATGGCCACTGCTCTTATTTGGGGCTATCTCTTTATTTGTTCCCGAAGCCGACAATGGAAAGCTTTTATTATGGACTGCGATAGCCGTTTTTCTTCATGTGTTCGTCGATATCTTTAACGCTTACGGCACACAAGCACTATACCCGATTTCGAAAAAATGGATCGCGTTAGGTGTCATTAGTATCTTTGATCCTTTTATCTTTTTCTTGCATATCGGAGGCTTGCTGCTCTGGTATATAGGTGTAAATCCTGGATACACATTTCTAGCAGTGTACAGCATACTCGTCGTTTATTACATCATTCGAATCATATCGAGACAACGAGTAAACAAAATCGTACTGAAAAAGATTCCAGAAGCGGAAGAGATCTATGCCAGCCCTACGATTCGTTGGGGTCAGTACCATCTAGCCATCAAATCGAAGCACGAATTTTTCGTAGCCGGTTTAAAAAATGGAAAAGTAACGGTTTGGGATACTTTCGATCGTCTAGCTGTTCCGAAAACGAAATTGATCGATGCAGCGAAAAAGGACAAAAACATATCTGCCTTTCTCTCTTTCTCCCCTGTGCACAGGTGGGAAGTCGAAAAAAATGACCACGGTCATCTCGTTCAATTTATTGATCTTCGATATAGAAGTAAAGGACATTATCCTTTTGTCGCGATGGTACAGTTAGATGAGAACTTGAACATCATTACTTCTTTTACAGGCTGGGTGTATTCCGAAGACCGTCTGAAAAAGAAGATGGAATTCTCTCCACTGGACCTTATTAACAATAATGAATAGGAAGAAGACGGGCTTATTGAATAGGCCCGTCTTTTTTTACGAAACGCTGAAATTTAGGATTGTTTGAAAAATACTCATGAAGCTTATGGCCATATGAAGTAATCAACTGAGTTACCATTTTTTCAGTAACCTCTTGTCCTTCATATTCCCATCCTGCTTTCGCTCGAGTAGACTCAAAATCTTCCCATAATCCTTCCACCCATTCCCTTGCTTCTTGATTTGTAAGGGCTGGGTTCTTTTTTTGCAGTAATTTCGCCAATCTGTCAAAACGCTCTTCCATTATTCTCCCTCCTTATCCAATTTTTAAAGAAACCCCCGTCACATAAAGGGTTCTCTCACGTTTCATACTAGTTGAGAACCGATAATAAGGAGGTAATCACATGCGTAATAAATCGAAAAACTTCCCTAATCGGATCTCCTTCTCAGGTGAGCCGAGATCAAAAGAGGAATTCTCTTCTAAACGGCCAGATGGATCCATTCGTGACCATCCGCAGGAACGAATGTTTTTATCCAATCAACACCGAGATGATCAGTAACTCTTGCGGTTATGAATTTCATTCTGGGGGGTGAATCAGTTGAACAAGAAAGACTACTTCTCATCAACGCGATTTAACGGTAAATATTCTGACCCCTTTCACTCACCGCGTGCCAATTCGAAGCATGCGTACAACCAAGTGAACGGGGAGACCCAGCAAGCATTAAATAACTATGTGCTTGAAATTCAAACACGTAAGCGTTCATAGTGACGAATAAAGGAGCGGTCCTGTACCGCTTCTTTATTTTGTTTTTTAATCAAAAAGACTTAAAGTGGCTGATCTCCGTTTCAGGTGCTCGCTTTCCGGGGGGCGTGCGGTGAGCCACCTCGTCGCCTTGCGACCTTAGGTGTCTCACCTGTCCCGCTGATCCCCCAGGAGTCTCGCACCTTGCACTCCAATCAACTGCAAAGAAGCTTTGAACAAAACACAAAGAAATAGCCTTCAAAATTATTCAAGAACAGAAATCGGCAGTGCTTCGAGTGCACTTTGTTTATTTTTGTAACCCCAGGCAAAAATACCATTTAGGTAGAGCACAGAAAAAGTTGAACCTGGATCTCCTTGAATTCCGTACTCTTTCCCGCTTTCAATCGTTGAAGGATCCATCAAGTAGCATTTGCCCATCGCGATCTTTCGTTCATAAACAGCGTACTCACTTACCATGCCCATTTGTTCTGCTTTTTGTGCCTTAGCTCGAAGGGAAGCAATTTCGCCTTTAATCTCAACATCTGTCATCTCGCTGAATCTTTTTTCCATTTGATTACTTCCTTTCTTTTCTGTACCCTATATATGCTTAAGAACTAACTACATAGGAGTGATAATTTTGAATAAGACAGTAATTATTACGGGCGGCGGTTCAGGCTTAGGACTCGCACTTGCCCTTGAATATAATAAAACACACAACATATACCTTGTTGGTCGTAATGAAGAAAAATTAAAACAAGCTGTGCAATCATTTGTTAACCCTGAAAACACCGTGTCCTATAAAGTGTGTGATGTTACGAATTACGAACAAACAGAATCCATGCTTCAATCCATCTTTCAAAGCGAGCATGTTCACGCGTTGATCAACAATGCAGGCATTGGAATATTCGATCCGCTTGAAGACTTATCAAAAACAGATATCACAGGGATGCTTGAAACGAATGTTTATGGCACCATTTTTCCAACGAAGATTGCTTTTTCACTATTTGAAAAGCAAGGCTTCGGCAAGGTCATGAACATTATTTCAACGGCAGGATTACGTGGAAAAGTAAATGAATCCGTCTATTGTGCTTCTAAGTTTGCCGTTAGAGGATTTACGGAAAGTCTTGTAAAGGAATGGGACGGATCAAATATCTATCCAACTGCCGTTTATATGGGTGGTATGGATACGCCGTTCTGGGATGAATCCACTCATATTACAGATCGCTCACGCTTAAAGTCTCCAGAGCAAGTTGCGGCACTAATCGTGGAACAGGACGACAACAGACCTGAAATCTTTATAGATCGTTAATTTCATCCCCGTTAAGCAGTTCAGATATCACTTCGGAATTGAAGCCTTTGCTGTAAAGAAATTTCTTCATGCGCGACTCGTATTCAAACCCACTGTACTTTTTGTATTTATGGTGAGCTTTGCGAGCATGTGCCAGCAAGGCTTCTTTTTCATCTTCAGCCGATTGACTGATCTTCGCTTCTTGAAACGCCATTTCAATTACTTCCCACATATATCCTTTTTGCTGAAGCTGCTGAGCGATCCTTTGCTTCTGTTCTTTCTCAGAACGTTTCTTTCCGCTTGAAAATTGTTTTTGAATAAACGCAATGCTAGCTTCTAGTTGCTCTTCATAACTGAATTGATCAAGAGCCTCTTCTGTGTGACGATCACTGATTCCTTTTTTCTTCAGCTCCTGCCTAATCATGCCTGGACCTTTAAACGATGTGTTCATACGACTTCTCACGAGAGATTTCGCAAAGGTTTCGTCATTCACAAAATCATACTCTGAAAGTTTTTGCAGAACTCGTTTAATAGTGGATTCAGGAACTTCTTTCTTTTCTAGATAGACTTCAATCTCATGAGCGGTTCGCATCCGAAAAGATAAGTAATGAAGAGCTTTGTTGAACGCTTTTCGATAATGATCTTCTTCAATGATGGCTTCCCACTCTTCTTCATCGATCTCCATACCCTTTTGGAGCGAAAACTTTATTAAAACATCTGCGTCTACGCTAAATGCAAATTCTTCTTTTGGTCCTTTTTGGATAAAAATATTAAATCGTTCGTCGTTTTTTTGCTGAGCAGAAATCCTTGTTATAACAGCCATCTACCCACCTTCTTTCACCAATTAGTGTACCATATCTTACGGATTTCGTGCTGTTTGAACAGTCTTCAAACCCTCCGATTGTATCTGGATGAGAATGTTAATGAAAACAAGCACCTTATCGTTGGATGAGGCGGGGATTTAAAACAACATCGGTGGTTAGAACTGATTTACAGGTGTAGAAACCTCAGTTACAGGTGCTCACACAGCATTCATCGGTGGAAATAAGTAATTTATAGGTGGTAAACGCTACTTTACCGGTGAACGTGTAATTAAAAAAAAAAACACGTACCGTAAAAAGCATACCTTCCACCACCCTCAGCTCACCTGTTCATCACATAAAAAAGCACCCTCCCCCAGTGGGAAGAATGCTTTTTTAATGAAAGTGCAACCTGCACTTATAAAGGTTTATCAACAGCGTTTTGCATTTGCGCCGTATTTATTCTCGAGTAACTCTGCAAAAAACTCTTTTTCAGTCGGAGGTGTGAGATCTGGATGATTTTCTTTTAGATGCTTCACATAAGCTTGATAATCAGGCAGATTTGAAATTCCCTTTCCGATATATAAAAGGATCTGAAAGATGTCTTTCACCCATTTCCAAGCTGCTTGAAATGTCACGAGACATCACCAAGCTTTGTTTGCACAAATGGCTCTTCTGAAGTTTCTAAAGGTTTTTCGCTCTTGATCGCTTTGTACCAGATTCGCATTGCATCAATAAGAACTCCTAGAATAAGTAACATAAAAATCGCTGTTAAATAAGCATTTAACGTATTGTTGAATACCAGCTTTTCTGCAGCTTCCATGGAAGGTACAGTAGCTGGCAAGTTGCCGCTCGCTATCGCTTCTTTCATGACCTCTGCTTGTTTTAAGAAACCGATTTTCGGAATATCAGAGAAAATCTTTTGCCAAGCCGCATAGAACGTTACGATCATCAACCAAGCAAGTGGAACCAATGTAACCCACACAAACTTCTTCTTACCCATCTTCAAAATAACGGTAGTTGCCACGATAAGTGCGATAGCCGCTAACATTTGGTTAACGATACCGAACAATGGCCACAGCGTATTGATGCCGCCTAACGGATCCGTTACACCGACAACTAAGAAATAACCCCAGCCTGCAACGACTAACGCACTCGTGAAATATACAGCTGGCATTGAGTCTGTTTTTCGTAAAGGTTTGTAGATTTGTCCAAGAAGATCTTGAAGCATAAACCTACCTACTCGTGTACCAGCGTCAATGGTGGTCAATATGAATACAGCCTCAAAAAGTATCGCAAAATGGTACCAGAACGCCATCAGCTGTGGTCCACCGATAACTTGCGAGAAAATTTGTGCGATCCCTACAGCTAGTGACGGGGCACCCCCTGTCCGAGATAGAATCGATTCTTCATCAACATTTTTAGCGAGTTCATTGATTTCATCTGCGGATACCGTGAATCCCCAAGAGGAAATCGTTGTAGCAGCTGTTGCGACATCCGTTCCGATCGCAGCACCTGGAGAGTTGATGGCAAAATAGATTCCAGGCGTTAAAAGCGTTGCTGCTACCATCGCCATAATCGCGACAAAAGATTCTGTTAGCATTCCTGCGTAACCAATCATAGGAGCATGCTGCTCGTTTGCGATTAGTTTAGGCGATGTTCCTGATGAGATCAAAGCATGGAAACCAGAGATGGCTCCACAAGCAATCGTAATGAACAAGAACGGAAAGAGGTTTCCTGCGAATACTGGACCTGTTCCATCAATAAATTTAGTGAGAGCAGGCATTTGAATCTCAGGCATTACGATGAGAATACCGAGTGCCATCATTCCGATTACCCCTACTTTTAAGAACGTACTGAGATAGTCCCTTGGTGCAAGAAGCATCCAAACAGGAAGAACAGATGCAAGAAAACCATAAACGATCAACATCCATGCTAAAGTCTCTCCATCAAATGTAAAAAGAGGTGCAAGTGTTGGAGAATCCGCTACCCATTGGCCGCTGATAAGTGCAAAAATCAACAATACAAAACCAATAATGGACGCTTCTCCTACCCTTCCCGGGCGAAGATAGCGCATATAAACACCCATGAAAAGAGCGATCGGTATAGTCATGGCAATCGTATATGTACCCCACGGGCTTGATTTAAGTGCGTTAACAACGACTAGTGCAAGCACGGCGATTAAAATAACCATAATAGCAAAAACACCGATAAGCGCTAGCATTCCACCAACTGGCCCTATTTCTTCTTTCGCAATCTGACCGATTGATTTACCTCTGCGTCTCATGGAAATAATTAAAATAACAAAGTCTTGTACAGCACCCGCAAGTACAGCGCCGACAATAATCCAGATGGTACCAGGCAGATATCCCATCTGTGCGGCTAAGGTTGGACCTACAAGTGGACCAGCACCCGCGATCGCAGCAAAATGGTGTCCATAAAGGACCCATTTGTTTGTCGGTACATAATCCTTACCATCTGCATATCTTTCTGCAGGTGTTGCGTTGTTTTTATTAAGGCTGAAGATTTTTGTAGCAATAAATCGTGCATAAAAGCGATAAGCAATGGCATAGGTACACAAGGAAGCAACAACAAACCAGATTGCATTGATCTTCTCGTCTCTTTGGAGCGCGATGATCGATAAGGCGATTCCCCCCGCTAAAGCAATACCAATCCATAACAGCGCTTTCAAAAAGGGGTTCTTCTTTTTTGCTTGCACATTTCTTTGGAGCTCCATAAGCCTTCTTTCCTCCTCAATAGGGTAATATAATATGTACAAGATGAATTATAACAAATATTCATAATTTTTAAATAAATAAATTGGAAAGAGGTGGATTATCTTGAAAAGAATCTTAATTACAGGAGGCACTGGCTTTGTAGGAAGCTTTCTGACCCATCACCTTACATCGCTCGGGAATGAAGTCTATATTCTTACACGAAAAGATAAACAATCTCAGAAAAAAAACGTTAAATACGTGCAATGGATGTCAAACAATGAACCTGATCTACCTCCGATTGATGCAGTAGTAAACCTTGCTGGAGAATCCATTAACGGCAGATGGACCGATGAAAAGAAACAGGGTATTTTAAACAGTCGTTTAAAAGTAACTGAAAATTTACTGAAGCTCGTTGAGAAGATGCCAAATAAACCTTCCGTTTGGGTAAACGCATCTGCTATTGGTTATTATGGAACTTCTGAGACGGAAGTGTTCACAGAAAGATCATCCAAACACGGCACAGACTTTTTAGCTGAAGTTGTTAGTGCTTGGGAAACAAAAGCATCAGGAGCGGAATCCCTCGGAATCAGAACGGTTTTCACGCGATTTGGACTAGTACTAGGTAAAGATGGTGGAGTACTTCCTCAATTAAGTCTTCCCTATCGTTTTTTTGCAGGTGGTACTGTGGGTTCAGGTGATCAGTGGGTTTCATGGGTTCATTTGGAGGACGTAGCAAAACTCATCACAGAAGCCATAGAAAATGAACAATATTCAGGTCCTGTTAATGTAACGTCTCCACATCCTGTTACGATGAAAGAATTCGGTCAAGTAACAGGGGACGTTATGCATCGACCACATTGGCTCCCTGCTCCTTCGATCGCTTTTAAACTCATGTTCGGTGAAATGAGTATGTTGATCCTAAAGGGACAGCAAGTACTTCCAGAAAAAGCGCAAAACCTAGGCTATACCTTTTCCTATCCACACTTAAAGGGGGCTTTACATGATTTGTTACAATGATAATAAAAATAATTTATCAGGTGACAACTTATGAAAACATTAATTCAAAAAGCAAAAGTTTATCCGATTACTAGCAGCGAGCTTCAGCAAGGCGATGTTCTAATTGAGAATGGAAAAATCATAGCTGTCGAAACGCATATTGAGCCAACAGCCGATATGGAAATCATTCAAGCTGAAAATCTGCATCTTCTTCCTGGATTCATTGATGTTCATACTCATCTAGGTTTATATGACGAAGGAACAGGATGGGCTGGCAACGATGCTAACGAAACGCATGAGGTGCTAACTCCACATATTCGTGCGATCGATGGCTGTCATCCACTCGACATCGCTTTTAAAGATGCCGTACGTTATGGAGTTACAACAGCTCATATCATGCCTGGTAGTGCAAATGTTATCGGTGGAACGACATCTGTTATTAAAACGCATGGACACGATATTAGGAAAATGATCATTAAGGAAACGGCTGGACTTAAGATTGCATTAGGTGAAAATCCAAAGCGTATCCACAGTGGACGGCACAATGATTCTATTACTCGTATGGGGATCATGGGGATGCTGCGTGAAGCTTTTTACCAAGCGAAAGATTCTGCCTACCAAGATAATTTGCGTGTTGCACCAATCGCAGCCGCTTTAAATCGTGAGATCCCTGTTCGTATTCATGCTCACCGAGCAGATGATATTCTGTCAGCTATTCGTTTTGCTGAAGAATTCAACCTAGATTTCCGTATTGAACATTGCACAGAAGGTCATCTTATTGCCGACTCGTTCAAAGATTTGAACTTAAAAGTAAGTGTTGGTCCTACACTAACACGTAAGTCTAAGATCGAACTAAAGAACAAAACATGGGATACGTATCGTATACTATCCGAAAATAATGTTGAAGTTTCAATCACGACTGATCACCCATACATTCCGATTCAATATTTAAACGTTTGTGCGGCAATTGCCGTTAGAGAAGGATTGAGCGAAAAAAAAGCGCTTGAAGGAATCACAATCGCTCCTGCCAAGAACCTTGGAATCGATGATCGAGTAGGCAGTATCGAGATCGGAAAAGATGCTGATTTATCCCTCTGGACTGAGCATCCGTTCCACTTTTCTGCCACCCCTGTCATGACCATGATCGACGGAGAAATAATTTACAAAAAATCTACAAAATAACTATTTTCTTTTTTAAAAAAATGTCTTATTATACAATTAGAGCAACATGCGGATTATGCGAATCCGGAACATTTTAAAAGTCGCTCCCGAATCAAATACAACATTATTTTCATAAATTAAATATTGAAGCAAGGGAAGGCAATTGGTGCGCCACCAGCTATGACTGGTCCTAGTGGGTTCGATTCCCACCCCGAATTAATTTTTATTCTTAATTCGAGGGTGGGGGATACTTCTGCCCTCTAGGAGGGATTAAATTGTTGAAAAAGCGTGATTTATCAGACAGTCATGTTCTTTACAATTTAATGGTGCACCCAGACGTCTTCCCTTTTGTGCGTCAAAAAGCGGCTTCATTTGAAGAATTTCTATTTCTAACGAAGCAAACGATCGAGGAAGAAGACCAAGGAAACATTATTTCCAGAACGATTTTGGATGAGTGGCATAATCCAATCGGCACCATTAATTTATTCGATGTCCAAGACGGCTATGGCTTTCTTGGTACCTGGATTGGTCAGCCTTACTTCGGAAAAGGATATAATTCTTTAGCAAAAGAAGCTTTCTTTTCTGAATTGTTTTATGAGAAAGATATCCACACCATTTTTATGCGTATTCGCAAAGTAAATATTCGTTCACAAAAAGCTGCTGAAAAAATTCCTTATGTGACGTTAGCTAACGAAACAAGAAAAGATGTTTATGATCAGCTTAATCAGGGGCAGGATATCTATAACCTTTATCAGATTGAAAAAGATAACTATCTTATGCACATGCTTCGTACACAAACACAGCCTCTGGAAATTGTGGAAGAACAGTTAAAGGAAGCTTAATACAGGTAACTTGTACAGCTCCTCTGCGCATACTAAAGAACATCACTCCATTTTGAGTGATGTTTATTTTTTTGTGAGGAGGAAACGTTATGGAAAGTAAAAAACAACAAGCAAAAGAAAGAAATGACGATCTAACCAAAACACAAGAAATTCTATATAAAGAGGAATTAAAGTCTGCTGAATCAACAGCTGAGACGCAAGAAATGACAAACGAAGATAATTCCTAATTCTTCCTATCATAATCAGCAAGATAATGCACATTCTATAGTTGAGGACAAGTTCCTCAATCGCTTTTGATTTACGTTTCAAAACATCGTGATATCTTTAAGGAGGTATTTGTGTGGAAAAACGTAACCGAAAGTCCTCATTGCACAACAATGCTAAAGCTTCTCAAGCCAAAGGACTTGATGTCGAGTACTCAAGTGAATTGGCAGATCAAAACGATCTTGAAGCACAAGCACGTGCACAAGCCGCTGACCGACGCCAGAAAAAAGGCCGTCGCTAAGTGCAAAAAGACCTGCTGGGATAGCAGGTCTTTTTTTAATATAGAATTCTTTATGATTCACATATCTTGTGGATAAAGTTATTCACATCATTGTTGATAATGTGGATAATTGAATCTTCCCCAAAGCTAGTTGTGTGCAATTTTGTGCAAAAAGCGAAAGTTATGCACATTTTCTGTGGAAAACCATGTGGATAGTGTGTATATTTCTGAATTTTTTAAGCTTTACATATATTATTTCATTTCAATCGTTTTTATTACTCTTGCTGGATTTCCTCCAACTACTACATTTGCTGGAACGTTTTTAGTCACTACCGCTCCTGAAGCGATTACCGCATTATCCCCTATTTTTACACCTGGATTAATAATGGCTCCTCCACCAAGCCAAACGTTATTTCCGATCTCGATAGGTTTACCATATTCAGCGCCGGAATTTCTTTCTACAGGATCTAATGGATGAGTTGCTGTATAGATATGAACGCCTGGAGCTAACATGCAATTATCTCCAAAATGTACCTCACACACATCTAAAATGGTGCAGTCGAAGTTCGCGTAAAAGTTTTCCCCAACATGAATGTTGTAGCCATAATCACATCTAAAGTTCGGCTCTATTCCAACATTCTGACCAGTTGAACCGAACAATTCTTTTATCAAAGAACTACGCTTATCCCATTCCTCTTCTGTTGTGGCGTTGTACTCTCGTGTCAGCTTTCTTGCTTGAATTCGCTCAGTAACAAGCTGTTGATCATCGGGACGATACATTTCTCCATCGATCATCTTTTCTTTTTCCGTTTTCATGCAGACCGTTCCTTTCACTAACTATTTAAGAACTAATGTACATACAGCTTCAACTTGTGATGTTTGAGGAAACATATCCACAGGAGTTATCTCCTCTACCTTATAACCATTACTTATTAACATGTGGACATCTTTCGCTAAAGTTGAAGGGTTACAAGAAACGTATACCATTTTTTTAGGTTTTGTTTTGATTATCGTTTCTAAGAAAACAGGATCACACCCCGTTCTTGGTGGATCTACGACTACTACGTCAGGTTCCCAGCCTTCTTTCACCCATTTTGGGAGAAGTTTTTCAGCTTTTCCTGTCTCATAATAAGCGTTTTTAATTTGGTGTTTCTCAGCATTTTTTCTTGCATCCATGATGGATTCTTTAATGATGTCCATCCCTCTTACTTCTTCTGCACCATTCGCAAGCCACATGCCGATCGTACCCGAACCACAATAAGCATCAACAACCTTTTCTTTACCAGTCAGATTGGCCTGTCTTTTTACTTCGTTATATAAGTTTACAGTCTGCTCAGGATTCAACTGGAAAAACGCACGTGCTGACAGCTCAAAACGAAGATCTCCAAGATGTTCAGTGATCGTATCTTTTCCGAAAATACCCTCCGTCTGTTCACCGAATACAAGCGACGTTTTCTCTTCGTTTATGTTTTGAATAAAGGAAGTCACCTGAGGCAGTCTTTTCTTGATCTCTGCTACAAAAAGTTCTTTTTTCGGCAGCTCATTCGTTGCTGTTACGATGACTAACTGAATTTCATCCGTACGGAAGGCTGTTCTAACTACAATGGTACGTATGCTCCCCGTTTGTTTTCTTTCGTCATATATAGGTAGATTCAGATCTCTAATAATTTGTTTTACTTTATTCGTAACAATATTCGTATCCTCATGCTGTACGAGGCAGTGATCGATGTTGATCAACTTATGTGAGTTGGAGCTATAAAGTCCTGCAATGACCGTATCATCGATCTTACCAACTTGAAATTGAGACTTATTGCGATATGCCCAAGGCTCGTCCATTCCAATTGTTTTTCTCACATTCAATTTGTCCTTATGAATCTTTGTGTATCGCTCAAAAGCTTGCACAACAATATCGCGCTTTTCTCTAAGTTGAGCAGGATAAGACATATGCTGAATCTGACATCCGCCGCATGTCTCATATATTGGACATGGTGGAGTGACTCGATCTTTGGACTTTTTAAATACTTTCTTTATCTTTGCTTCTGCTCGGTTTGGAAAAACTTTCGTAATGATAACCGACATTTCTTCACCGGGAATGGCTCCAGGAACAAAGACTACTTGTCTTTGATGAAATCCAATTCCTTCACCGTTGATGCCTAATCGTTTAATTAGAAGCGGAATTGTTTCACCTATCTTCATAATAGGGTTGTTTTGTTTCGTATTTCTCATAATAATATTCACTCGTTTCTTAGCTAAAAGTGGCTTTCCTTATTGTAGACGAAACTCGCATGTTCTACCAACTTCAAATTCATTCGGAAAATGATTTTATACAAAAACAATACTAAAGTCAGATTGTATAGCTTTTTTAAATTTTCTATACTAATTTTAACGAAAGCGCTTTCGTAGAGCTGTTTATATTTTTTAAAGTTTTTCGAAACCGCTTTCGATTCTTTATTTATAACAAAGGAGGAATTTACTCAGTGAAAAAAATCTGTGCTTTAGCAGTCTCTGCTTTATTAATGATGCCAAGTGGGGTGATCGCCTCAGCAGAAGATGATGGAAATAAAGAAGTACAAAAAAAGAAAGAAAAAACAAAATGGTCTCTTACTTGGTCAGATGAATTTAACAAAGCAACCATCGATCCTAAAAAATGGACCTATGACATTGGTAACTGGATAAAAGACGAAGAAGGCAATCTTATTACGCCTGGTTGGGGAAACAATGAAAAACAATATTATACGAACTCTGAAGAGAATTCCTTTATAAAAGACGGTAAATTAATTATTCGAGCAAAAAAAGAGAGAACCATTGATGATTCGGGTACCTATGATTATACGTCTGCCAAGTTAAAAACAAAGGGTTTATTCAGTCAGACGTATGGCCGTTATGAAGTTCGTGCAAAATCTCCTACAGGAAAAGGTTTGTGGCCAGCCGTTTGGATGTTACCTGAAAAAGACCGATATGGTGGATGGGCGGCTTCAGGTGAAATAGATATTATGGAAGCTTGGGGAAGTAAACCAAATAAAGTGGCTGGCACGCTCCATTATGGGGAAACTTGGCCAAACAATCGTTATACAGGAAAAGAATTTGAATTTCCATTTAATGATGGAATCAATAATTGGCACACCTACGCCATCGAATGGGAACCTGGTGAAATCAGATGGTATGTAGACGGTGAACTTTATCAAACGCAAAATGAGTGGTATGCAAAAGGTCAAAATAATCCGATCAAGTTTTCGTATCCAGCGCCATTTGATCAAAACTTTTATTTAATCATGAACCTCGCTGTTGGCGGCTGGTTTGATGGTGATCCCGATGAAACGACTACGTTCCCTCAACAAATGGAGATTGATTATGTGCGTGTGTATGAGTTAAAAAACCGCGATTATCGAAATCCTGTTGAACCTGCTCCAAAACCTGTTGAACTGCCTAAAGAAGCTAAACATCCTCTTGAAGACGGTAATCTTATTTATGACGGAAACTTTGAAAGACCTTTTACAGTTATCGATCAAAATGAATCGACATTCGATCCGACCTACTGGAACCTTGTTACTCTTCCAGACTTTGGTGGTGAAGCTTCTGTAGAAAAGGATTTGATCGATAATAAGAATTTTGCAGTGATTACCCCACAAGTTCCGGGATCATTTTCACATTCTGTACAAGCAATTCAGCTTCTTTCACTCGGAAAAAGCGGACGTTACAAAGTTAGCTTTGATGCAAAAGCAGCAGCTGATCGACAAATGTCTGTTAAAGTAGGCGGTGGTGCAGATCGTGGTTGGAGCAAATATTCGAATGAAGAAGCAATCAAATTAAGCAATTCACTTGAAAGCTATTCATTTACGTTTGATATGCTTGCAGATACTGATCTTGCCGCTCGATTAGAATTTAACCTAGGTAACAATGGAAGTATCCCGGTTTGGATTGGGAACGTACGTGTCGAAGAAGTTACAAATGAACCGATCGATGAGTCTGCGACTAAACCACCACTTCGGGATGGTAACCACATCTACAATGGAACATTTGATCAAGGTGCAATGGATCGATTAACATATTGGAACTTTGTTTCAAAACAAAAAAAGGATTCAGCAGTTGTTAACGAGAAGGCTCGTGAATTTCATGCCATTTTAAAAGGACATTCTTCTAAAACAGCAGATAAATATCTAGTTCAAAAAGGCATACGGTTGGTCAAAGGCAATGATTACCTTCTATCCTTCAAAGGGAAAGCTGATGTAGCTAGATCTATTGAGGTTGGTGTGTTAGATGAAAGCGGTAAAAAGTTCTATGTAGCACCAGCAAAAGTAAACCTAAACAAAACGAGTGATACGCACGAGTTAAAATTTACGTATGGAGGAGAAACGTCAGATTATCATAGCCAATTCATTTTTTATTTAGGCGGCCATTCTGCTGATGTTTACTTAGACGACATTACTTTAAAGAAACTAACCAATATTCCCGATTACAACGATGTGGATATGAAACCATTAAAAAATGGAGATTTCCTTTCCGGCCTTTCATTTTGGACACCCTATATTCATTACGATGCAAATGCTGAGATCGTGAGTGAAGAAGGTAAAGCCAAGATCAGCGTCGATTCTGAAGGAAATGAGCCTTGGAGTGTTCTATTAGAACAAGGGAATTTAAAGTTAGTCGAAGGATTGAATTACGAACTACGTTTTTCAGTATCCTCACAGATTGCTCGTAACATAGAGGTTACGTTAGAGAACTCACAGTACAAGCGTTATTTTGCTGAAAGCGTTAGAATTGGAAATGAAGAAACAACTTACACGTTCCAGATCACTCCTACTGAAACAGATATGTTGTCGTTAAAATTTCTTCTTGGAAAAAGTCTAGGTTCACCACTGGGCAAACATGAGATTTACCTCGATGACGTACAACTGAATGTAATAAAATAAATGTTAAAAACGCTTAAACCACTTTTAAGAATAGAGGTTTAAGCTTCTTTTTGTGCTTATTAGCCAAAAAAGAAACACCTTCGCAAAGTATGCAAAAGTGTTTTTTAAGATTTAAACAATAATGGAGTGGGTACAGATTTTTTTAGCTGTAAGTCGTCTAAGCTTTTAAATGTGTAGCCTCTCTTTTGGAGAGCCTCTATCGTGCGTTCGAGTGCATCTGCATTATCTTTAGAAACCGTGTGCAACAGCATAATACTACCAGGATGGATCTGCTTCATGATCTGGTTGTATGAATATTGCCACCCACGCTGTTTGTTGGTTTCCCAATCTAAAAAGGCAAGTGACCAAAACACATGTGTATAGCCTTCTTGTTTAGCAAGCATAATCGTTCTTTCGCTAAACACGCCTCGTGGAGGTCTAATATAATTCATATCTGTTCTTCCGGTTATTTCCGTGTATCTGAGCTTTACTTTTTCAAGCTCGTTTTTCAAACGTGCATCAGACACTTGGGTAAGATCTGGATGGTAGTAGGAGTGATTCCCTACAATGTGCCCTTCGTCAGCCATTCGTTTTATTAGGTGAGGGTGTGTCTTCATAAATTGTCCGGTTACAAAAAAGGCTGCAGGTACTTTCTTTCTCTTCAACACATCCAAAACGTTGTCGGTATAACCGTTCTCGTACCCATTATCAAAGGTTAAATAGATATCTTTTTTGCTTGGGTCTCCAATAAAAAGGCTATCGTATTTATGGACAAGCTCCATGTATCTTGCATCAGTGATCGGAGGCTTCTCTTCACCTTTTTTCTCAAAGTACCATTCCAGTCTTTGATTGGATACGCCTCTTTGAGCATAAATAACATGTGTTTGTGTAAAAAATATGATTGAAACCAATATTAGGCACAGGAGCCGATTGATTCTCATTAAACTTCCTCCTTCAAGCGACAACCTATACCTTTATTTTGTAGTAAATGCAGAAAACCATGCTAGGGATATAAAGGAAACGAATGTACTTGGTGATACGAAATGTCTGGGTGTTGGTGAATCCTAAAGATTGCTGCTTCAATCCACAACTTTTGATGCCCAATCTTAAAGTTTGCTCCTTCAATCCACAAGTTTTTGCGATTTATCCACGAGTCTACATGGATAGACACTTTTCGACACTCTTTATTCATCTCACGCTGTAAAAAGCAAAAAACCACAGTTCCAAATTAGAACTGTGGCTCACACATTCATTTTATTTAAAAACGGGATCTTTAAACTGCTCTAGCTTTTGTAAGGATGACTTCTCCACATGCTCATGAAGACTGTTTCCGTGTGAATCCATCGTTACTACCGCTGTAAAACCATTGACGCGAATGTGCCACATCGCTTCTGGAACACCAAATTCCATCAGGTCGACACCTTCCACTTTTTCCATACACTCCGCGTAATATTGTGCAGCACCGCCGATAGCGTTCAGATAAACACCGCCATGTTCTTTAAGAGCTGCTAATGTTTTTGGACCCATTCCACCTTTACCAATAACCGCTCGGATTCCAAACTTCTTCATGATGTCGCCTTGGTAAGGCTCCTCACGAATACTTGTTGTCGGTCCTGCCGCTTTAACTACCCAATTTCCTTCAGCGTCTTTTGCCATTACTGGTCCGCAGTGATAGATGATCTGACCGTTCAAATCGATCGGAGCAGGATTATCCATTAAATGTTTATGAATGGCATCTCGTCCTGTATGCATCATGCCGTTGATCGTCACAACATCTCCAACTTTTAGTTCACGGATCTGCTCTTCGGTAATAGGAGCTTCGAGTGTAACACTTCTTGTCTTTTCTTCTTGCTGTTCAACTGCTGCTGCTTCCTCTTCAGCTTTAGTGAAGTCCACTTCTTCGCCTTCTGTATACAACCAATCTTGAATTTCTCCCGTTTCAGCGTTTAGTTTTACACCTAAACGACGGTATGCCCAGCAGTTATATGCTACTGATACAAAGAAACTCGCTGGAATACGATTGATCACACCGACTTTACAGCCAAGTAACGTCGTTTCGCCACCGAAGCCCATCGTACCGATGCCTAGCTTATTCGCATTCTCCATCACATACTCTTCCAGCTTACGCAGATTTTCGTTCGGATTGACGTCATCTACAGAACGGAACAGCATCTCTTTTGCTAGCTCGTACCCTGATGTACGGTCACCACCAATACCAACACCGATAAAGCCGGCACTGCACCCTTGACCCTGTGCTTGATAAACGGAGTGCATGATACATTTGCGGATCCCGTCGAGATCACGTCCCGCTCGCCCTAATCCTTCTAACTCAGCAGGAAGGCTATATTGGATGTTCTTGTTCTCACAACCGCCGCCTTTTAAGATCAGACGAGCATCAATGTAATCTTCTTCCCATTGTTCAAATTTAATTACAGGTGTCCCGTCCCCTAGGTTGTCTCCACTGTTGTCTCCAGTGATCGAATCAACGGAGTTCGGACGAAGCTTCGTATCTTTTGTTGCATCTGCAATCGCTTGACGGATCGCTTTTTTCATCTTAATCTGGTTCGCTCCTACAGGAACTTTGATCTTAAAAGTAGGAAGCCCCGTATCCTGACAGATCGGTGAAACATTTTCATCTGCTTTTAAAATGTTATCTGTAATCGTATCTAAAGACATCGCAGCACGTGTACCGGCGTTTTCTTTTAGCTTAGCTGCAAGAATGGCACGACGAACGTCTTTTGGTAATTTCGTTGATGTTTCTACAATCAGCTTGTACATACTTTCTTGAAATTTCTCCATCTCTTCACTACCCCTTTGTGACTTGCTATTGTAAGCGTAATCAAAATTATTAATGAGTTCATTATAACAAAAAAAACCGTCTCTTAAGTAAAGAAACGGTTTTCGAGCTTATTTTTCTTCCCAATCGTGACGGAACTGTTTACACTTTTCTTCTAAGTCGTCCAGCATTCCGATGATTCGGTCGATCTCTTCAATTCCTGCTGTTTCAGCATCTATAGAATCTAAAACATCAACTAATAAGTCAATACGATTTTTAATATATTCTTTTTGAGAGGATTTATCCTGAATAGAGTTACCCATGTTGATCTCTCCTTTCCATCCCTTCTACTTTAACAAGGTCAATCGATTTTGCCAACAGAATATTATCCTTTTTCTTTAATGAGGGTTCGGTTAAGATAGATACTGTCCATTTATGGTCGCAAAGGAGATGTATGATGGTGTTAAAAACCGAATTAAAAGCGATAACCCCAAAGAATGATCCGTGGGAAGCTTATTTAGATATGAGTGAACATAAAAAACTTCAGCTTTCAAATATAGAAATAACGACAACCACCTTGTGTAACATGCGTTGTGCGCACTGTGCTGTCGGATACACGCTTCAAACAAAAGACCCTGAGCCCCTTCCGCTTGATCTTGTTATCCAACGACTCGATGAGATTCCTCAATTAAGAGCTTTCAGTATTACTGGCGGTGAGCCGATGCTTTCCTTAAAATCAGTAAATAATTACGTTGTGCCACTTTTAAAATACGCAAAAGAACGTGGTGCACGTACTCAGATTAACTCAAATTTAACTTTAGATTTAGCACGCTACGAAAAAATTATTCCGTATTTAGACGTGCTTCATATCTCCCATAACTGGGGAACGGTGGAGGAGTTTTCTGATACTGGTTTTGCCATGATGGAAAAGAAGCCTTCCGTTGACCAACGTCAAGCTTATTTTACACGTTTAGTTGAAAACGCTCAGGCTTTAACAAAAGCCGGTGTTATGGTATCTGCTGAAACGATGTTAAACAAAAAAACATTACCCTACTTGGAAGAGATACATAAACACGTACTTGAGATGGGCTGTCAGCGTCACGAAATTCATCCGATGTATCCGAGTGACTTTGCTAGCACCTTGGAAACCATTTCATTAGAAGAAATGCGTGAAAGTATTCACCACCTTCTAGATATTCGAGATAAAAAAACATGGATGCTTTTCGGGACTCTCCCTTTCTATGCTTGCTCTCAAAACGAAGAGGATTTGAGATTGATCAGAAGACTTCAAGCAGAACAAAATGTTACAGTTCGTAATGACCCTGATGGAAGATCACGATTAAATATCAACTTATTTGATGGGAATATTATCGTGACAGACTTTGGAGATGCTCCAGCACTTGGAAATATAAAAGACACAAGCTTACTTGATGCTTATGAAGCATGGAATCAATCAGCCCTTGCTAAAGAACTAAGCTGTCATTGCCCTGCTGTTCAATGTTTAGGACCGAACGTACTTGTAAAACATTCTTACTATAAAGAAGTCGATTTTAAAAATAACACCTCGAAGCTTTAAAGCGTTAAAAAGTTATAAACTTTACAAAAGTAAGTTTAAACCATATAATAGAAGGCAAATATAGACTGTAGAAAAAGCATCGTTTTTTCATATAGATTGAGGTGAATGATAATGGATTATAGCACGATGTGTCCGAAGTACGAAGTAGCCATGGATATTATCGGAAAAAAATGGACAGGACTCATCATTCGCGTTTTGATGGATGGCCCTAAGCGGTTTAAAGACATCAAATCCCAGATTCCCGAAATGAGTGATCGCATGCTTACGGAACGGATGAAGGAATTGGAGTCTGTGGGAATTGTGAAGCGTAACGTTTACCCAGAGACACCTGTGCGAATTGAGTATTCACTAACAGATAAAGGAAACTCCCTAAAAACAATCATCAACGCCATTCAAGACTGGAGCGAACAATGGGTGGACCATTGTTAAGTCTAGCCTGATAGTGTTAATTTCCGTTTCAGGTGCTCGCTTTCCGGGGGGCGTGCGGTGAGCCTCTTAGCGCTTTGCGCTGTTAAGAGTCTCACCTGTCCCGCTGATCCCTCAGGAGTCTCGCACCTTACACTCCAATTAACTTTTCAATGAAGCTTTCTTGGAACTCAGCACCATCTTGGATATAACTTTAATACGCAAAAAAGAAGGACAGCTGATTAAGGAGCTGTCCTTTTTTACATATTGCTTGTATGAAAACTAAAAGATACGTGGTCTTGAACGGGAATCCATGCTCCAATTCCTTGTTGTGTAACGTTTTGAATCACGATCTCTCTTTTACCGCCTTTTAAAACGATATACACTTCTCCGTAAGTGACTCGTCCTCTTTCATTAACGGCCGGGACATAGCTATCTAAATATCCCACTTGTTTTGGTGATACATGGTACACGTTCGATTTTTTTGTACCTGCCCCAACAGCTGTTTGAAAAGATAAAGGTAGCTTTGACTTTTCTGCTGCGGTGATGAGCATCATCTTTTGAACAGCTTCACTATTTGGAATTGATGCAGTAAGACCACCACTTACTTTTTTATGTGCGGTTTGGTTATAAGACAGTTTCGCAACGGCTTTTGCGCCTCTGTTGTCTAAACGGTTCGTATTGATTTGTTGATGTTCCCAGTTCACAGTCGTCTCAGTTGATTGATAAGACAATGGCCATTGACCTAGGTAGATTTTTGCACGGTACCAGAATGCTACTTTCGATCCATTTATCGTTGACTCGTTCAATAAACGAATTAAATCAGGGTTTGTGATTGGAACGTCCGATGTTTTGAGCATAGTTTTTGCAAGCTTACTCGGTTCTAAGTACGGAAGATCTTGGGCAGAGTTAGGATACGTGTTCTCTTTTGAAATGCTAAGAACCGAACTCGGTATTTTAATATCTGCTTTTGGAGCAGCTTTTTCTATTTTTTCCGCTTGTTTTTGTTTTTGCTCTGGCTGTTGCTTTGTTTTTTCAGCTGCTAATGCTGTATTGGATAACACAAAAAGCATGACAAATATCATAATAAAAATTCTCTTTTTCATAATATCCTCCTTTCCCCTATTTTTTTCTAACCCATAAAATTTATCCATGTTCCCTGCTTTGATCTCTCCGGATTTTGTTGGAAAATAAAAAACCCTCATTCTATAAAGAATCAGGGCACTGAATTTAACGTTGGATTTCAAAGCTTTCAGTAATGTTTATACTGTCTTTAACAGACTGAACCATCGAGCAGTTTTTTCTAGTCACGTTTAATGCTTTCTCAACCTTCTCTTCTGATAATTCTTTCCCTTTAATCAAGAAGTGGAGGTGAATGTCGGATACGCGGTTTGCCTCTTTTTCCATTCTATTGATCTTTGCTGACACAGTGATATCATCATACTGCATTCTCATACGCTCTAATACTTTTCGAAGAACTCCACCACTGCATACAGCTATAGAAGAAACGAGAAGTTGAAATGGCCGATAACCATATTCGGCGTTACCGCTTACCTCAAGTGTTCCGTATTCTACTTCTGTTTCAAATCCATTTTCAGTCATTTTAAATTCCAAGGATACACCCTCCTCATCTAAAACTTACACTCAACTTTTTCTGGTTTCCATTGTACAATGGTTTTAGTTTGTTTTGAAAAGGAGACGCTCATGCAGCTTTCTACGTATAAATTTTCAGTTCTAGTCAGCATTGTTTTTATTTCAGGGTTCGCTCAAGGTATGCTGCTTCCCTTAATTGCAGTTATCTTTGAACAAGACGGTACATCCGCTTCGTTAAACGGTTTCCATGCAACAGCTCTCTATATAGGCATCTTGATCGCTTCTCCGTTTATAGAGAAGCCTCTTAGAAAATTTGGTTATAAACCACTCATCTTAGCTGGACTTTTAGCTGTTGTACTTTGTTTTGCTATGTTTCCTGTTTGGAAAGTATTTTGGTTTTGGTTTGTATTAAGACTCTTGATCGGTATTGGAGATCATATGTTGCATTTCTCAACGCAAACTTGGATTACGACAAGTAGCCCTGAAAAAAAGAGAGGTAGAAATATTTCTATATATGGGATTGCGTTCGGAGCAGGGTTTGGAATCGGACCTCTTATGACAAAGATGCTTGAAGTAAACGAAAACCTTCCTTTTTGGCTTGCAGCCGGTCTTTGTTTTCTTTCTTTTCTTCTAATGACAACGATACGAAACGAAAGACCTGAAGCAGAGTCTGCTCGAACTTCTGGAGTAACAGCCATCGACCGCTATAAAGATGTTTTGAAATTAGCATGGGTATCTTTATTGCCACCTTTTGGTTACGGTTTTCTAGAAGCAACTCTACATGGCTCTTTTCCAGTATTTGCACTTCGTAACGGAATCAGCTTAGATTGGGTAGCCGTTCTGCTGCCAGCTTTCGTTTTAGGAAGCCTCGTCTTCCAGTTGCCACTAGGTATTCTCAGCGATAAATGGGGAAGAAAACCCATCTTAATCTTTTCATTTGTTTCAGGTTTCTTCTCGTTCCTGGCAACCTACTGGAGCATGAACAACTTTTGGCTTCTGATCAGTTTGTTCTTTTTATCCGGAATGTTTGTTGGATCGATGTTCTCTCTAGGCATCGCATATATGAGTGACCTGCTTCCTAAATACCATCTTCCTGCAGGAAATATTTTAGCAGGTATCAGCTTTAGCATCGGAAGCATGTCTGGTCCAATGATCGGGGGAAGTTTCATAAGCTGGTTTGATGGCGGTGCTTTTGTTTTTGCTATCTGTGGCATGCTATTCTTGCTCTGTTTACCGATACTTTTTATTAAAAATAATAATAAGATATCCATGAAGTCCAAAACAGCTTAGAAATAAAATTTTTCTTTTTACACCATATTAGTAAAGTAAAGCAGGATTTTTGACTTTAGTGGTTCAACCTTTAAACTAGACATTAGATAACTTAACTATCTTCAAAACAAGGAGTAGATATTTTTATGATGAGATTACGTTCGGATATGCCGGAACTTAATGGTGCTACACAATGGATCAATGGAGAAGTTTCAAAAAGTGATTTGATCGGAGATAAACCAACACTTATTCACTTTTGGTCTGTAAGCTGTGGATTATGTAAAGATGCAATGCCTAACATTAATCAATTTCGTGATGATTATAAAGACGAACTGAACGTTATTGCGGTTCATATGCCTCGTTCTGAAAAAGATCTAGATATCGATCAAATTAAAGAAGTGGCAGCAGAACACGATATTACACAGCCAATCTTTGTGGACAACGACCATACATTAACTGACGCGTTTGAAAACGAGTATGTGCCTGCATACTATGTTTTTGATGCAGAAGGTAAGCTTCGTCATTACCAAGCAGGTGGAGATGGTATGAAGATGCTAACAAAGCGTGTTAACCGTGTACTAGGAAAAGAAACAAAGTAAGCATACAAAAACCGGACAGCCGCTATCGCTGTCCGGTTTATTTATTTTGCTGCTTATACGCCATTATTTTAAGAATCGTTCGATCCATCGGAAGAGCATCGCTAAGAACTTATATAGAAAAAGTCCGAGCATTGCTCCCATACCATTAAGGAAGATATCATCAATATCAAAGATCCGTTTGAAATATTCGTATTGAAGCACTTCGATAATAAAACTTGTACCAAAACCAAAAACGAAAATAAAACGCCAAGAATTAAACACTCGGTAAATTAAAGGCAGCAACAAACCAAATGGTACGAACAAGAGCACATTCCCGATAATGTTCTTCAGGATCAGCCAATCATCCTCACTTCTCCACATCAGCCTTATGCTGTCAAACAAAACGAGATTAGCTGATCTTCCATATACATATTCATTAAATGAAAAAAGAGTGGCTTTAATTAAGACGGCCATATACACGATAAAAACAAGTGTACCTAAAATACTAAAAATGAATCTAACTTTTTTCATACTGCCTTTTCTCCTGCCTTTTAAAGAAATTCCCATAAGTGCCTTTTTAGTGTAACATGCAAAGCTCTTAAGGAGATACAGGTAAAAGACACAAACTTTTCTCCGTTCCCTATACACACTTCGCTGTATTTATCCAAAACATGTACTTCTTCTGTACTTTTTCACTGCCGTTTCTGAACAAACAAAAAAGCCACCCTGCTAACAGGACAGCTTCATACTTGTTCGTGTTCGATTAATGAAAGTCATTCTTTTTGTTCGAGGACTTACTCGTTTTATGCTGACTATCATTTTTATTGTTCTTATTGTTGTGGGTCTGTTTGTTGCTTTTTCCCATATCAATAATACCTCCTTAACGACAAGGTATGTATAGTTTTTCCTAGGATTCAGCCTTTAACAAGCCCCTTTTCTTGGCAAAATCAATCTTAAACTTATGAAACGTGGCATTTAAGACGCCTCCAGATAATAAGACGATACCCGTGAGGTAAAACCAAAGCATAAGGACAATAATTGCCCCAATACTTCCGTAAGTAGCAGAATAATTACCAAAATGATCAACGTAAAAGGCAAAACCGAATGAAACGATCTGCCAAAAGAATGTGGCAACAAGTGAACCGTACCAGATCTCACTATATTTGAGCTTTTTACAGGGAGCCAAATAATAGAGAACAGATACAACCGTCGCGATGATGAGGAAGCTGATCAACCACCGTAACACTCCCCAAATTTGAAGGAACTCATCACTTAATCCTAAGTATGAAAAGGCTGCGTTTCCAAGCATCTTTCCGAATACAGGGAAAACGAGTGCAACAACAAAAGCGAAAATAACGCCAAACGTTAAGAAAATGGCCAATAACCTTGTTTTTATGAAGCTGCGGCATTCTTCAACGCCATAGGCTTCATTCAAAGTCTTGATTACAGCATTGATCGCATTAGAAGCTGACCATATCGTAGCTAATATCCCAATTGATAAGAGGCCACCACTTCTTCCTTCTAATACAGCAAGTAAATTCTCTCGAACAGAATCCATCGCTTCTGATGGTACAAAGTGCTCTAACAGATCCAGCGCTTCTTTCGGTTCAATAAAAAAGGCTCCAAGCGTTAATAAGAAGATAAGAAAAGGGAACAGCGAAAGCAGAAAATAATAAGCAAGCTGTGCTGCAAGTCCTGTTACATCTCCTCTTTGAAAACCATGCATAAATTCAATTCCAAATGCTTTGGCTTTCATATGTTTGAGTATATGCCATAATGTCAAAGTTCCTCTCACCCCTTACTTATTTTTATACATTTCCCTTTATCTTTCCCCTTCCTTACGGTGATAAAAACTTTTTTCAGGATAAGTTTATAATTTTTTATAATGGGTAACTTAAGAATAATTCCATATTACAACATACAAAAAAAGGAGGAATTTTAAATGAGTTTATTATGGGCACTTATAATTGGAGGAATCATCGGTTGGTTAGCAGGTCTTTTAACAGGGCGTGACGTACCAGGCGGAATCATCGGTAACATCATCGCAGGTTTTGTTGGTGCATGGTTAGGTGGATTATTATTAGGTGATTGGGGACCAATGGTAGCAGGATTTGCAATCGTTCCAGCTATTATCGGTGCAGTTGTAGTAGTACTTATCGTAAGCTGGATCATGCGCAGTATGCGTAGCCGTGCTTAATAAGATTTACTAAAACATAATTCTTTTCAAAAAGAAAAGCTGGCTAAGGAAGATCGTGATATGATCTTCCTTTAGTCAGCTTTTTGCTTTGCTACAATAATTATGCATTTCCTTTAGGTTGCATAAGGTTTCTTGTTTGTCTAGTCGAGATAATGGCGCTGATTAATGATCGTTCGTCGAAATTTATAATCCGTCATGATGATTTATGATCGATGGCCGAAATTTATGCTCGGTCACGAAGATTTATGATCGATGGCTGAAATTTATGCTCGGTCACAATTAACAACCAATTAAACTAAAATCTTTTTTTAAATACATAGCTCGGCATCTCATAATTCATTTTTTCTTTATAGAAACGATGAGCGTCTACCCGGTTTACATTCGAACTTAATGCAACACAGTTACAGTTATTTTGAAGTGCAAAAGATTCCAAAAATGCGAGAAGTTCCTCACCGTATCCTTTTGATCTTGCGTTAGAATCTGTGATCAGATCGTACAAATAAACATGTTTACCATCATAAAGGTTGGTCAAAATAGCAAAACCAGCAACAGCAACAATTTTTCCTTCATGAACATTGGCAAATAACGTATAGCCTTCTTTCTCCATCTGTAAAAAAAGTTCATAGAAAAGATCTTCTGAAAGATGTGTACGAAGTTGACTCATAACCGGAAAAGCATCACGCACTTCTTGTTCTGATGATAATTGACGAATTTCACCCATCCGATATCCTCCTGATTATAAAGATTCTCTATTCTTTATTTCGACCAATAACCTCTCACACCCCGCTGTAACAAGGTCATACACTTCTTGAAAATTACCTGTAAAATACGGATCCGGAACATCCTCATTCTCATCTTCAGGGACAAAGTCCATCAGCCTTGCGATCATACCTGTTTTTTTCTGACCTGCCATCCTATGCATGTTACCAATATTCTCAGCATCCATCCCGATGATATAATCGTAGTCTGTTAAGTCTTTTGTTTTAACTTGACGCGCTTTCTGACCTTCATAGGAGATCCGGTTTTCTTTCAAGATATTCCTTGTTCCTTCATGAGGCGGTTCCCCTACATGCCAGTTTCCCGTTCCGGCTGAATCAATAGAAATTTTTTCTGATAAACCTTCTCGATTTACAAGATCTCGAAAAATCGCCTCCGCCATAGGAGATCGACATATGTTTCCTAAGCATACAAAGAGTACTTTAATCATAAATCATACCCCTTTCGTCTTCCTTTTAAAGGTATAACAATTTCATCCAATAATAAAGAGGAAATATACACAAAAATAAAACCAGGTTGATCCCCGGTTTTATTTGTTCTGTAAACTATCCTGTTATTAACTTTTTTAGTATGCAGTCTTTAATAAGCTAAACGACACTCGGAAAGCGAGCACCTGGAACGCAAAGAAAACACCTTCGAATCTGAACAAAAATATCCTTTTAGAAATATTACAATAAGCGTTTTTGATGCTTTTCGGTTTCCTAATTCTCCTTCACTGACTAGTTGATTGCAGTGGAAGGTGTGAGACTCCTGCGGGACAGGCGGGCAGGTGAGACACTTAAGAGTGAAACGTACAAATGTGGCTCACCGCCTGCCCCGCGGAAAGCGAGCACCTGGAACGGAAATCAACTACTCTCAAAAACAACAAAGAAAACACTAAAGTATCCGTTTAAATTAAGCCAGATAAGCCTCTCGAACGGACTCATTTGTAATGAGCTCATTCCCTTGACCAGCCATCACGATCTCTCCAGTCTGCAGCACATACCCACGATTCGCGATCTGAAGAGCCTGAAACGCATTTTGTTCAACGAGAAGAATCGTCATTCCTTCTTTATTGAGATCACTGATAATATCGAAAATCTGTTCTACGATTACTGGGGCTAGTCCCATTGAAGGTTCATCAAGCAACAAGAGACGTGGCTTTGACATGAGTGCACGACCCATGGCGAGCATCTGCTGCTCACCACCACTCATCGTACCCCCCTTTTGAGTTAAGCGTTCTCTTAACCTCGGAAAATAGTCGAAGACCTGTTCCATACGTTCCTTTATGACCTTTTTATCCTTCACGATAAAAGCACCCATCTCTAAGTTTTCTTTTACCGTTAGTCTAGGAAAAATCCTTCTTCCTTCAGGAACGTGTGCAATACCCGTTTGAGCAGTAATATGGGCAGGCTGTTTCGAAATGTCTTTTCCTTCGTAGATAACAGAACCTGTTTTCGGTAGAACCTGTCCACTGATCGTTTTTAAAGTCGTTGATTTCCCTGCACCGTTCGATCCGATTAATGTAACGATTTCCCCTTTTTCTACAGAAATACTAATACCTTTTAGCGCATGAATACCACCGTAATATGTGTTAATATCGTTTAATTGTAGAATACTCATCGTTCTCCTCCTTACGCTGGTGTTACGGCACTTTTTCCAAGATAAGCTTCAATCACTTTTACATTATTACGAATTTCAGCAGGCTTTCCTTCAGCGATTTTTTCGCCATGATCCAATACAAAAATCTGTTCAGATATCTCCATGACTAGCTTCATATCATGTTCGATCAAAACGATCGTTACATCCAAGTCCTCTCTCATTCGATGGATAAACTCGGTTAACTCACGTGTTTCTCTCGGATTCATCCCTGCTGCTGGTTCATCTAGCAGCAAAAGTTTAGGTTTGGTAGCCAGTGCACGCGCGATCTCAAGCCTTCGTTGAGCTCCATAGGATAGATTCTGAGCATCTTCGTTTAGATGCTTCGCAAGACCGACATATTCAAGCCAGTGGTACGCTTCTTCTTTGGCTAGTTGTTCTTCTTCTCTTACTCTTTTTGTTTGGAACAGAGTACCAACGATTCCAGCTTTCAACTGTTTATGCAAACCTACCATGACATTTTCAAGAACGGTAATATTTGAAAAAAGACGTATGTTTTGGAACGTACGAGCAATTCCGTGCCGGGAAATCTCATGTGGCTTCAACCCTACTAAAGAACTTGATCCGAGTTGCACATTCCCATTGTCCGGTTGATATACCCCGGTGATCAAGTTAAAGAAAGTAGTTTTACCTGCTCCATTCGGTCCGATTACCGCAGTTATCGAACCTTTTTCCACTGTCATATCTACTGAATTTACGGCAACAAGTCCGCCAAACTGTTTAGTAAGATTACTAACTGTTAAAATCGACATCTCTATACCGCCTCCTATGCCTGAAACCCTTTGTCAGGTTCAACCGTAATCTGCTCTTTTCTGTGCTTTTTAGATCCCTCTTTAAGAGATTCTTCATCAAACACAGGATTTTTAGATGGTATCAACCCTTGAGGGCGATAGATGGCAAATATGATTAAAATCGCTCCAAAGATAAATCGTTGCATTTTTGCTGGAGCGAGTGCTTCTGGAAAGCTGATCACACCATCAAGACTCAATTGATTTAAGTAATTTGTTACCTCTGTCAGTACTTGTAGATTTAGAATGGTAATTACTGCCGCACCAAGGATTACTCCTGGCACACTGCCCATGCCTCCTAAGATAACCATTACTAGAATGGTGATAGACTCTAATAACGTGAAACTCGTAGGGTCAACGAAAGTTTGTTTCGCTGCAAATACAACCCCCATCATTCCTGAAAAAGAAGCTCCGATTGCGAATGCTAAAAGCTTCGTACGCACAAGGTGGATACCCATCGATTGTGCTGCGATCTCGTTTTCTCTAACCGCCTTCCAAGACCGGCCTATTTTTGAGAACTCAAACCTTCTAACAGCTAGAATGACAAGAAACAAGATAGCAAGAACAATAAAGTAGAATTGATTCGGATAGACAAACTGATAACCGAAGATCTCTGGGGGTTTAACAGACGCTAATCCCATTGCTCCATTGGTAATGTTCACCGGCTTATCAAGGTTATTAAATACAATTCTAATGATCTCACCGAAACCAAGCGTAACGATCGCTAAGTAGTCTCCTTTTACACGAAGTACAGGGATACCTAATAAGACACCGAAAAGTGCAGCTACAAAGCATCCGATTAAAATAAAGATCCAGAAGCTCTCACCCGATAAAGGGAACGTTCCGAATGGCATAAAGTTAGCAGCTTGACCTGTTGCAAAGATTCCATACGTATATGCCCCGATCGCAAAGAAGGCTACGAACCCCAGATCTAGTAATCCTGCTAAACCAACAACAATATTTAGCCCCAATGCCATCGCTACATAGATACCAACAACTGTGGCGACTTCCATGTAAGATTGATAGCCTGGTCCGGTGCTTGATACAAAAGGTATCACGCCGATAAGGACGACACCTGCGATCAACCATTTTAGACGGTCTGGCAACTCTGTATAGTACAGAAGCAATAATGAGAACAACAGCAACAGAAAAGCGGTTACAGATGCCTGAGCAAGATATAGGCTCAACGAGGTAATCAGTACATAAAGGACGAGCAGGATAATTTGGGCCAGCTTGTTGCCTTTTAGTTTACTTGTCAGCTTATTCATCGCTCTTCACCTACACTTTCTCAGTAACTGCTTTACCAAACAGTCCTTCTGGTTTGAAAATTAATACGACGATTAGAATGGCGAACGCAAATACGTCTTTATACTCTGCGCCAAAGATACCACCCGTTAATAGCTGGAGATTAGCAGCTGCAAACATTTCTAGAATCCCTAACATGAGTCCACCTGCCATAGCACCACGAATATTTCCGATGCCTCCAAGAACAGCAGCCGTAAATGCTTTTAATCCTAGGATAAAACCGATATACGGATCGATCGTTCCATATTGAACAGCAAACAAAACTCCAGTTGCCCCACCTAGAGCTGATCCGATGAAAAAGGTCAACGAGATGACTCTGTTCACATTGATCGACATGAGCGATGCTGTTTCACGATCTTGAGCTACTGCTCTCATCGCCATACCCCACTTCGTTTTATTAACGAAGAAATCCAGTCCGATCATCATGATCACAACCGCAATGATTAAAATCAATGTAGAGGTTTTAAAGAACGCATCACTAAAGGAAGAGGAAATGCTAGAAAATTTAATCGAAAATTGCTCATTAAACATGGATGGACCCGTTAAAATATAATTTCCTCTTTTGTATTCTGTAATAAAACGAACGAGATCTTGCAGCAAAAACGATACACCGATCGCTGAGATCAACGTAATCAGTTTAGGGGAGTTTCGGAGCGGCCTGTATGCCATCCGCTCTATTCCAACACCCATGAAACCGGTTAGGATCGACGTAACCACCAACACAAGAATTAAAGCTAGAATAGCAGGCATCGCTGCTAACCAACCCATGCCTGTCATGAGAATCAGCATCGCAACTCCGATAAAAGCACCTGTCATAAAGATTTCACCGTGGGCGAAATTAATGAGCTCTAATATTCCATAAACCATCGTATAACCAAGTGCAATAACGGCGTATATCGCACCAAGAGCAATGCCATCTACGAGTACTTGAGGCAGACTTTGTAAAATGTCAGCTAACATAAATATTCCTCTCTTTCACGTCTGGGGAGTGTATGTAAAAAAGAAGAGGGACATGGCCGGTGGGGTCATTCCCTCTCTTGTAAACATAAGTTTACTTACTGATTTCGCCTTCTTGAACGCCTGGATATTTAGCTTCACTGAACTTGTAGATGTATACTTTAGCAAACTTGTTGTCACCGATATCATCGAAACCGACCTTCGTAACAACACCTTGGAAATCTTGAATCTTGCGGATTTCTTCTGCTACTTTTTCACGTGCCGGAAGGTCTCCGTCACTTCCTTCAATCGCTGCCTCAAGTCCTTTTAATAGAACGCTCATAGAATCATAGCCATAAGCCGAATAAGACTCTACGTTCTTGTTGAACTTCTCTTTATATTTAGAAGAGAAATCTTTGCCTTCTGTTGTTTTACTCGCATCAGCTGCTACCGAAGTATAATAAACATCTGTTACAGCATCGCCTGCGATTTCAACTAGAGTAGACGAGTCCATTCCATCTCCGCCCATGAATGGAATCTTAATGCCTTTGTCACGAGCTTGTCTGATCAACTGACCACCTTCTGTGTATAATCCACCGAAGAACACTAAATCAGGTTTCTTTGATAATACTTGTGTAAGTACACCGTTAAAGTCTTTCTCACCAACAGTAATCCCTTCATAACCAAGTATTTCAGCTCCAGCATCTTCAGCTGCTTTCTTAAATGCATCAGCAAGACCTGTTCCGTACGCTGTTTTATCTTGGATAACGAAGATTTTCTTAGCTCCTAATTTATTGATCGCAAAATCTGCACCTGCAGGACCTTGGAAATCGTCACGTGCTACGATACGGTTCACTGTTTTCAGTCCGCGGTCTGTTACCTCTGTGGCAGTATTTGCTGGAGATACCATCGGCACTTTATACTTTTCATAAACTTCAGATGACGGGATGGATACGCCTGAATTCAAGTGACCCACAACCCCAAGGATCGATTTATCTGAACCGATAAGCTGTGCGTTTGCTACACCTTTTTTAGGATCTGCCTGATCATCATACGGCTGAAGCTGAAGCTTGTACCCTAAGTCTTCAAACTTCTTCTTGTTTTCTTCCAATGCCAGTTGTGCACCAAGCTTAATAGATTCCCCAAGTGTTGCACTACCGCCAGATAAAGGAGTTTGCGTTGCGATCTTGATTACTTTTCCGCTTCCTCCCCCTCCATTGCTTCCTTCTGAACCGCCAGAAGAATTACAACCTGCCAAAAGTCCTAGTGATAATGCAGAAACCGCTAATACTTTTAACCCTCTCTTAATCCCCACCTAAAATCCCCCTTGTTTTGAATATTATGATAATTTCCACTATTTAAAAAAATAGTACATGAAGAAAAGGTATTAGACAACTAAATTTTTGGAAAAGTAGAATTTTTATGTTAAATTTAAAAGTTTTCCCTATTATTCAACATATTTCTTTTTCATTCGATGCCTAGAACTTTAGTAGGAAATAAAAAAAAGACTCACTGATTTTGACAGTGAATCTTTTATAAGTAGATTTATTTGCTCAAAATTTTCACGTGATATTTTCGAGTTCGCGGACCATCAAACTCACAAAAATAAACACCTTGCCAAGTTCCTAAGAGAAGCTTTCCATTCTGGATAAAGACCACTTGCGAAGAACCAACGGTACTTGCCTTAAGATGTGAAGCAGAGTTTCCTTCAGCATGGCGATACTTTGGGTGTTCCCAAGGATATACCTCGTCCAATCGCATAAGCATATCATGAACAACATCAGGGTCCGCATTTTCATTGATTGTAATTCCAGCGGTCGTGTGTGGACAGTATATGTACATTACACCATCGTTCACGCACTGTTCTTCTAGATAAGCTTCTAGTGTACTCGTGATCTCATACATCTCATCTCTTTGGTGTGTTTGTATCGTAAATACTTGTGCCATTTCATCCCTCCTCTTCCTTCTTATTTTGATGATTCCCTATGAAAATCCTTTTTACTATTCAAAGTTAGGCTCTATAAGATTTCGATAGCCAAAAAAAGAGAGGAATGGTCGTAAAACCATTCCTCTTCCATTTCACTTATTTACGATGAACGCGTGTACGGTCACCAGCGATTTTTTTCCATTTTGCTCTTTCTGCATTCGCTAACTTTTGATCTTCTTTGCGTGCGAAGTAAGCTAATTCGCGCTGAAGTTTTACATAACTGTTATAGCGATCTTCTTTTAATTCACCTGTTTCAATCGCTTCTTGCACTTTGCACCCTGGTTCATTTTGATGGGTACAATCACGAAAACGGCATAGTTCCGCATACCCTTCAACATCCTGAAAGCTTTGACTTAAGCTGCTGTCGCCTTCCCACAATTGAAGCTCTCTCATTCCCGGAGTATCGATTAAGATCCCACCACTATCAAGAACAAGCAGTTCACGATGAGTAGTGGTATGCTTTCCTTTTCCATCTTCTTCACGAATAACATTCGTTTTTAATACCTCTGAACCGAAAAGTTTGTTTGCAAGCGTCGATTTCCCAACACCAGATGAACCTAATAGAGCAACGGTTTCACCCTCTGTAATATATGCTGCAAGCTCATCAAGACCCGAACCAGTTTCTGCACTAACTGCAAATGTAGGAACACCAAACGCAATGGTTTCCACTTCATCTAAGAACTTTTGAACATCCTCACAAAGATCCGCCTTGCTTAGAACGATAACTGGAGTCGCACCGCTTTCCCACGCCATTAATAAATAGCGCTCGAGTCTGCGAAGGTTGAAGTCTTGATTTAGAGCATTTACTAAAAAGACCGTATCTACGTTTGTCGCAACAATCTGTTCATCTGTTGTTAAACCGGCTGCTTTGCGAGAAAACTTACTTTTGCGAGGCAGGATTCCGTGCACGTAAGCTTTTCCTTCTTGTGGAATAGCTTGAACCGCTACCCAATCTCCAACTGCAGGGAAATCATGACGACCTGTTGCATAAAAGCGAACCTTTCCTGTGATTTCACCTAATAATTCACCTTGCTCCGTTAGAACACTATAGAGTCCTTTATGCTCTACACTTATTCTTCCTGGAACAAGATTTTGATTTTCATATGTTTTAAACGATTCTTCAAATGTTTGATTCCAACCTAGTGATTTTAAATTCAATGTAATACCCTCCGAATAAATGTTGTCATTTTTTATAAAACTTTTCCTAATACAATGTTGTCCTAGTATGTGGTTGATTTCCGTTCCAGGTGCTCGCTTTCCGGGGGGCGTGCGGTGAGCCACCTCGACGCTATGCGCCCTTAGGTGTCTCACCTGTCCCGCTGATCCCCCAGGAGTCTCCCACCTTACACTCCAATCTCCTTTTCAAAGGAGAAAAAGGAACAAAATAGAAACAATGATTTAGTAAAAAGTCTTTTTTGCAAAATAAAAAGAACCTAAATATACATACTTAGGTTCTTTACTGAAAGAAAGGTACACAAATACCCCTCTTCATATAAAAAACCATGGCACTGTTGTACAGCCCATGGTTAAATGACAAATTTAAGCGAAGACATTACATACGCAAATAAACTATTTGCGATTCTTCATTGTCCCAATAGGCTGTACATAAATTACACTCTCTGAAGTCAATCCATTAAGTTGTCTCATTATACATACCTCCTTGGGTTTCATTAAGATTAGTTACTTTACATGTACACTATAGCAGTATATGCATAAAATGTAAATAGATGCATATTTTTATTTTTAAACAGAAGCATGCTGATACCCCTCAATAATGCGTTTGATCATTGGCATGTCCATATGAAGGGGGGCTGCTTCTATTTCTTCTAGCAGTTGTTGCGTGTTGCTATCATCGAACGTGATGTTTCTGTTCAAGTAATTTTTATAAACATCAATTACGCTGTTGAGAAGCTGTTCTTCTTCATTTAGAGACGGCTCGTAATCATACGGAGCAAGCTTAAACAGTTCAAGTCCAGCTTTTTCTCTCATTACTTGAAAAACATCTGCACTAAGTGGCGGATTGTTATTTGTAATATGGTAGATTTTCGTTTCTCTTCCCTTTTTTAAAACTCCAGTTAAAACATCTGCTACATAATCGACAGGAACAAGATTCTGCGTACTGCCTTCTTCACACAATAAGTGGAACACGCGATCTCCCATTCCTTTTCTCTGAAATCTTTTCTTAAAGACTTCAAGGCTTCGAAGTAATCCATACAGTGTAAATTTAGAATCCGCTTCACCTGTTTTAGAGTCTCCAATAATGATCGCAGGTCTTAAGATAGTCACGTCAAATTGATCTTCAAACTCCATACACAAGTGCTCTGCTTTACACTTACTTTCTTCATATGGATTGTTAAAATCATTGCTCAGACTATGCAATTCTTCTTTAGCATATTCGTCTTTGCCAAGCGTATAGGCGGTGCTCACATAATAGAAGTGTGATACACCCATTTTCTTAGCAGCATGAAGTGCATGTTGAGTACCTGTATAATTTATTTGAAAAAGTTCATCTTTAAGGTCCAAGTCAAATTTAACAAGGGCAGCCATGTGATAAAATACATCCATTTTATCTGTAAGCTCTTGCTCCGCTTCCTTCGTCATTCCTAAGTGAGGAGCGGTGATATCCCCTTGAATAATATGGATAACGCCGTTTAAATCAGCTGTCTTGTGAAGAAGCTGTTCCGCTTTTTGTAAGTTTCGCGCTAACACATAAAGTGTATGACCTTCACGCGCCAAATTTTGAATTAAGCGACCACCTAGAAAACCAGTTGCTCCAGTTAAAAATATATTCATTCAGCTGTTCCTTCCTATTCCTATATCAGCATACTTCTGCTTATATAGTACCACAACATGACTGGTATGGTGCCGGTTTCAAAAGATAGGCTAAATCAGCCACAAAATAAAAAAGCTGCTAAAAAGGCAGCCTTATTTTTCATCATCAGGTTTAGCAATATTAACAGCAGGCATCTCACTATTCATGTAATCAGTGGGATGGCCATCTGTTTGTTCATTCTGGTCATAAAAATAAGCGTTGATCTCTTGTTCTGCGTGAGCAGTCGGATCTTCAATAGGTTGTTGGTTCTTATGTTCCTTGTCCACAGTTACTCTCCTTTTCCACATGATTCACAAGCTTTAAATACTTCTTCATACTGAAGCTTTTCATTGGCATCAAAAGTATGATTGCTGAATTGAACAATACCTTCTTGATCGATGACAAAACATGAACGAATCGCAGTTCCATCTTCTTCGTTAAGAACAGCAAATTTCTTCGTTACTTTCTTGTGCCAATCAGCTAAAAGCGGATATGGCAAAGTTCCTAAAGCAGCTGCAAATACATTGTGTGAGTAAATGTGATCCACACTGATTGCAAGCACTTCTGTATTTGCCTCCTCAAAACGTTTGTAATCCTCTTTCCAAGAGGTTATTTCCTTGATTCAGCCAGGTGTAAAATCTAGCGGATAAAAAGCCACAAGGACATTTTTCTTCCCTTTAAAATCTGATAATGAAATATCTTTTTTTAATGTGGATGGTAACGTGAAATCGGGTGCAACATCACCTTTTTGTAGCAACTATCCCACCTCCTTGCGTCTTTAAGAATATACTTCCCTGAACATATAAAAGAAAACGTTGGAATATATAGTCATTGCATGGTAATGTCTAAAAAAGCTAAAGACTTATAAAAACCATTTCAAGACTTATAAATTTTTTTGAGGACCTATAAAAAAGTTTGAAGACGTATAAATTTTTCCGAAGACTTATAAAAGAATATTTCAGTACAAAAAAGCCAGGGACCGCGAATCCCTGACTTCATTTTTACTATTTTGTTTCAGTTTCTACTGTAATTTCAACTGTTTCTTCAGTTGTATCTTCTTCAGTTGCAGGCACTTCAACAACTTCTGAAACATCTTCTTCTAAAACATCTTCAACTGCTAAAATTGCTGCGTTAATGGCTGCATGTAACTTCGCATTTTCAGAAGCATGCTCAGCTGCTAATGAACGAATCTTGTTCAAAAGTGCAGAAACTTCTTCGTCAGTCGTAGTTTCTTCAGTTGCTGGTGCTTCTTCTGTTACTTCTTCTTCAGTTGCAGTTTCTTCAGTTGCCGGTGCTTCTTCTTTTACTTCTTCTTCAGTCGTAGTTTCTTCAGTCGCTGGTGCTTCCTCAGTTACTTCTTCTTCAGTTGTAGTCTCTTCAGTTGCTGGTGCTTCTTCTGTTACTTCTTCTTCAGTCGTAGTTTCTTCAGTCGCTGGTGCTTCCTCTGTTACTTCTTCTTCAGTCGTAGTTTCTTCAGTCGCTGGTGCTTCTTCTGTTACTTCTTCAGTTGTAGTTTCTTCAGTCGCTGGTGCTTCTTCTGTTACTTCAGCATCAGCATGTACTGCAGCGTTTGGTGCAGCATGCATTTTTGCGTTTTCACTTGAGCGCTCAAACGCATTAGAGTTGATTTTGTTTTGAAGAGATTTGTTTTCTAGCTTTTCTTTTGTGTTTTCAGAATCTTCTTCGTCAGAATGGTCTTCTCCATTCTCAACATCATCGTCCTCTTTAACTGCATCATCGTCAGCAATAACATCTGTTTTGTCTTCTTCTTTTACTGGATTATCTTCATTTTCCTCTTGCACTGCTTCATCTTCAGAATCTTCATCGTCTTCTTTAACCGCATCTTCATCCGAAGCATATTCGATATCCTCTTTACGAGTAGCATCATCATCTTCTGTTACTGAATCTTCCTTTTTACCCTCTTCAGGATTCGTTGTAACTGGAACTTCAATTTCAATTACTTCTGTTTTTTCTTCCTCAACAGGAACTACAACTTTTTCTGTAGGTTCTTCAGTAACAGGTTTTGCTACAACAGGCTCTTCTGTTTTAGTCGCAACAGCGTGAACCGCAGCATTTGGAGCAGCGTGTTTCTTAGCCGTTTCACTTGCATGTTCAGCAGCTTGAGAATGACTCTTATCTTTTGAAGGTTTTTCAGTTTTTTCTGGCTTAGTAGCAGCTTTCTCAGGTTTGGCTGGTTTTTCAACTTTTACTGGCTTTTGAATCTTCACAGTAACTTTAGCTGGTTTTTCAAACTTTTCGTCCTTAGCTTGTACGTGACCTTGAGATCCTTTTGCACTTTGAGCATGAGCAGCAATAGCCTTTTCTGATTGGTGCCCAGCCGCTTCAGCAGCCCCAGTACCTACAACAGCTGCAAGAGTTAATGTTCCAGCAAATACGATAGATTTTACAAATGTACGGTTGACTTTTTTCATTTTCATTCGCTCCTTAAATTTTCAGATAGTTGTTTACATTACAATTTTCTAGAAAAATTAAAGAGCCTTTTCCGGCGGTCTTCCCGGCGGTGCGTTCACCCATTGACTTCTTAAGAGGTCCATTCTGCCAAAATACACAGAAACCTTTTCCCCATCTTCAAAAATAATCGGCAACATTAAGCTAGCTTTAAAGTTAGCAAATGACACTGTTCCGCTCCCACCATCCGATTGGTTCGTTGTTGAGGAAGATCCTTGTCCTGTAGCAGCTGGAATTACTTTTGAAACAGGATGAGGAGGTACTTTTGAAGACTTCTGATTTGATAAAGGAGAGACATCCTTTTTCATCTGTGGATGACTAACTTTCTCCTTTAATGGAGTTGGCTTCTTTTCAAGTACCTTTACCGAATCTTTTTTTGGAACGGATTTGTTTACCACTGTTTTTCTATGTATTGCACTTGATGATTCAGCCTTTTTCAATTCAGAACGCTCTGCCTGAATGACTCGTTCGGTCTGCTTCACCGGGACATGTTCTTTCGTTTGTCTTTGAGGGTCTAATTTTTTTACCTTGCTTCGGTAGTTTGCATGCTGAGAATTTTTTTGTTTCGATATCGGAACTTGCTTCAACAACTTTGTTTCAGATCGCTTAGATTGAGGTTTATCCAACTCCGCTTTACTCTTACTTTCAGTCGGCTTTGTTTTCAATGCTATTCCTACTTGTTTTGTTGCTTGTACAGGAACACGATCTGTAACTTTGTCTTGTTGTACGATTTGCTGTCTGTTTCGCTCAGCATTATGATTCCGTTTCTCCACATCTTCTTTCTCTGCAAAAACTTCTGCAGGAATAAAAAGGACGGCACCCGCGATTAACCCCTGCATAATGAGGTTTGATATACGCATATACTCACCTCCTTTCTTTCAACTATATAATACTTCCATAACATTAAATTTTTGTCGGTCTTTGTCTAAAATAGTCAAAATTTCCTAATATCTTTAACATTCATTGGAAATGTCATTATAATGAATGATGATGTGACATATTATTTTAACGCATGAAACTTTGATGATGTTTGTACGTATTTTATGTATGGAAAGAAGGAGGAATTTTACATGAGAAGTGCGAATCCTGCTTTAAAAGGCTCCACTTTTGATAAGTTCAGGGGAATGTCTTTTAGCAAAAAGATGACTTTATCAGGAACAGTGAACAAAACGTTTATTCTTCTGCTTATCTTAATGGCATCTGCAATTTTTACTTGGTATCAATACAATTTAGGTAACCCAGTGAGTCATTTGATCTTGATTGGTTTGATTGGGGGTCTTGTAACGGCGTTAATCGTTGCATTCGTGCCTAAAACAGCACCCTTACTTGCACCGCTATATGCCGCGTTAGAAGGGCTTGCAGTTGGGGGGATATCCGCTAATTTTGAGGCTCAATTCAATGGTATCACCTTGCAAGCTGTTGCTTTAACTTTTGGAACGTTATTTGCCTTATTGCTCGCTTATATGTTCAGGATCATAAAAGTAACCCAGAACTTTAGATTGATCGTTTTCTCAGCGACTATGGGAATTATGCTTGTTTATCTCACTAGTTTTATTTTAAGCTTTTTTGGAATGAGCGTACCTTATCTGCATAGCACAGGTCCGATCGGAATCGGAATTTCTCTGTTTATCGTCGTAATTGCTGCACTAAATTTAGTTTTAGACTTTGATTTCATTGAATATGGAGCAGATCGCGGAGCGCCTAAATACATGGAATGGTACGGTGCGTTCGGACTCATGGTCACGTTAGTTTGGCTTTACTTTGAAATATTGCATCTGCTAGCTAAATTAAGAAGAAACTAAAAAAGAGAAGCCTATAAATGAACTGCACCCAAATTTTAGACCAATCTAAAATTTGGAGGTGCAGTCACAAAAGGCTTCTCTTTTCTTATGTTAAAATGTTTATCCATCTGTAAATCGTCCAGCATCCTACACTAATATTTACTGAATATAAAGCTACTAGCATGATTTTATTGTGATGTGTAACGAGCTGAACAAGATATAGTGTTCCCCAAAGGACGAGGATGAGCAATGCCCATGTGAGATTGCCAAGATTATCTTGAACGATCGCTCCGTAACTAAAGATCCATGTATAGGGAAGCAAGAGGCATCCTGTTACAAAGTAGCTACTATGAACACCGTGAGTTTGAAATTTGTTAGCTAGAGGTGCTCCTTTAACCATTAATCCATAAAGTAAACAAATTCCAATAACTATACCAAGGAAGAATACAATCTGAAAAATCTCATAAAAGAAAACAGGCAGTACGGAAAATGCCTCTAACCAGAACAATCTGCTAAAAAACAGAATGGTTAGTCCGAACAAGATATAAGGTATGGAATAGCTTGTTCGGATTCCCTTCCAAACGGTATGTCCTAACAAGAGTAGTCCATAAACAAAAAACAAAAAACCCAGCAGTTTGCTGGAAAAAAGCATAAGGAAACTGTATAAACAGAAAAGAACGGCAAACGCAATATGATAGAAATAATCATATTTTGTATGCCTAGCTTTTTCGAACGTATTATTTATTAAAATCATGTTGCACCTGCCAAGACTAGTCGTGTTTATACATTTATCGTCAAAGACTGGTTATTTTCAAGTTATTCCTTTGGCACTTTGACCACGCCGCGCATGTGCCAGAGATGAATGAGCTCTAATCGTTTTCGATATTGTTTCGCCTGAAGTCTGCCTTTTTTGTATCTTTTCTTCAATAGCTGCATATAATCTTCAATCTTAATATGATAGTCTTCCATTCTTTTACCCACCCTCACCAATTATCTCATTGTCATATTCCCGAATTTAGTCGAAATGTAACATGAAATTTTGAATAAATGGGCAAAAGTAAGAAAAAAGGATTACTCGCCTAATTGCTTAATATCGTTTAATAAGTCCGTGTATACTTTGACATCATCTAGCAACCCACTCTTCTCCAAAAAGTCAGGGGTCAGTTCTCCGTTCTCTACTGCCGTTTGATACTTATCTATTCCATCTTGAAACGTTTGATTATGTTCCATCACCTGATTATGAATATCTTCAAATACAGAGGGTGGAGATAATTCATTAAATTCTTCAATCGTTGTATTCATTTCTTCAAGTGCCTTCTCTAACTCAACACGTGCATTTTGATCAGAGACAGCTTTCTCCGCTAACGAAGGAATTTCTTTTGAAAATTGTTGAACATCGTTAATGTATTCTGTTGCTTCTGGTACATAATTAATTCCGTTTGTTACGTCTTCCACTGCCGAACATCCTGTAAGAACGCTGAACGATAAAAGAACAGCCAATAATGTCTTTTTCATTTCGATCTCCTCATTTCTTTAGAATTTACTTTATATGAATCTACATAATTTCGATTTTCACTTATTATTTTCTACGGATTGGCTGCAAATAAGTTTCAAATTGGGACATTCTAATACTAGTTCAAACAGAAAGGCTGATTAACATGGCAAAAAAAGATAAAGAAAATGAAGGTAAAAAAGATCTATACTTAGACGTTGATCGAATGATGAACGAAGGAATGGCCGGAGGTACGGTAGCTGACGAAAAGGATCTCAATCAGATCGGCTATGATTCAGGGATCACCGATCAAGAAGAACCGCCAATAAAAGTAGATAAAAAGAAGTAGAGCCGCTCATTTTGAGCGGCTCTACTTCTTTATGATCTTAACTTATTCATTCTATGCAGTACATGATTATAACGGCGATCGAGCTCATCTTTTTTGCTGAGATCTGAACAAACAGAAAGCTGACTGATCAGTTCTGCCATCTCAAACTGCAGCTTAAGCAACTCATCACCATCGTGATTCTGCTCGTTTTGGGTTCCACTTCGTTGTTTCTTAAACTCTGTATAGTCCCCTTCGAACCAGTATACCTTAGGTGGCTGCAGCTCTAAAATATGAGTGGCTGTCTTTTCCATTAAACGTCTGTCATGTGTAGCTAAGATAAATGTACCAGGATAGGCTACTAAGACTTCTTCTAACGCTTCCCTTGTAAACAAATCTAAGTAATTTGAGGGTTCATCTAGTAACAATAAATTGTAGTCACTTAAGAAAAGTTTTGCGAGAGCAGTCTTCATCTTTTCACCGCCACTCAATACATCTACTCTTTTAAAGACATCTTCACGTTTAAATAACATTCTTGCTAATATGGTTCTAACCCATGTTTCATCGTACAGACTACGTTCCATCACGTTCTCAAGAATACTTTTTTGTGGATCCAAAATATTAAGATGCTGATGGAAGTAGCCGACTTTAAGCTGATTAGACTTTTCAATCGCTTCATTTCCTTTATAGATTTCTTGAAGTAAGGTGGATTTTCCGGTTCCGTTCTTGCCTGTTAAAACGATCTTCATCCCCGGTTTTACAGAGAACGTAAGATTTTGAACCAGTGGTTTTTCATCAAACCTTAAAGAAAGATCTTTAACAACTAAGACTTGTTTTCCATGAACCTTAGAGAATCGTTGTATATCGAATTCCACATTCTGTTGCTTCTTTGGCTTTTCCTTCTTATCGAGCATCTCGATCCTTTTCTCAATAACCTTCGATTTCTTCTCAAGTGAACGCTTTGCATTCTGAAGTTTTCCTTTTCCTAGCTTTGCTTCACTATAAGACATGCGAGTTGGTTTGTTCTTCAAGTCTCTCGCTTTAGATGCTTTTTCCTTAGCCGTTCTCTCAAGTCTTGTTTTTTCTTTAACATACTGTTCGTATTCAAAGTGTTTTCGTTTGAGTTGTTGATCTTTTTGAATCAGATAATCTGAATAGTTACCAGGATATGTTGCGAACGTTTGGTGATCGATTTCGACGATCTTTGTGCATACCGTATCTAGAAATGCACGGTCATGTGAGACAAGCAAAAGTGCTCCTTTAAAACGTAAAAGTTCATCTGCAAGTTGATCCATTCCGTCGACATCAAGATGAGACGTAGGTTCATCTAAGATAAGGATATCTGGATCTTGTTCTAGAGCAGCGGCGATTTGAGTCCGCGTTCTTTCACCACCGCTCATCGTGTCATACTTTTTGCCTTGCAGGTTCCAAGCGGCTTCACTTTTTGAAGTAAGACTTTGCTCCTCTTTGGCAAACTGACTTACGATCCCAAGTGTTCCGTAATGTTGGACGGACCCTGCATCTCTAAGCTCAGTTTCTGCAAGTAATTTTAGAAACGTTGATTTTCCAGAGCCGTTCAAACCAACAAGACCTACTCGGTCATTAGTAAAAAGTTGAAACGGCTCTGTTTGCTTTATAATTAATTTTCCATCATACGATTTTTCTAATTGCTTCGCCTCTAATAAAAGCACAAAAAAAACCTCCCCTATTAACTAGAGAGGTCTGCCCAAGCCAAAATAAGTATCACAAAAAAACACGCAATCACACGTTTTTTTGCAACAAAAAAACAGGCCTGTAATGAAGTCCTAAAAATGGGCAGAGAAATCCTATCTAGCGTTCTACTTTTTTATTCAAGTAAATGGCTAAAATCAGATTAATTGCGCATTGGACGTATACACCTGTTCCTTCCGTTGTTTTTCTATATTGTAAGGTAGTTCGTATCCTGTCGTCAAGAATCCACTCGCTACTCCTGCACCCAGTTTAAATTCACCTTTCGCTGATTCGCTCCAGGTCGTGTATCTTTTAATAAGCGAATGAATAATAACCCTTTTCGATAAAAAGCCTGAACGGGCTCTTGCAGAACTTTTTCGGGTAAATGGATCTCTCGATTAAACGCACCGAGTTGAAATTCCTCCGAATTTAAATGATAGGAATCTAACGTCAGCGATAACTTTCCTTGTACGGTCAGCTTAAACGGATCGACCATAACTTCAACATCCTCTGTACGATTTAAACCAGGCAACGCCAATACACAGCAAATTTCCTGTGGTGTGTCATAGATGTTGCAAAGAGGACTCTCATTATTTTGATTATTAGTCGACCTTTGATTTTGATTCGGTGTAAAGAACTGATCACCAAAATATTCTTCGGCCATCCTTTTCCAGTCCATCATTTGTTTCCAAGTGTCCAATTCAATCACCTCTTATGAAGGCGGCCCTAAAGGAACAGAAGGAGCAGTATCCGGATCCGGAATCTGAGGGGCAGGACCTGTAAAACCGCCTGTGTTAAATAATTGCGATATCGGCTGTATAACCCCGGCGCTTCCTATTTGGAGCACAGATGAGTTTTGTATGCCATCCACTCTTATCTGTTGAATGACGATCGTCTGACTTACAAAAAGGTTCATGTTTCCTCCTCCTCACTTTCCGGATAAGGATTTGTTAAGAAATTACGAATATGCTTCACACGAGATTGAAGTTTAACATCATTAACTGATCCAATATGAAGGATGGATGAACTGGACACCCCAAGAATATCTATTTTTCCAACTCTAATGTAGGGGTTCGCATGATACGTTTGTTTTACCTTATACACGGGACAAACTGGAACTAATACCGGCTGTGAAAAAACTTTGTATTTGCTGTATGGAACATTGAACGTTCCAAACTTTGTACTTTCTCTCTGGATCGCTAATGCTGCAGAAAAGCTATTGATCTTGTCAGTATCTCCTGTTTGCAGTACTCCTGAGTTAGCAAGAGAGTTTAAGTTGACACAGTCTACGATAGATGTACGATACATCATACACCTCTATAGGGGAACAAGTGATGTACCTAAGACTAAAGATTCCGGAGGTGTGTCGAATGCAGAACCTAGACTGATACAATCTGTGTCCCCGATCAATACGACTGACGATAACCCTACACCGATAATATGAATCTCTCCGACATATAACTCATGATTGGTTACGCAAAATTTCACTCTCATCCCCTCCAGTAGACTTTGAATCTCTCAAATGCACGATAAAAGTTTCGATGCCACGATAGATGTCCTCTTTTGTTTTTTGAATGATATCTCTTCTGCCCCGCTCATCTTTAGGCTCATATTTGGTGAGATAGTGTTTGATCCTTCCTGGAACTTGACGCTGTACATCTTCTAATATGAAGATTCGATAAGGTTCATCTAACGGAATGTTCATTTTACTTTCAAGTGATTGTAAATAAACGGGCGCTTCTTTCTCGAAAAAGCCATCCATCACTTGAATCATCTCTCGGTAGTTTGGATTTTCGATCGTACTTCGTTCCATCTTTCCTGGCATCTGAAGGGTGTTCTGACCAATATTGAACTGTTCGATCAAGTCTTTGCTATCAGTCGAAGACCCGAGCCCAATGTGTAGGGTACCTTCAAGTTTTTCTATCTTTAATTGATCAAACTTATATTCTACATTTTGAGGTTGAGATGAAATATTGCTTACTTTTTTCTTTAATGCTTTTATCTGATCTTCCAAGTCGCTAATCTTATCATTCTGATCGAGGATCATCTGTTGAAGCTTGCTCAAGTAATAGTTGCTCTCTTCATTCATACAATCAGCTCCTTAGTTAGATGTATGCCTACTACCTAAGGAATTTGCTTGTCGTTTAAAAATTTGCTGCTGCGTTACTGTCATTTACATCTGGGTCTTGTGTAAACGTAACATTATAGCCGTTCTCCAAACGAAGATTATCCCCTGTATTGAAAGATCCCGCCCCTGCATACGTTTTTGCGTAACTGACGGGGCATATGGTCTGGACGTCTCCCACATGAAAAACGCTGCCGCTCGATATGGAGTTTACTGAAACAGATCCCACAATTGCTGGCATATACGTTCATCCCCACTTTCAAGTACTTCTCATATGATATGCATCCGCCCATTCTTTTGTGCCTAAACGGTCTCATTCACCTTTAGGCTTCTACCTACATAACTTATTTGTAAAGGACGACGTCACAATCGTAACTTTTCTAGAAAAAGGGAGGTGCTAAAAGTGCCCTGTTTAATTGTAGCTCCTATTAATATTAATGCGGCAGAAGGGGTAGTGAATTTTGGCGATACGCTCGTCATCAATCCCAAATCAACAGGCAAAGGATACAACGGCTCTGGCGGAGGAAACACAGGGAATTTTATACAAACAACAAACGTAGTTAACGCAACAAACACTTTAGATCCTGATATTTTCGATTCGAATAATGCCGGCAATGCTTAGGGGGTATAAAGATGTTAGGCAAAGGTCCATTGATGCCTTTTTTTAATAACCGTTCTATGGATGACTGGCTAAATTCTTTCGACCAATACGTCAACAAAGGGCTCAATCAGTTCGAGAAGTTTGCAGACCAGATGTCGTTTGAAGTGGATACAGAAGAGACAACAGACGATTACAAGATTCGTGCAAATCTAAAAGACTATAACCCTGAAGACCTTCAGATTGAGATCCTCAATCAAGGACTTCAGATTAAAGCACAGCGCGAAGAAATACGGTCTACAAAAAACAGTCGAACGGGGCATTTTCAACAAAGAAAGGCAATGAAACGAACGGAGAGGTTCGTCCAACTGCCTTTTATGTTTCGAAATGAAGATGTTAAGGCTCAATATACGAAAGGCATCTTAACCATTTCCGTTAACAAAAATGGCGGGGAAGTTATGAATCCAACTGTACCTATACAAGTCGTTCCTAGCCAAAGTGGGAACCGTGTTGATAATGACAGTAATGTTGACAACACTTCTAAGGTAGTTACGAACAACGGGCAGTTTGAAGAGTAGGTGCAACATTTCGTTTTCTTATGTATCGTAACACCCTTAAAAAATGCTGACAGAAAAGGTAATCCGTTCACCCCTTTCTGTCAGCTTTCTTTTTATCTTCCTAATGTCGGTGCGATCCACACCTCGCCAGTTCCTTCAAAAACGTGCAGGTACCCTTCACCACTTGTCGCAGATCCAATGATAGAAGAGGATGCTCGTTTTACAGAAAAATCAATATCTCCTTTTCTTAAGAGCGCAAAGTTCCCATCTACTTGCAGCTTTTCATCATGAAGCTGTATCTTCATGATCTGTTGAAGCGGAACTGGACTCTGAAGCACACAAAAACCTGAGCCTCTTAATCTCGTTTGAAACAGGCCCTCTTCTCCTTTTATAGAAGACGTTAGTTTTTGTCTAGCTACACCTAGTTGGACGGACGGTTCTGCCGCATAGAACATTCCGCGATCTGCAACAACTTCTTCGTCGTTTAAGTTTAATAATAAATAATGACCATACGAGGGCTCTAAATAAATTTCTCCTGTTCCTTCATATAAAGGTTTGAACAGAGATTCTTCCGTTAAGATATTGGAAGCCATCTTCTTCATGAACCCTCCAACTCCACCGGCATTGCTTTTCAATCCAAGATCACCTTTCATAAACTGCAAGGCTCCGGCTTCAGCTTGGACAGCTCCTTGGCGCAATGTGATCCGAACTTGTTTTAACGATATTCCCGTTTCTTTGGCGTAGTACGAAGAACTTGAACCTGCACTTGTTACAGGCAACTGCTTATATTCAAGGACTTCAAAAGTTGCTCGACGTCCTTCTTCTTTTTCGATAACGTTAAAAAGTGATTCATTCATAACCATCAGCCTCCTCTTTCTAGCATAACAAACTCTGACTTTGTTTAAACAAAGCGTGGTATAATTCACACAAAGATATTGGCTAACGCCAACAGAATATGAGAGAGGCGTGATTTGACGTGCAGAACAAAATCATTCTTGTAACAACTGACTCATTTGGTAATGGCAACGATCCTGCTCTTGGAGAAAACGTAATGGAAACGTATTTTACGGTTTTGAAGCAGCAATCTGATCTTCCAGCTGCGATCTTTTTCATGAATCGTGGTGTTTATTGCCTCACAGAGCAGTCTTTATGTTCGCTGCATCTTAAAGAAATAGAAGATAAGGGTGTTAAAGTGTTCGCCTGCAAGACTTGTGTTGATCACTATAACGTAGAAAATGAGCTTGCTGCTGGAGAAATTTCAGGCATGGCACACTTTGTAGAACTTTCTGCTACATATGAAGTTATTACGATTGCATAATGTTTAAGTAATTTAAGGCATTTTTTGCACTCGATGTTGGGATTGAATGTGGTTGATTTCCGCTCCAGGTTGCTCGCTTTCCGCGGGGCAGGCGGTGAGCCCCTTGCCGCTTTGCGCCATTAAGGGTCTCACCTGACCGCTCGTCCCGCAGGAGTCGGCAACCTTACGCTACAAACAACTTGCAATGAAGTAAGGAAAACAAGATCCAATAGCAACACTTCTTGAGAGATTTATTTTAATAACAAAAAACGTACACCGAACTTGCAGATGTACGTTTTTTAGTTCTATCTTTTTTCTTCTCGAATAATTCTCTTTTCTCTAGTCGTTGCCTCGTCTCGTAATACTGGTTGTTCCCTAATAACCGTTTCACGATGAACATGATCTGCTTTTCTCACTGAGAATAGTCTTTTCAGCAACATGCCGACTACACCATACACAATGATTGCAACGATCGTTGACAGTTCGATCACGAATCCATTGGCTAGTTCGATGTTTGGAAATATCGCTGCAAATGGTAAAAGAAGTGGTTGGCTCAGTCCGTATATGAGCTGTACGAAAGCTGCTCCTTCATTTGCATTAAACAGTTGAAAAATAAAACGTAAAATTAAGATTAGCTGAATGATGCCTACTATGAATGAAATAATTGTGGCTGGAACGGAACGCCTCATCGCAATTCCCTCATTTCATTGGATTTGCTTCTAAACATACCCTTCTTTTCACAACATTAAGCATGCTCAATCGGTTTATTACTCTGGTCATACTGATTCAGCCAATTCTCTGTAAAGTCTACGAGTTCTCTCTGTGGGATCAGTCGACAATCGGCCATTCCTACTTTTCCTTTTTCGACGGGATGATTATTTTGCTCGTAAACCTCTCCAATCTCTTCGAATAATTCCTCCCGATAAGAAATTTGAGTGAACGACTGCCACACTCTTTGCCCATTACAAAAAATTGGACCAGCATTTTGTTCTGTTTCCGCTGAAGGAATACGATGTTCAGCAAGGTGCATGGAGGTATTCGAATCATAACCTACACCTAGCAGAAGAACATGACCCTGAAGTTCATAAACTCTCCCAAGAGGTGACTGTTCACCTAAACCAAAATCCACCGATTGATCGTTTATGATCGTTTCTTTATTTTTTCCCCATGCAGCAAATGATTCAGTCGGATGATTGCTTCTTAGAACACCAGGAAACGTACGAAATGCTTCTACGATCGCTCCCATGAAGTATGTAGGTGTTACAGCTGGATCAAATGCAGGCATCTCGTCTATGATTGTCGGCCACCAGTCCTTTGGTACAGGAGGGTTCAGCCATCCTGCCGGATCAGAATAATGAGCCGTATGTGTCGGCATTACCAATGTTCCTTCTTCTGTTATAACATCCATCAACGCTTGTACAACTGCCACAGGTCCGCCTACCACCCATCCTAGCGACTTCAAACTAGAGTGAACGATAACCGTCATTCCTTTTTTCAGTCCTAACAATTGAAGATCCTGTCTTAATGAGACCCTCGTTTTCGGATAATCGGTATGTACTTCTGCACCGCTCATGATTTTCACAACCTTCAGATTTTTTGCGCACTCTCATTATACCAAAAAAACGGAATACTTTAGTCGTGATTGTTTTTGATTATTTTTGGTTGTTTATGATTGAAAAATGTAAGGGCTTACGTTACAATGATGTCAAAGATAAAGAACACTTGGAGGTGTCAGGATGCTTACACCTGAAAGACATCGTAAAATCATTGAAATATTAGGCGAAAAGTCAGTAGTAACCATACAAGAACTCGTTGAAGCAACAGCGTCCTCTGAATCTACGATACGCAGAGATTTAAGTCAGTTACAGAGAGAAAAGAAGTTAAAACGTGTACATGGAGGAGCTTCACTTACTCACCAAAAAAGTGAGGAATTAAGCGTATTTGAAAAATCTGAGAGAAATGCTTTGGAAAAAGATAGTATTGCACAATATGCTTGTGACTTAGTTGAAACAGGAGATTGTATCTATCTGGATGCAGGGACGACAACTTTAAAGATGATTCCTTACCTTAAAAATAAAGAGATAACGGTTGTTACAAATGCCATCTCCCACCTTGAAGCTTTAAGTGAACACGAGATTAAGACTTACTTAATAGGCGGTCTTGTTAAGTCTAAAACAAAAGCACTTGTAGGAAGCAGTGCGATTAAAAGTTTAAGTGCCTATCGGTTTGACAAGGTATTCCTTGGGATGAACGGCATTCACATCGAGGCCGGTTACACTACACCCGATCCGGAAGAGGCCGCAGTAAAGGAATTAGCGATTTCTCTTTCACAAAAAGCATTCATATTAGCTGATCATACGAAGTTTCATGAGACTTCGTTTTCAAAAGTAGCGGAATTAAATGAGGCGATCATTATAACAGACGATATTGATGATGACGTCATCTATGATTTTCAAGACAAGACAGAAATAAAGGTTGTGACATCATGATATACACTTGCACACTAAATCCGTCCATTGATTATGTAGCTCGAGTGGAGGATTTTAAAGAAGGACAGATAAACCGCACATCAGATACATTTATCTATCCCGGAGGAAAAGGAATCAACGTTTCGCGAGTCCTGAAACACCTTGGTATAGAAAGTACTGCGCTTGGTTTCACGGGTGGTTTTACAGGTGCTTTTATCAAAGAATTCTTAACACAAGATCACATTCAGCATGATTTTATAGAGGTTTCAGAAGTTACAAGAATTAATGTGAAGCTAAAATCTCATAAAGAAACGGAGATTAATGGTCAAGGACCTGTAATCTCTTTAGAAAACCAACAGAATTTACTTCAAAAAATCAATAACATGAGAAAAGATGAGTTCCTTCTTCTTGCAGGAAGCATTCCCCCATCGATCTCTGATGATTTTTATGCCGATATTGCTAAAAAGTGTAAGGACAAAGGAGTTCATGTTGTCATTGATGGGGCTGGAGAACCGCTTCGTAAGACCTTAAAGCATCAGCCATTTTTGATTAAGCCCAACCACCATGAACTTGGGGAACTTTTTCAAACAAACGTCCACACGAAAGAAGATGCTATTTTTTATGGAAAGAAGCTGTTGGAAACAGGTGTACAGAATGTCATCGTTTCTATGGCTGGAGATGGTGCAATCTTTCTCAACAAAGATAGCGTTCTCGTATCAACCGTACCCGATGGAACCGTTAAAAATTCAGTAGGTGCTGGTGATTCTGTTGTAGCCGGTTTTCTTTCTAAGATCACCCAAGAACGCGACTATGCTACCGCGTTCCAATATGGAGTGGCTGCAGGAAGTGCTACTGCTTTTTCAGAAGACCTGTGCACATTAGAACAGGTAGAATCTTTACGAAAACAGATCATTATAGAAGAAATACTGTAATAAGGAGGCATTAAGATGAAAATTACAGATGTATTAACAAAAGATACAATCTTATTAAACTTACAGTCTCAATCGAAAGAAGCCGTCATAGATGAACTGATTGAGAAACTCTATACAGCTGGGAAACTAAATGATAAAGAAGCATATAAAGAAGCGATCTTAGCAAGAGAAAGTCAGAGTACGACGGGAATCGGGGAAGGAATAGCCATACCACACGCAAAAACGAATGCCGTTAGAGAGCCCGCTATCGCGTTCGGGCGTTCAACAGATGGTATCGACTATGAATCTTTGGATGGCCAAAACGCACATCTTTTCTTTATGATCGCCGCATATGAAGGCGCTAACAACGATCATTTAGCAACACTCTCCAGACTTTCTAGTTTTTTAATGGACCCTAACTTTAGAAAAAAGCTTGAATCCGCGGCTACAGAAAAAGAAATTTTAGATGCGATTGATACAAAAGAAAAAGAGATGGAGAAAGAAGAAACCCCTACCTCTTCTTCTTCGAAACAAAAAATACTAGCCGTTACAGCTTGCCTAACAGGCATTGCTCATACGTACATGGCAGCTGATGCTCTAAAAGCAAAAGCGAAGGAAATGGACGTTCATTTAAAAGTTGAAACCAATGGTTCGAGCGGAATTAAAAACGCACTTACGAAAGAAGATATTGAAGAAGCTCATGCAATCATAGTGGCTGCAGATAAACAAGTTGAGATGGAACGCTTTAACGGCAAACACGTGATTCAAGTTCCAGTTGCTCAAGGAATCCGAAAGCCTCAACAGCTCATTCAGCAAGCGTTAGATCAAGATGCTCCCGTTTATAAAAGTAACGGAGAAACTACGAAAGTTGATGAAAAGAAAGCAACATCACCAGGAAGATCTGGGTTTTATAAACACTTGATGAGCGGTGTGTCCAACATGCTTCCCTTCGTTGTTGGTGGAGGGATTCTGATTGCGATTTCGTTTATTTTCGGCATCAACGCAGCTGACCCGAAAGACCCTTCTTACCATCCGATCGCTGAAGCACTTAGCACGATAGGTGGCGGTAACGCGTTTGCTCTCATGATTCCTGTTTTAGCAGGTTTTATTGCGATGAGTATCGCAGATCGTCCAGGATTTGCGCCTGGTATGGTCGGAGGATTTATGGCCGCAACAGGAGGAGCTGGTTTCCTTGGTGGACTGATTGCTGGTTTCTTAGCAGGATATCTAGTTCTTGGATTAAAAAAGTTGTTTAGCAGCTTACCTCAATCGTTAGAAGGGATCAAACCTGTTCTTCTTTATCCGTTATTCGGAATTCTTCTCACCGGTCTGATCATGATGTTCATTGTGATCGAACCCGTGAAAGCATTGAACGACGCATTAACGTTGTGGTTAAAAGGGATGGGAACTGGAAATCTTGTTTTATTAGGTTTAATTCTAGGCGGAATGATGGCCGTCGATATGGGTGGACCTATCAATAAAGCAGCTTTCACATTCGGTATCGCGATGATCGATGCAGGTAACTTTGCCCCTCATGCAGCCATTATGGCGGGCGGAATGGTGCCACCGCTAGGCCTCGCACTATCAACAACGTTATTTAAAAAGAAATATACAAAAGCAGAGCGAGAAGCAGGGAAAACAAATTACATCATGGGAGCTTCCTTTATTACGGAAGGTGCTATTCCATTTGCTGCTGCCGACCCTGGCCGTGTTATCCCAGCCGCTGTTATCGGTTCCGCTGTAGCTGGTGCTTTATCTATGGTATTCGGGATTGGACTTCCCGCTCCACATGGAGGAGCGTTCGTTATCCCAATCGTGAACGGAAATCCATTGCTATATGTATTAGCAATTCTAATTGGTTCAGTCGTTACCGCTTTTATCGCGGGTATCCTGAAAAAAGAAGTTCAAGAAGACAAAAAAGAACTCGCAGCGTGATGTGAGAGGTAAAATTGAAACAGAAAAAGGATAAAGCTAACTCGACATGACGAGTAGTTTTATCCTTTTTCTTATGTGATGTTTTATTTACTAAATCACTTTATGTTTGATCACCTTGAAATCGTTGTTATCAATAGATTTTTAGCAAAAAATGTTTTTCTCTTCCTATGCAAGTTGATTGGAGCGCAAGGTGCGAGACTCCTATGGGACGAGCGGTCAGGTGGAGACTCCTAAGGGCGCAAAGCGGCAGGAGGCTCACCGTTCGCCCCATGGAAAGCGAGCAACCTGGAGCGGAAATCAAACTACTAGCAAGAGCAAATATTTTATTTAAACTTCTCTCGGAATCCATTCTCCAAGAAGCTCACCCATCTTGACCTTGCCTTTTTTTCCTGTAAACTTTAAAGCCCCTTTTGGAATACACAAAACAACAGTAGAGCCAAAAGAGAAATACCCAAACGAATCTCCTCTTTTTACAACGGATTCATAATTCGTACGTTCAATTGTATTTACATTCAAAGCACCGACCATAACATGTGCAAGAGGTTGTCCACTTGCATTCATTTGCGTAACTAATCTGTAATTACGAGTTAAAGGTCTTAGACCATGACGTAATCCAAGTTCGTTGACTGGTGCAGCTTCTCTTCCTAGTGTGTAAACAGACTCAACTTCAGCATCCACCGGAACATGAACTTGATGGTAATCTGTAGGACTTAAATAGAAAACAAACACTTGTCCTCCACTGTATTTCTTTGCTTCCGATTCAGAACCTAACAATTCCGTGACTGTATATTCCTGCCCTTTTACGGTAAAACGACTCTCTTCCGTAAGATGATCGACTACGGATAACACAGCGTCACATGGACTCACAAATGCATGAGCCTCTGAAGGAACGGGGCGAGCATCTGGTCGTAAATCACGGATGAAAACATCGTGAAGAGAATGATATTCTTTAAGCTCACGAGTCGCTTCGTTAATGTTTATTTTATATAGTTTCACGAATGATGGAATGAAAGGTTTACTTGCTTTAGATTGTGCGAATTTTTTTAGTGAACGTGCAACGACTGGATGACCGTTCAATTCAAAGAGATTTCTATAAAATTTGGTCATGTTCATGTTCTATCACCTAACTTTAATTTAGTATAATTGTTATCATTATTGATAACGGTTTTTGCATGGGATTTTTTGTTATACATACAGTATAAAACATTCTGTTAAATATATCAGTGTTTCCCCTTTTTAATGGCTCTTCTTAGATTCAGGTACTAACATCTGAACGAGTTTAACCTTTTTTTTATGTTTTGAAGGTCTGTTTGGCACAAATTTACCGATGAGTGTCTGCATTCCCTGACTCAGTTCTTCCCACTCTTCATCATCTAAATAAAGATCCAACTGGTTATAGCCAAAAATATCTGTTTTAAGATCCGTATTCCCGTTGAAATAAGCTTCCACCTCGCCCGTAACATTGGACACAAAGGTCATAAACATTTTCATATGCTCTTCTTTGGACAAATTGGCTGCCTCTTCAGCGGTGATATAGGTTGAATTTTGGTTCATAGCATACGTGCGTTCTACAGCACCACGGACTTTCTTTTCTTGAACCACATAAATGATCTCGTTTTTACTAAGTAGATTTAAATGCCTGTAAAGTGTGGCTTGAGGAACTTCAGATATCCATTCTTTAAGTTCCATTACGGTAGCCGGGCCTTTTGAAAGGTTTTGTATGATTTTCATTCGAACAGGATGCAAGATAAAATCTGCTTTTTTTTGCATGGTACTGAATCATCCTTTTTTATTATCATTATTGATAATGATAATGTTTTATCTTGAATTTGTCAAAAGAAAAAGAAGCACCCATAAAGATGCTTCTTGAACGCCTTCTATATCATTATGCTGCAGTATTATCATTTTCTAATGAATCTGTCTTTTGACCGATACTCCAACCAGTATAAGCAAGAAGTAATGTAAACATTGGGGACAGCCATAAGAATAATGCATATGGGATATAATCGATAACCGATACACCTAGTGTTGAAGCAAAGAATGCACCACTCACGCTCCAAGGAACGAGTGGGTTAACAAGTGTACCTCCATCTTCTACTGTTCTAGATAAGTTCTTTAGTGGAACCCCAGATTTAATATATGCGTCCTTTAACGCCTGACCTGGCAACAGGATAGAAAGGTACATTTCTCCTGCTAGTAAATTGATTCCTACAGAAGATGCTAGAGTAGTTGCAATTAGCTTGCTCGCTTTTTGAGTGGTGTTCTTTATAGCTCCAAACAATAGATCAAACATTCCTAAGGCTTGGATGACTCCGCCTAATCCTAGTGCAATCAGGACAAGAGAGATCGACCACATCATAGACATTAATCCACCTTTATTAACGATGGTATCAACTGTTTCATTCCCTGTCTGTGTTTGCAGACCATTCTGCATGGTATTCACTACTTTTTGCAGAGTAAGGTCAGGTACTAAGAAAAATCCAACGATGATTGACACTGTTACACCAGCTAAAAGAATAGGTATGATTGGCAGTTTACGAAACGCCAGAACAAGTACTACAACTGGTGATAGTAGCGTTAATAGATGGATTGGGAACTCACTTGAAAGCACTGACTGAATCTCTTTGATCTCTTGAAGATTCGCATTGCCTCCGCTACCGCCAAGTACGAAAAAGGCAATAGCAGTCAGGATGAATGCCGGGACAGTAGTCCACATCATATGTCGAATATGTTCAAACATATTCACGCCAACAACACCTGGTGCAAAGTTCGTTGAGTCAGACAATGGCGACATTTTGTCTCCGAAACACGCTCCAGAGACAATCGCTCCTGCAGCTAATGCTGGGTTCACTCCAAGCACGTGACTGATACCCATCAATGCTACACCTACTGTACCAACTGTTGTAAAAGAACTTCCAGTAAAAGACGAAACAATAACTGTAATAATTAGAGCACTTACTGCAAACCATTCAGGCTGAATGATATCCATTCCGTAAAATAATAATGTAGGAACTGTTCCACTTAACATCCAGCTTGCTATAACAAGTCCAACTGTTAAAAGAATCATGATCGGCTGCAAGCCAGCTATGATACCATTAACTATTCCTTTTTCAATCGTCTTCCATTGTGCTCCAAAAGCCACTCCTACTGCTCCTAATAAGATCAGGCAGGCTAACAATGGAATATGCGGTTCAACTTTTATATACACGAGACTCGTGAACATCACAGCAAAAATCATTGTAAACAATCCAAGAGCCACCGGTAAACTTATTTGTTTTTTCATGTAAATCTCTCCGTTCATCTTCTTCCACTTATTCACTTAAACGCTTTTACGCGTTGAAGCGTGTTGGTGACTGTTCTTATACTAACGAACTTTACAGAAGCTGTCAACATTACAGACATGGTAAATTAAAGAAGAGAACGTTTTGGAGGCTGATTATATGAACAGGATTAGAAGTTCAGTAAAAGCATTAATCATTCATAATCATCATGTGTTAACAATAAAAAAAGGGAATAAAGAAGAAATGAAATATGTTATACCGGGTGGAGGACAGGAGTTTAATGAAACTTTAACTGACGCCGTGATCAGAGAATGCTTGGAAGAGCTTGGCGTACAGGTAGAAGTTGGTCCATTGTTGTGGGTTCGGGAATTCATCAGCAAAAACCACGTTGAGAATCAAAAAGAAGAGGACCGAATACATATTGTAGAGCACATCTTTAAAGCTTCCTTAGAGAAGGTCCCGAAACACTTTCAACCGCTTTCTCCAGATTCTACTCAACTAGAAATCGAATGGCTCCCTATCGATCGGCTATCAGATTATAATTATTATCCCAAAGAGATCATTCCATTGATTAAAGAGATGAGCCATTTGAAAGACAGTAAACTTACTTATGTTGGGGATATAAATTAGAACTTTAAAAGGGGGAGTTTGCTTTGTGGTGGCTGCTGCTTTTTGTCATCCTGATTTTAGTATTAGCTTTCATCATAGATTACAGAAGAAAGAAAAGAAATGATAACCATACCCGTAGTGTCGACCCTAGCGTAAGGCAAGGGGAAGTAGGTAGCAATTGGAATAGCGGTGATGGTCCGAATGGATTATAGAAAATAAAAACGCAGAGGGAGTTCATTTCCTCTGCGTTTTCGTGTGTTTTTTACTGCTTCAAATATTCATCTTCCCCGTCTTGCAAAATCTACAAATCGGAAACGATCTAGTCGGTGACGAGATTCTGTGTATTGAAAGAGGCTCGCATCTTCTAGGTACACATAGTTTTTTACGACAACAATATGTTTAAAATCATCAAGATCCAACAATTTTTTATCTTCCGCTGTACAATCTACAACGACAATTTCTTTTTTTGCAAAACTGATCTTCAGTCCTAACTCATTCTCTAAATAAGCGTAAATGGACTGTTCAGCAATTTCTTTCGTGAGCTTTGGTACGTACTTTTTCAAGAAATAATCTTTGTCCAAAATGATGGTCTCTCCATCAAGCTGCCGAGAACGAATTACTTTCCATGTAAGCTCTTCAGGTTCTGTCTGAAGCTGCTGTTGAAGAAACTCATCCGGTTCAATCAAACCAAATTCATGAACAGTCGTTACACTGTTTTTTCCCATAGAATCGGACAATTCTTGGAAACTTACTAATCCCGAAACAGGAAAGCTAAATTTGTTTGTCTCAAGAACGATGGATCCTCTACCACGGATTTTTTGTATAAACCCGTTTTGCGATAAAAGATTTAGTGCCTTTCTGACCGTTTCCCTCGATGTCTCGTATTGGTCTGCTAAATCATGTTCGGATGGAAGCTGAGTATTAGCTTTTATAACACCTTCTTGTATTTGTGCAGATATTTCCTGATAGATTTCTTGAAATTTATTTTTTCTCATCCTTATTCACCATACATAGTGTAGCATTATTTTTTTAAGTGAAAAACGACAGATTCGTACGGTCGTAAAGAGAAGGAAGAAAAATCTTCTAGTGTTCCTTCATAGTTGCTGATCAAAACTTCTGCAGAGAGACCTGTAAGATCGATTGATTTTGGCAGTTCAAAATCTGTGCCCTTACCATAGAAATTATTCACGACAAGAAGTTTTTCCCCATTGTCAGCATTACGAACATAAGCAAATATTTCAGGATGATCCTCTAAGATTAGTTGATAATCACCATATGTGATAACATCTAGTTCTTTTCTTAGTTTATTGAGCTTTTGGTAATGATAAAAAATTGAGTTTTCATCATTTACTGCTGCTTCGGCGTTGATCTCTTTAAAGTTTGACGCAACTGGTATCCAAGGTTCCCCTGTCGTGAACCCAGCATTTTCACTATCATTCCATTGAACGGGTGTACGAGAATTGTCACGTGATTTATGCTTAAGAATCTCGAGTACTTCCTCTTCGGTATAACCCTCTTCTTTTAAAAGATTGAACATGTTCAACGACTCTACATCACGATACTGATCGATTGTTGTAAATTTAGGGTTGGTCATCCCAAACTCTTCGCCTTGATAAATATAAGGTGTTCCTTGCATCATATGAATCGTAGTCGCCAGCATTTTTGCGGATTGTACACGGTATTCACCGTCATCGCCGTAACGGGATACGATGCGCGGCTGGTCGTGGTTACACCAGAATAATGCGTTCCACCCTCCACCTTTATGCATCTCCACTTGCCATGTCGAAAGAATTTGCTTTAATTTTTGAAAATCAAAGTCGGCAATACTCCATTTTTCACCGTTCGGATAATCGACTTTTAGATGGTGAAAGTTGAACGTCATGCTCAATTCGTTCCGCTCAGGATTCGTATACTTGATGCAATTATCGATCGTTGTGGATGACATCTCACCTACTGTGAGGACATCATATTTTGAGAACACTTCCTTGTTCATCTCTTGCATAAATTCATGAACGCGCGGACCATCTGTGTAGAATTTCCGTCCGTCTCCTGGTGCTATTGAGCCATCATCAGTAGGGAAATCTTGATTTTTTGAAATCAGGTTAATGACGTCTAAACGGAAGCCGTCTACCCCTTTTTCAAACCAATAGTTCATCATCTCGTAAACGCGTTGGCGAACTTCTGTGTTTTCCCAGTTCAGATCAGCTTGTGTCACATCAAATAAGTGGAGGTAGTATTGACCGGTTTCCTCATCAAGCTTCCAAGCTGAACCACCAAATTTTGAAACCCAATTTGAAGGCTCCTCACCTTCAACAGGATCTTTCCAAATATAAAAATCACGATATGGATTATCTTTTGACAGTCGCGACTGTTGAAACCATTCATGCTCTGTACTTGTGTGATTTACTACGATATCCATGATGATCTTCAAATCTCTTTTGTGTGCCTCAAGAAGCAGACGATCAAAATCTTCCATCGTTCCATAATCTTCAAAGATTTTATAATAGTCCCGAATGTCATAACCGTTATCTCGTTGAGGAGAGTCATAGATCGGAGTAAGCCATAAAACGTCTACTCCTAAATCTTTTAGATAATCTAACTTCTCAATGATTCCGTCAATATCGCCTGTTCCGTTCCCAGTCGTATCGTTAAAGCTCTTCGGATAGATCTGGTACACAACGGATCGTTTCCACCAAGGTTCCTTCTTCATACTTTCACCGCCAAATATATTTTAGTAATGAAAACAACCGGAAATAAAATATTGCGATTCCGGTCGTTTTTGTTTAATTGTCTTACTTCGATTTTTTCACTTTTGCATAAAGGTACGTTAATAAAAACGGTACGACAAGTGCGATTCCCATTCCAATAAAGAATGAACCCCAGCTTCCTGGCAAGATGGAAAGGAAGCCCGGAATACCACCTACTCCAATAGATGACGCACGAACGCCAGCAACTGTGATCACGATTCCAGCGATCGCTGAACCAATCATCGCGAATATGAACGGATAACGGAAGCGTAGGTTCACTCCGAACATCGCTGGCTCAGTGATTCCGAGGTATGCTGATAACGCTGAGGTTCCAGCAAGTCCTTTAAGCTTCTCATCACGCGAAGCCACAAACATCGCAAGTGCAGCAGATCCTTGTGCAATATTTGATAGGGCAAGCATCGGCCATAAGAATGTACCACCTGTATTTGAAATGAGTTGTAAGTCGACCGCTAAGAACGTATGGTGCATACCTGTAACAACGAGCAATGAGTAAAACCCACCATAGATCAATCCGCCTAACCAGGCAAAGTTATCAAAGATTGATACGAAAAAGTCTGTAATGCTGTTACCGATCGTAAACGTGATCGGTCCGATAACGATAAAAGCTAAAAATCCTGTTACTAATAATGTGATTGGTGCTACCAATAAGAGCTGTAAGGCATCAGGAATACGTTTTTTCAAGAAAAGTTCTATTTTCGCTAAAAAATACGATGCGATTAGAACGGGCAATACTTGACCTTGATATCCTACTTTTTCAATCGGTAGACCAAATAAGTTCCACGTTGGAATATCCTTTGTTTTTCCGTAATCCCATGCGTTCAATAGATCTGGATGGACAAGCATCAGTCCAAGTACGATACCAAGTAATGGACTTCCACCAAACTTCTTAACCGCTGACCAACCGATCAGACCTGGTAAGAACACGAAAGCAGTATTCGCGATCAAGTTGATCATTCCAGCAAGATCAGCCCAGTTCTGATGAACATCAATAAATGATTTCTTATCATAAAAAATGTCGGGGCCAGTCAAAATGTTGTTGATCCCCATCAGTAGACCTGCCGTTACGATGGCAGGAAGAATAGGAATAAAAATATCTGCTAACGCTTTTATCGCACGTTGTAGTGGATTGAGCTTCTTACTCGCCTCATCCTTGATGTCTTCTTTAGACGCGCGGCCTGTACCTGTGATATCAATGAACTCGTTGTAAACCTTATCAACCGTTCCTTGCCCAATCACGACTTGATATTGGCCGTTTGTTGAAAACGAACCTTTTACGAGATCAATATTCTCTAGAGCCTTCTCGTCTACTTTTCCTTCATCTTTAAGAGCAAGACGAAGGCGCGTCACACAGTGAGTAGCTGCTGATATATTTTCTTTACCGCCAAGAGCCTCGACGATTTGTCCAGCTGATTCGCGTATTTTGCTCATTCTGTTCCCTCCTAGAAACCGTTTCCATTTCATCTGAAAAAAAGCTACATAACTCTATACCCTTAACTATCAGTTGATGAAAACTGGTTCACTCCTATAATGTGTCTAAGCGTTTTCATAAAATACAACTTGTATATACATCTTACAAAAACAATTTAACCTGTATATACAAATATGTCAATCGCTTTGATTACTTGGAGAATTTTACCTCAGTGAGCTACTTTTTCTTTTCTCCTTATTTTTTGCTATAATCTGTTCATATAGAGAAACGAGAATAAAGGAGATTTTATGATGTCACCTAAAAAAGCACTTACGATTGCAGGATCAGATACAAGCGGTGGAGCTGGTATTCAAGCTGATTTAAAAACTTTTCAAGAGCTAGGCGTTTACGGTATGACTGCTCTAAATGTTGTGGTTGCTCAAGACCCACATCGTGAATGGTTTCATGAAGTGTTCTTGCTTCCTAACGATCTTTTCAAAGCTCAATTAGAAACGGTTGTTTCCGGAATTGGTGTTGATGCACTCAAAACTGGCATGCTTGCTTCCGTAGAAGCTATACAAATAACAGCAGATCTTATTGAAAAGCACGATCTTCAAAACGTGGTAGTAGACCCTGTTATGGTTTGTAAAGGAGCAGAACCTCTACACCCTGAACTCGCTAGTACATTACAAAATGTTTTGGTACCTAAAGCGACGGTTGTAACGCCAAATCTATTTGAAGCTGCACAACTTGCTGGTATGGAGCCGATCACGACAGTTGAACAGATGATGGAAGCTGCTCATAAGATTCAAGCGAATGGAGCTAAATATGTAATCGTTAAAGGCGGCGCAAAGCTTGAACATGAAAATGCCGTTGACGTTCTTTATGATGGACAAGAGTTTGAAGTTTTAGAATCTGAAAGAATTGAAACAACATGGACACACGGGGCAGGCTGCACGTTCTCAGCAGCGATTACCGCTGAACTTGCAAAAGGAAAACCTGTACGCGAAGCCATCCTAACGGCAAAAGATTTTATTACAGAAGCTATCGCAGCAGGATTTGAAATCAATCAATATGTAGGACCAACTTGGCATGGTGCTTACCGTGAAAAATTAAACAAATAATTATTAGTGAAGACTGATCATTTTAGATCGGTCTTTTTTGTTCTATAAACTATAAAAACATTTGTGATTGTAAATCTGAAAATCCGACATCATTCGTAGACCGACCAACTACTTTCAAATCTTAAACACCAATCTTCATAGTGATTTATGTTTTATTTTGCTTCAAGGATATGTTGATTGGAGCGCAAGGTGCGAGACTCCTGTGGGACGAGCGGTCAGGTGAGATCCCTTAGGGCACAGAGCGGCAAGGGGGCTCACCGCACGCCCCGCGGAAAGCGAAGCACCTGGAGCGGAAATCAACTACTTTCACAAACGTGCACCACAGACATGCATATCAGCTTTCTAAAATTGATAGGCATATCATACACGTTATTTACGAATTTGAATTATAATAAGTACATCTATTCAGCACTGGAGTGTGAAGATATGCAGCTCATACAAACTAACGAAGTCCAGGAAACACTGGATCAGCTTATTGGAAAAGAACTATATCTCCATTTAGAAACAACCAATGGCGCATATGCCAATCATAATAACGAGAGTGTTCTAACCGTTAACGCATATATTCGAAATGGTAAAGTAACACCCTTATCAGGAAAAATCATGGGGAACGGACCCTACCGTGTTGGCTTAAAAATTGAGCTAGGATGGATTTATGCAGAAGGTTTAACACATTGGGAAATTGATTCTGAAGGAAGATTGCTGATGGCTGGTCATGATGCGGAAGGTCGCCTTGCAGTAGCTCTGCAACTGAGTTCTTCCCCATTCGATGTATAAGGAGGTTATATAAATGGATGATCATTTACTCGTGATTTTCCCCCACCCAGACGATGAAGCGTTCGGGGTGTCCGGGACGATCGCTCAACATACAAAAAAGGGATTACCTGTTACTTATATCTGCTTAACGCTCGGTCAGATGGGTAGAAATATGGGAAACCCGCCATTCGCTACACGTGAATCACTCCCACTGATTCGTCAAAAAGAGCTTAAAGATGCTTGTGACGCAGTAGGCATTCAAGATTTGCGACAGTTTGGATTACGTGATAAAACAGTAGAATTTGAAGATGAGAAGTTTTTAGCTGATCAATTCTTAGCTGTCATTGAAGAGGTTAAACCAACACGTCTCATCACTTTTTATCCAGGGTATAGCGTACACCCTGATCATGAAGCTACAGCAAGAGCCGTCGTGCGTGCAGTAGGAAGCATGCCTGAGATGGATCGCCCGGAATTATTATGTGTGGCTTTTGCAAAAAATTCTGAGGAAGATTTAGGAGCTCCACATGTGGTAACAGATATCTCGGATGTTTTTGAAGAAAAAATGAACTGCATTAAAGCACATCGCTCTCAAACACAATGGCTAGTGGAAAGCGTTGATAAAGATCCTGCCATGCTGGCTTGGGTAAAAAATGAAAGATTTTGGCGTTATCCTTTATAAGCAATGTAATTGTACTAACCCGTGGTCTTACCTAGACTTCGGGTTATTTTTTACGGGTAAATACTTGAATTATCAAAAAAATGTACAAATCCATGTAGCATTTTCCTAATATTGTGGTATACTAATTGTAACAAATCGTTCACAATTTAGACGCTAATTCGTCAAAATTGTAAGCGTAAACAATACTTCAAGGGGTTGATTAGTAATGGATGTTTTTATGGTTTACTTATTTGTAGCGACTGCCACACCATTATTTTTATGGAATGATAGTCGTAAGTTAGCCTTATGGCAAACGCCGTTCATCGCCCTTTTATGGACTTACGTTGTGTTATTCATGGCTAATGATAGCTTAAGCTTATTCGTACACAGTTTCTTCATCACCGTATTCATCGCAAATGTCGTTTTTGCTCATTACGCAGCATACATCGTATGGGGTCGTCCATATTTGGCGAGACGCAAGATGGAAAAAGCAAAATATTAATTTAAACTTTAATCCCCTCTATTATTAGAGGGGTTTTTGCATTTATTGGTATTTTTTCTCATTTAAATTTTCTGATATGTACTCCCATATCGCTTCATCACATCCTCTCATCCCCTATGATCTATTTATTCCGCTTTTCTTCTGTTTTCTTCACTTTATGCTTGTTTTCTACACTATCTCATCAATACCTGTTGTGTTTAAATCTGACCATGTTATACTCGTTACCGTTGAAATTTCGAACGGAATATGAGTTGTTATAACTTACAAAACAGGAGTGATTTTCTAAAGATATGATAATAAATGAATCAAAAAACAAGCGTATTGTTATTAAAATTGGATCTAGTTCTTTAACAAGTAGACTTGGCGATATTAGCAGACATAAATTAGAGCGTCTCGTTGATGAAGTTGTTAAATTGAAAGATGATGGCCACGAAGTGTTACTCGTATCTTCAGGCGCAGTGGCAGCAGGATATAGACGTTTAGGTTGCTTGAATCGTCCTACTTCCCTGGCTGAAAAACAAGCAGCTGCATCGATCGGACAAGGTTTGTTAATGGAATCTTATTCAGAACGTTTTATCTCTCATGGTTATACCGCGTCACAGATTCTAATTACGAGAAGTGACTTTTCAGACCGTGATCGTTATCATAACGCTCGAAATACGATCAATGTCCTTTTAGATCGCGGAATCATTCCCATCGTAAATGAAAATGACACGGTTACAGTAGAACGACTTAAGTTTGGGGACAATGACACCCTTTCAGCTAAAGTGGCAGGTCTTGTTGATGCCGATCAGCTTATTATTCTTTCTGATATCGATGGCCTGTACACGGATGATCCTCGTAAAAATCCTGATGCAAAGCTTTTAACTAAAGTAAGTGAAATCACGCCAGAAATCGAGGAATCTGCAGGAGAACCGGGTAGTGCGGTAGGTACAGGTGGCATGCGTTCCAAGATCGATGCTGTGAAAATCGCAATGGCCTCTGGAATATCATCTTTTTTAGGCAATGCGACTTCACCAAATATTATTCTCAAAGCCGTTATTGGAAAGGCCCGAGGAACGTATTTTGTTCCTGGCAAAAATGAATTCAATCTTGATACGAAGCGACAATGGATTGCTTTCCACTCTGGTCCAGAAGGTGAGATCGTTGTCTCGAATAAAGCCAAGCAAAGCATTGATGAGCTTAAAAGTCTTTATCCTACAGGCATTCGCTATGTGAGTGGTCACTTTAAAAAAGGCTCAGTTGTTCGCATTAAAGACTTAGACGGGAATGAAGTGGGTCTTGGCGTTTCGAACTATTCATCTAAACAGTTAATTAAAATAAAAGGTATTTCTCGCGACGAGCTAGCTGATGTCGGCCCTGAAGAAGCCATCAATAACAAAGATTTAGTCTGCCACACGCGTTTGGCGGTACCTATTCATTAATATAAATCGAAGAATAAGTGTTTTTAAAATACAAGGAGGCGTTGGATGAGTACTTTTAAAAGTACAACCAAAAATATTGATGTGAAAGACCAAGCAAAATTAGCCCAAGAAGCTTCTAAACACCTAGCACTACTCAGTGAAGAAGAAAAGAACGAAGCACTGTTAGTGATTGCTGATAGGTTAGAGAGTGAGACAGATTACATCATAAAAGAGAATGAGAAAGATCTAGTTAACGGGAAGGAAAAGGATTTTTCAGAAGCCTTAATGGACCGTTTACGCTTAACAGAAGATCGAGTTAAAGAATTTGCAAACGGGCTGCGCGAGGTCGTAGAGTTAGAAGACCCTGTTGGTGAAATACTTTCTGACTGGACACTTGATAACGGACTTAATGTAGAGCAAGTTCGTGTACCATTAGGTGTAATCGGAATGATCTATGAGGCACGTCCAAACGTAACGGTGGATGCAACAGGACTCGCCTTGAAGTCAGGTAACGCAATCGTATTAAAAGGTGGATCAAACGCTATTCACTCAAACTCTGCAATCGTTTCTGTGATTCATAAAGCGTTAACAAAAACAAAAATCCCTGAAGCTGCCGTACAATTTATTGCTTCTACAGATCGAGAAGCCGCAGGTCAATTGTTTACGATGAAAGAGAATATCGATGTATTAATTCCTCGTGGTGGCGGAAATCTGATTAGAACTGTTGTCGAAAATGCTACGGTTCCAGTTTTAGAGACAGGTGTCGGCAACTGTCACATCTATGTCGATCAGTTTGCTGATTTGGATAAAGCTCTCTCTATCATGGAGAACGCTAAGACAGATCGACCGGCTGTTTGTAATGCGGCAGAAACCTTTATTTTTCATGAAGCATGGTTGAATGAGCACGCTGAACTAGTTTCCGCTCTTTTTGAAAAGCACGAAATTGAAGTGCATGGTGACGAAAAGTCAGCAGAGCTATTGCCAGATGTGATACCTGCCAATGAAAAGGATTGGGCTGAAGAATATTTAAGTTTAGCTGTTGCTGTTAAAGTTGTTAGCTCTGTCGAAGAAGCAGTCGCGCATATTGAACGCTATGGCACAAAGCATTCAGAGGCGATCGTAACTGAAAATCCAGACAACGCCATCACTTTCTTAAACAGTGTTGATGCAGCTGCCGTTTATCATAACGCATCTACTCGCTTTACAGATGGCTCTGCGCTCGGTTTTGGAGCGGAAATCGGTATTTCCACACAAAAACTACATGCTCGCGGTCCGATGGGGCTACCAGCACTAACGACGATTAAATATCGTATGAGGGGTGACGGGCAGGTTAGGTAAATATTTGTTTGTGTATGCAGTCCCTTAGAAGGGGCTGTTTTTTTTGTTGGAGTTAAGAAGGTAAAGTTGGGGTGGTGAGAGAATTTTTTTATAAAGGAGGTCGTTTATGTTAGTTAAAGATCGTGGAAAGTCTATTAGGATAAGAAAGCTTGAAGTTATGCAACGACGAGTGATTAAGCTTCACCCCAAATATTTAACCATGGAAGATGAATTAAGTGGAAGATTAGCCGGACATTTTGGTGAACAGTCGAATGATTACTTTTTAAAACCATTCAGGGACTTTTCTGTTATGCACGATTTGAGGCTTACAGCACATGAGAGTTACTTTCAGATCGACACCCTGCTTCTATCCCCTCGATATATATTGAACCTCGAAGTAAAATACATTACCGGAACTTTGATTTTTGACCATCTCAACCAAGTCATCAGAGTAAAGGATGATGGGTCCGAAGAAGCTTTTCGGAATCCTATTTTCCAAGTAAAACGCCAACAATCTCATCTCATTGAATGGATGACAAAAAACCGAACACCTCCCATTCCCGTTCGCTCGCTAGTAGTCATGAGCAATCCGAGAACCATTATTAAAGCCCCTCCCTCAAATAAAGATGTCCTTCATTATATTACCCATAGTCCCTATTTGCAGGAGAAAATTAAGATGATTGATATGAAGTATACGGACGAGAAGCTGACGATGAAAGAGGTTAATAAACTCTCGAAGATGCTTGTACGACATCATGTACCTGAAAACCCTGATCTTCTCAGAAGGTATGGGATTGAGGCAAAAGATATCATCAATGGTGTTTATTGTACGGAGTGTTTTTATTTGCCTGTGGTGCGAAAAAAAGCTGTTTGGCTTTGTCCTAAATGTTTGCATAAAAGTAAAGACCTTCACCTTTCTTCCCTTTCTGATTATGTCCTTTTGTTTGGAAAAAGCATAACTAATAAACAGTTATGTGAGTTCCTATGTCTTTCATCTAGGCATATAGGGAAGCGACTACTTAATGATATGAACTTACCTCATACAGGTGGAAAGAAAGGAAGAGTTTACACTTTACCTGATCCGTATTGAGATTCTTCATGAGTCAATGACATACTTCTCGAATCGCTCACAAACCTCTCGAATCGCTCATAAACTTCTCGAATCGCTCATAAACTTCTTGAATCGCTCACAAACTTCACGAATCGCTCATAAACTTCTCGAATCGCTCACAAACTTCTCGAATCGCTCATAAACCTCTCGAATCGCTCACAAACTTCTCAAATCGCTCATAAACCTCTCGAATCGCTCACGAACTTCCCGAATCGCTCACAAACTTCTCGAATCGATCATAAACTTCTCGAATCGCTCACAAACTTCTCGAATCGCTCACAAACTTCTCGAATCGATCATAAACTTCTCGAATCGATCATAAACTTCTCGAATCGCTCACAAACTTCTCGAATCGCTCACAAACTTCTCGAATCGCTCACAAACTTCTCGAATCGCTCACAAACCTCTCGAATCGCTCATAAATCCACAGTTTACTTAATACAATCACGTGTAAAGGCCACCAATAAATACAAAAAAACCCCTTGCTAAGAGAAAAATCCCTAGCAAGAGGCTTTCAAACGTTTAGTTATTACTCATGACTCCCATGTTCACCCGAATCATGCTCACTACCTCCACCATGATTCTCATGGTTTTCAGTCTTCGGTGCATGCTGATCTTTATCGTGCTTCGCGTGACCAGCTGTCATTACCCAAACTGAACCGATTACTATAACGATCGCAACGAATGCTGCAAAGAGGATGTTACCGATCTGAACACGGCTCGTCAGGTTACTCTTAGTCGAGTTCTCTGTTACGTGCATGAACATCAAGAGTTGAAGAGCAGCTTGTAAGAACGCAAAACCGAAAATGATAATTAAGATCCAAGTCAACGATAGATCTGTTTCTAGTGCAATCCAAAGTGCGAATAATGTGAGCACGATGGATAAAACGAAACCGATTAAATGCTTCCACGGGAAGCCGTGGTGTTCATTAGCTACAGTTTTATTAGCCATTATGCGTCACCATCCCCATCAGATAAACGGCTGTGAAGATAAAGATCCACACTACGTCTAAGAAGTGCCAGTATAGACTGGTGATGAAAACTTTTGCAGATGTAGCTGGCGTTAAACCGCGCTTCGCTACTTGAATCAAGACCATCGTTACCCAGAAGATACCGAACGTTACGTGGGCACCGTGAGTACCAACGAGAACGAAGAATCCTGACCATGCTGCACTCGTACCGATGTTCGCACCTTCATGAATGAAGTGTAAGAACTCTTGAATCTCGAAATAAAGGAATCCTAATCCAAGACCAAGTGTGATCGCCATCCATGTGATCAAACCCTTTACATTGTGACGGCGCATCTCATGTACCGCAAGTCCGCAAGTGAAACTACTTGTTAAGAGTAAGAACGTTTGAATCAATAAACTTTCTACTTCAAACAGTTCACCAAGAGCCGGACCATCAGCAACACGGTGAGATAAAACCATATACGTTGCAAATAATGTCGCGAACAACGCGATTTCTGCCCCTAGGAAAATCCAGAAACCGAGAATATTTAAACGCCCAGTCTCCGAACGATACTCTAAAGGCGTGTTGGGGTCGTGTGTTTCTGCATGTGCCATTTTTTCACGCCTCCTTATTTAGAAATCTTTTCTGTTTCGATTACTTCTTCAACACTTACATAATAACCATCATCATACTCAAATGAACGATAGAACAATGTTCCAAACACACCGATTATTCCAAAGATGGCCATCCACATCCATTCGAATACCATTCCGAATCCGGCAACAAAGAAGAAGGATGCCATGATGAAAGGAACACCAGAGTTACTTGGCATATGAATCGGTTTAATATCTTCAGCTTTTAGCTTCTCAACTTTTCCAGCTTGCTTTTGTCTCCAGAAGTGGTCAAGACCTGTAACTTCAGGAATCTTAGCAAAGTTATAGAATGGAGGCATTGCTGTAGGTGTAGACCATTCTAAAGTACGGCCATCCCAAGCATCTCCAGTTGTTTCGCGCTTCGCGTAACGGAAGCTGTAGTACATGTTGTAAACAAGAATTAAGAATGCGATACCCATCATGAATCCACCAATTGTAGATACCATGTTCAATGGACCCCAGCCAGACTCTTCGCTGTACGTGTAAACACGACGAGGCATACCGTCTAGACCAAGGAAGTATTGTGGGAAGAAACATACGTTAAATCCGATTGTGAATACCCAGAATACCCATTTACCGATACGTTCGTTCAGTTTGTAACCAAACATTTTCGGATACCAGTAGATCAAACCAGCGAAACAAGCAAATACTGTACCTGCGATCAACACATAGTGGAAGTGAGATACTAGGAAGTATGTGTTGTGGTACTGATAGTCAGCAGCTGCCATTGCTAGCATGACACCTGTAACACCACCGATTACGAAGTTCACGATAAATCCGAGTGACCAAAGCATCGGGGTCGTAAATTGAATCTTACCTCTGTACATCGTAAACAACCAGTTAAAGATCTTAACCCCGGTCGGAATACCAATCGCCATCGTTGTGATGGAGAATACAGAGTTAACAAGTGCTCCTGAACCCATCGTAAAGAAGTGATGGACCCAAACCAAGAAACTATATCCTGCGATTAAAAGCATAGACCAGATCATGGCTTTGTAACCAAATAGCGTTTTTCTAGAGAACGTAGAGATGATCTCTGAGAACATACCGAACGCCGGTAGAATTACGATATATACCTCTGGGTGACCCCATAGCCAGAAAAGGTTCGCCCAAAGCATATCCATTCCTGCACCTTGTAGAGTGAAGAAATGGCTGCCGAATAAACGGTCAAATGTCATAAGTGCTAGTGCTACTGTAAGAATAGGGAAAGCGAAAATTATGATAACCATTGTTACAAGAGATGACCAAGTGAACATTGGCATACGGAACAATGTCATTCCCGGCGCACGCATCTTAAGGATCGTTACTAAGAAGTTAATACCCGTTAAGAGCGTACCAATACCTGCGATCTGTAGACCGAGCAGATAGTAGTTCTGTCCAGGTCCTGGACTGAGCTCGTTACTCGCAAGTGGCATGTAACTCGTCCAACCTGCTGATGGAGATCCACCGATAACGAATGAGATGTTGAACAACATCGCACCAATAAAGAACGTCCAGAAACTAACTGCGTTTAAATAAGGATAAGCTACGTCACGTGCTCCAATTTGCAATGGAACAACGACGTTAATCAAACCGATCAAGAACGGCATCGCCATGAAGATGATCATGATCGTACCGTGTGTTGTAAAGATTTCGTTATAGTGCTGTGAATCGAGGAACTTAGCCTCTGGAACCGCTAGCTGTGTACGCATTAAGAGGGCATCTACCCCACCGCGGAACAGCATTAAAACAGCGGAAACGATATACATGATACCTAGTTTTTTATGGTCAACCGTTGTAAGCCATTCGTCCCACAACCATTTCCATTTTTTATATTTAGTAAGATAGAACAGGATACCCACCATCGTAAGTACGATGGATACGTCAGCACCATATATCATCGGGTCGCCTGTTACGAAAAATTCATCCCATTTCATATTGAAATGCCTCCTCTGTTAATGGGCATGAGAATCCCCATGAGACTCTGATTCTTCAAGCTTCTTCATCTCTTCTTCACGCTTTTTCTTTTCTTCCTTCCCTGCTTTGGAGTGAGGAAGCTTCTCTTCATAACCTAGACGTTCGCGAGCGTCTAACGCGTATTCAGGGTTTTTAGCATGATCTACCCAATCTAAGTGAGTAGAAGAGAAAGTCATTTGTTTCACGTGACCAGGAAGCATAAGCTTGTCGTACTGCCCCTTCGAAAGCTCAGGAGCATCAGCTTTTGTTTCACTCGCCCACTTTTCAAACTCTGCATCAGACATAGCCATGACATCAAACGTATGGTTAGTAAATCCTTCTCCTGTAAAGTTGGAGTTACGTCCTTCATATGTCCCTTGCTCGTCAGCTTGCAGATAAAGCTCTGTCTCCATGCCAGCCATCGCATATTTCTGACCACCCAATTGAGGTACCCAGAACGATGCCATCGAATCAGCTGAAGTCAGCTTGAACAGGACAGGTCGATCTTCAGGGATGTGAAGATAGTTAACTGTTTCAATATCTTGCTCTGGATAAGAGAATACCCATTTCCAGTTTACAGATGTTGCATGGATCACCAATGGCTTTTGATCTTTCGACTCTTCAGGAGGTCCTTCAAGAGAATAGATACTCTTTACCGTTGGAATCGATAATGCGATAACGATAATGATAGGAATGATCCACCAAATCGTTTCAAGAAGATGACTTCCTTCGTTATCAGGATCATATCCTTTGTGGTTTTTGCGATCACGATATTTATAAACAATAAAAGCAGTAAGTGCGTAAACAACTAGTAGGATAAATAACATAAACCAGATGGAATACATGATCAGATCCCTCTGTTCTGCTCCTACAGGTCCTTTTGGATCTAAAACAATCATATCGCTGCAGCCGCTAAGCATAAATACGGCCATCAATAACCCGAATGTAAAAAACGGCTTCAACCGTCGCATCACCAGGTCCACCTTCCTTTCTCTATTTACAAGCATTAACTTTTGCCTAATAAAAAACGAACCAAGAGTGATTATAGAGCATTGTGAACTAAATCACAATGTAAAACATAGGCAAAAATTTAAATGACAAAAACCTTTGCTTTCATAGTACCAGAATCCTAATAAATGTGACTCTATCCACATCAAATGTCACGATTACTTCAAATAAAGCTCACAAGTTTATCACAGTTTTGACATAGAATGTTCACGATTTTGGAAGAGACTTCTTTCATTGGAAAACAATCTTGAGCTTTTTAAAAGTTCAGTTTTTACTTTTTACCCTAAATCCCACCACTGTACACCTGACTATGTAAGTTTTACAAATAAAAAAACGACCCTGCCTCCTTTAGACAAGATCGTTCATAATTATCTCTTATGCACTTACTTCTACTTGATTTTCGGTGTCATTAAAGACATTCGTATCCAGCTGATTTTGAATCTTACTTGTTAAAAGTCCTGAAGTCATGGAACCACTAACGTTTACAGCGGTACGACCCATGTCAATTAATGGTTCAACAGAGATCAATAACCCTGCTAAAGCGATAGGAAGGTCCATTGCTGATAGTACAAGGATCGCTGCGAACGTCGCTCCACCACCAACACCCGCTACACCGAACGAACTTAGTGCGACAACGACAACAAGTGTTAATAAGAACGATGGTGACAACGGATCGATTCCGACAGTTGGAGCAATCATGACCGCTAACATCGCCGGATAGATTCCCGCACATCCGTTTTGTCCGATGGAAAGACCGAATGAACCAGAAAAGTTTGCGATTCCGTCAGGTACACCCATGCTCTTTTGCGTACGAATATTTAAAGGAAGTGCTCCTGCACTCGTACGTGAAGTAAAGGCAAAAGATAGTACCGGGAAAGATTTCTTCATATAAGTAATCGGGTTCAATCCTGCAAAAGTTAAAAGCAACAAGTGAATTCCGAACATGATCAGCAGAGCGACATATGAAGCAATGACGAACTTCCCTAGTTTCGCTATGGCATCCATATCACTGAGTGCGACTGTTTTTGTCATGAGCGCTAGAACCCCATAAGGAGTTAGTCGAAGAATCAACGTTACTACACGCATGATTACCGCATAAAAGGCATCAACAATTTTAGCAAATAGTTCTGCGTGTTCTTCTTGCTTACGTTTTACTCCAAGATAAGCTACTCCTAGGAATGCTGCAAAGATAACGACAGCGATCGTTGAAGTCGGACGCGCTCCTGTAAAATCTAAGAATGGATTAGCTGGTAATAAAGAAAGAACCTGTTGCGGAAGCGTTAGATCTTTCACTTCTGCAAACGTGCCTTCCATCTCTTCACCACGAGCTGTTTCTGCATCTCCTTGCTCGATCTGAACAGCCTCAAGATCGAAAACCGTTGAAGTGGCAATTCCAACAACAGCGGCAATTGCAGTTGTTCCAATTAAAATCCCGATGATCAATCCACTAAGTTTACCGATGTTACCTTTTAAGTTCAGACGCGTAAACGCTGAAAGGATCGAAATAAATACGAGTGGAACAACGATCATTTTTAAGAATGTTACATAACCGCCACCAACTAGATTAAACCAGTCGGTCGATTTAGCAGCAACCTCAGAATCTGCTCCATATCCGTACTGAAGTCCGAGCCCGAACAAAATCCCTAGACCTAGCCCCGTAAACACACGCTTTGAAAATGAAACGTGCTTTTTTTGCATGTAATACAAAACACCCAATAGAATAAGCATAATTGCAATATTCGATAAAACTAAACCAGTAGTCACCTACAAGCCCCCCTTTAGTTAGCTAAAGTAAAATTAATACAATTAAACCCATCTGTCAAGTAGGGATTACCAGCAGGATGTTTTTTAGCGGCCACCTCCTCACACCAAAAAAGACAAGCTTTAAAATTAATTAGCGAGTCATTAGTGTGTTTAAGCTGTAGTCTCAGGTGAAATATTTAGTTGTGATACAGATATATTCAACTTAAAACTAAGATATGCTTGTTTTTGTAACAAATCCTTATGACTTGGTACTAAAGTTTGGTTAGAGGATATTTTTAAACTGATGGCTAATCACATGAGCAACAGGTTTCAAACTATACCGAATCAAAAATTTATGAATTTCTAGACCTCTAACGATTGTGCAAACAGGATAAAAGTCACTATCAAAAAGAAGGACTATTTTCCTGCACATCGTAATAAATTGTAGATGAGTAATCATTCATACATATTTAAAGGGGGAAAGTTAATGACGTTTTACGGATTTATCGTACTTTTACACATCTTAGCAGCAATAGTTGGACTCGGCGCAAGCTTCGCGATGCCAGTCGTTACTAAGTTTGCTAAAACTACAAACCAAGCTCGCTTTGCACTTGAAGTTAACGGTAAGATTGAAACTCTACCGAAGATTGGCAGTTTAACACTTCTTGCAACTGGACTTTTATTAGGTTATTTAAATACTGCACTATTTAGTGAATTTTGGTATATCTCTTCATTAGTTATTTATGTCCTTGCCCAAGTTCTTGTTATTGGCGTCATTCCAAAAAAACAGAAGCAGATGAGTGACATTCTGAATTCGCATGAAGGTGATGACCTTCCTCAATCTTACCGTACGGTTGATAGACAGCTGGATCCTTATATTTATTCTCTACATGGTTTAGCTGTTGTTATAATCATTTTAATGGTAGTGAAACCTTTTTAACCTTCATATTTCCCTCTTCTCTTGGACACAATACGTTGTAAAGAGATGAGGAGTGAAAAAACATGGCACGAGGAAAATCATTCGAACATAAAAAACAGGGGCATCCGGGAAGATTTCCTGATAACACCCTTCAAAATCGACTGGTTGAAAAGTCGGATGAAACAGATTCAGTGAACCTGGCTACAAAAGAAGCATTTAAGAACCGAACTGGTGAGCAGGAATAGATAATATTACGGGCACTCTTGGAAAATCTTCCATGGGTGCTTTTTCTTTTTTAAGATTACGTATGCACCTATTGAGTTCCTTCCCCATTCAATACTATAATCAAGAGGGTACAAATTACTGACAGAAAAGGTGTTATATAGATGAGTATTTTAACGGTGCAAGGCTTAAGCCATGGTTTTGGCGATCGTGCCATCTTTAATGATGTTTCCTTCCGCCTGCTTAAAGGTGAGCACATCGGCTTGATCGGTGCGAACGGTGAAGGTAAATCAACGTTTATGAATATTATTACAGGCAAACTAAAGCCTGATGAAGGTAAAGTAGAATGGGCTAAAAAAGTACGTGTTGGCTATCTTGATCAGCACACCGTTCTCCAAAAAGGCATGTCGATTCGCGATGTGTTGAAGAGTGCGTTCCAATACTTGCTCGACATGGAAAACGAAATGAACAGCATGTACGAAAAAATGGGTGAAGCAACACCTGAAGAGCTTGAAAAGATGCTTGAAGACGTTGGTGTCATTCAAGATACATTAACGAACAACGACTTTTACGTAATCGATGCAAAAGTAGAAGAGATCGCGCGCGGACTTGGTCTCGATGATATCGGTCTAGACCGTGACGTCCACGATCTAAGTGGTGGGCAGCGTACGAAGGTTTTGCTTGCCAAGCTTTTATTAGAAAAGCCAGAGATCTTATTGCTGGATGAGCCAACAAACTATCTAGACGAGCAGCATATCGAGTGGCTGAAGCGTTATCTGCAAGAATATGAAAATGCATTCATCTTGATCTCCCATGATATTCCGTTCTTAAACAGTGTTATCAACTTGATCTATCACATGGAAAATCAAGAGCTGAACCGTTATGTTGGAGATTATGACCACTTCAAATCGGTTCATGAAATGAAAAAGTCTCAGTTGGAAGCAGCATTTAAACGTCAACAGCAAGAGATTGCGGGATTGAAGGATTTCGTTGCACGTAATAAAGCACGTGTTTCTACTCGAAACATGGCCATGTCCCGACAAAAGAAACTTGATAAGATGGATGTTATTGAACTCGCTAAAGAAAAACCAAAGCCAGAGTTTAACTTTAAAGAAGCTCGTACGCCAAGCAAACTGATCTTTGAAACAAAAGATCTTGTTATTGGATATGACGAGCCCCTTTCTAAACCGTTGAATCTTCGTATGGAACGCGGTCAAAAAATCGCTTTAGTCGGTGCGAACGGTATCGGTAAAACTACGTTACTCCGCAGCATCCTTGGTGAGATCACCCCTGTTTCAGGTTCTGTTGAACGCGGTGAAAATCTAGAGATCGGTTACTTTGAGCAAGAAGTGAAGTCAGCAAACTATAATACATGCATCGAAGAAATCTGGAGTGAATTCCCTGGTTTCTCTCATCATGAAGTTCGTGCAGCTCTTGCGAAGTGTGGGCTAACAACAAAACATATCGAGAGTAAAGTTGAAGTACTAAGTGGTGGAGAAAAGGCGAAGGTTCGTCTTTGTAAGCTAATCAACCATGAAAACAATGTTTTGGTTCTCGATGAGCCGACAAACCATTTAGATGTAGAGGCAAAAGATGAATTGATGCGCGCCCTGAAGGCCTTCAAAGGTAGTGTGCTATTGATCTCCCATGAACCTGAATTTTATAAAGAAGTGGCAAATGACGTCTGGAACTGTGAAAGCTGGACGACAAAGGTGTTTTAATTCTGAGACCCTCACATTAGTGGGGGTTTTTAATTTGGTCGTTTATTTGGGTAGTGGGATGGTGTACGTTGCGGCTTTTCTTGAGCCGTTGGGTTTTAAGTCCATAGCACGGAGGATTTTATACATGCTAGTAGAGGAATTTAGATGCAAGAAGTTTCATAATTCTTCATTTTTAACCTGAGAATTTATCAAGAGGGCATAATCATAAATAGCTTTAATATGGGCCTCAGCATTCTTGTTAGAACATGCTAAACAAAGCCAGTGCCTCATTTCTCTTTTCAACGGTAATTTACCACAATAAGGGCAAATAACCCCTGTAGCTATATCCTCTTTTCTTATCTCATATTGTTTTAAAATATCTATATTTATCTGTTTATGATTCTTTATTAAAAGTTTACTCAATTTTTTTATATCTTTTTGAGATAAATAGCGGTGTGTATAATTTTTCGTTAAACGATGAATCGTCCGAATCAAGTCTTTGCCTCTAACAATTTTATTAAGACTTTTTTTATATGAAGGAGAAATTTTAATTACTGAGTGAATATTAGTTATCACTACTAAATAAAAGATAGGTATGCCAGCAATCTTATGAGAGGAGAGCCATTCCTTAAAACATGAAGCTTGATATTCAACTTGTATGATTGGATCTGGAAACGCTTCTTCAATTCCGTTTCTAGTGCGAATCACTTGGTTAAATTGATGGTCAAAATACAGGTTTCCTATTAAGTTCTTCACTTCAATAATTAAACAATAATGTGGAGTTATGATGAGAGAATCAAGCTGGAAGTAAAGATTCTTCGTTTTATCTCTGGGGAGCCTTAAATCGTGGAAAATATAGTAGTTTTCTTGAGGTAAATCAGTTAAATGATAATCAAGAGACTTCTCTCCATTAAACCCAGCATTAAATTTTGCTCTATCACTTAAAATATCTGGTTTTTTGGGAAAATTCATAGGTATTCTTTCTAATAATGAATCTAGTTTGAAAAGTATTAATGGTTTTGTTCTCTCTTTTACTATCAAATCATCACCTCACGCTTAATTTACTTATAAAAATTCAACAATTGCCACTAATTTTCCTCTCATGAAAAAGGAGAATTTTTTTAAAAGTCCTCGTAAAGATTTATAAGTCTTCAAAAAAATTTATAAGTCCTCAAAAGATTTTATAAGTCTTCAAAAATTTTTATAAGTCTTCATCTCAATTCTCTTCTGTTCAGCATAAAAAACACCCCCTGCTAACAGCAAGAGGTGCCCACCCAATCAACTATTCAACTCTTCCACTAACAGAGAAAGCTCTTCCCATCTCTCCATCGCAGCTTCAAGCTCGTTCTCTACCTTTTTCTGCTCAGCCATAAGCTCGCTGATCTTCCCAAAATCACTGCCAGCAGCAACGATTTCAGATTCAATCTGTTCCTTCTTCTCTTCTAAGTTCATGATTCGCTCTTCAATCGTATCCCAATCTTGCTGATCTTTATATGAGAGCTTTTTCTTCTTTTCTTTACGATGCTGTCCAGCTGTTTCCACCGGTTTTTCAGGAGCCTCTTTCTTCACTGAAGCAGCACGTTCATCACGCTCTTTTTTCTCGTCCATATAGTCCGAATAGCTGCCTTGAAACCTTACTACGTTTGCGTTTCCTTCAAAAGCAAGAAGATGATCAACGACACGGTCTAAAAAGTATCGGTCATGGGAAACCGTCAAAACTACGCCGGGGAAGTTCTCTAAATACTCTTCTAAAATCCCTAACGTTTGAATGTCCAAGTCGTTTGTGGGTTCATCTAAAAAGAGCACGTTCGGCTCTTCCATTAACACCTTTAGCATGTATAATCGGCGTTTTTCTCCACCTGATAACTTGCGAATATACGTATATTGCATATAACGTGGAAACAGGAACCGTTCGAGCATCTGTTCAGCCGTAATCGTCTGACCATCTACTGTTGTGATGACCTGTGCCGTTTCTTTTATATAATCCACTACGCGCAAGTTGCCGTCGAGCTCTTCATGATCTTGTGTGTAGTAGCCGATTTTAACCGTTTCTCCTACTTCGACTGTCCCTGAATCTGGTGCCATTCTACCTGCTAACATATTTAACAAAGTCGTTTTTCCACTTCCGTTTGGCCCAATGATTCCGAGTCGTTCACCGGGAACAATCAAGTAATCCAGGTTTTTAACTAGATCTTTTCCATCTAAACTTTTGCTCAAGCCTTCAACTTCAATCACTTTTTTACCAAGTCGTTGTGATCCGATTGCAAACTCAACAGACCCTTTTACTGCAGGACCTGTTTCTTCTTGCAAATTTTCTACGCGTTGAATTCGAGCTTTTTGTTTTGTAGTTCGCGCTTTCGCACCACGTCGTAACCACGCTAATTCGCGGCGAAGTGTGTTTTGTCGTTTATCTTCGTTCTGAAGGGCGATTTCTTCACGTTCCGCCTTTTTCTCTAGATACGTTTCGTAATTTCCCTCGTACACATAAAGTTTTCCATTATCGAGCTCAAAGATGTTGTTTGTTACGCGGTTTAGGAAATATCGGTCATGGGTAACCATTAATAAGGCGCCTTTATAGTTCCCTAAAAATGTTTCTAGCCATTCGACCGTTTCATTATCAAGATGGTTTGTAGGTTCGTCCAAAATCAGTAAATCTGCAGGTTGAATGAGTGCTTTTGCGATCGCCACACGCTTCTTTTGCCCACCGCTCAAATGCTTCACTTGACGAGAAAAGTCACGAAGTCCAAGCTTTGTGAGCACTGTTTTTGCGATGGTGTTCGCTTCCCATGCCTCATTCTCATCCATCTTTTGCTGACTGTTCATCAAACGCTTCAGTTTTTTTTCGTTCGATGGGTCTGACTCTAAATCAAGTAGAGCTTGTTCGTATTCACGCATCGTCTTCATGATGAGAGAATCTCCGAAATAAATTTGATCTAGAACGGATAACTCTTCATCAAGTTCAGGTTCTTGCGCAACATATTCGATCTGAAATGTATTCGCGTGAGATAGCGTTCCACGTTCAGCTGGTTCAAACCCGGCTATTGCTTTTAATAATGAGGACTTACCTGTTCCATTCGGTCCGATGAGTCCAATTCTTTGCTTGTCGCTGATTGAAAAAGTGATCTCGTCAAACAGCGTTTTTTCACCATATGTTTTATATAGATTTTCAACTAATAAAATACTCAAAACCATATCATTCCTTAGGCTAATGTCTTTGCATTCTATTGTAGCTTAACCCTGTCAGAATAGCATCTTTCGGTTATGATTTGCATTCTTTTTAGAATTTTTGTTATAGTGTTAACCATGTTCTGAAAAGAAGTGGGCACGTTTTTTGCTCAAAACGGATGCCGCCTATTTTCAATTCACACATCGGCTTTGCTTTTTTCTTGTAGTTGATGCTGGGTTTCAATTGAATCCGGCAAGAAATTTAATGCGTTTATCGACCGCGCTTTTAACTTCAAGTTTTTTTCTGCTATTCCTCGCAAGCTCTATTTGCAAATAAAAAGCTCTAAGAAACAACCTGCCAACTTTTTCATAAACAAGTCATCCGTTGAGCAAACTAACATGACCCATTTCATGAAAAAAGAAAAGGAGAGAAATTTTTACATGCAAACAGGAGTTATTATTTCTTTAGTTATTTACATGGCCGGTATGCTTTATATCGGATACTGGGCTTACAAAAAAACATCTGATCTAAATGACTACATGTTGGGTGGAAGAGGATTAGGTCCTGCTGTTACTGCACTATCAGCCGGAGCATCAGACATGAGTGGTTGGATGATGATGGGTATTCCAGGTGCGATGTTCACGGACGGGATCAGTTCTATTTGGATCTCTGTAGGACTCGCGATCGGTGCTTATCTTAACTACATCCTTGTAGCACCTCGACTTCGTACGTACACAGAAGTTGCAGATGATTCTATTACCATTCCTGATTACCTTGAAAATCGTTTTAACGATACACAAAAAATTCTACGTATCGTTTCTGGACTTGTAATCATTATCTTCTTTACACTTTATGCATCTGCTGGACTTGTTTCTGGTGGTAAACTGTTTGAAAGTGCATTCGGTACAACTTATCTAACTGGTATGCTGATTACGGTTGGGGTAGTTGTAGCTTATACACTATTTGGAGGATTCCTTGCAGTAAGTTGGACGGATTTTGTTCAAGGCTGTATCATGTTTGTCGCATTGATCTTAGTGCCTATCGTTGCGTTTACTGATATCGGTGACACGCAAACAGTTATCGATACAGTTCGCGGGGTTGACCCATCCCTTCTTCAAGCAACAAAAGGATTGACAACTCTTGGGTTGATATCGTTTTTAGCTTGGGGACTCGGTTACTTTGGACAACCACATATCATTGTTCGTTTTATGGCGATCACATCTGTAAAAGATATTAAAACAGCAAGAAGAATCGGTATGAGCTGGATGATTATCTCTCTTATCGGTGCATCTCTCACAGGATTGATTGGTGTTGCTTGGTTTGCTAGAGAAGGAAGAGAACTTGCCGACCCTGAAACCGTATTTATCGAATTTGCAAACCTGTTGTTCCATCCGTTAATTACTGGTTTCTTATTAGCTGCAATACTTGCTGCAATCATGAGTACGATTTCTTCTCAGTTGTTAGTTACATCCTCTTCTGTAACAGAAGACTTTTATAAGCAATTCTTAAAGAAAGATGCATCTCAGAAGGAACTTGTTATGATCGGCCGTATTGCAGTACTTATTGTAGCTGTAATCGCTGTATTGTTATCACTAAACCCTAGTGATACCATTCTTAGCCTTGTTGGTTACGCATGGGCAGGATTCGGTTCAGCGTTCGGACCACTTATTCTATTGAGTCTATTCTGGAAGAAGATGACGAAGTGGGGTGCTTTAGCAGGTATCATCGTTGGTGCTGTTACAGTTCTTACATGGGTACAGTTCCCAGACCTTAAAGAACAAGTGTATGAGATGATTCCTGGATTCTTCTTAAGCTTAATCGCCATTCTTATTGTAAGTGCATTAACGAAAAATCCATCTAAAAAGGTTCAAAACCAATTTGATGACATGGAAGAGACACTTGATGAACTAAAATAATGGTAAACGAAAAGCGTTCCTGACTACAGGAGCGCTTTTTTTATATCTTCTTAACAAGTCTTTCTGAATGTGATAGTTCTTCGATATGACCAGCACCGATTCCAAACATGGCTGCACGCATCTCAAATTCAATTCGTTCCATCTGTAAGAACAGAGCTTGAACGTCCTTTTCTACAGCTGATGGAAGAAGCAATCTACCAAAGCCAGCAAGATTCGCACCAAGTGCAATCGTTTTTGCAGCATCAACCCCGTTTTTTAGACCTCCACTTGCGATTAACGGAATATCAAAATTGTTTTTTCTAACGGCAAGAATGCTTTCAGCAGTCGGCAGTCCCCAGTCTAGAAAAGCTTCCGCAGCTTCCTTCCGGATGTTATTGTTCGAACGATAGCTCTCTACTTGTATCCATGACGTTCCACCGGCACCCGCTACATCGATGAATTGGATCCCCGCTGATGTAAGACGGTCCGCTGTTTTTTCGTCGATTCCCATTCCTACTTCTTTAACACCGACTGGCACATGAAGAGAATTTGCGATTTCTTCTATCTTTGAAAGCAAATGAGAGAAGTTCGTATCGCCTTCTGGCTGGAACACTTCTTGTAACGTATTTAAGTGAAGAACGAGCATATCAGCTTCTGCCATCTCAACCGCCTGTCTACACTGATTGATTCCAAAATCATAATTGAGCTGAACCGCTCCAATGTTCGCGATGATTGGAATATCAGGAGCATACTTTCGGATCTGAAACGTATAAGCAAGATCCTCATTCTCTACTGCAGCTCTCATTGAACCAAGTCCGATGGCCCATCCTTTTTCTTGAGCGGCCAGAGCTAACTGTTGATTAATTTGATAAGCCGTTTCTGTTCCGCCTGTCATCGAAGATATTAAAAAGGGCGTACGCATCTCTTTATTTAAAAATGTGGTTGATAGTGAGATTTCTTCAAATGATAACTCAGGCAATGCGTTTGGGATGAAACGATAGTTTTCAAGTCCTGTTGTAATGTTCTTACCTTCAACATCTTCGTTCAAACTAATTCTGATATGTTCAGTTTTCCGCTTTTCCGTAAGGTCCTTCGAAATATCCAACAACGTTCCTCCTCTTTCGTTCAAGTGTCTTATTCTTCAGATTCAGGATTCGAATCAACCTGAACCTGTTATATCTCTGGATAAAGATAAAGGGAAGATTAAACAGAACGGCATACAAAATCATGATGTTGCCGATCCAAACAGGATTCCACAAGAAAAACAATAAAGCAGGTGGCATTGAAAGCCAATGCGTTAATTCCGCACGACGTGTTTCTGCTAAGAAACGTGCTAGATACTCTAGAGAATCCCCTTCTAATGTTTTCTTCGCGAATCCTCCCTTATAAAAATCACCACCGTCCGGCACGATGGTTTTCCATTTGCGTATTCCTATTTTTTCATAACATGCCCCACCGTTTTCCCAACCAAAAGGTGAGTCCCATCTGCTTTCTTTTGTGAAGTTAGAGAAAGGGATTTGATGTATGATATAAGCCACGAATAAATGAAAGATGAGCCAAGCAAGTATATTGATCACTACCGTCCAAAACGGAGAAAGTTCTATCAGCATTTATGCATCCCCTTTTTCAGAAACCGAAATTTCTCTACCCTTCCACTTTACTTCTTTTTTGACCACACTCAAAATAAAAGACCAGATGTACACCACAGAAAAGAAAAAGAAATGCACCGGGTGCGATAAAGCGGAAAGAAATGTATTCGTACCAATCTTTTTCATCAAGGTCTTGATCTGAATGGCATAAAGCAGATAAAAGATCCCCCATACCACCATTTCACTTACATCTTGAACCATTAAGAAAGGAAGTTGGATAGCAAGACTTATCCCCCCAGTAATCCATGCCACCGTCAACACTAAGGGCATGAATGGCGTTTTCGCTGAACCGAGCGCGAAACTTTTACACCATCCGAAAAATAATGCTGAAAAGCCGTCTGCATACATCCGAAAGTAGACCGCCTTATGTCCTGAGAAACAAGTAACGTTTATACCCTTACTCAATGCTACTCTTCCCATTTCCATATGTTCAAGAACTTGATGCCTAATCCCTTCATGACCACCTATCTCTGTATACGTTTCTCGGTCGATCATAAGACACGGACCAAATGCTCCAGCAGGTTTTTTTCGAAATACCGTAAAGCATTGCATGGCCGCCATTACGATTATGTTAAACATAGAAGATAATTTTTCATGTGTACTCTTCATCTGATGAAACGGTTGGACACTGATCAATCCCCCGTTTCTTTCCCATTCACCGCACAAGCGTTCAATCCCATCACTCTCTATTTCTAGATCGGCATCCAAAAATAACAATAAAGAGCCTGTCGCATGTTTGGCTCCATTCCAGCATGCCCATGGTTTTCCTAGCCAACCGATTGGAAGTCGTTCTGGTTTTACAACAGTAACACCGAACTCCCTGGCGACTTCTTCTGTTCGATCCTCAGAATCATCGTTAACAACAATCACTTCATGAAGCTTTATACTTTGGTTCCTCAGCGTCGGCAATAAATTTTTTAAGTTTGCTTCCTCATTCCTTGCGGGAATAATAACTGAAACTGAATGTGGTTCATGAGGACCTCTAGCACTTAGCGTGCGAATATTCCATAGCATGAACCATCCACAAAGCCACATGATTGATAGATACAAAAGGGTAGAAAACATGTCGACTGTCTCCTTTAGAAAAAAGTTATAATTACAGCTTTGGCTTTGTATTCTTTTTTCAAACAATTCTTAAAAAAAGAGGAATTTATATATTCAGTCAAGAACTGAAAATAAAGAATCACTTTTTGAATATGTTGAAAAAGCGTTCAATAATTTTACAATGGTTGTACATAAACTATACAATACAGAGGAACAGTCGTACAGCAACAGCTAAGAAACACCCTTACCCTTTCATTCCCAATACCGAGGAGGATTTTGATGAAGAAAAAAGTATTAGTTGTAGGCGGCGGACTTGGAGGCCTGTCAGCAGCTCTTCGATTGGCAGCTGATGGACACGAAGTAACTGTACTCGAAAAGAATGAACGTATTGGCGGTAAACTAAATCAGCGTTCTGGAAAAGGTTATACCTTTGATACAGGTCCATCCATCTTAACAATGCCTTGGGTGCTCGAACAACTTTTCGAATCGGCTGGAAAGAACATACACGATTACATAAACATCCAGCGTATCGAGCCACAGTGGAGAACTTTTTTTGAAGATGGCACAGTGATTGATGTGACGAGCGACCTGCCAGAGATGCTAAAAGAAATCAGTAAAGTGAATCCACAAGATGCAGCTTCATTCTTTAAGTATCTGGATTATTGCAGCCAAATGTACGAACTGAGCATGAAGAGTTTTTATAAGAAAAGTTTATCCGGATTGAACGATCTGCGTACTCTTCACAGCTTCAAAGAACTTCTTGCCATGGATCCTGTGAAATCAATGGATCAAGCAACGAAAAAGTTCATTAAAGACAAACACCTTCAACAACTATTTAATTTCTTCATCATGTATATCGGTTCCTCCCCTTATCAGGCACCTGCCGTTCTTTCTCAGCTGATTCACGTGCAGCTTGGCCTTGGTATCTATTATGTGGAAGGCGGAATGTACAAGATTGCTGAATCGATCTTAAGTGTTTTAAACGAATATAACGTTGATGTTCGAACGAATCAAAGAGTAGTTGGAATTTTAACAGAGGGTAATACGGCTAAAGGGGTAAAACTTGAGAACGGCGAAGAGCTGTATGCAGATATCGTTGTTTCAAACTTAGAAGCGATCCCAGCCTATAAGACGCTTCTTTCCAACCATCCTCAAGCTAAAAAAGCAGCTGACGATCTCAGTAAATATGAGCCTACTGTTTCTGGCCTTGTCTTATTACTTGGCGTTGATAAAAAGTACGATGAGTTTGCGCATCACAACTTCTTCTTCTCTCAAAGTGGGGAAAGAGAATTTGATCAAATCTTTAACACTGGTATTCTTGCAGATGACCCTACAGTCTATGTGGGAATCTCATCAAAAACGGATCCGACGCAGGCACCAGAAGGAAAAGACAACTGGTTCGTCCTCACACACGTACCTCCTCTTAAAGAAGGCGAAACGTGGGAAAGTAATCTTGAGAGCTATCGTGAGCTCGTCTTGAACAAACTTGAGCGAATGGGAGCTAAAGACCTGCGCCAGCACGTTGAATGGGATTACACGTTTACACCAGACACATTAAAAGAACTATATGGACCGAACGGAGGCTCCATCTACGGTATACGAACAGACCGTAAGATGAACGGTGGATTTAAGATTCCAAGCAGAAGCAACCAATTTAACAACCTGTATTTTGTTGGAGGCTCTACTCACCCTGGCGGCGGCGTTCCAATGGTAACTCTATCAGGACAGCTCACAGCCGATTTAATAGGTGAAGATTTAAAAAATGTTTCAAAGGAGATCGGGTAATATTGCACACAGCACAGCAGCATGGCACCATCGATAAAGTACTTTTTCGGTTCTTTATCTTTTGGTATAGCGTAGGATTAATACTTCTTGTTTTTGATATTCTCCCTCCTGCTCTTGAGTGGGCAAACAGTGTGTTTTTAATTGCATGCGGTGTTCTTGGAGGATTCTACTTTTATCGAACATACGGTAACTTTGGCGCTAGCTTTACTTTATTCGTTCTGTTTGGAAGTATCGTAGCAGAGAGTATCGGAGTCAAGACTGGGCTGATTTTTGGACACTATAATTATAGCGATCAGCTCGGTCTACAATGGTTAGGCGTACCAGTTGCCATCGGATTCGCGTGGGTGATGATTATCGCTGTCTCTCATGCGATCGCTGGTGGAATCGTTAAACCATTTAAAGGTCAAACAGCTATAAAAATACCACTCTATGTTCTTACAGGTGGTCTGATCGCTGTTGTCATGGATGGAATAATTGATCCTGTCGCTTACCTTGTTAAAGGTTACTGGTTCTGGGATGGAACAGGTATATATTATGGAATACCATTGCAAAACTTTGTTGGCTGGTTTCTTTTAGCTAGTTTCTTTCATATCACTTTAGTTACAGGATTGAATATTACGAAAGAAACGACAACCACTCAGCATCCTTATTGGCATTCTCGTACGGTCGCTGTGTTTTTGATGGTCACGAGCATGTTTGTCGTACTAGGATTAACATCAGAGCTGTATCTAGCCTCAATCGGTGTGACTTTCGCTAGTATCATCTTGTTGAGTTTATATCGTATAAACAATAAACCACTTTCTCTAAATCGCAGTATAGCTTACAGCCCGGGGAAAAGGTGATAATGATGGTTCTCTTATTTATTGCAGCTGCCATTTTCTTTTTAGCAGCAACCCTATTTAATAGTCTCTTTTTACCCTCTCTAAAAAAGCCCTTTTTACGGGCTTCTCATTCAGAGAGGGTTGCTGTTTTTGTACCGATGCGTAATGAAGAGAATAACGTAGCGGGTCTTGTTAGCACTTTAAAAGGACTGACTCACCGTCCTATATCTTTTACTATATTGGATGATCATTCAGATGATGAGACCTATAACTTGCTGTTGAAGCACATCGATAACGATAGCCGTTTTAGTGTTCTACAAGGAAAAGAGCTTCCGTCTGGTTGGGCCGGAAAAGTCCATGCCTGTCATCAGCTTAGCCAAAGTGCATCCGGAGATTATCTCTTATTTATTGATGCGGACGTTCGCCTCCATCCCAACACGATAGAGACTTCCGTTGCACTATTGAAAAAGCGAGAAGCTAGTCTATTATCTGGTTTTCCGAAGTTTCCTGTGACCTTATTTTTTGAAAAACTGATTGTACCTTTACAGCATTTCGTTATCCTTTTTCATCTTCCGCTTCTTTTTGCAAACTTTACAAAATGGCCGCCAGCAACAGCTGCACATGGTGCGTTCATGTTGTTTAAGAGTAAGGATTACCATGCCATTGGTGGTCATGCTAGCATTAAGGATTCTTTAGTTGATGATGTAGACTTAGCCAAAACCATGAAACGAGCACGTTATAAGGTTGTTCTCGCTAACGTAACGAACTATGTTTCTTGTTATATGTACACGACCAATAAAGAAGTTTGGAACGGATTTACGAAGAACCTGTTTCCTGGACTCGGACGTTCTATCTTTCTTGTTGTTTGTTTATCTCTTTTTTATACCGGATTTTACATAGCTCCTTTGTTTTTTTTCATATACGGCTTATTCACTGAACAACTGTTATGGCTGCTTCCTTACTTCATTACAGTCATTCAAAAGGCATACGTCGACCTATTAACGGGACAAAAAGCTTATCTTGCGTTCACTATGCCGCTATCTGCAATAGGGTTGGTCGTACTTGCGATTGCCTCTATGTGGAAAGCTCTGAAAAAGCAAGGCTACGAATGGAAAGGACGTTCTTATCAATGAGAAAAATCGCAATCGTCGGGGGTGGCCTTGGCGGATTATCTGCAAGTATCTCACTTGCTAGTAACGGTTGTGAGGTTCATGTATATGAAAAAAACGAGCATTTTGGCGGGAAGCTGATGCCCGTATCTTTAGGTACTCACACGTTTGATTTCGGACCAAACACCATTACGATGCCTCAAATATTTGACGAAGTCTTTCTAGATGCGGGAGAGAATCCTAGAGATTATTTTCAGTGGATTAAATTAGATACGCATACTCGAAATGTTAGCAGCAATGGGGAAGTTTTTGAGATGTCGACTGATGTAGATCATGTGATGAATCAATTAAAGGAACTCGATTCCTATGCGGCACAACGATATTCAGATTACCTTGCAGAAGTGACCCGTTTATATCATCTAGCAGAAAAAGAATTTTTCCCTAGGACTTTTACGAGTATGAAAGATTATCTTTCTCCTTCACTTTTTAATGCTTTTACAAAAGTGCGACCACTGCAATCCATGGACAGCTTTCATCGTAAATACTTTAAGCATCCGCTATTGCTGCAAACCTTTAACCGATATGCCACCTACATAGGATCATCGCCCTTTCAAGCACCTGCTACATTCTCTCTGATCGCTTATCTAGAGATGATTCAAGGTGTTTATTACGTAAAAGGCGGCAACGTAAAAATTGCCGAAAGCATGGTGCGACTAGCAGAAAAGCTAGGGGTACATTTGCATACAGAAGTAGAAGTGAAAAAAATAAACGTGACAGAAGCTGAAGCAAAATCTCTGATCCTTTCAAATGGACATGAAGTGGCGTTCGATGCTGTCGTAATGAACGGAGATCTACTTGAAGCGTATCCTAAACTCGTAGAAGAGCGCCACAGACCTTCTATGAAGAATAAAAAAGTGGAGAGTTATTCTCCTTCGATTTCTGCATTTGTTCTTTTAGTCGGCTTAAACAAACGGTTAGACAACCTATTGCATCATCAAGTGTATTTCTCGAATGATTACAAACGGGAGTTCGAAATGTTATTCAACGGAGAATATCCTGATGACCCAACCATCTATATTTCAAATTCATCTGTGACTGATCCATCCGTCTCCCCTGAGGGCGATAACCTTTTTATATTGGTTAACGCACCACCTATACAAGCTGGGACGAAAGAAGAAGACACGGTTAGTTATGAGCGTTATAAAAATCTTGTTTACGATCGCCTCGAATCATTTGGTCTACATATACGACCTCATATCCTTCAGGAGAAAATGATAACCCCCCACGACATACAAGGTAAGTTTGGGGCATTCCGAGGGGCGTTATATGGTATATCAGCGAACGAACGAAAAAACACCTTTCTCCGCCCTTCTAACCGTTCTAAAGACATCCGTAATTTGTACTTTGCTGGAGGTACAACACATCCCGGAGGCGGCTCCCCGATGGTCATCATGAGCGGCCGCAATGTCGCCCGTGAACTGCTGAAGGGGTCAGTCCCCAAACAATTATCATAAATCAATAAAAACGAGCAAACGCCCCTAGCGTTTGCTCGTTTTTACATTCATCTTTCATACTCTTTCCATTATGTGGTACACTAATTTTTAAAAACATTGGGGGATATCGTATGGAAGTTCGTCTCTTAAAATCCGAAGATGCAAAAGCATATTGGGAGCTTAGACTTGAGGCATTAAAATCAAATCCAGAAGCCTTTGCTTTAAGCTATGAAGAAGCCATCCAAAGAAAAGATCCATTAAAAGAAGTAGCGAGCAGATTACAAGAAGAAGGCAGTTATACGTTCGGTATGTTTGATGAAGATCGGCTGATCGGCAATGTTACGTTAGTTCAAGAAAAAGCTTTAAAGATGCAACACCGCGGAAACATTTATGCCATGTATGTGAGCGCTGAGAATCGTAAAGCAGGCGTTGGTCGATCTCTCATGAAAACCGTTATCCAACACGCTAAAAGTATATCTGTTCTCGAGAAACTGAACTTAACAGTAGAAGCTAACAATGAAAAAGCAAAGAACCTCTACACCTCACTCGGCTTTAAAACTTACGGGTATGAAGAAAAAGCACTTAAAGTAGATGGTCATTTTCATGATGAGGAGCACATGGTGTTGTTTTTATAGCAAACTTTCAAGAACAATAATTCTAAAAATTTCTGAATGAATACGTCGAGTTTTGCACATATATCGGCGAGTCGACATTATTCGACTCCTACTACATACCTCTATACCCCTCTACCGGGAAATCCAAAGCAACTTAAACAGCAGCTATAATCAAAATAACACTCAAAAAGAGCTGACAACACAGGCAACCACCTGGTTTTCAGCTCTTTTACAACTATCAGTTTATTTCACAGCAACCTGCTTTAACAGTTCCCCTTTTTCAGCACTTGATACGAATGCTCTTCCGTTAAACACTTTATAATTCTGCTTACGAACTTTGTTAAGAATCTCTCGGTAATAGATCGCCGCTAGTTGAACAGGCATTCGTGATTCAATCGGATAATGTTCTAGTGTTTCATTAAATTTTGCATAGAAGACTTCCGCACGAAGCGCTATACTCTCCCATACCGCAATAAAACGATCATCCACCACTTCTTTTTTCAAATCATCCTCTGTATATCCATGTTCAGCCATCACTGTTGATGGAATATATACTCTGTTACGATCCAGATCTTCTGCGATATCTCGCAATACATTCGTAAACTGCATGCCAATCCCTAATGAGATCGCTCCTTCGCGAAGCAATTCTTTTTGTTCAGGAGCTAATATAGGAAGAAGCATTAAGCCAACTGTGCTTGCAACATGGTAAGAGTAATGCTGAAGCTCTTCGATGGTATCATAATGGGTCTTATACAGATCCATTTCTTGGCCTTTAATCATATCTAAAAAAGCTTGATGATCCATCTCAAAGTTTTGAAAAACATCCTGCAGTGCGATCCACGTTGGCTCGGCTGCAGGAATTTCACCTTTAAGAAACTGATTGAACTCTGCCTTAAAGACAGCTAGCTCTTCCTTCGGGCTATCTCCCTCATCTATAATGTCATCTACCGTTCTGCAAAATGAGTACACGGCCCAAACGGCACGTCGCTTGTCTTCTGGTAAAAATGAAAATGCTTTATAAAAGGTTTTAGAATGAACTTTAATGATCTCTTCACAATGAGAATACGATTCCTGAACCGTTACCAACTGTTTCACGCCCTTTCAAGATATTTGGCTAGATGTTTTGCACTCTGCATAACGATAGGCACTCCTCCACCTGGATGGATGGATGCACCTACGGCATACAGATTTTCGTATGGTAGAGGTTTGATCTGTGGCCGAAACACACCAGATTGTTTTAAAGTTGGCGCAATACCAAAACTGCCGCCTTGGTACAGTCCGTCAGTGAGTGCGTCATTAGGAGTGCGGAACTCGCTCCACACGATCGAATCCTTCAGCCCTGGATATCCTCGTTCTTCCAATGAATCAATAATAAAATCTGCATAACTTTGTTTCTCTGACTCCCAATCTATGGTTTCACCTGAAGGAACCGGAACAAGTACGTATAATACGCTTTTTCCATCTGGCGCGAGCGACGGATCTATTTTTGAAGGATAGAACGTGTAAATAGCCGGATCACGAGGCAACTTCTTTTGTAAAAACACTTCTTGCATATGTTCATCAAAGTGATCTGTCATAAAGAACTGATGAACATCCGCTTCATCGAACATCCTGTCTAGGCCAAGGTACAAAAGGAAACAACCAGAAGAAGATTCGTAGTTTTTCTTGACCGGCTTTGGCCCTGGAATGAGATGGTGAATACCAGGAAAGTCACCATTATAAATGACCATGTCATGCAGATGAGTACCTTCTTTAGTCACAACCCCGTTACACGAGTTGCTTTCTAACGACAATGCTTCTACAGGGGTACTCAACCGGATCTCTACGCCTTGCTCGACTAGCTTTCTTTGGAGCAAGTCTACAACACTTCCATATCCGCCTTTTACATACCAGATACCATGAGCGTGTTCACTAAACGGCACGAGTGAATACATGGCAGGTGAGTTTTCAGGTGATCCTCCGATATACAGAGTTTGAAACGAAAAAGCTTCCTGCATTCTAGGATGGCTGAAATACGCTTCTGCTAATTTTTTTACAGATTGATAAGCTTTTAGTTTCGTAAGTGTGTGTAGGTTTTTCGGTGTCCAGAAATCCCTTCGGTTTACGAAAGAACGATCTAAGAATGCTGTTTTCCCTTGGTGAAAACGCTCATACATATCTGTTACGTACCGTAAGAATCCTTGCTCTTCACCTGGAAACATTCTCTTGATCTCGTTCAACTGTCCCGGCAGGTCACTCGTTTTATAAAAATGAGACCCGTCTGGATAATTCAACTTATACATCGGACTGCATAAGATCAGCTCTAGCTCATCGCGCTCAATACCAACTTCACTTAAAATTTCATAGATCATTTCAGGAAGCAGCACGATTGTAGGACCGCTATCAATTTTGTATCCTTCTTTTTCAAAAAAGTTTAACCTGCCGCCAAGTCTAGAACTTTTCTCGTAGATCGTAACCTCTTTACCTTGTTTTCTTAAGTAGAGTGCTGTAATTAAGCCACCAATACCTCCGCCAACAATTCCAGCATTCATACAGATTGTACCTCCATCTTGCTATGTTTCTCTGCCATCATGGTTGTTGTGATACGGGCAGATTCCATGATTGTAGGTAGACCACTTCCAGGATGAGTACCACCGCCAACAAGCCATAACCCTTTGATTTCTTTTTGTTTATTATGCGGCCTGAAGTACATCATCTGTGTTAACTGATGGCCAAGGTTAAACGTCGCTCCCTTATACACTGAGAGTTTGTTTTCCCAATCAAGCGGTGTGAACATATATTCTGTTTCAATATGCTGTTCCAAGTCTTTAAAATCAGTTCGTTCTTGAAGTTGCTCTAGAACAAGCTTTCTAAAATCATGCTTATGTTGTTCCCAATCAATCAAGCTAAAATTGTTAGGTACAGGAGCTAAAATGTAAAGCGCTGACTTCCCTTCAGGCGCAAGAGTTGGATCTGTTACAGAAGGGTTATGAATATAGATGGAAGGATCTTGAGACAAAATTTTCTTCTTCGTAATCTCTTCCACATTCTTACGATAATCTTCAGAAAAAACGATGGTATGATGCGGAAGATCGTATTTCTTATCCACACCAACGTAAAGCATAAACGCAGAGCAAGAATAGCTCTTTTTCATTAATTTATCACTCGTATATTTTTTTGTAGATCCTTTAGGCATCAACTTTTCCATCGCATGAGCAAAATCCGCATTTATCACGACTTCATCCGCGAATACTTTTTCACCAGAATCTAGTTGAAGTCCCTTCACTCGGCCTTTTTCTATAAGGAGCTCTTTCACACCTGATGAAGTGACTACTTCACCACCGTATTCTTTAATCACTTTAACCATTGCTTCTGTAATTTTGTTCACACCACCTACAGGATGATAAACCCCGTATGCGTGCTCCATATAAGAGAGAATCGTAAACGCACCCGGACATTCCCAAGGGGACATACCTAAATATTTCGCCTGAAACGTAAAGGCGAGTCGGAGTCTTTCATCAGAAAAATACTTTGAAAGCTGATCATGCAATGAATCGGTCACCGTTAACTTCGGTAGAGCTTTTATAAATTTCAGCTGTAAATAATCTAATAGTGAGTCATGCTTATTTTGTAAGATAGGCATGAGCGCTTCAAATTTCTCTTTTTCTTTCTTCATAAAACGTCGATAGCCTTCACCATTGCCGGGAAAGACCGCTTCAATATTCTTATACATGACGGATTGATCTGTTGTAGAGTCAATCGTTGCATCTTTAAATTTCAGCTGATACATCGGTTCAAGTTTCTTTAACTCGATATAATCTTCTAAGCGTCGATCTGCAAGCTGAAACATTTCCTCCAAGATGTGAGGCATATTTAAAAAGGTTGGACCTCTATCAAATGTATAACCATCTTGATGAAAAGCAGAAGTACGCCCACCGATAAACGGTTGTTTTTCGTATACTGTCACTTGATATCCCTTACTGGCTAATAGCATTCCTGCAGTCAGACCACCAGGACCCGCACCAATTACAGCTACAGATTTCATACATGCATACCTTCCTTCTACTTTTACAAACTATATACAGAGTATTATACAAAAATTATACGATGCATGTTCTAGGATTGGCAAATTTAAAAGATATAAAAAAACACACTCAAAAAAAGATTCATTGATGTGTGCTTCTTCACATATGGTGTGTATGTAAATTCGACGAAAAGAATAGAAAACCTTCCCAAACGTTTAAATAAAATAAACTTTAAACATAAAACATAAAATACGACAAATTACCAAAAAAGCCTGTAGAATCTACAGGCTTATTGAACATCATTCTTTTGAATGTTTTTCTTTGTGATTAAGATAGTCTTCTTCTTCATTTTTTGGCTTTTTCTTTCTAGCTTGGCGCACGATTAATATGACAATAATGACAACTAATAATAAACTGACATTCAAAAAGCCTCCAAAAAACTTAAAGAGTTCATCCATGTTGCTTCACCTCTTCTCAGCATTTTCCCCTTATTTACGGTTTTTAAACCGGTTCTCTACTAAGAAGGTGAGTGAGAGGCAGCGTTACACTGACTTTCGTACCTTTACCTAACTTACTCGTATAATCTACTCTTCCTCCCATTGATTCGATGATTCGCGTAGATACCATCGTCCCTAAACCGGTTCCTTGCTCTTTCGTAGAAAAGAAAAGAGAACCCACACGTGCAAGCTGTTCTTTGGTCATTCCTTTACCAGTATCCCTCACAATAATCTTTACGCTGTCATCCTCTTCCATTAATTTTATAGTCACACGCCCTTCTGTTGGCGTTGCCTCTACTGCATTTTTCAAAATATTTATAAGTGCTTGTTTTAACTGATTGCGGTCTGTAGTAATGACAGCATCTGATTCAATATTGTGTGTGAGCGAAATTCCTTCCTTTAGCGCATAAGGGTTTAATAGAATACTTAATTCCATTACTAATAAAGGAAGAGGGAATGTCTCAATCTTTTTAAATTCAGGTTTTGCAAAATTCAAGTAATCACTGATAATATTTTCCGCTCTTCCTAATTCACTTAGGATGAGTGGATAATAATGCTTATGCCGTTCGTCTTCCCCTTCCATCAACTGAAGAAATCCTTTTACAACGGTTAACGGATTACGAACTTCGTGAGCGATGGATGCTGCAAGCTCTCCAAGGGTATGCTGCTTCTCGGAACGCCTGATCTCATCCTTCATCAAGTTTCTTTCGATGACAGATTCATTTAAGACGGCTGCGAAAACAACAGCTAAGATTTGAATGGTGCCAAACACACCTATGTATAGGACTAATTTTTGATCAAATACTAAAAAATCTTCATTAAAATACAAATAGATTAACAGGATGATTAACTGAACAAGTGCAGGCCATGATCCTGTAATAATTGAAAGATAAACCCTCTTCTTTGGGGTGGATCGCCAGAAGCATTTATAGATAAGAAAAGGTACTGCACATGAAATAACGGCTACGATATGCGCTAAGTAAAGGGTTTCACCACCCATTGCCGTCCTCGTGAGCATAAGAGCAACAATCGTAATTATTCCAGATATAGGACCTCCATAAAAAATAGAGAGAACGACTGGAACATACCTCAGATCCCAGTACAACGAGGAATCATAATAAGCAAAATACATACAGAGTGATGCGGCCGATCCATATAACAAGCCTAAAAAATACGGCGATCTCCCTATTTTGCGATGTTCAAATAAAAAGCTATAGCTCAATACAGGTGCAAGAACAATTAATACATGTAAAAGCAGCTTCTCAACAATCATTCTATACTCCTTCGTCCGAGTGTCTTATGTTCTAAGAATACGACAAAAAAAGAGCAATCCCTTCCAGAATCGCCCTTTTATTATGACTAAAGCCTTATTTGATCCTCTGATTAAGCATCTTGCTTTAATTGACTATGATAAAGAGAATGATAGAATTTTTTATTTTTAAGTAATTCATCGTGTGTCCCTTTTTCGAGGATACCTCCATCATGAAGGACTAAGATTTGGTCAGCCTGTTGAATCGTGTTTAATCGATGGGCAATTACAAAACTCGTTCTTCCCTGCATAAGACGTTGTAGAGCTTCTTGAATCTTCATCTCAGTAATCGTATCTATGGAACTTGTTGCCTCATCTAGTATTAAGAGAGACGGGTCTGCTAAGATGGCTCTAGCAATAGATAGAAGCTGTTTTTGTCCCTGACTGATGCCGCTGCCTTCTTGATTCAATATCGTGTTATATCCTTTTGGCAACTTCTGAACGAAAGAATGAGCATTCGCGAGTTTAGCAGCATTTATAACTTCTTCGTCCGTCGCCTCTAAACGTCCATACCGAATATTTTCAAAGATGGTTCCTTCAAACAAAAAAGAATCTTGAAGTACAAACCCCATATGACTTCGGAGTGAGCTTCTTTTCACTTTCTTTATATCATGTCCATCAATCAATATCTGACCGCTATCACTCTCATAAAATCTAGAAAGCAGATTTACGATAGTTGTTTTTCCTGCACCGGTCGGTCCTACTAACGCTACTGTCTCTCCTTCTCTCACCGAAAAATTCAATCCACTCACTGTTTTTTCATCCTTCTCATAAGAGAAAGAAACATCTTGAAACTCTACTTTACCTTTTACTGCAGTCAGTTCTACAGCGCCTGTTTCATCCATCTCTTCTTGTGATTCATCAAGGATTTCAAAAACTCTCTCTGCCCCAGCAACGGCAGACAATAACGTATTGAATTGGTTGGCTAAATCGTTAAGCGGTCTCGTAAACTGTCTAGAATACTCAACAAATATTACGATAACACCGATCGAAACTTTCCCGTTCAATGCAAGTACGCCACCGATCCCCGCTATTAACGCAAAGCTTCCATTGTTAAGAACGTTCATCAATTTCGGAATAAAGCCTGAGAAGGTCTGCGCCCAATAGCCAGACTCTTTTAATCGTTCATTCTTCGCCATGAATTCTTCCATTACTCTTTTTTCCTGTGAAAAGGACTTAACGATCCGCTGTCCAGAAGTGATCTCTTCAATATAACCATTAATCTCTCCCAGATTTCTCTGTTGTTCTTTAAAGCGAGCGCCTGTTCTTTTCGTTATCCACTTTAACCCAAAGAACATGAGTGGCACGATTGATAATGAGATCAGCGTCAATATCGGACTTAAATAAATCATGACACCTACTGTTCCAACAAGGGTAAGTATGCTTGAGAATACTTGAATAAACGAACTGTTCAATGTGGAACTGACGTTTTCTATATCATTCGTTACACGACTCATCAGTTCACCATGTTGCCGTTTATCAAAAAAGGAAATCGATAATCGGTGAAACTGGTTAAACAGATCATTCCTCATTCTTAATACGGTATCTTGCGCGATCCCGATCATCCAATAGTTTTGCAGCCAAGTTGAAAGGGATTGACCTACAAAAACAAAGATAAGACCGAATAGTAGTTTGTTCAGTCCTTCCATATTTTCTTTTACGATATACGAATCTATTGCCATACCGATTAAAAAAGGACCGAGCAAGCTTAATGCTGAGCTTATGATGACCATGAGTAACACTAGACTCAGCAGAAACTTTTGATCAGAAAAATAACTCCCGATACGTTTGATCGTACTTGCCCAATTTTTAGGTTTTACTTTTTTGCCAAATAAATGATTATGTGGATGAGGTCTGTTTGAACCCTTTGACATGCTGAAAGTCCTCCTCCCCAAACTGTGATTGAACGATTTTTACATATAAAGGTGATGTGTTCAGTAGTTCTTCATGTGTACCCCATGCTTCAACCGTTCCATCGTCTAAAAGCAAAATATGATCAGCTTCCATAGCCGTACTGATTTTTTGCGTAATAATGAACGTTGTACAAGAATACGTTCTTAATGCTTTTAACAACTTTCCTTCTGTTTTCAAGTCCAAAGCACTCGTACTATCATCGAGCATGAGGATTTTTGGTTTACGAACGAGCGCTCTTGCAATAGACAAGCGCTGCTTCTGTCCGCCAGAGAGGTTAACACCACGCTGCCCCACTCGTGTATCATACTGATTCGGTAACTTTTCAACAGTCTCATGAATTTGCGCATCAACGGCAGCAGAGATGATCTCATCAGAAGTAGCGTCTTCTTTACCCCATCCAATATTCTCTGTAATGGATCCCGTAAAAAGAACGGCTTCTTGAGGAACAACTCCAATACCTTTTCGAAGCTTTTCAATCGGATAGTTCATTACATTTTTCCCATCAACAAGTACTTCTCCTTCTGTTACATCATATAGCCTTGGTACGAGTTGAAAGAGTGAAGTTTTACCTGAACCTGTTGAACCAAGAATCGCTAACGTCTCTCCTGGTTGTACAGAAAAAGAAAGATCTCTAAGAACCGGCACATCACTTTCTGGATAGTGAAAAGAAACATTCTTAAATTCGACTGCTCCTTTGCTTATCGTCAAAGAGCTATCTGTATCTTGAGATTCAACGAGATCTATCTCTGTTTCAAGGACTTCTCCTATTCGCTGTGCAGATGCTTTTGCACGGGAAAAAGCCATAATAATAAACGATATGATTGTCAGTACAGAAGAAATACGGAATGAGTAGTTTACGATCGCAACCACTTCCCCAACCTCCACCGAACCCATGCTCACCTGTCTGCTGCCGAACCAGAGAATGAATAGAATTCCAATATTCATGACAAACAATAAGACAGGAATTGATACTTCAATCAGGCGAAGAGATGAGACTGTTTTCTCCTTCAACTCGCCACTCGCCTGTTCAAAACGATTCTTCTCGAAATCTCTTCGTAAGAATGCTTTAATCAGTCGCATTCCCATCAGATTTTCACGCATAACACGATTCACACCATCCAACCGATCTTGCACCTCACGAAACATACTGCCTGCCGTCTGGAGAACCCATTTCAAGAAGAATAACAAGAACGGTAACAGAACAACTAGTACCAAAGCCAGTTTCCAGTTCACGATTAAAGACATGATCACACCACCGGCTAGTAATAGTGGTGCTCGAAGCATAATCCTCAAGCTCATAAATACGGTATTTTGAAGTTGCGTTACATCATTGGTCATTCGTGTTATTAATGAAGAAGCAGGAAACTTATTAAAATTCACAAAAGAAAAAGACTGCACCTTCTCAAATACACGCCGTCTAATATCAAAACCATAGTTCTGACTAACATGTGCGGAGAAGAATGAATTTGCAATACCTGCTGCAAATGCGATCAGAGCCAGTCCAAACATGACAGCTCCCCAATATTTGATTACACCTAAGTCGCTCTTCAAGATACCGTCATCAATAATCTTAGCCATAATCAATGGCTGCAGAAGTTCCACTCCAAGTTCAGTTAATGTTAAAAATAAAGCAACCCCGATCGCGACACGGTATGCTTTTAAATACGAAAATACTTTCCACATGATTTATCCCCCGAACGTTACCGATGTTTAACAAACTTAACCATCTAGCATTATTTTATCCTTTTTCTTAAAAATATTTAACTATTTCGACTTCTTGTCCTGTTTTTAGTAAAAGGAAAAACCCGCTTATTGGCTCAGCGGGTTGTTTCTGTCTTATCTTCTCTTCCGTTAACTTCAATTTCTGCTTCCTTCGGCCAAGTTTTCACATGGTCAGTTTCTAAGATCCCCATCGTAACATCACCAATATCCGTATCTTCTAAAAGCTTATCTCGCACCCGATATTTAATGTCATCAGCATCTGCCAAGGTAAACCCCTCTTTTAATTCAATATAGCTTTCAACATGATACCTTCGTCCTTCTTGAAGAATTCTTAATTCTTTTATATCTACGACATCTTGATCTGAAAGAATCGTATTCGCAATTCGGTCTTCAACTACTTTTGGCGCGGCAACACCGATCAATCCTCGTGTGTTTTCAATTCCTAACTTAAAGGCTACAACGACCAGAAGGATTCCAATCAATAATGTTCCGATCCCATCTAATATATATGCTCCGGTTAGGTCTGCTAATACGATAGAGATAAGAGCTAATGAAGCACCAGAAGTCGCGATTAAATCTTCATAAAAAACTAAACGTGTTGGTGGTGCAGCTAAACCAACATTTTTAAAAGATTCCTTTACGATCCCTAATCCTTTTGCTTCACTTCTCGTCTCGTGAACGATCTCCTTCATCGCTTTAATGAGGATGAAACCATCAACTAAGATCGCTAGGATCATGATTGATATATTTAATAATAGATTTGTTGAAGACTGTGGATCCTGTATAAGCTTCCACCCTTTTAATATCGTCTCGTAAGCCATGATAGAAACTACGATTACAGCTACTAAAACGAACAAATTCACAACGCGACCAAATCCTGCTGGAAATCGTTTAGTCGGTTTTTTTTCAGAAAGAGCACTTCCGAAAAATACAAACGCCTGATTTAGGGCATCTGCAGCCGAATGAAGAGTTGTCGCAAACATGGCACCACTTCCGCTGACTGCGGCAGCAATTCCTTTAGCGATAGCGAGTACTGTGTTTCCTAATGCGGCAATGCCGGACGATTTATTTCCCTTTTTAAGTAGTTCAATCAAAGGTCTGCCTCCACTCTTGTTTTATATTTTTTAACATTCGTAATAGCTGGTTAATTCATTTATCCTTATTGCCTACGTTAATTCGAGCGTAAACTGCGTGCCCACTATAATAGTTAATTGGGTAAGGAAGCTCACACTAAGCCTCAATAAGAAAACTTCTAAACTTCTGCACTTAACATCAACTATTTTCTGAGAGCGATATTATTTTGAAACATGCTTTTAATAGGTAATTTCAATAAGAATGTTGCTTTTGGATTTTTTCTTTTTTTCTTACTTTGAAAGTTGATTGAAGCGCAAGGTGGCGAGACTCCTATGGGACGAGCGGGCAGGTGGAGACTCCTAATGGCGCAGAGCGGCAGGAGGCTCACCGTTCGCCCCATGGAAAGCGAGCTACCTGGAGCGGAAAACAACTACTTTCATATAGCCTCAATGGATACGAAAACATCTTTTTAATAAGAATTCCTGTAATGCCTCTTATTTAAACCACATAAAAAAACAGGCTGTTAAAAACAGCCTGTTCAAAATCAATCATTAAGATACTTTTTCTTCTGTATTTCCTCTGTCCTCTTGGTATCCGCCTTCCCAATACTCAGCATTCTTGATGCCAAGTTTTCTGGAATCAAAGACAGGATCAAGCCCCGCTTTCTTTTGTTCCTCGTAATCTTTTAAAACACGGAGTGCAGGCTTTGCTAGTATGAGGATAGCGATTAAGTTGAGCCACACCATGATTCCTAGACCTAAATCTCCTAAAGCCCAAGCGATATCGGCCGTTTTTACCGCGCCATAATACGTCGTTCCCAACAAAACAATCTTAAGCAAGAACATTGGTATTTTGTTATTACGCCCTCTCATGAGGTATGCGATATTTGTTTCTGCGATATAGTAGTACGCCATAATCGTTGTAAATGCAAAGAAAAATAGGGATACAGCAACAAACCCAGACCCGAATCCTGGTAGTACAGATTCAATAGCCTCTTGTGTGAAAGCAGTACCTGCTTCTACGTTAGGAATGTTCTCAACGATAAACGTCTTGTCTGCTTCATTTTGAACATTATACATGCCTGTAAAAAGAATCATAAACGCGGTTGCCGTACATACAAGCCATGTATCAATATATACTGAGAAAGCTTGTACAAGTCCTTGTTTAGCAGGATGCGATACTTCCGCAGCAGCTGCCGGGTGAGCCCCAGTACCTTGACCCGCTTCATTCGAATAGATCCCACGCTTAACGCCCCACATGATAGCAGATCCAACAATACCTCCAAATGCAGAATCAAAAGAGAAGGCACTTCTAAAGATCAATGAAAGCACTTCAGGAATCTGAGGGATATGAAAAGCAACAATGATTAATGAAACAAGTACATACCCAATTGCCATAAACGGAACAACGTACTGTGCAACATTGGCAATCCTTTTAACACCACCAAAAATAATTGCGGCTAATATCACAACTAAGAAAATACCCGTTACAGACGGATTGATGTTAAAAGCATTATCAAGTCCTTCTGCAATTGAGTTAGATTGCACGCCTGGCATAAGTAATGACATAGCTGCTAGAGCAGCTACAGCAAAAGTGATTCCATACCATTTCCACCCGATACCTTTTTCGATGTAATAGGCGGGACCACCACGGTATTCCCCGTCCTGTTTCACTTTATAAACTTGAGCAAGTGCTGATTCAACAAAAGCACTTGAAGCACCGATAAACGCAATCATCCACATCCAGAAAACCGCACCAGGGCCACCAAATCCGATAGCAGTTGCTGTTCCTGCGATGTTACCTGTTCCTACACGCCCAGATAAAGCGATCGCCAAAGCTTGGAAAGAAGAAACCCCTGCTTTAGAACTTTTTCCTTCTAACATGAGCTTGATCATTTCTTTAAAATGACGAACTTGCAAAAATCTCGTTAAAATTGAAAATAATAGCCCTACACCTAAACAAAAGTAAATCATCGGCTGACTCCAAAGAATCGCCACTGCATCTCCTACAAACGTTTCAAAGCTGTTCAAAACTTTACCCCCTTGTATTTGACTGAAAATTTTCTCTATTTGTAATTATAAGATAAATGATATATGATTACAAATTGTGACTAGAAACGCCAAGATTTTTTACGGTTTTTCCTTATTATGAAGTTAGTCAAGGTAAGAAAACAAGATAAAATTCTTTCCAGTATGGACATTTGTATCTTTTGTCGTGTACAGTTCCTAGTTAAATCTCAAAAACCCTTAAAAAATTAGTAGAATATTAGTATGAAAAGCTGTGCATTAAAAAAACCACCTGATTACCAGATGGTTTAAAAAACTGCCTATCTTGTTTAGTGCGTTTTGTTTACAATCGTCTTGAGCTTTGATTTTCGAATAATCTGGTTGATAACTTCAGAGAAAACAAGACCAATCGCTATAGATCCTGAGATCATAAAGGCTTTAGCCGCTAAATTAATAGCAAGATTATAATCATTCTCAACGAAGCTTCTCATTGCATTGTAGGCAATACCACCAGGTACTAACGGAATAATGCCAGCTACACTATAGATAATGACGGGTGTCTTATACTTTTTGGCAAAGTATTGCGAAGCGATAGCAATTGTAAACGATGCGATAACCGTTGCTAACACCATGTCTACACCATTTGTTTCTAATAAGAAGTAGAACATCCAACCGATCATTCCTACTAGACCGCAGTGGAAAAGAGAGCGTTTCGGACCGTTAAAAATGATAACAAACGCTGCTGACGCTATAAAGCTTGTAATGATCTGTTCAACAATTGTCATCGTGAACGCTCCTTCTTAAAAAAATGAAAAAATCACAGCAATTCCTGCACCTATTGCAAATGCTGTTAAAAAGGCATCTGCGCCTTTAGCTAGTCCGGAAATAAGATGTCCTGCCATCAGATCACGAACAGCATTCGTAATGAGCAACCCGGGTACTAAAGGCATGACGGAGCCAATAATAATCTTGTCCAGCTCACCGCCTATGCCTGTGGAAACAAAGAAGAGAGCTTGTAATCCAATTAACAGAGATGCAGAGAACTCTGAGAAAAATTTTATCGGGACAAGTTGGTGAAAATATAACAGCGACAAGAACCCTAGTCCACCTGTAATAAATGCCGGAAAAAAGTCCCTCCATTCTCCTTGAAACATAATCAAGAAACAGCCTGAAGAGACGGCTGCTGCTAAAACATGAATCCATAAAGAATAAGGGGAACCTGATTCACCAATTTTTTTTAACTCTTTATATGCTTCTTCAATCGTAAATTCACCAGCACTGATTCTACGCGATATACCATTTACTTGAGCAACCTTTTCTAGATCTGTGGTTCGTTCGACAATTCGAATCAACTTTGTCTTCGTTGGCTCGTTGCCTTCTACAGAAAAAAGAATGCCAGTTGGTGTTACATAAGGATGCGACTGATAAGCACCAAAAGAAGAAGCGATACGCATCATCGTATCCTCTACACGGTACGTTTCTGCTCCGCTTTGTAACATAATCTTGCCTGCTAATAAACAGACTGCCATGATATCGTAGGTTTCTTGTTTCGCCATTTCCATTAAGCATACTCTCCAATATATTACTTACCATCATTCTACCCAAAAGTAGAGCGTTAATATTTTTTCAGTTTAACTGATTGTGACTGAGTTCGGCAATGGAGTTGAACAAGTTTACAGATGTTACTACAATAAGTTCATAAGTTAGTCACCATATACATCAAATAAATAACGAAAGTGATCCTTATCATCCTTTTTCTTTTTGGAACGCCCGCTTTTTTCCTGAAGTGAAATGGTAAACGAAGATAGGTATAGGATAGAGACGCACATGAAAATTAGACTAACGATGCCGGTTAAAATCACCACAAGGCATACCTCCTTTTGTGTATATGCAAAGGGTATGGTATGAAACGCGTTTCAGAGCAAGAAAAACTTTTGAAGAAAAGGTGAAGGCATGACCAATATTAGAGATATCGCGAAGTTGGCCGGTGTTTCTGTTACAACAGTCTCCCGTGTAATCAACAACCATCCATATGTTAGCGAGGAAAAAGTATCAGCAGTTAAGGCTGCTATGAAAAAATTTAACTATCACCGTAACATTAACGCCGTTCACTTAAGCAAAGGTAAAACGCATCTGATTGGTATAGTTGTTCCTTTCTCTAATCATCCTTACTTCGGTCTATTAATCGATGGAATCGCACATGCCGCATTAGAACATAACTATAAGCTTGTCCTTATACAAACGAACTATAAAGAAACAAAAGAAATGGAAGCTTTGAAGATGCTTGAAGATAAGCAGATTGATGCGCTGATCATCTGTTCGAGGATCTGTGCATGGGGCGTTATTGAGAGTTACAGACATTATGGACCTATCGTCCTTTGTGAAGATTCAAGAAACGATAAGATTTCCTCTACGTTTATTGATCACTATAAAACATTTACCAGGGCTCTTGATTATTTATATGAAAAAGGACATCAACAAATTGGCTATACGATTGGAAGGCAGACAGGTGTAAACAGCAGCCAGCGAGATGCTGCGTATAAAGATTTCTTAACAAGATTCGCCTTACCCTACGAACCAAGTTACATCTTCACTAATCGTTATGATGTGGAAGATGGTGTTAGCGTGGCAGAATATCTATTGAACATGAAAAATTGTCCTACCGCTCTACTTGTCACGAATGATCAAGTAGCCGCCGGCATCCTAATGGGTTGCAGAGAAAATGGCCTAGCCGTTCCAAACGACCTCGCGATCATGAGCTTTGATAATCAACCCATCTCAAAAGTCATGCATCTTACAACACTTGAAATACCTTTTGTTGAAGTTGGCAAAAAACTTTTTCAGCAAGCATTGAACGGCCAGGACGTTTCACATGAAGAGGTTCACGTACGATTGATTGAGAGAAAGACGGTTTAAAAGCATGGGGGAATTATCCTCCATGCTTTTATTTTTCTATTACCATTGAGTAACGCTTAAAAACCTTTTAAAAGTTAGTATTATAAGCTATTTACTTTACTATTCTTTTTTACTTTCATTGTATTGACATACTCCTTTATAACAAAAAAAGCAATTAAAAAACTAAAATAAAACAAAAGATTAGAGGCTAAAAGATTTTTATAAGGTCTATATCCGGGCATATTTTTATCTAATGTACCACTTAACATAAAAGGGAGAATAATAATGATTATCCCCATGATTGCGCCAAATAGTAACCAAATTCCTTCTGATCGTTTCACGTAGAGATAGATAAGTAGAATTGGACAGAACATGGATATCATCATTATGAATACACTCGTTCCAGACATAATAAAACGGTAAATAACTGCTGAGTGCAGAAGACTTGGAAAAGTTAATAAAATAATGATTAATGCGGAGAATGGAATGGGACTCATGTAAAGCATTTTCCTGCTCTTCATTACTAACATGAGAATAAAAAACAGCGATAAGGCTATTCCAGTTATTTGAAGAAAGAGAAACATGGAAGTGAGTGCCGGTTTCCAAATAAGAGATTGTTTTATTGCATATTCTATTGATTCACTTTTATATAATAAAAAAAAGATCCAACCGATTAATAGTACTATTAGGGGTAGGTATCCTGTCACTCTATAAATAATTGGATCTTCATCTATAACTAGTTTTCTTTTCTTAGACAATTCTTAACATCCTTTCATAATCAAATTCCCACTCTAACCTATACGATTAACAAAGAGAAAAACCTGCAGAAGTTGGATAACTTCTGCAGGTTTTTCTACTAGATTCTATAATGATCTGCTTTCCAGTTCTTAATCGCTTGTTTAATTTCCTTTGGTTTCATGTTCTCAGTTGCTGCTTTCTCTGCCAAAAGTGGAAGTTCCTCATCTGGTGCGAATCGAAGGGCTACGATCTGCCCTGCTGTAAGTCTTCCATCCAGCAACTTTCCTGTTAAAACATAATAGCGTAAGTTCTCTTCTGCACGGATCGCTCGATCTTGAGCTTTCAATGGGTACATGCGAAGTAAAGCAAACGTCACTAACAGACTAAGAGACATCACGATTAATATCACGCCTAGTAACTTATCTTCTGCTTTAACCAGATAAACAATGCTTGCAATTAGCCCTCCAAGAACAAGTAAAGAAAGTACATAATGGTAGATGGGGTGCATCCTTGCATGGTTTTTATAATTTTGTGTATTCATTTGTTCTCCTCTTTCCTCCCTTAATCTATTCCCACTTAAATGTGAAACTCGCTACAATGAACGCTCCGATCAACCAACCACCGAGAATCATTGCCTCCATGCCGAGATCTAAAAACGAGGCACCTACGTTCATCGTCTCACGAAGAGCATGGCTTAAGTGAGCGATCGGTAAAATTTGTACGAACGGCTGTAAAAACTCAGGCATATCTCGTATCGGAAAGAACACGCCTCCTAAGAAAAGCATCGGAAACGATAGAAAACCAGCAATCGGTCCAGCACTCTCAGGAGTCTTGGCAATACCTGCGATAATGAAGCCGATTGCCATAAAGGCTAACGTCCCAAGCGTGACAAACGCAATCACGGTTAACCATGACCCTCTCACTTCAATGCCGAACGCAGCCCAAGCGACAGCTAATACAATCATCGCTTGCAAACCGTTCAGCATAAAACGAGCTGTAATTTGTGCTGCAATGAATGTAGATGCTTTAAGTGTTGTTCCTTGCATACGACGTAAGATTCCACGTTCACGCCATGATGATATCTGGCCTGCCACTCCGTTCATGTTATTGCTCATGATCATCATCGCCACGATTCCGGGGACGAGGAAGTCGATGTAACGAAGGTTAAGCGCTTCTACCCCTTTTGATTCTGTAATAACAACAGGCTCATAGCTCACTGATTTTTTACTGATCGTGTCAACTGCATTATCGACAAGCTGAAGTCCGACTTGGGACATTGCCATGTTCGTTTCATTATAATAAACAGGCAGTTTAAAAGGATCTGCTCTGTTTCCAGCAGCAAGATTTTCACCATAGCCTTTTGGGATCGTAATAACGAGCGTTAGGTCACCTTGTTTCAACTGATCTAACACATCTTTTTCGTTTGAACTTTTTTCAAGGGATACCGCTTCGTTTTTTTCCATTTCTTTCACTAAGTTCTTTGACTGTTCACTCTTATCCTGATCAACAACAGCTGCCGTAATGGATACGCCATTACCGTTTCCTAAGAATGAACCTAACATGACCATCAGAACGATAGGAAATGCAAGGGTCCAGAACAGTACTTGCCGGTTTCTAAGGAAGATCCGAAGCTGAGCGAGTGTTAATAGATAGTATGATCTCATCCTTCTCTTAACCTTCTTCCTGTCATGTGGATAAACACATCTTCAAGTGTTGCCGTTCTCGTTTGTAGATCGACAAGCTTCAGCTGTTTTTCAGAAGCGATAGCGATTAAACTCGTTAAGGTCCTCTGTAGATCATCTGTATAGAGAACGTGTACATCTTTCTGACTGCCCACTTGTTTCACTCCATCGATCTCTGCTAACGCAAGATCTACTTCATCATTAAACTTAAATTCAACCGCACTATCCGACTGAAGATTTCTCACAAGTTCACTAGGTGTATCTAGAGCAATTAGCTTCCCTTGGTCCATGATTGCGATACGATCGCATAACACGTGTGCTTCATCCATGTAATGAGTCGTCAGTACAACCGTTTTGCCCCGTTCCTTCAAACGTAAAATAATGTCCCATAACGTACGGCGTGCTTGTGGATCGAGTCCAGTCGTGGGTTCGTCCAAGAAAATAATCTGCGGATCATGCACGAGTGCAAGTGCAATCGCAAGTCTCTGCTTTTGACCACCAGACAAACCTTTAATTCTACTATTCTTTTTCTCTGTTAAAAGCATGTCATCAATTAATTCAGGAATTGAAATATGTTCTCGGTAAAAACTGCCATAAAGATGAAGGATCTCGTCTACGGTCAAGAGCTCAAAAAGAGTAGTAGATTGAAGCTGTACACCGATTACTTCTTTTACTTTATCAAGCTCTTTTGTAATATCAAATCCACCGACGATCGCCGTTCCTTCATCTGGCTTACGAAGACCAACCAACATCTCAAGTGTTGTCGTCTTCCCTGCTCCGTTAGGGCCGAGCAGACCAAACACCTCGCCATTATGTACAGAGAACTCACTTCCATCCACGGCAGTGAAATCTCCATAACGTTTCACAAGTTTCTGCACCTTTATTATTTCTTGCTGCGTTTCCATTGTTCACTCTCCAAGCATACATTTTACTGCTTCTTTTGTTTGCTGCAGCAAAACATACCTTCAAATTTTGTCCATAGCTCTTTAAGCGTAGAGATCCATTCACATGCCTCATCCATTGAATTCGGTTCTATCGCGTAATAGCGAAAGCGACCCTCTTTTCGGTGCGTTACAAGACCTGCATTCTCTAAAACTTTTAGATGCTTTGAGATCGCAGGAAGCGACATATCAAAAGGCTCTGCTAACTCTTGTACACTCCTTTCTCCTTTTGAAAGCTGCTCGATGATCGTACGCCGAGTCGGGTCAGATAGAACTGAAAATACATTATTTAAGTGTTCTGCATTATATTTAACCATTTGGTTAAGTATAATGCGCAACATATCAGACTGTCAATTTACACCTTTCCTTTCTAACTAAACGTATACTGAATTTTCACAGAGGCTGTAATCTTATTCTCGCCTGGCTGTATAGGTGTTTCGGCACTTTGTGCATACATAACAGCCTGAAAAGGAACAGGTCTAGGAGGCAGCTGTTGAGATGTTTCTTGAATGGTAATGGGCACTGGTTGCAGCATAACTTGTATTGCCCTTGCCATAGAAATAGCTTTTTGCTGAGCATTCTGAATAGCTAGTGACAATGCTTGATTATAAAAAGCATCTGGGTTTGAAACGGTGAATTGAATGGAAGATACAGAGTTAGCTCCGTTCGCTACTGCTTGATCGATTGCCTGCCCTGTTTGCCGAACATCTTTTAGCATTACCTGTAACTGGTGCTCTACACGATATGCTCTAAATTGCTGCTGTCCATTCTCATAGTTATATTGAGGTTCAATTCGAAAACTAGATGTTTGAATATCGCTTTGAGGAATACCTAATGACACAAGGGTTTGTATAACAGAAGCCGTTTTATCAGCATTCTCTTTTTGAGCCACACTTAAATTTGGGTTTTCTGTAATGACTCCTATTGTAAGAAGAGCCCGATCCGGAACAGCAGAAACAGAACCTTCACCTGTCACAATTAAGCGATTCATTGTTGTGAGGTCATCTTGCTGCCTCATGCCTGCATTTTGAAAACCTGGATGGTTGTAATACATAAACAGACTCCTTCCGCCTAGTTATTCTTTATAACCTATGAGAGTGTGTATGATAAAAGAAGAACATATGAAGAGGGGATTTGTGGAGTTTCCCTAGGTCAAGAAGACTTATGCTCGGTCGTGTGGTTTTATGATCGTTCACGGGACGGTTATGCTCGTTCACGTGGTTTTATGATCGTTCGTGAAAATTTATGCTCGTTCCCGAAAATTTATGCTCGCTTATAGAATTTTATGATCGTTCGCGACAATTACGCTCGTTCGCAGCTAAAACTACTATCCTTCTCCACAGAAAAAAACTGACATCCTAGATAAACATATTTGTTCATCTAGAGTGCCAGCCCTTCCTTTCAAATCATATTTTAGAAATAAAATTCATGAAGTTCTGAGAAGCAAATCCTCGGACTTCTTCTTCGGAATAATGTTTCAATAGCTCATTCATTAAGTTTTGAGTCATCGAGGCATCTTCTAAATTCGTAATAAGCTGCGAGATGCCGTCAAAATCAGATCCGAGCCCGATTTGTTTCACTCCGCCAAGTCCACAAAAATGGTCGATGTGCTTAATTAAGTCACCAATACTCGCTGAACCCTCATTCGTCGTAAATGGCGGGTTATACACTACATGCACGACTCCGCCTTTACTAAACATCGCGTTTGCCATTTCATCCGTTAAGTTACGTGGATGGTCACACAGTACGCGTGAATTAGAATGACTCGCAAGCGGATAATCGGCAATCTCCATCACATCCCAAAAAGCACGATCACATAAATGAGACACATCGGTTAAAATTTTATTTTTATTATTGAACGCCACAACCTCTTTACCAAACACCGTCAATCCTGCGCCCCGCGGTTCCTGTGCACCGTCTGCTGCAAGATTCGCATGATTCCAAGTTAAGCCAATCAAGAGAACACCGAGTTGATGCAGGATGCTTAACTTCGTAAGATCATCACCAATTGCATCCACTCCTTCAAGCGTAAGCACTGCTCCAATTTCTCCATCCTGCAATGTTTGAAAGTCGTGCCAGTTCTTCAAATGCTTCATTTCTGGATTTTTACCAATAACCTCTTTATAGAAATAGTCCACTTGCTGAAGAGCAGATTGGAATTTTTGATCACTAGGAATAAAGGGCTCTATAAAAATCGCAAAGAACTGCACGTTCACTTTTCCTTTTTGCAGTCGTTTCTTATTAGTAGCCAGCTGTGGCGCATCTGCATAACGCAGCCTGCCACCCATTTCCCAAAGTTTTAATAATGCATCGCAGTGCAAATCTATGACATTCATGCTGATCCCACCATTTCTTTTTGTTAATAATGCCTTTACCTATAAAAGAATACGTTTAGTTGAAATTTATTTTTGTTATAATGTAAAGTATATCTTAGTTTACATATAAGGAAAGGCTTGATACGGGATGGAGAATAGTTCTTCAAATTTTATTAAAACAATCATCCAAAACGATCTGGAATCCGGAAAACACAAGAAAATCGTTACACGATTTCCACCAGAACCAAACGGATATCTTCATATTGGACATGCAAAATCAATTGTAATCAATTTCGGACTGGCAGACGAGTTTGGCGGAGAAACCAATCTGCGCTTCGATGATACCAACCCATTGAAGGAAGATCAAGAATACGTTGATGCGATTAAGCAAGACGTCGAGTGGTTAGGGTTTGAATGGGAAAACCTTCGCTATGCTTCCGATTACTTTGAAGAAATGTACGATCGTGCTGTTCTTTTAATTAAAAAAGGAAAAGCGTATGTGGATGACCTAACAGCTGATGAGATTCGCGAGTACCGCGGAACGTTGACAGAGCCCGGTAAAGAAAGCCCTTATCGCAACCGTTCTGTTGAAGAGAACTTAGATCTATTCGATCGCATGCGTAAAGGCGAGTTCGAGAACGGTCAAAAAGTACTTCGGGCAAAAATCGACATGAGTTCACCTAACATTAACTTACGTGACCCTGTCATCTATCGTGTCTCTCACGCTACTCATCATAATACGGGTGATACGTGGTGCATCTATCCGATGTATGCATTCGCTCATCCGATTGAGGATGCGATTGAAGGCGTTACACATTCGCTTTGTACAACAGAATTTGAAGACCAACGCCCTCTTTACAACTGGGTTGTGGAAGAGTGTGAGATGGAAAGTCAACCTCAGCAGATCGAATTCGGCCGCCTAGGATTGACGAATACGGTAATGAGTAAACGTAAGCTGAAGCAATTAGTAGACGAAGGCTATGTGGACGGATGGGACGATCCGCGCATGCCGACAATCTCAGGACTACGCCGTAAAGGCTACACGCCTGAGTCAATCGTTGAGTTTGTAAAAGCAGCTGGTGTTTCTAAAGGTTCTGGTGTAACGGACACAGCGATGCTTGAGCACTTTATCCGTGAAGACCTTAAGGTAAAAGCACCTCGTACGATGGGTATTGTGGATCCATTAAAAGTGGTAATCACAAACTACCCTGAAGGACAGGTTGAGATGTTAGATGCAGAGATCAATCCAGAGAATCCTGAAATGGGTTCACGTCAGATTCCGTTCTCGCGTGAAATCTATATCGAGCGTGAAGACTTTATGGAGGATCCTCCGAAAAAGTACTTCCGTCTCTTCCCTGGCAACGAAGTACGCTTAAAGCACGCTTACTTCATTAAATGCGAGGACTTCATAAAAGATGAAAACGGCAATGTCGTTGAACTACATTGTACGTACGATGTGGAAACGAAATCCGGCTCAGGTTTTACTGGTCGTAAAGTAAAAGGTACACTTCACTGGGTAGAAGCTACACAAGCCGTGCCTGCAGAGTTCCGTATCTATGAGCCACTTATCTCAGATGCAGATATGGAAAAAGAAGAAGATAGTGAAGGTAAGACTTTCTTGGACTACGTGAACAAAGATTCACTTATCGTAAAACAAGGATTTATTGAAGCAAACATGAAGGACGCAAAACCTCAAGATAAGTTCCAGTTCTTCCGTCACGGCTACTTTAACGTAGATCCGAAGCATACATCAGAAGAAAAGATTGTGTTTAACGAAATTGTTTCATTGAAGAGTTCGTTTAAGCTTTAAATCATAATGAAAGAAGGGTTCCAGCTGTGGAGACCCTTCTTTTTCTTGTTGCGATATGTTTTTAGACCCTAAAAATGAAATTATAAGCCCTTCAACTCCATTTATGAGCCTTCATAAATTTTTATCGTCCGTTACAAAATGTTTATAGTCCTTTAAGTTATTTTATAGGCTTTTCGACAAATAACCTTACGAATTACTTAATTGCAAGCTCATTAATCTCTTAATTTTTTGGAGGTCTTTCCCCATACTGCAACTCCCGAATACTCAATCCAAAATCCATCTCAAGGTGCGGATAGTCTTTAAAACCACTCCAATCTCCACCCCACTCAAAGCCCAAATTTTTGGCGATCGCAACGACTTCCATCCAATCCGACTGTCCATTCCCATTGTCATCTCGTTCAAGATCCCAGACCACAGAACCATCATCTAACTTAAGAGCAAAATCTATCGCTAAGCCGTAGTTATGATAAGATTCGCCACCTTCCACATGAGTCACGATGGTTCCTTCTTTTGAACGGCCTTGCTCATACAGCCGATCTTGCTCTGCTGCGGATCGAAAATCATCGGTTATTACAATATTAATTCCTTTTTCAGACGCTTTTTGTATTAGAAGATCACGATTCTCTGCCACGATCGGATGCAACTCTGTAGGTAGAGGTGTATTCCTCTTTTTCCATTCAAGTGTTACCAGATAAAAGATAGATGCAAGGACCGCGAGAAATAGTATACTTTTAAATATTTTCAATGAAACAAACTCCTTTGCCTAACAGCACTCTACCTACAGTTTATATCAACGAATGGATTGCGGAAAAGAAAACACTCTTTTAGGATCGTATTTTTGATTGATTCGTTGAAGCCTCTCAACATTTCTGCCAAAGTACTCTTTTTCATAGTCTTTCAGTTCGCTGTATGGAAAATTAACAAATGACCCTTTCGTGATGGTCTTCAAATATCTAAACCTTTTTTCCACCCATCTTCTATTTTCTTCTGCGACGGCTGGATCCTCCCATACGGATTGTATGCCTAATATATAGCGTGCTTTTCGATAGTAAAAAGCAGACTCTGACTTGCTGACATTTCGAATCTGGCCTCCCATTGCATACACGGTAAGTGCTGCAAACACTGAACCTTCCGCACGTTTTTTTACGAGATTCACGATTGCTTCCACTTCTTCTCGGTCGTATTCTTTGTATACGAAACGTCCGGTCGATTTAAACTTTTCATAAGGCGGATAAGTAGACTGTACTTCCTTAACAGCTTCTAAAAACGGTAAAGATCTGGCGGAAATCTGAAATCCATTTATTTTTTTATAAACGTTTAGTAGCTCCAATGCTTCTTCCTTTTTTCCATAAAAAAATCCCCTGCCAAAGATAGCAAGTCCTTCACTCACAGCGTTATACATGCTGGCATTCAAACACATTCGATCATCTAAATTCATAAGCCACTTCTGCCATATTCGTAAAAACTTGCCTAGCTCTTTTGTTGTGGCATCAGGCTTATATAGTTCAAACAGTGTCACTTGTTCTACTTTGGGCGGCAGTTTGAACGTCATAGAAACGACCACTCCAAAGTTTCCTCCTCCTGCACCTTTGCACGCCCAGAACAGATCACTATTTTCTCTTTCATTTACTTTTAGAACTTTACCTTTGTAGTTGATCAACTCCAGTTCGACCAAGCTGTCACAACCCAAGCCGAATAACCGGCTAGAGAAACCCCATCCTGCACCAAGCACAAAGCCACTTACGCCTACAGTAGGGCAAGTTCCTCCTGGAAATGGATATCCTCTAGAACCTATCGCTTGATAGAGATCTTTGTTTTGAATACCTGCTTGAACTTTAACCGTTCCATTTTCCTCATTAACAGTTACATCATTTAACCGACTGATGTCTATAACCAATACACCATTACCCGCCGAATAGCCTTCGTAATGATGACCACCTGATCGGATTCGAATATCTTTACCATATTTTTGTGCCCACAAAATAGCATGGCTTACATCTTCATATTCAGAACAATAGACAATAACACTAGGAAACTTTTGAATGGCTCTATTCCATTCTTGCCGTGCAGCGTCATATTGCGGATCGTCAGGTAAAATCAATTCCCCCGTTAAACCTTCGAAAATGTCCATTCTCAACACCCTTTTTAGAAAATGATGTACATTTAAAGTTTATGAGAAGGTGGCATGGACAAATTCTGATATACAAAAATAAAAGACCAGGGTAACCTGGTCTTTATACATACATTTTTTATTGTTGTGAACCGATTGCTTGAGAGAGGCTCGACTTTATGGAAACTTTCTCAAAGGATAATCCTAATTGAATAGCGGTCATTGCAATTTCTGGTCGAATGCCAGACAAGGTTGACTTTACTCCGATGAGACCCAGCGTTTCAATAAGAGAGAAAATCTGCTGAGCGACCATCGTATCAATAATTAAAACACCAGAGAGATCTATAAAAAGGTGTGTGATCTCTTTTTCGGTACACTGCTCGAGCGTATTTTCAACGATATACTTGGCTCTTTGTGTGTCAATCACACCGATTAATGGCAGAAGTCCCATATGATTATTCAGGGCGATGACAGGTGAACTTAGCTCGTTGATCATCTCTTGCTGCGCGATTAGTTTTTCCTCACTATATTTTTGGTTTTCTTCAACAAACCACGTCATAATTTTATTAAACGTATCAATAATAATTTCATTCCATGCATCGATGATCGTTTGAGGATATTCACCTTGATGAAGATTAACGAATTCTTGTATGAGATTTAAATATTGCTTTTGTACGTTAAAGAATTCTTTCATGATGACCGTTAAAGGTGTGTTCAAGTGCTCATCGTCTTGAGCAATCATTAACACCCATTTTTCGAAGTCTTTTAGAAATTTACTTTCTTCCGTAACAAAAACCTCACAAAAATGTTCGTGAAATTCGTGATTTTGTTTTTTTAGCGTTTCGATCGTCTTGGGATTTGTGGAAGCGTATACCCCCGTGGCCTTTGATTTATCAATGGATTGGTACCAATCTTCCGTCAACTGCCATGTTTTCTCCATTAAAAAAGAATGCAGCGCCTTATCTCTATGCATCTCTTTTCCACTCTCCCCATCTACCCTAATTTATCATTACTTTAATCTTCGTCTTTAGCATCCCAGTCTTCAGGGATAGGTTCACTCAAGTACTCCTCAACCATCTTCTTATATTTTTCTAACTGTTCAAAATGAGTATTGAACTGTTCCTTGTTAATAAGATGCTGGTCACCGTCAAAAATGGTACGGATTTTATTTTGCTGAACTAAGCTTTCAACTACCGCTTCAGGCATCGATAAATATTCAGCCGTTTCTTTTATAGTAAGATACATACTCATACATCCTGTCTAACTTTTGTTTAATCTTAGCTTACAGCAAGAACGGTATGGATTCAATATACCCTAAATAATAGCTTCTAAAATCTAATTGAGGGATTTTTTATTTTGCATTAAATGTTTTCTCATTAAAATGACAAAAAGGAGTAGGATTACATCTATAAATCCATATACCAAACCGTAACTACCAAGATGATAGAGGAAACTGCCTAACAGGGGTCCAATCGACATCCCCATGTACCTAAAAAAGTTATACGTACCGATTGCTGTAGCGCGATTGGATTGAAACTCTTGTGTAAGAAGAGCTGTTTGAACGGGTAATGACATCCCTAAGAAAAGACCGAAGAATGAGATTGAAATAATCAATAAGATGAGCGACACGTTCGAGACTAGGATAAACAAAAATAAAGAAACGACGTTCAAAAAGGCGGAGTATACGATCACTCTACGTTCATTATATCTTCTCATTTTGCCGCCAATAAAGCTTCCCACTACGATTCCTAGTGATAGCGGTAGGAAAACCAAACCCTTTTGTTCTACAGACAATGAGTACCTTTCAGTCATAATAGCGGGTAGAAATACTAAGAAGTTATACAGTGCGTAGTATTGAATAAATCCTAAACCGATTACGGAGTACCCTATACGGTTTTGCAGAATCGTAAGAAAATCTTTAAATCTGAAGTTCTGTTTTTTTGTTGTACTAGGTTTTGTTTCGTGCAGAAAGATGAAATTTCCTGCAAAGATGATACATCCAACACAGATTAATGCAATAAAAATCATATGAAAATCAAATGAAGCACTTAAAAAACCACCAACTACAGGACCTAAAACTGGTCCTAGTGATACCATCATCTGAAACGTTCCCATAGGTTGAATCCGCTCTTTTCCTTCAAACAGATCACCTATAACCGTTACCGCTACAACTGAACCGGCAGCAATTCCTATGGCTTGCAGAGAGCGAAACACTAACAGAAATTCGATAGATGAAGAAAAATAACATCCGATCGTAGCCACTAAATAGATCAGGATGCCTGATAGCATCACTTTACGCCGTCCGATTGAATCCGTAAGTGGTCCATAAACCATCTGCATCAAAGCCAGGAAAATCGTATAGATCGAGATCGAAAAGTTAACCAAGAAAGGTGTTGTATGAAGTTCTTTCGTCACCTCAGGAATAAGAGGTACGTAAATTGTTTGAGAAAAGGGACCGAGAAACGCAGCAAGTGCAACAAGGTAGACTAACAATCTGCGGTGCTTCACAAATAAAAACTCCTATCATCTATAAATAAAAAAGTCTGCTGAAAAATTCAGTCAGACTCCCCTTACATTAACTTTTTAAATTATACACCTTGTTAATAAGATTTAATAAGATTTAGCTTTTAAGTGTAGAATTATCTTGATTGAGCTTTTCAAAATCTTTCTAAGTTTTTCATGGTAAATAGCTAGTTTAATATTTCTTGTTATATAAACTTGAAGAATCAAAAAAAAGAACTAACTTAAAGTCAGCTCTCCTTCTTCTTGTCCGGATAATCACACAATTCAATAATCTGCCCTTGTGAATGCGCGGGGTTCATATAAATTAATCTTCTTCCAAAAGGATTTGTTCGATACGTATCTTTTAAAAAGGTATACCCTCTTGCTTCAAAGTCATCAATCGTTTGAAGAAGATCATCCACTTCATAAGCCAGGTGATGCACACCCTTTCCCTTCTGTCGGATGAACCGCTCGATGGGAGATGTTTTACTTGTAGGTTCAAGAAGTTCAATCACCTGGTTTTCAAGCTCAATTACGGCAATGTGGGTCTCTACTCCAGGCTTCTCACTCGTATATCGTTCAGTCAGCTTTCCGCCTAGTACATTCGTATAAAATTCGATTGCTTCGTCTATTCGTCTTACTGCAATTCCGGTATGGTCTAGTCTCATCACGTTCACCTCATTTAACTAGCATTATAGAGGGTTGTAGGAATATAAGCAAAAAGGTAGTCCTCTAAAAAGAACCACCTTCACAGATTATTTAATTCTAATTTTTTCGTTACCTTTGATCCACTCCGGATAAAAACTTAAGTCAATGGTTATAGGATTCTGAGAGCGATCTATTGGAGGAAGGTCAATTCCTAATCGGGATGTACCTTTTTCTTCTTCAGTGCCCATGGACTGTGAGTTCACTTCAATTTCTTTACCTTTTGCATCAGTTATTGTACTAAAAATCGCCGAACGGAAAGGTTTTTTCGTATGCAGATCAAAGACGAGCTGCCCGTCTTCTTTCCTTAGATTTCTTAACTTGTTTCCATAGGGCTGTTTTAAAATCTTCATTTTTTCTGTATCCACCACAATGACTGCATTCGCTTTATCGATAGCTTGAGCACTATTTAAGACCAGGTACAATTCTTTCGGTTCTTTAAAATAGTTACTTTGCAAATAAACTTCTCGCTCAGTGTCTTTATCACCTGACCCTGTTATACCATTTGCTATATTACCCCACACTTCATTGTTTTCATCGACTAAGCGTAAGTCATCAAGTTGCAGGATGTATTTTTCATTTTCGTCATTCATCTTTAACTTAACGACAGCTCGTAATGGATAGATGGTTACCTTCTCGATATTGATCTTTTGACCTTCTAAATCCATCGTTTGTTGGACTGCATATTCTTTTTTCTTCTTAAACTCTTTAAGGGTTAATGGAATGGAAAATTCTTTGTCCTTTAACTGTAGTTCAACGATATATTCTTTTGCTTCAATAGGAGCTTCAAAGAAATATTCAATTTCTCCACTAAACTTATTCTCGCCTTTACCTGATGTATGGGAATCACCGAATGAATTATATGCCTCATCCAATACAGTGCCGTCTTTCGCTCTGATCTTTACATCATCAAACATCACTTCTTTTAGTTTTTCTTTAGATTCAATCGAATAAAAAAGCACCATGCCCATCTCGTCAGCAATTGTTCCATCGATAGTAACTTTCAACCCATCTTTTTCATCTGAAATGCCCTGCTTTTGATAATATTTTTTCTCAACAGCTGCCATTCTTCCTTTATCATCGCGAATCATACTCACTATTTTTTCCATACCAGGTATTTCAGAAATATAATTGGCTAAAGCCGGTGAATTCTTGATAGAAGAAAATAATCCAATGAGTAAAAGAGCTGCCGCTATAAAACCAAAAGCACTTCTTTTCTTCATTCTAGATTTCCTCTCTTCTGTTTTTGCCTTCTGAAATCCACTTAATATCGCCTGATCAATAGAATCTATTGAAATTGGTATATTTTCATATTCTTTCTTCAAACCGTTCAGTTGCTCTTTCTCTCTTTCAAACATGTAGATTACCTCCTTTCTCATCTAGCTTTTCTCTTAATGCTCGTAATGCCTTATTCAGCCACGTTTTAACTGTACCTTCTGGACACTGCATGATGGTCGCTATATCTTTAATCTTTACATCATTAAAATATTTTAAGGTAAGGATTTCGCGTGACCTGTCGTCTAAATCTAACATTGCGTCCTTAAGTTCCAGTTGTGTGTGGTTCTCTGAAACACCCAACGAATTCAATATTTCATCATTCATGACGAATCGTTTTTTTAGTTTCAACTGATCATTACAATAGTTGATCATAATTCGAATCAACCAGGTTTTAAAATAGAACTCGTTTTTTAGCTTCTTAATATTTTTGTAAGCACGGTACGTTACTTCTTGCATAGCCTCGAGAGCTTCTTCTTCATTGCGCAAAAAAGATAGAGCTGTCTTATATAAATCGACTTTATACGTTTGAATCAATTGTAAAAACGCCTCATCGTTTCCTTTTATCGCTTTTTTCACTAACTGTTCTGTTTCCAATTTCTAACCTCCTGACCCTACCTATATATTAGACCTTGGAAAGTGAAAAAAGTTTTATTAAAAATAAAAAAATCAGCCTCCTTTTCAAGGCTGATTTTCTGTATTTAAAACATCCCTAGCGCTTTCTTAGTCGCTGGGCCTACTACACCATCAACTGTGAGTTTCTTAGCTTTTTGAAATTTACGCACAGCGGCATCTGTATTGGCTCCAAATACGCCATCGACGCCTTTTGTGCTGTATCCTAAATTTGTTAGCCTCCGTTGAAGCTCCATCACTTCAGCACCTCGGCTCCCCTTTTTCAAGTTAACGACTGAGAATACAGGAACGGTCGAACTGTTCGTTACTTTATAGCCATTCGCTGCTGCTAGAGCAGGAAAGGATTTACCTGAAGTTGTGATCACAACAGGTGTATTAACCGAAATCCTTGCATATAACCACTGCACCTCATTGTTGTACATACGGATACAGCCTGCACTCACATATTTACCTATGGAACTTGCATTATTGTTTCCATGGATGGCATACGTCGTTCCCCATGTTCCATTTGCGTTTAAACCTAACCATCTGTTTCCTAAGGGATTTCGCGGATCTCCACCAGGAATGTTACCTGTATAATAAGGCCGATTTGTGATCTTGTTTACAATTTTAAATTTGCCCTCTGGCGTATAAGAAGGTAGTTTACCCGTTGCAACTTTAAACACCTTCGATAATTTATTATTCTCAAAATATGCAAGCTGGTTGGTTGATTTATTTATCACGATAAATGATGAAGCTGCTGCCTTTGCTGGTTGAACAAGTAAGAACATGAAACCAAACATCAGTAATGCAATCAGTACCTTTTTCGTATTCATTCCTTCTCTCCTATTCTTTATTGAAATAACAAATCCTCATATTCTATGCGAGGGTATAGGAGATGCATTACTACTTTTATTAAAAAATTTAATCAAAAAAACATGAATATTAAGCTTGTACGATGAATAGACTGATAGGTTATATTTGTCTTAAACCAATGAACAGGAAGAAGCTGAGATGATGCGTAACGTTACCTTTAAAAATAATTTGAAAGTTACTATACGAAAAGCGACTGAAGATGATGCTCAAAATATAATCGATTTCTATAATGTTGTTGGCGGTGAAAGTGATTTTTTATCCTTCGGTGCAAACGAATTTAAACGGGATCTAGAGGAATATAGGAATTACATCACCGCAACTTCCGAAGAATCAAACTCCATTATCTTGATTGCGGAAACAGATTCAACAATTATCGGGATTGCAACGATCAACTCACCTCAAAAAGAACGAACCAAACATGTTGGAACACTTGGTATAGTCGTTTCCGAAACATACACAGGCTTGGGATTAGGAAAAGTTTTAATGAATGAACTTTTGGCGTGGGCACGTCTAAACAACATCACAAAAAAGATTAGTCTTGTAACGAATGAGAATAATGTTAAGGCGATTGAATTATATAGGAAATTGGGTTTTGAAAAGGAAGGTTTGTTAAAGCACGATAATTTTATTAGGGGAACTTATCACAATACCATTGTTATGGGGCTGCTTTTATAAGCTGTTATTCTTCTTTCATTTTGGTACAATTGAACTGCTGTCCGTTCAACTTTTCAATGTTTTCAGAATTTGTTGTTGACTTTAATCTTTTAGGGTGATAAATTTACAAATAATATGAAAGTCAATGACGAGAAAGAGTAAGATTTGATTACTGTTCCCCAGAGAATCGGCGCTTGGTGAAAGCCGATGTTCAGTGCTTATCCGAAAATCATCTCTGAGATGCAAAGCTGAAATGTAAGCTTTGACGGGCCGTCCGCCGTTACAAGGGAACACGTATGATTGTACGTTGACTGAGTGCCGCAAGCTTTCGATAAGCTGTGGAATTAGGGTGGTAACGCGAGCGATAACTCGTCCCTTCTATAGGGGCGGGTTTTTTTATGTTTTCAAATCAATAAAAGGAGAGATTACTTATGAGAAAGATGGACACCGTTTTTATTGGACTTATGTTATTTTCAATGTTTTTTGGAGCAGGAAATCTCATTTTCCCTCCATTCTTGGGCGCCGAGGCAGGATCCTCATACTGGCTTGCGATGGCTGGATTTATTCTAACTGGAGTAGGACTTCCTTTTGCTGTATTATTTGCCGTTTCCCTTGTAAAAGGAGGCGTTCAAACGATCGGCAATCGTGTTCATCCCGTTTTCAGTACGGTCTTTATGGTCGTTATCTATTTAAGCATCGGACCGTTTCTAGCTATTCCGAGAAATGCAAACGTGGCTTATGAGATGGGACTTAAACCGTTCGTAGGCAGTGATTCAAACGCAGCACTCATTCTTCTATTATTTACCGTTACATTTTTCGCGCTCGTTTATGCGGTCAGCTTGAATCCGTCAAAAATGGAGAAATATATGGGACGCTGGATTACTCCTATCCTTCTTTTATCAATGGTTTTGCTCTGCACAGTAGGATTTTTCAAACTTGATGCTCCCCTTCAATCACCATCAGCTAACTATCAATCTGGAGCGTTTTCGACAGGTTTCATTGAAGGTTACAACACAATGGATGCACTTGCTGCTCTCGCATTTGGTATCGTCATTCTTACTGCGATTGGGCAAAGAGGCATTCAAGATCGAAAGCAATTAACAAACTTCACACTAAAAGCCGGTCTGATTGCTGGAACATTACTGACACTCGTTTATGTCAGTCTAGGATTGATCGGCGGTAAAATGGCAGCAACAGGTTCTTTTGAAAATGGAACAGACATCCTTGCAGAAGCGTCCACTCTATTATTAGGTAAAAGTGGAACAGCTCTACTAAGCTTTATCTTTACTTTGGCTTGCTTTACTACAGTTGTTGGCCTAACAACAGCGTGTGGACAATATTTTTCAAAACTAATGCCGAGTGTCAGTTATAAAAAAGTTGTCTTACTCGTTACACTCGTAAGCTTCACGCTATCAAACCTTGGACTGAACCAAATTCTTAAAGTTTCAGTGCCCTTTTTAGTTACAGCCTATCCCTTAACAATCGTATTGGTTATACTTACGTTTTTTAACCGCTTCTTCAAAAACTCAAAGAAAGTGTATGGAAGTGCAGTACTTTTTACTGGTGTATTTGCGCTGATGGATGGCTTAGCGGCATTCGGTGTAGATTTAGGTCCCGTTCAAGTGGTGAAAGATTTCCTTCCTTTATCTTCTATGGGATTACAATGGATTCTTCCCGCTATTGTCGGAACCGCCGTCGGAATGGTGTTAAGTAGCTTCAGCAATGAACATTCGCCAGTAAATGAGTTGGAAGTCAAGGCTTCTTAAGTTACTTAAAAAAGAAGGATCCTGCCACATTGCATGAGCAGCAGATCCTTCTTTTCATTTTATTCACCTTTAATTTCGAGTAGCTTCTGTCTTAAACCGATTTCCATCGTTGCCAGTTCTTCTTCTGCTAAGCGACGCTTCATGCGACCTTCTTCTTGAATACGCAATGTTTCCTCAAGCGTAGAAAGAAGATTCTCTTGCGTTTTCTTTAATGTTTCAATGTCAATTAAGCCGCGCTCGTTTTCTTTTGCGGTTTCAATCGTGTTGGTTTTTAGCATTTCAGCATTTTTTAGTAGAAGCTCGTTCGTTGTTTTCGAAACTTGTTTTTGAGCTTCTACCGCATTACGCTGTCTGATCAACGTTAATGCAATAGCGACTTGGTTCTTCCACAATGGAATAGCTGTCATAATAGACGATTGAATTTTTTCTACAAGCGCTTGGTTCGTGTTTTGAATGAGTCGGATCTGTGGTGCACTTTGGATCGTGATCTCACGACTCAATTTTAAGTCATGAACACGCTTATCTAGTCGGTCAGCAAACTGGACCATGTCATTTACTTCTTGAAACTTCATCTGGTCGTTCGTCTGTTCCGCCACTCTTCTCATCTCAGGAATCGTAACTTGGTTCAGCTCATCCAGCTTAAGTTCTCCAGCTGCGATATATACGTTTAAGGCTTGAAAGTACTCTTTATTGTTTTCATACAATTTTTCAAGCATCACGATATCTGACATAAGAACATTTTTACTGCCATCTAGCTTTACAGAGATTCTATCAATCTGTGCTCCCGTTTTCTGATACTTTGAAAGTACCTCTTGAACAGAGCCTGAGATTTTTCCGAACATGCGGCCGAACAACGTAGGTTTGTTTGACTTTAATTCTTCAGGATTTACATCTTGAAGCTTCCTCATTAGATCGCCAATGATCTCACCGATTTGCCCAGTATCTTTCTTTTTCACATGATCAAGCATCGTGTTCGAAAAGGAATGAAGCTTTGCCTGTGCTGGTGCTCCGTATGTGATCATCGTCTGGTGGTTCGTTGGGTCGATCTGTTTCGCCAACTGATACGCTTTTTCTTTATTTTCTTCTGGTAGAACATCTATTAATCGTACCTGTTTGTTTTCATTCGAAGGCACAGGAGATTCTTGCTGTTCACCAAAAGGGTTTGCCAACAAGTCATCCATCAGGTTTGTCGGTTCATCAGAATGGTTAAGGGGTGCATTATTTTCTTTCATTTATATCGCCTGCCTTTTTAATGGATTGGGAGTCTTTGTGGGATTTAATCGAGTACTTGGCTACATCGATCTCATAATGTAGGTCATCTATATCATTTGACAGTACTTGGTATAAATCCTTTTCGATTTGATCGATTAGTTCGTCGAGTGTTCTTTTCGTTTCTACCAACGATTGCGTTAATTCTTTTGATTTTCTAGGCTGCGAGGATAAAAACATATATTTTTCGGTAAGTTCTACGGCTGAGTCTAAATGAGAAAAATAGAACTGTTCTGCTTGATAAAAACGTCTTGGTTCTTTTTGTGTTAAACTCTGGATCTTTCTGACTACTCGGACCAAATCCGCTCTTTGTTTTAAAGTCGGTAGGTCACGAACTGAAAACATCGCTTTTTGCAGTCTATAAATCTTAGGTTTTGCTTCATCTAAGTTCTTTCTGATGTATTTATACTCTCTTCTTGATAAGTGATGTTCACTGAGAAATTTCTGCTTTTGAAGAAGTCCTGTTGCTGTGTATGCGGCAGCTCCTCCAGCTACTGCAATGCCTGACGACAAAAGGTAGGTCTGGTCATACCCGATAATACTTGCCAGCCATACTCCTACTGAAGCTGGGATAGCAACAAACATGCGGATAAAAAAAGCTAAAAATCCGTTCATTGTAATCGACTCCTGACATAAACTCTTTACTATTCATACGGATATAGTGGTTTTTGAGTTTCGTTTTCATTAAAAAAGTTCATCTATACTATGTTTCTATTATTACCTTATCGAAACCTTCCTAAAATAACCATGGCTTTAAGAAGTAATGTGTTCTAAGACTTGAGGCGTATATATAAAAACTCAAAATTGGAGTTGATTAATCAAATTTAGGATTTAAACAAAACAAAGACGCTGAATATGTATACATCACATAAACAGCGCCTTTAGCTTAAACTCACTTTATTCACTTAAACGTTCTTTCCTTTCTTACTAATACACAAATGCTAGTTATTGTCCCTAACTAGACTTCAATTAATTGTTCGTTCAATCAATTGCCTTGCATTAGATCTTATTTTCCCTCTACTTCTGGTAAATTCCCACACGCCCACATGCTGCGAAAATAGTTTTCACCGGCTATTTCCATCTGCAACACGATCTTAGCATGCTTCGCTCACATACGTCATTGGAATCATCCTCTTTCGTTATGTGTATTTGCGCGTTCCCACATACCCACACATCTCGAAATCAGTTTTCACTGGCTGATCTCTAACTGGATGTGATTTGATATGCTTCGCTTACTTATTTCATTGGAATCACGCCTTCCTTTATTTGAAGTAGTGTTTCTTTGTTAACTACATATTAACCTATTCTAAATTTTATTTAAATATTCAGAATAATCAATTTTATGTGATTTAAGGTGTTTTTATTCCTCTTTTTTAAGCCTTACTCCTTCATTCGTAAAATTTCTTTTTATTTCATCATATTTCAACAATTAAAATAATAAATGTGTATTTTTAGGCTATCACCTATTTCCACTTTCCTACATAACATGCATGTAGAAACACAACTACAAAAAAGAGGAGTGTTTTCAACCTTGACTGGAAAAATTCTAAATTATTACGCTGGCGGTAATACGGCTAGAGGTTTTCACAACTTATTTACATCTAATCTTAGTGGTCTTGATCGCCTATTTATTTTGAAGGGCGGACCTGGTACTGGTAAGTCGACACTCATGAAGGCGGTCGGGGAAAAGTGGAACAATGAAGGCTACGACATCGAATACATTCATTGCGCTTCAGACAACGGTTCGATTGATGGTGTGATTATCAGAGAACTTGGAATCGGAATTGTCGATGGTACTTCTCCACATGTTATTGAACCAAAAGCCCCTGGAGCGATTGAGGAATATGTGAATTTGGGTGAAGCATGGGATTCTAAAAAACTCCTAAACAAAAAGGCGGAAATTTTAAAGATTACAGATTCCATTTCTGCTGATTATCAAAAGGCGTATGCCACTTTCCATGATGCGCTCCTCATCCATGATGAATGGGAAGAAATTTATATTATGAACATGAATTATGAAAAAGCAAACGAAATTACGGATGAATTGATGCATCAGTTTTTTTCTAAAAAAGTAAATAAAACCGCGAACGTCTATCACCGTTTTCTAGGCGCAGCTACCCCAAAAGGTGCGGTGGACTTTGTGCCGAACTTAACGGAGGGTCTGGAAAAGAGATATTTTATCAAGGGAAGACCAGGGTCTGGAAAATCGACACTGCTAAAAAAGTTGGCCGCAAATGCGGAGGCTTCAGGATATAATGTTGAAATTTATCATTGTGGGTTCGATCCGAACAGTTTAGATATGGTGATCGTAAGAGAGCTCGGTTTTGCGATTTTTGACAGTACGGCACCGCATGAATATTTCCCTGAACGTGAGGGAGACTCCATCATAGACATGTATGAAAAAACAATTAAAAAAGGTACCGATGAAAAATTCTTTGATAATCTAAAAGAGATCAGCGGCCGCTATTCAAAAAAAATGAAAGAAGCTATCGGTTATCTAGCAGATGCAAAAAGAAAGCATGATGACTTAGAAAAAATCTATATAGCTGCGATGAATTTTTCAAAGATTGACAAAATCCATAAGAAGATTGATCAGGAGATCGAAAAATTAACAGCTGCACAACAACAAAAATAAGACTTGGAGCAGCTACCATTTTGAGGATGGTAGCTGTTTTGTTATGATGAACCTAAGACAATCTTACATATGGAGGACAGGTTTAGTGATGAAAACAGAACATACAAAAGCTGTTGAAGATCTATATTTTAACTTCATACAAGCGTGGAACGAACGGAATTCACGAGCTATGGCTGATTATTTTGCGGAAGACGGCGAGATGGTTGGATATGATGGAAGTCAGGCATTTGGTCCTGAAGAGATCCATGCTCATCTCGAGCCCATTTTCAGTAGCTTCCCAACTCCACCTTATTACGCAAAAGTGAAGAACATTTCTTTCTTAAGTGATGATGCCATCATGGTTCGTGCTATTGCTGGCATGATACCTGTAGGAAAAACGGAATTATCTCCGGAACTGAATACGCATCATACGGTGATTGCAGTTAAGAATAATGAAAAATGGTTCATTAAACTTTTTCAAAACACACCTGCTCAATTTCATGGACGTCCTGAACTTTTAGATCAGATGACGGAGGAGCTTCGTGCTTTGCTTCCTGAATAAAAACAAGGAAACCCGCTTTAGTTTAAGCGGGTTTCTTCATGTCTATTTTCTTAAAATTTCTTTGAGCCCTTTATAGATCAATACGGCTCCAAAAACAAGAACAGTTAAGATTGCGATAATTTTAACAGCTGGACCGAATGCAGCTAAAAACGTGCCGCCTAGTGGAAGTGCAAGTAGAAAATAACCAGCTAACAAAGCACCAATCAGTGTTAATACGTTTGTATTAGACATATTGCGCCTCCTTATAACAGTTTTTCTTCTCGTTATAAGGTATGCGCCGATGTGGAGAGTGGTTAATTCCTGATAAAATCAGTTTACTGTCGACTTTTTAGCATTTACTGTCCACTTTTCTATATTTACTGTCCACTTTCGAACTTTTACTGTCCACTTATTACAATTTACTGTCCACTTTCTGGCTTTTACTGTCCACTTAAATTTTCAATAGTTTCGTATAATCCTTCTTCGGCACGATGCCTTCTTCTCCAGCACGGTTCAGTAGTGTCGTGATTGAATCGAACCCTTTCTCACCAAGTTCAGCGGTAAAATCATTCACATACAGATCGATATGAGATTTCGCAACTTCCTCTGAGAGTTCGCTCGCGTGCTGCATCACATACTCTCTTGATGCCTCAGGATTTCGCCACGCATACTCTACTGATTCACGAATCCACCCTGTAATAGACTCTAAATCTAGTGAACGACGTGCGATGATCGCTCCGAGTGGAATGGGCAGTCCCGTATCTTCTTCCCACCAGCTACCCATATCAGCCAACAGATTCAATCCGTAATTTTGATACGTAAAGCGAGCTTCATGGATGACAAGACCTGCGTCAATCTTGCCGTCTTTTACAGCAGGCATGATCTCATTAAACGGCATAACGATAATCTCGCCTACTCCGCCTGGTACATTTTGAGCCGCCCATAAACGGAACAGCATGTATGCGGTAGAGCGTTCACTCGGAACGGCCACTTTTGCTCCTGATAGCATGTCTGGTGTAACTTCACCTGACTCGTTCACAAGAACTAACGGACCACATCCACGACCGAGCGCACCTCCGCATGGAAGTAGAGCATATTTGTCCAAAACATAAGGAAGCGCTGCGTATGAGATTTTCAAGATATCAAGTTCATCTGACTCAGCAGCTAAGCCGTTTGTAATATCAATATCTGCATATGTAACATCAAATTCTGGAGCCCCAGGAACAAGACCATGAACCAATGCATGAAAAACAAACGTATCATTGGGACAAGGTGAAAACGCAATACTCATTTTACTCATAACAAAACCTCCGCGATAACTTTACTAGCTCTCTCTAGTGTAGCGAACGCTTCCTTCATACGCCAAGCAGAACGATCTCGCGGACCGATTGGATTTGATATGGAACGAATCTCAAGTACCGGCTTTCCAAATTCTTGTGCCGCTAGCGCTACACCATAGCCTTCCATTGCTTCTGCTACAGCATTCGGCTCACGATCCTGTAGATTTTTTGTCGTTTCAGAAGTCCCTGTCACTGTAGACAGTGTTAGAACGTGACCGAGTTGAACAGGCACACTTGCGAGCTTTAGTGACGTTAAACAGTGCATGACCAGTTCGCTGTCTGCTTTTATACGCGTTGAAGCACCAAAACCAAGCTCATCCAAAGTGATGAATCTTTCAGGAGATTCTGCCCCAAGATCTCCTGAAATGATCTCATCTGCAATGACTAATGTTCCAACAGCTGCTTTATCCTGAAAACCACCAGCAATCCCCATGTTGATTACAACGTCATAGTCTTTCGTTAATAAAGCTTTTGTGGTTTGAATACCCGCTGAGATCGGACCAACTCCAGCTAATACCACATCAATCGAAGGCGTTTGCCCAATTCCTTTTAAGATCGCTTCTTTTTCAGCAGCTACAGAAGTCATAATTAAAATACGGCGTTCGTTATTCATCGACATGAAGATCCCCTTTCGCCGGTTAGCTTAATTTTTCAATGAACACTACTTTTAAATAGTTACCCTCTTTGAACTCTTTGTGAGTTTTAAAATCTTGTGGAAGTTTAAACTCTTCCAAAATGTTATATGTGCCACCCGTTTGTTTAAAAGCTGATGCTATCATCTCTTTAAACTTTTTCATCTCAAACGTAGAACAGTTAGAAGAAGCTACGATTACACCGTTTCTTTCTGTAATCTGAATCGCTTGTGCTAACAGATCAGGATAATCTTTCCCAGCACTGAACGTATGTTTCTTTGAACGCGCAAAGCTAGGGGGATCTAGAATAACAAGGTCAAATGAAAGCTCTTTACGGACGGCATATTTAAAGTAGTTGAACACATCTTCTACGATGATGTCGTGGTCTTCATAGTCCAGACCGTTCACACTGAACTGTTCTTGCGTCTTGCTTCGGCTTCTATTCGCTAAATCAACGCTCGTCGTTTTGGCAGCTCCGCCAAGAGCCGCGGCAACTGAAAACGCACCTGTATAAGAGAACGTATTCAGAACGGTTTTCCCTTTCGCATATTGATCACGAATCGTCTTTCGCACGTCACGCTGATCCAAGAACACGCCTACCATCGCACCATCATTCAGATATACTGCAAAGTGGATGCCGTTCTCTCTCACGATCAGTGGACTTGGCGCTTGTTCACCTTCAACAAAATCGTCATCATCAATATATTTTCCTTTTACAGCAAAACGCTTCTTCTCGTAGATGCCTTTTACTTTAACAAGCTCTTTAAGAGAAGCGATTACTTCATCCTTAAAGGAGTAGATGCCTTCACTATACCAAGTTAGAACGTAGTAGCCGTTATAATGGTCGATCGTCAGCCCACCGATTCCGTCTCCCTCGCCGTTAAAAACGCGGAATGCCGTCGTTTCATAATTGTTAAAAAGATCTTGGCGATGGTTGATCGCTTTTTTTATTTTCTTTTCAAAAAATTCTTGATCGATGAGTTCTTGTGAATTTTGCGTGAGTACCCATCCACGGCCTTTGTTTTGTTTACCGTAATATCCCTTACCGAGGAACACATTCTTTTCATCAAACAGTTCAATGATCGTTCCTTCTTCTTTAACGTTGCTTATATTTTGTACAGCATCTTCCGTGATCAATGGAAAGCCTGTTTTTAACCCCTTCACATAAGAAGGTTTTACTTTTAATCGGACATTCTTCTTCATCTTGTCACCCGTTTCTTATTTTCGTTTTGCAGCAAGTAAACTTTAATCATAAAGTAACTTACTTCTTCAGGAAGTAATTCTTTGATCGGCTTTAACTTTTCTCCGCCGGCTTGTTGAATGGCATGTTCAATTTTTGAGACATAATCATCTGGAATAAGATCCTCCATCTGAACGTCCATTCCCTCTTGCATGCATTGAACGAGATGACTCTCGACCGTACTCACGGCCAGATTGCGGTGTTCAGCAATTTCATCTACAGACATTTTCTCTTTATAGAAAGTGTATGTTTCAAGATGAGAATCAGGCGTTGCCTTTTTTGCAGGTGCTTTTGAAACCGTACTTTGTTCAGCACTTTCTCTTCGCTCTGGATGCTCAGCTAAATAAGTAGAAATGGCAGAGATAAAACGCTCACCATACTTTTCTAGCTTATTTTGACCAACTCCCGTCACACTCAAAAACTCAGTTCTTGACTCAGGCAGTTTCACGCACATATCTTTTAAAGCGGTATCTGCGAAAATCACGAACGGCGGAACGTTTTCCTGTTCAGCTATCGTCTTACGCACGATTCTAAGCTCTTCAAATAACGGGTCATCTGCAGCAACTTGTTTAGTTACTACTGCTTCTTTACGCATGATCTGTTCTTTTCCGAGTAGGATGTCTTTCCCTTTTTCTTTTATATAAAGAGTTGGAAACGTACCATGCTCAACAGCGATGATCTCTTGTGAGATAAAAAACTCGATGAGGTCTGTTATTTCTTTCGTGCTTTTATCTTTCAGCATGCCGTAAGTTGGCAGCTTATTAAATCGCATCTCTAAAACCTTTTTATTCTTGGACCCGGTCAAAACCTGTGCGATCAATGTCTTCCCAAACCGCTTTTGCCCCATACGCACGATACAGGACAATACGATCTGCGCTTCTCTTGTTACATCGATGCTATCGCGATTATCCGTACAGTTTCCGCACCGGCCACATGGCGGAATTTCTTCATCACTAAAATAACGAACAATCGATTGCTGCAAACAGCTTTCGGTGTAGCAATAATCCACCATAAGCTGAAGCTTCTCTAGCTCTTGCGCCATACGATCCTGCTCGCTAGACTGATCGATCAGAAAACGCTGTACCTGGACGTCTTGCGAAGAATATAGCAGGATACATTCACTTGGAAGTCCATCACGGCCAGCACGGCCAGCTTCTTGATAATAACTCTCCATGTTTTTAGGCAGCTGAAAATGGATAACATATCGAATGTTTGATTTATCAATACCCATTCCAAACGCAGAAGTCGCCACCATAACCGATGACTCATCTTGAAGAAACTGCTCCTGCTGCTCCATGCGCTCATTGTCATTCATTCCTGCATGATAACGAGAAACGTTAATGCCGCTTTTTTGGAGTGTTTCATATAGCTGATCAACCGTTTTACGCGTTGCTGCGTAAATGATCCCTGCTTCTTTCTCGTTCTTTTTCAGAAAATCTTTTAAGTAAGAAAGACGGTCTTGTCCCTTAATCACAGAAAAAGATAAGTTTTCACGTTCAAATCCTGTTAATACCGTTTTGTTCTCATCAATATCGAGAGACCAACAGATATCTTGACGAACACGTGGTGTAGCTGTTGCTGTTAATGCTAATACTACCGGACGTTTCGGCAGATTCCCGATCATTCTTTGAATACGTTGGTAGCTCGGTCTGAAGTCGTGTCCCCATTGCGAGATACAGTGGGCTTCATCTACCGCGATCAAAGGAATATCAATCTGTCTCAAATGGTCCATAAAGTCATAAGATTCAAGACGTTCTGGTGCAATATATAAAAGTTTATACTCACCGCTTTTCGCCTTTTCAATTCGTTCTCTCGCCTCTGCTGCTGTAAGTGAACTATTGATGAAGGCCGCGGAAATTCCTAACTGCAATAATGTATCAACCTGATCTTTCATTAATGAAATTAAAGGAGAAATAACAATTGTCGTTCCTTCAAAAACAAGGGCAGGTACTTGATAACAGATCGATTTCCCGCCACCTGTAGGCATGACACAAAGGGTATCGTCACCCGCTAAAACCGATTGTATCGCTTGCTCTTGTCCGTTCCGGAATGAAGAATAACCGTAATGCAAATTCAGCATTTGCTTTGCTTTTTCTATCAAAACCTAATTAGCCTCCCTCAGGTAGAGTCATCTCTTGATTATAAAGGTACTGACTCCACATAGCAAAGACACATCTTACCGTTTTCTTCCGATAAAAATAGACAGACTACTTAATAAAATGTGATACATTAGGAATTGGAGTAATGAAAAAAGGAGTTTTTACATATGACAAATCAAGAAAACAATAATTTGCCACCAAAAACGTGTTCGATTGAAAGACTCGTAACAATGCCAGCTGATGTTGCTAAAGTTCTAGAAGGCAAGAAAACGGCAACTCGCCGTAACGGACGTTATGCAGACATTGGGGAGATCATGGAATTAGAAGGGCATTCGTTCGTTGTGAACAATGTATACCGACAATCTCTTGGTGAACTAACCGATCAACATGCTCAAGACGAAGGATTCGCAACAGTTGAAGAGTATAAGAACGCTATTCTTTCGTACCACCCAGGTATGCCGTGGCTTCCTCATATGCAAGTATGGGTTCACGAATTCAGTCCTGCTAAAGGCTAAATCATAACTTGATGGATGTTTTGTATCGTATTTTGCTGTATATCCATATTTTAAGCGTGATTATTTCAGTTGGACCGTTCTTTATCCTGTTCCCACTGATCAAAAAACTGAGAACCGTTAGTGGAGATGAGATGCAAGCTCACCTTGGCACATTTCGGTTTGTCGTTTGGCTCGCCAAACACGCGGGTCACGTCTTGGTATTGTCAGGTTTATTGCTTGTTTTTACTGGATCATGGACGTGGGATACACCGTGGATCCTCATGACTTTAATCGTATTGTTCTGCTCGCTTTTCTTTTTAGCTCGCGCCTTTTCACCTACGCTTCGTAAGTTTGATGGTGGAGCGCATGATAAAGCGGCGCTAGCTCAAAAACTGCAGCGTGCCGTTTGGATATACCTCGGATTGTTGATGATCATGCTTTGGTTTATGGTAGGAAAGCCATATTTGTGGTTTTAATAAATTGGAGAAGCTGCTCCCTTTTAAAGGGTGCGGCTTTTTTTACGTGGCGTCCATTTGGAGTGGACAAATTTAGCTTGGCAGACTAAAAATGTGGATTGGAGCCTAAAACTCGTGGATTGAACACCTAAACTTTTGGATTCAGCATGCATATTTCTGGATTCAGAGGCTATTCTTGTGGATTCAATTGCTAGGTGTCCGGCAGGCACGGAAATGAGCGCCTAAAATAAGAAGAAATCTGGCTCTCTGTATAGAATACATTAAGTATTAAACTCCATTTTCCGAACAGGAGGCACATTATCATGGATTTACATCCGATCACAGTCATCGAAATCATGTTCACCGTAACTTTGATCAGCATACTTTTCATTATTGCTTTCTTCATTCCTAAAACTAAGCGAAAAATTGGCTTATACACAGCCACTATCATTACAGCTCTCGTTTTACTATTTTTCATTATACGTCCCTTTTGGATCAGCTATCACGTTACCTTAAAAAAAGAACAGCTCACCCAATATTTAGAGAAGCAATTTCCTAATGAAAAGTGGCAGATTACACAAAACATCGGACGGCAATACAATCCTTATATCTTTTTAGTAGAGTTTCATAACGAAAAGGGTTGGAAGTATCACTATTTTGTAAAGAATGCAGAGCACATTAGGCAGCACGGTCTTAGCATTCCGGATGGTGTTGAACAAATGGAGGGTAAACATGAGCGAAATGATTGGTAAAACAAAAGTTTGAAAACCCTTACATTATCTAATAATATTAAATATTTTAAAAATTTATACAATTCCCCTTGTCCCTCTCTTTTTAAGCTGTTATGATTGTGAACATTATATTTCTTAAAACACCACAGAAGGGACATATGCAGCATGAAGAAATTATTATTGATTGTCTTGATTTCCGCTCCATTTATCGCACAACTGGTTGTTCTACCGTTCGTAAACAGGATTGATCCTATCATTTTCGGCCTTCCTTTTCTTCAGTTTTGGTTGTTTTTGTGGATTGTTTTAACTCCTTTTTGCACATTAGGAATCTATCATCTTCAGAAATCAGAAGGGAGCTTGGATTAAATGCAGCAGGGTAATCTTACAGCGCTATCTATCACTATTTTCGTTATCTTAACGGTCGTTTTAATTGGTTTTCTTGCCGGCAGGGACAAAGCTACACGTAGTTCTGTTGAAGAATGGTCTGTCGGGGGAAGACGCTTTGGCGGCCTACTCGTATGGTTTCTAGTCGGTGCAGACCTTTACACAGCTTATACGTTCCTAGGTTTAACGAGTACCGCTTACACAGCAGGAAGTCTCGCATTCTTTGCGATTCCCTACTCGGTTCTAGCGTATTTTATCTCTTATTTTTTCCTTCCGAAGTTATGGAAAGTGGCAAATGAGCATAAGTTAACCACTCTAGCAGACTATGCTCGTGAACGTTTCGACTCTAAGCTATTATCTTCACTCATCGCCATCGTCGGCGTACTCATGCTGATTCCGTATATCTGTTTGCAGCTGAGTGGTATTCAAGATACGCTTCAGGTTGCTGGGACAGGCTTTATCAATGTAAAAGTGGTTGTGATCACCTCTTTCTTGCTTGTTGCACTGTATACATTTTTCAGTGGGATCAAAGGACCGACTTATACAGCAATCATTAAGGATGTTCTAGTGTGGGCGATCATGTTATTCATGGTCGTGTCTCTCCCTATCATGCACTTTGGCGGCTGGAATCCAATGGTCGATAAAATCGTAACGGAAGCCCCTCACCTCTTAACAATTCCAGAGTCTGGACCAAAAGGTGTTGCATGGTTCATGACAGCAGCTTTTGTATCATCACTTGCTCTTTTTATGTGGGCACATGCGGCTACAGGCGTTTTTACAGCAAAAAGTGCAGATGCCATTCGAAAAAATGCACTGTATCTGCCGCTTTATAATATCGTTTTAATTCTTGTTGTTTTCCTTGGATTCATTGCTTTTCTTGTTTTACCAGATGGAACGGATCCTAGGTTTGCTCTTCTTGCATTGATCCAAACGTCTTATGGTGGAATCGGTCAGGGATTAGCGTACTCAACGATCGCACTTGCTTCCCTCATTCCATGCTCTATCATGGCGATCGGTGCATCGAACCTTTTTGCAAACAACATCTATCGTGACCTCATCAATCCGAAAGTAAAAGGTGCAAAATTAACGATGATCACGCGTGGCATGGTTTTCATTGTGATCGGACTCGCCTTATTGTTCGGTCTTGTGTTTCCACAAGCGCTCGTTTCCCTACAGTTGCTTGGTGTATCAGGAATGGTACAGATTTTCCCAGCGATCGTTATCAGTTTGTTCTGGAGAAATCAATCTAGAGAAGCTACCATTATCGGTCTGATTGTCGGACTAGTTGTTACCTTCACAGTCTACTCAACAGGTACAAGTCTTGGAATCTATGAAGGTTTCTGGGGATTGATGGCTAACTTTGCAACGGTGGTCGTGTTGAATCCAATCTTCGTTAAAAAAGCAAAGAACTCATCAAGCGCTGTAAAAGATTACTTATTCAATCAGACATTAAAAGAAGAACAACTTGTACGAAAAGGAGCGTAACTTTTACTCCACAAAAAAGCTTGAGTCCAAAATCTCTCGGACTCAAGCTTTTTTTGATGACTAGATCGATCATAAAGAATTCGATGCTTTTCTGACAAAAGAAATAAGTTGTTTGGAATCAACCGTGTCACCTTTACGCAGCTTAATGGTTTTACGTTCTGATGGACCACTAAATAAACCTTCTGGAAGTTCTAAGGAGTTTGCATTGAAGATTGTAAAGCTTACAGCATCTTTAGATGTTGAGATCACTGCGGCATATTTTCCGTTTTTTAAGAAGTGGGGCTTTTTATATTGAATCCGCTCATGAACTTCAGGTATCGCCTGGTGAACAACTCCGCGTAGATTCGTAGATAACTCCACCTGCCAGGGTTCTTTTAATTCGTCAATAAATTGGGTTACATCGTTATTCATCGTTTACTGTCTCCTTTATTTTTGTCCTATCGGCCTTTTGCAACATATATATATGTTCTTCTAAGTCCTTTTTAAGACTTTCTTTACTTGGACTCGAAAGCAGTGGCTTTCGACGTAATGAATGATGTCCCTTGCTTTCTACTTTACCAATCTGATATCGCATCCATCGTTTCCTCCTTTGGATTGTGATCAGCTTTCCTACCTTTACTGCGAAACTGAACATCTATAATGGTTTTAAAAAAAGTTCATTCAAGACTCACATTCTTTTGCTCTGGACATCAGAAGGCTTTTCTCTTTTTCATTCTTAGTCATAGATGCAGCGCGTTTAAATTCTATTCGAGCGTCATCAAATCTTTCCAATTTAAAAAGAAGATCTCCACGCACGCTATATAGAAGGTGATACTCCTGTAAAGAAGGTTCCTTACTTAATTCATCTACAAGTTGAAGTCCTATAAAAGGACCAAATGCCATTGAGATGGCAACAGCGTGGTTTAATTCAACGATTGGTGAAGGAGATACCCTGTATAACGCCTCATAAAGCGCTGCTATTTTTAACCAGTTCGTTTCTTCAACGGAATGAGCCTCCACATGACAAGCAGAGATTTTCGCTTGAATCGCATATTGCCCTAGTGGTACACCTATCCTTTCACTCCGCTCGAGTGCCGCTAATCCACGACGAATAAGTAAACGGTCCCATTGTGCTCGATTTTGATCCATGAGTAAGATTGGTTCCCCTTTTGCATTTACCCTAGTCTTCAACCGTGAAGATTGTATTTCCATTAACGCGACTAGACCATGTACTTCTGATTCACTTTGGGCGAGCTCAGCGAGAATGCGCCCTAATCTCAATGCCTCCTGACACAGCAAAGGACGAACCCAATGATCGCCTGATGTTGCTGCATACCCTTCGTTATACATCAGATAAATAACTTCAAGCACCGTTGATAGCCGTTCTTTTCGATCTTCTTTTGCTGGAACTTCAAAAGGAATATTTTCAGATCTAAGTGTCCTTTTGGCACGTACAATTCGTTGTGCTACAGTAGATTCTGACAGAAGAAAAGAACGTGCGATCTCATCAGTAGTTAGACCACATAATAAACGCAATGTTAGTGCAACCCGAGATTCTTGTGATAACACCGGATGACAGGTCATAAAGATTAAACGAAGAAGTTCATCTCCAATTTCTTCGTTTATCACATGATCAACATCTTCTTCCGTGTACAGATCAGTTCCTCTGGCCAGCTCGGAATATTTTTGTTCACGTTTTTTTGTGCGCCTTATTAAGTCAATCGCACGCCGTTTGGCCACAGTCATCAGCCATGCCCCCGGATTATCCGGGATACCGATATTTGGCCATTTTTCTAATGCGACGATTAATGCATCATGAGCAATATCTTCAGCGATACCTACATCTCGCAGCATGTGCGTTAAGCTTGCGACCAACTTCGCAGATTCTATTCTCCATATCTCTTCGATCGCTCGATTTACATCGATCACTGTCACGCTTTTTGTTGCTCCTCAGCCTTTTTTCGAAGTTCTCTTTCTTTCATTAAATGAATAGGGTTTTCCATTATTTCCTCCGCTTCAAAAACTTGTCGCAGTTCAATCTCACCATGCCCATATCCATGTGGATCCGGCATACGCAGAGCCCACTGAATGGCTTCTTCTCTTGACTTCACTTCAATGAGCGTATAGCCTGCAATCAGTTCTTTTACTTCTGTAAAGGGACCGTCAACCACTTTAGGGCGACCGCCCCGCTCCGGGTAAGAAATTCGTATACCACTTGAACTAGGTTGTAGGCCGTCTGCAGCAAGAAGCACACCTGCCTTTACTAATTCCTCGTTATATTTTTGCATGGCATCTATTAATTCCTGGCTCGGCATAACCCCCGCCTCTGAATCTGCTGTCGCTTTAACGATCATCATAAATCTCATGTTTAGTTGCCTCCTCATTTTTAACTCTTCATTTTAATGATTTGCACGATAAATCTATAAAAAGGTTTCGGTATTTGTTAAATAAATCCTTTCGTGATTTCCTCTAGTTTATACAGCAGAAAAAAATAAGACGAGTTCAGAAGAAATCCTTTTAACATTAAGCTGTTTCGTATGTCCAAGCCCCTTCTTACTTATTAATTCAGCATTAGGAAGCACTTTTACTAAAGCATCTGCTCCGTCACGAAGCATTAAAGGACTTTCTGTACCTTTAAGTACAAGCGTTGGCACTGTAACGTTATTCCAAAGATCTTCAGGCAATGACTTTCCTTCCATATATCCTTCTAATAATGTCGCATCGTACGGAAGGGTATGTGCAACCGCCATAAGCTTGGACCAAACACCAGGCATCATACGCATCATAGTTACAACGAATGAAGGAGCCCCCATGCCCTTCGTCATGAAGTATTTAATCGTATCCGCAATGAGATCAGCAGCAACAAGATCACTAACCTTTTTTGAAAAATCAGTTGGTGGTACATGATCTGTGTCATTGACGATAAATGGTGGTTCGTGGAGCGCTAATTTTGCAATGCTCGCTCCATGAGCAGCTGCTTGTAAAACAAGAACGGCTCCTGACGATAACCCCCAAACGAAAGCCGTTCCTCCTGCTTTTGTGATAATTGCATCCAGATCTTCATACTCTCGTGCGGGTTCATAATATTTTGAGTCACCGCTATCCCCACGACCACGTCGGTCGTATGTGTAAACTGTAAATTGGTCTGATAATAATCTTGCAAGTTTAACCATGCCTGGGAACTTTCGATAACTGAATGCGCCTCCGATTAAGATGAGTGAAGGCCCATTTCCTAACTTGTCATAAACAATTTTTGTTCCATCTTTTGAAATTACAGTATGCATATGAATCTCTCCTTAGCATTTCAGTTGTTTTCAAGTTGATTTACTTATACGACGAAGAAGAGACGATACTATCGACACACTTTTTTAATTTTTTCAGTTTTTTAAAGAGGGTTTATATAAGAATAATCGCAACGAAATCGTTGCGATTATGATTGTTACCACACTATACTCTTTTTACGACTTCCTAAAAAGCTAGCGAAGTTGATTCTGCTCCCGATAATGCTGCATCTTCTGATTGAATTGAAATCCTAGCACTTTAAAGTAGATGGTGAATCCAAGTATGCCGCCCAGATAAAGAATGTGAAACAAAACCAACATCATAAAAGATGTTTTACTTCCCCACTCGAACCAGTTAAATACTTGGGACATGCCTATTAAAACGAAGCCGAGAATAAAATATTGTATGATCAGTTTCCAACTATTTGTTAACTTCACTTTAGTGTCCTCAGTCCAAAACAGGTAATGCAAACCAGTAACCAGAATACTTATAAAGAAGATTTGAACGATCATCTCGAAGGAAATCTCTCTTGTTCCTAGCATATAGCCGAACACAACATAAATGATGATTCCTGCCGAAAAGAATAAGCTCATATTCGTTTTAAATGCTACCGTATACGCCATTACATTTTTAAACATATCATCGTCTCCTTCATTTTAAAAACCTAATTTCTCTTTTAAAATAGGCACATACTGACGGGATACTAACATGTTCTCTCCGTTCTCCATCTTCACTTCTAACCTGCCTCCGATTCGTGGGGAAATGGATTGTAATCGATCGAGATTCAATATGCTCGCTTTTGTAGCACGAAAAAAATTCACATCACCGAACAGCTCTTCAATTTGATACAACCTTAATGACACCTCATAGACCGATTTTTCGGTATAAGCAAATGTCTTTTTATCAACAGACTCAAAATAATAAATATCATTGGGTAAAAGAAGATAAACCTTTCCATCCTTTGTGCCCAAAACTTTTCTTTCAAGAGACCTCAACGAAGTTAGAACTTTAATAACTTCATCATTTAACATTTTGCATTTCACTATGATTTCCAAACCTTCATGATCATCACTTTCATGTATTGTAAGCTTCATCTCACGCCCCCTTTTATGTGATTCACTTTATTTTTACCCAGTATATGTCATGATTTTCTCATCGTAAATCCACTTCTGACCAACCTGCCATAAACCGTCACCAAGTTGCACTCATCTCTTCATGAATAACAAATAATTACCGTACATTTTAATAAAAAACGTCACTTACTAGTTTAATTAATAAAAAAACACTTGTAAGTTTCACAAGTGCTATCTGTTAATTATTCAATTCTTTTCTTACGATATCTAATAGAACGGTGTTCTGGTCTGTCTGAACCATCCCTTGGTTCTCTTTATTCATTAGATAGTAAGGCAGTTCCAACACATCCCTCAGTCTGCCTTCCGTTAAGAATGGTGTAGTAACTTTTAGTTGGATATCATCCGGCTCTAAAGGTAGTGTTGAAGCAAGGATATAACCCCAATCTACTCCGGTCTTGTTTGAGAAATTGTGAAATGGACTTGTGAAGAATCCGCATTCTTTTAACGTCTTTTCGATGCTCCACATATATTCTGGCATTAAGTTGACCGTTGAACAGGCAATGGATAGTACACCACCAGGGTTTAAGTGTTCTTTTAACTCATGATAAAACTCTAAAGAAAACAATCGGGATAAACTCGGGCATCTTTCAGTCGGCTCTGGTATGTCCACAATTATTACGTCCCAGGTTTCTTGGCTTTGTTCTACAAAACGTCTTCCATCTTCAATCTTAGTTTTCACTTTGTGATGGTTTAATGCACCATCATTAAATGACACTAATCGATCGAAACTTTTCCCAAGATTCATCATCTCTTCATCAATATCTACTGCAATAATTTCTTCAACTTCTTCGTAACGTAATGCTTCTCGTACGCTGATCCCGCCTCCACCACCGATGATTAAAATGCGTTTCGCCTCTTTCGCTGCCGCCATTGGAACATGTACGATCACTTCTGCATACTCATTCTCATCCTGTTTTGTACCAAACATGATCTCACCATTGCTATATACCCATACTTCTTCTCCGACTTCGACTAGTGCAATTTTTTGAGTAGATGTATGAAACGTTTGCAGCACTTTGAAATTTTGTTGAGGTCTCTGGCTATCATTTATATAGGTTATAAGATAACCGTTTCCCCATATGATCCAATAAAAATAGACACTTGCTTCTACTATAACAACTGCAGCTGCGCCAATGGCTAGCCACATGAGCTCATCCACTATGAACACTCCTTATTTTGAACAAGTTATATTCACATTACTATTCATTCATCGAACATGTGGTGTTGAAAAACTTGTACATTAGCAAAATTTAGGCCTCTGCATAGACTAATGCGACAATCATTTTTTGGAGGTTATGTTATGAGCTATATGAATCCACAACAACAACAGCAAGATAGCGGACAACAGCAGAGCGATGGACAGCAGCAAGCACTTCAACTATCCCTGCAACTCATTAAACAAGCCGTAGCAGGCGAAAGAGAAGATCGATTATTTTACGATTACTTAATTTCTGAAGCGCCTACCAACGATCAAAAATTAATCATCGCCTCTATTCGTGATGATGAGAAAAGACACAACAAACTTTTCAGAATGATCTACAAAGATCTTACAGGCCAGGAAGTTCCACCTGAAAGTGGAGAAGAGTTTCAGAAACCGAAAACCTATAAAGACGGCCTCGTCAAAGCTCTGTTTGGCGAACTAGCTGCTGTCGAGAAATATCGCGTTATCCGTCAAGGACTTCCTAATACGTATTATCGAGATATCCTCTTTAACATCATTACAGATGAGATTAAACATAGTGCAAAGTACAACTATTTATTTACGTTAAACAGTACATCAAGTTCTCCTCGTTCTTTTCAACAAGAACACCGAATGACACAAACAGAGAGCTTGGCGGATCAATGGGTTTCGTACATTGACCCTCTAGTGAAAAAAGCTTTACAAGAGACAGAAGAAGGCATTAACCTAACTCATCTTTATCAAGAATATATCTTGTCTGGTGTTCTTGTCGGGCAAGGGTTTACACCTCAACAAGCCATTGAACAAGTAGAAGAGTGGGAAAAAACAGGAGAGTCTCAGCTATTGAAAAAGAGTAAGATGATGGGAAACCAAGGAAGGTAGGAGAAGAGAGGGATGGAACCTACACAAATATTTTCAAAGCCTTTTATTGGCGATCAATTTCCGGAGATGACGGTTCATACAACCCTTGGGGATCTTGTCCTTCCAACAAGTTATCAAGGTCATTGGTTTGTCCTATTTAGCCATCCAGGTGACTTTACACCCGTATGTACAACAGAGTTCGTAGCATTCCAAAAGCTCATGCCTGAGTTTACAAAACTAAACACTTATTTAATCGGATTATCTGTAGAACAAGTGTACTCTCACATAAAGTGGATTGAATGGATACAGCAGAATTTGAAAGTAGAGATTACTTTTCCGATCATTGCAGATAGTCTTGGAAGGATTGCTACTAGACTTGGAATGATCCACCCTACAATGGGAACAAGAACGGTGAGAAGTGTTTTCATCGTCGATCCAACAGGCAAGATACGTCTTATGCTGACGTATCCCGAGAATGTGGGACGTAATATCAACGAGATCCTAAGAGCAGTTAAGGCGTTGCAGACAGCAGATAAAAATAAAGGTGCAACACCCGCAAACTGGCCGAAAAACGAACTAGTCGGAGACCGTCTGATCGTTCCAGCACCTACAACCATACAAGAGGCGAAGAAGCGTGCAGAACAAGCACAAAGTGGAGAGATTGAGTGCTACGATTGGTGGCTATGTACAAAGCCACTACATGATAGATAGAGAGAGCAGCCTTTGATTAGGCTGCTCTTTTTAAGTCCACACATTCTTTATGCCGTTTTAATCTTTACAATAAAATAGTAATACTTATACATCACAACAAGAATTAAGATCACTCTTGCAATCATGCTGTCTGTAAGAATAAAAGTAATCAAGATCATCGAGTCTGAAAACAGGCTGATCATAATCTTTTTCTTTTTTGTCAGTGAGCGATTTCTTACAAAATCGTCTAGATGTTTTTTATAGATATCCGTTCCTTTAAACCACACTTCAAACTTTTTGGAACCTTTTACAAAGAAATAAGACGCGAGTAATAAAAGAGGTGTGGTAGGAAGCAACGGCAAGACAATTCCTACGACGCCTAAACCAAGGAAAAAGAACCCCAATGCTACAAATATGATGTTTTTAATTTTCATTCGGATTCTCACTTCCTTTATCTTATAGAGTTCCGTTCGCGTTTTTATATAGCAAACGCCGTTCTTTCCTTAGTGGCGCACCTTTAAAGAGTGCTTCTTCCTCTTCTGTCTCAGGAATGACACTTGCTACAGGAAACGGCTTACCGTTTTGATCAATGGCGACCATCGTTAAGATCGATGTGGTATTCAGCGTTCTATTTCCCGTCTCTAGATTTTGACACTCTACTTTTACGTAAACTTCCATTGATGTTCTTCCAGTTGAGATGACTACACCTTCTAATATGAGGATGTCTCCCACTTTAGCTGACGATAAGAAGTTTACATTATCAATGGAGGCGGTGACAACGACTTTCTTGCTATGCTTCATGGCGGCGATCGCTGCGATCTCATCAATGTAAGATAAAACGGTACCACCAAAGATCGTGCCCATGTGATTCGTATCAGGGGGCAATACCAACTTTGTTTGAATCGTTCTCGAAATGTTTGCTGATAGCTGCTGTTCCATACCATTCCCTCTTTCTGAAGCTTGAAAGCTCCCCTTGTTTTGAGGGAGTTAGTGAACAAAGAAAAATACCCATCACAAAAGACGGGTACGTAAGAATACATAACAGAATCAATGATCTATTAAATATCCCTCGTCCTATCTTCCCAACTCCCGAAGAAGATCAACACTATAAAGATGGCAGGTCTCCTGACTCGTGCATCAGCCTACTCTAAGCCCTTCCCGTCAGATTGACAGTGGTTTTGCTTATTTCGTCAGCACTTACAGTTGCGGGTACAGTTCTGGTCTTACACCAGATTCCCTATTAAGTCTGTAACAGACACCATAATTATCGGATCTTATGAAATTTTGAATCTATCTTATTGTACCACTAACAATTTTTACTTTTTACAAAACCTTTTAACCTTCTTCATATGACGTTTAAAATCCCCTGCTATGCTTATCTCAAAAGACTGGGGAGGTTTTCAGATGATACGTCCAACAGCATTAATCCTTACCGCTAACTATGGCAGCGGCCATGTTCAAGTCGCTAACGTCCTCGCTGAAGAACTAAAAAATAAAGGATTTCAACCTGTCTTATCAGATTTATTTGGGGAAGCTCACCCTATCATGTCCCAAGTCACACAATCCATATTTATCAAAAGCTTTTCACACGGCTCTTCTTTTTATAAATGGTTCTATTATGGAACAAACAAGTTGAATGCAAATACGATTACACAATTTTCACGGTATTTAGGAAGAAAAAGATTCTTAGAATTGATCAATGAACACCAACCCCGTTTTGTGATAACAACCTTTCCCCTTCATGCTGCTCCATTTCTTATAAAAAAATCACGGTTCAATATTCCCATCTATACCGTGATCACAGATTATTTCGCTCATCCTTTTTGGATCAATCCATCGATTGATCGCTATTTTGTTGCATCCGATTCAGTTAAAAACGGATTGATCAAACACGGTGTGGATAAAAATAAAATTACAGTCAGTGGCATCCCGATCCGTGCAGACTTTTACCGTCCGATTATTAAAGAAGAAGTGTTTACTGAATACGGAGTTACGCCAAGTAGTCGTGTAGTTACGATTTTAGCTGGTGCTCAAGGTGTGTTGAAAAACGTTAAGGTGCTCGCACAGCGTTTGCTGAAAGATCCATCATTGCGGGTAATTGTCGTTTGTGGTAAGAACAAAACGTTGTACGAAAAGTTAAAACCGCTTGCTGAACAATATTCAGACTCATTCCGATTATTTGGTTACGTAGAGAAGCTTCATGAGATTTTAAAGATCTCACATTGCGTAGTAACAAAGCCAGGAGGAATCTCTATTACTGAGGCAGCCGCAGTAAGAGTCCCCCTCCTCCTTTATAAGCCAGTTCCTGGTCAAGAAGGAGAAAATGCTAAGTATTTTGAAGAAAAAGGCGCTGCATTTGTCGTTCATACAGTAGACGAAATTGCGGGAAATGTTCAGAAGTTATTTGATAACGAAGCTTTGCTGAGTAGCATGCAGAGAAGTTTAGAGCTCATCCACCATTCTCACTCTTCCTCATTAATTGCTGATTATGCTATGGAAGAAGTACAAGAGCTGTCTCAAGTTACACGTTAGGTTTTTTAATGGATACAACATCTCAGCCATTCAAGTGCTCTCAAACCTGCTTCACACTTATACCCAAGGGGGTATAATGACTGCTCTTTCAAGGACTTTTTGAAATAATCCTAGAAATACCGGATTTATTCCGGCGAATTTCGCCCATAAATCGGCGAGTCGACATACCTCGACAAGTACAAATTAGCCCTATCCTCCTCAATCTCGCAAAGCAAAGTTAACTTATTCAAGGGTTCATGCTTTAATACACACTCCAAACAACAAATAAACGGGCAAAATCGCTATTATCTGCGATTCTGCCCGTTCTATAAAACTTCAATCTTCCTTAGCACCATCTTCCGCAATCGCGCGAAGGTCAGCATAGAAAAAATCATCATTGCATAATGGAGAGTGTTCCTTTTTATCATAGCTCTCAAGAATTTCCTTCAGTTCACCAGTATCACCTTTTGCATTCATGATCTCTACTAACTCATTCATTCCGTCTGATGTTTCTTCATCGATTCGTTCTTCATTCTTATCCTTCATATCTTTCCCTCCTATACGTTGTTAGCTTCCCCACCCAGGAAAATTTTACACAAAAAACAAAAAAGCCCCTAACATACGCCAGGGACTTCAATGGTTATTATTATCTTAAAAATAAATTAGCTTACGGAAATGGTATCCGTCTCTTTATTGTTGCTGTTGGTTCCTCTATTCTTCACGATTTCTGCATAACGGTATGCGCTATCTTTCCAGATTCGCTCTTGAGAATCAAAGTCTACATAGATGATTCCAAATCGTTTGTCATAGCCGAAGCTCCACTCAAAGTTATCCATGAGAGACCATAGGTAGTAGCCCTCAATATTCATGCCTTCATCATTCAGATCAGAGACCGCTTGAAGATGCTTTTCGATATAGTCAACACGGCCTTGATCGTGGACGCGTCCGTTCTCTAGCACGTCATCAAAAGCTGCACCATTTTCTGTAATATAGATAGGAAGATCCGTATACTCTTTTCTCAGCCTTCTAATGAGATCCTTAAACTCTTCTGGCGCGATATCCCATCCCATGCCGGTTTTCTCATAATCAGAATGAGCCCCTCTATGTAAGAAGTCATTCGCAGCAGAGAATTCAACAATGCCTCGGCTATAATAGTTGATGCCAAAGAAATCACAAGAAGTTGAGATGATCTCCATATCTCCTGCTTTAATAAAATCATATGAATGAACATATTTAGAGAACAAGTTCATCATATCAACAGGATACTGTCCTTTAAAAACAGGATCTAAGAACCAGCGATTTGAATAACCGTCAGCATTATTCGCTGCCAGCTGATCATTCACAGAATCTGTTTTTGCATAGATCGGTGATAGGTTTAACGTGATACCGATCGGCGTTTTGGATTGAAGCTCGTTCTTCAAATATTGTACAGCTTTTCCGTGAGATAGAAGCATATGGTGTACCGCTTTAACGGCTTCGTCCATGTTCGTATGTCCTGGTGCATGAAATCCTTGATGGTAACCTAGGAAACCGGCACACCACGGCTCGTTATGCGTAATCCAAGAATCTACCTCTGCATCAAGCTCTTGGAAGCAAACTTCCGCTAACTCCATAAACCAATCGACTGACTCACGGTTCACCCATCCGCCTTCCTCATGTGCCCATAGAGGAAGATCCCAGTGATAAAGCGTGATCGCAGGTTTGATTCCTTCTTCACGTAAACGCTGCGTCAATTTTTTGTAGAAGTCCATTCCCTCTGCATTCAACACGCCTTTTTCTGGAAAAATACGTGGCCATGAAACGGAGAAGCGATACGTCTCTACGCCAAGCTTTTTAATCTGCTGAATATCTTCTTCAAAACGGTAATAATGATCACACGCTACACTTCCATTATGCTGTTGATATACTTTTCCAGGCGTATCACAGAACGTATCCCAGATTGAAAGTGTTCTTCCGCCTTCAAGACGAGCTCCCTCAATTTGATAAGAAGATGTTGCTGTACCAAACACGAATGACTTATTAAAATGCATAACTGTTTCTCTCCTCTATTCTTTGATAGAACCTGCTGAAATGCTGTTGACGATATATTTTGATAAAAATAGGAAAGCTATCATAATCGGTACTACTGAGATCGCGATCCCTAAGTACATGGAACCTAAGTTTTGAGCTACTTGTGAACCTTTTAAGAAGCCCATCAACACAGGAAGCGTGAACTTTTCAGGTGAGAACAATACAACTAACGGCATGATGTAGTTGTTCCATGACCCGATAAACGTAAAGATCGACATGGTCGCGATCGCTGGCATCATGATTGGAATCGCAATCGTATGAAAGATTTTAAATTCACTCGCACCATCAATTCGTGCTGCCTCAATCAAACTTGGATGCAGTGTTGTCAGAATATATTGGCGCAAAAAGAAAACCACGAAAGGACTTGCTGCTGCCGGGATGATTAACGGAATATACGTATCTAATATCCCTAAGTTTTTACAAAGTTCATAAAATCCGATTAACCCTAACTGGCCTGGGACCATCATCATCACTAACATGAAAACGAACATGGCATTCTTACCTTTAAACACGTAGAACGCAAATCCGTAAGCTGTTAACGCTGAAAAGTAACCTGATAACAACGTTACAAGTACGGAGATGATTAAGCTGTTCTTAAAACCCGCCCAAATATTGATATAACTCATCATCGTTTGATAGTTTTCAACGATTGCACTACCGGGAAGCAGTGTGAAACCTGAAAGAATTGCTTCATTTGAGCGTGTAGCATTCACAAGCATCATTAAGAACGGGATGAAGCATATGATGGCCATAGCGATCAATACAGCATAGATTAAAAGTTTTGGTATGCTGATTTTCCGTTTCGGTTTTGTTTCTATAACACTTTTCTTTTGTACAGAATTTGAAAGGCTATTATCTACGGCTGTTTTTCCTATCATGCTTTACACCTGCCTTGGTTGTTTACGTTCTTTCCCATACATCCCTTTGAAAATAAAAGCAGAGAAGATGAGCGTTATAACAAATAATCCGTATGCGACTGCAGCAGCATATCCGTAGTTGTTATACTTGAAGGCTTGATTGTATAAATAGAGCACCATCGTATTCAATGAGCCATCTGGTGATCCTATTCCATCTGTTAAAAGCATCGGTAGATCAAACAATTGAAGACCTCCAATGAGCGAGGTAATCATGATATAAAGCAGGATAGGCTTTAAGAGCGGAATCGTAATCTTAGAAAACGTCTGCCAGCGATTTGCACCATCGATCAATGCTGCTTCGTAGTAGTCTTTCGATATACCTGATACACCTGCCATCACAACGATAAAAGAGTGGCCAAACCACATCCACGTTAGAATCAATGAGATGGATAACTGTGCACTCGTTGGCTCGTTTAGCCAGTTGATCGGATCTGAAATGATTCCTAGCTTCATTAACATCATGTTTAATGATCCGTGCTGCCAATCTAGTAAGATCCCGAACAATAGAGCAACCGAGCTGATCGTGATTAAATTCGGAAGATAAAAGATCGCTCGAAAAAATGCGATACCTTTTAACTTCACTCTCATATCTGAAAAGATCATAGCTAGGATAAGAGCAAGTCCCATCTGAAGCGCGAAGTTTACACCCCAAATCTTCCATGTGTTAAAGAAGGCTTCTACAAAATAAGTGTCTGTGAGGAGTCTTTTATAGTTTGCTAGACCTACTAATTGGGCCTCACCACTACCTGTATAATTGGTAAAACTATAATAAAAGGTTAGGGCGACCGGATATATACTGAACACTAAGAAGACGAGCCAAAACGGAGCAATAAAAAAATAGCCATAACGGTTTAAATTTTTCATCTCTCCTCCCCCTTTCAATAGATAGGCCAGTGGCGAGGAAATGTTTCCCGCCACCGTCCATAAAACTTATTTTTTCGGTACTTTTATGTCTGGATATGCATTTTGTGCTTTTTGGTAGAACTCTTTAATCGCTTCTTTTTTCGATTTCTTACCTGTTACATATTGCTGCACGGCATTTCCGTATAACGTATCTAACTGTTGATCGTACTTCGTTACGATTCCAGGTGTAATCTTAGTAGATTGATCTAGGAAAAATTGATAGTTGTTCTGTCCGCCTAAGAATTTGTCACTAAAGTCATCTTTAATAGAATCGGTTACTGGTAGATAAGAGAGAACATCTCCTGTTTCTTTACTCCAAGATGTTAAGAACTCATCATCCTGCGTCATCATTTTTACAAATTTATAAGCAAGTTCTTTATTATCTGATTTGTTGTATACACCAAGCCATGTGCCACCCCAGAAATAAGGACTTGGACCACTCGTTACCGCCCAGTCTCCAACAGATTCCTTAACATTGGTTTTTAGGACGCTATGTAATCCCCATGTAGGAAGAACATATGAAAACACTTGTGTTTCTTTTTCCTTGCCGCCCTCTTTTACCTTGATCGGCTTATCCATGCCTTCGAACCAAGATGGTGACCATTCAGGTGCTAGAGCAGTGTATTGATTATCACGAAGTTTTTTCGAGTAATCCATGTACTCCATTTTTTCTTCTGTAAGCTGAAGCTCATTCTTGTCGTTTACCCAAGGTTGAGGATTATCTCCTTGCGTGAACCAACGAATTGCGCCTTCATCTGGAAACATGCTATAGCCTTTTGCCTTCATCTTTTCTGCTACTTCAAACACCTTATCCATCGAGCTCATCATCTCTCCAACTTGAGTTGGATCATCTGTTCCTAATACTTCCTTAGCAATACTTCGCTTATAATAGATGCCTCCAGGCGTTGTTTGCCAAGAGAGGGCACGTACATTTCCATCTTTATCTTTACCAAGGTCAAATACATAAGGCACATACTTATCAGAAAGTTTATCAGCGTTATAAGGCTTCTCAGATAAGTTCTCCCAATAACCTGCATCTACCCATTGTTTTAAGAATGCGATCTCACCCGTGAATACGTCAGGTGCTCCAACACCGCTTTCAAGTACTGGCTTTAACTTTGTTGGGTAGTCAGCAATCGGAACGATCGTTAACTCCACTTTCACACCGTTCTTTTCCTCAAATGTCTTAATTGGTTTCTTCAGTTCATCTGTAAACGACCAGATTCTTAAATCAACATCTTTTTTTCCATTACCTGATGTCTTTGAATCACTTGAACAACCTGCAAATAATCCCACCAACAATATAGCTACCAAAAACATACTTAATTTCCTTTTCATGTACAAACCCCTTCCTTCTTTAAAGTTTATAGAGCGAAAGCGCTTTCGATTTGTTTCAAAATAAATATTCGAAACCGCTTTCGAATTATACTAAAAAAATTTTTATTTTTTGGGTGCGCATGATTCGCGAATGATTAGTTCAACTGGTATGCGCTTGGATGTAATCAATTTTTTCTTTTGTATAATCTGTTTCATCAACAACTTTGCAGCTTGATAACCAATCATATCGGTATCTTGCTTTATCGTCGTTAACTTTGGTGTAATGTATGCAGCCATCTCAATGTCATCATAGCCGATGATTGAAATATCTTCAGGAACGCATAAACCCTTTTCTTTTATGGCTTCAATGGCACCGATTGCCATATGATCTCCTGCAACAAATACCGCTGAGGGTACATCTTCTAGCATCAATAATTTCTCCATTGCTACTCTTCCTTCATCGATGGAGAACAATCCACCATTGATCAGATAGCCATCTTGAATGGGCAGTTCCAACTCATCCATCGCCTTTTTAAACCCTTTTATTCTCTCAGCTCCTGCATCCGTTAAAGCATCGCCAGCGATATGAGCGATCTTTGTATGACCAAGTGAATGCAAGTAGTTTACTGCGAGCTTTCCACCTTCAATATTATCCGAAAAGACAAGACTGCAGTTCTGTTTGTTCATATCTATAACAACGATAGGAATCGTGCTGTTTATCATCTCTTGTACTTGCGGATCTTGTGGATCACTACAGATCACTACAATGCCATCTACGGCACGGTAAGAAAAGTGTTCCAAATAGCTGATATCGCGATTACGCAGATTTCTTGAAGCGAAGATCAGATCATATCCCTCTCGTTCTGCATTCTTTCTGAAACTTTCTATTATCGCACTAAAGAAGGGATGTTTCATTCCTACTTCATTCGACTCAGAAAACATCACACCAATCGTCCAAGATTTTTTTGTTGAAAGCGATTGAGCATGCGCATTAGGCAGATATCCCATTTCTTCAACTGCTTGCAGGATTTTCTGCTTCGTTTTTTCACTCACATCAGAATAATTATTGAGTGCTTTTGAGACGGTTGTCGTTGAAAAACCCGTCTTTTTTGCAATATCATAGATTGTAGCCATTGTTATCTCCTCTTTACCGAAAGCGCTTTCGTTAATTGAAATTATAACTGACACGAAAATAACTTTCAATACAAATTTTCTAACTTTTTTGAACAAAAAATTAAACCTGTTTAGTTTATATCCTAAACAGGTCTATCCTTAAACCACTGTTCTCTTTTTCATTTTGTTAACAAGTAGTATAAAAGCTTGTTTTAAATCTGTTTTAGACACTTTCTCATAATTGTCACCTATGCTCACTTCAAAGAAACAACGATTCTCACCATTCTCGCGAAGATGTCCTGTTAATCCAACTCCACTTTCACCATACGTGTCTGCCAAAATGCGTTCCATTTCACCCTTTTGTGCTTGGACATGAACATGAAACATGTTTGAAACAGGCGTTATCGGAAGTGTGCGTATACCTTCACACGCGTTATAAAGTGCTGCTAATTCCTTTGCACCCTCATAATACTCTTCCATTTTTCCAACTCGTTGATCGAAATAGAAATCCGCGCTTAAAATATATGGATAAAGACTGATCAAGTCACCGCCATGACGCCTTTTCCAAACCTTTGATGTCTCAGTAAAGTCTTTTGGCCCTGCTAAGATTGCACCTGCGACTCCACCAATCCCTTTGTAAAAAGAAACATATACACTATCAAAAAGTGCACAAACTTCAGCTGCAGTTGTATTATAAAATGGAAGAATTTCAAACAGCCTTGCTCCATCAAGATGAAGCTTAATTCCTTTCTCCCTACAGTAGTCGGAAATCCCCTGTAATTCTTCAAAAGTAGGCAGCTGTCCGCCAATTTCTCGTTGAGGAAGTTCCAGTAATAAACAAGAAATGTCTTCCTTCATATTTACCACATCATCGAGCTTGATGATTTTATTTGGATCAGCAAGCAGCACAGGTTCAATATGGTGAAGTTCTTTCAAACCATCTTCTTCGTGAATTTCCAAGTGACATAAGGGATGATACGCAACCTTTCGAATTCCCTTTTCATCACACCAAATGCGCATGGCAATCTGTTGGGCCATCGTCCCACTCGGGAAAAATACAGCGGATTCTTTGCCTAAATAAGCAGCCATCTTCTCTTGAAAACGATCAATGATGTGACCACTGCCATACATATCACTTTCTTCCTGCCCTGTTTGGTTTGTGAAAGAATCTAACAGAACAGACACATCTCTTTTTCCATGTCCGGTTACTTGATATTTCGCATTCTTATAGGCGTCTAATAATGTGTTTTGCTTTTCCAACATAACAAGCTCCCCTCTATTCGTTTATCCAGCTAATATTCCCATTTATCTCAATATCGTTAGGTACTTTTAAAAGAATAAAATCACGGCCGATCACAGAGCTTCGATTTTCTTGACTAAAGTGTTGACCTTTAGAGAACTGACTGTATGCAAAGCCTGGTGAAAACCTTGAGAAGCTAACTGTCACTAAAGCTGGATTATTTACGGTTAGCTTTTGTCCGTTCAGTAAAAGCTCTGGCGGATGCAATTTGTCTGTGAAATCTACGCCATCAATATAAGATTTCCCTACATGATACGTAGCCTCAATCTCACCATCATTTTCGCTTTTCCGCTCAGCAAAAACACTCATGATGCCTGTTTCTCCCTCTGTTAAAACAATGTCTAACGACTTTTCATCAAAAGGAAAAGACCACTTTTTCTTTTCAGAAAAAGATTTATCTAGATCGACTAGATTTCCCGAATACAAATTGTCTATCGCTTTAGTTTGAGCGTCTTCTATTTTAGTCATTTCTGCAGCCGTAGCAACTTTTTGATCATTCTTGTAGTTTGGAAGGACGCTTAATGAAATCACTGTAGCAATCACTAGAATAATTGTATATCCGCCGAGGATCCAGCGAATATTTCTTGTTCCGAAGCTTACTTTAGTGTTTGATCTCATGATTCCAATTCCAAAAGCGACGATAATAAACACAATTAAAATTGGCAAGAAAGACATAATTATCATTTCCTTACCTCCATTCTGTTAGAAATCCCTAAGCTAGCCAGCAGTAAAATCGACGAGACGATAGCAACTTTGCAAATGAACAGAATAAATGAAGTTTCTTCTCCAAAAAAATTCGTAACATTTACAAATAATGTCGGATTGCCACCTATTCCATCCAAGATTAAGCCGCCAAACAAAATGGTCGGAATAATTAAGAGAAAGCCTTTATGCAGCTGAACTAAAATTCCAAAAAGATATCCTGCGCTAGCAAACAGAAAAATATAAAGAATGGAAGTAATCATTCCCATGAGGAATTCAGTAAACGATAAAGAATCAACGATTATTGAATAATTATCTTTGAAGTAAAACGCTAAGATCTGGAACAGATGAGTAGAAAGATAAACCGTTATGCCCGCAAAAATACTAGCGGATAAGAGAAATAGAATGTTAGAAACTTGGCTGATTGTACGGTTCGTGACAAAAGAAAAATCATCATAACGATACGCTCTCGTCGTTATAATGATGGCTGTTATGAACGCCCAAATCATCATAAAAACGAGAATGATATCACTCGTGTAATAGTAAAATTCATAGCTTATTGAATTTGAGGTGCCACCCCCCATCCCCGTACCATTAAAAGAAAAAAGAATGGCAAGCAGCTGGATCACGATTAACGACGTAAACACACTGAAGTATGATTTCAGCTTATAGCGGTATTGTTTCCTCACGATGTCCCAAGCCTTAACCTCTGCTAAATACATGATCGATTCCCCCTTTTGTTTTACTTGTTAAATAACTGCAAATATCTTCTGCAGAAACTGGAGTAATTTCTAATTCCAGCTGTCTAGCATCCTCTAACTCTTTTATTGAACGATCGTTTCTTATGACGGCGTAAGACATATTTGCGCCGATCTCTTGCATGGAAATGAGTTCCATCTTCTCTGTCCATGATGCCACGCCAACCGTCTTTCCTCTCACGCCAATTGCGTACTCTTTTAACTGATCGATGGGTAAGTGAAGACACTTTTCACCAGACTTAATGAGCAGAACTTCTTCTAACAGATCTTCTACTTCATCTAACAGATGGCTAGAAAGAATAATGGTTCTTGGATAGGCGATGTATTCTTTTAATAATGCTCGGTAGAAGTCCTTACGAGTTGCAGAATCCATTCCGCTTGTTGGCTCATCCATGATTGTCAGTGGGCAACGTGCAGCTAAACCAACGATCATATTAAACGTGCTCTTCATCCCCTTTGAGAGATTTCCATGATATTGTTTAGGGTTAAAAGAAAAATAATCAAATAATTTTAAAGCTAAGTCGTGGTTCCAATTTGGGTAAAAACTTCCCGCTGTTTCGAGCAGTTCTTTTAATGTTAACCCTTGTGAGAAACTCATCTCGTTATCGATGAAGACTGTATTTGCAGAAACCTTTAAATTATTGAACGGATTTTCAGAGAATACTTGTATGTCACCCGAAGAATGATGAAGATAACCAGCAATTATTTTTAATAATGTTGTTTTACCTGCTCCGTTTCTTCCAATCAAACCGGTAATCTTGTTCTCGGCTATTGTGCAGTTCATATTTTGAAGTGCTTTGGATCGACCATATTGTTTAGTCAGGTCATGACAAACGACAACATTCATGATTGCTCCTCCTTTATTCTTTGGTGCATATCCCTGATCATCGTTACTAGTTCTTCTTCTTCGACTTGTAGCTGTACAGCTTCTTGCGCTAACTCGGTAACAAGTGAATGCAGCTTAGAACTTTTTCTTTTACCGAGGATAATTTTTCTTGCATCCGCTGCAACAAACATCCCTAATCCCCTTTTCTTATAAAGAACGTTATCGTCTGCTAGCAAATTTATGCCTTTACCAGCGGTAGCTGGATTTACATTAAACATCTCAGCTAGTTGATATTGCGAATATATTTTTTCATCTGCTGAAATCGATTCGTTCAAGATCTCGTTCTCGAGCCATTCTGAGATTTGAACATAAATCGGTTTCATACTATCAGCATTTAGCAGCAAATGTACCTCACCTCCAACTTACCACTATAGTACATTACATATGTAATGTACTATATATTTCCAATATATGCAATATGTTGTTTAGGATGACATAAAAAAACAATCTCCTGTATATGGAGACTGTCAGAGGGTCAGATTATTTAGTTCTTCTCGTTATAATTTCTTCACTCATCATAGAGTATAAATTTTCTACACCATCATGAGTAGCTTCAAAACAAAACGCATCTTCTTCTTTAATACCCAGATTTTCCGCTTCGGCTATAACGTCAATATTTGCACCCATAAAAATAAATTCCCAATTATATTTCTCTTGCTGATGTTCAATAAGCTTCTTTACTTTTTCGTGTGTAAATTCAGAGCTGGCGTTTTCCATTCCATCTGTCGTAATAACAAAGATCACTTTACCTGGTCTATCGTTTTGTTCAGTACGTGATAGCCTGTAGCCCACATCCAAAATGGTTTTGCCCACAGCATCCAAAAGCGCTGTAGTTCCACGTACAAAATAATCCTCGCTCGTTAACTGGACTTGTTCTGCTGGTACACCGTTCCATAGAATTTCATACTGATCATCAAATAAAACGGTCGTAAGAAGTGTTTTTCCCTTCCTTTCAACTTGCCTCGCAACAAACGAGTTAAATCCTCCAATCGTGTCCTTCTCCAGCCCTGACATCGAACCGCTTCGATCAAGCAAAAATACGATTTCTGTTACATTTTTGTTCACTCATAACCATCTCCCAACATTTGTCATGCTATAATTATAGCTAGAGTGATTCAGCAAATGGTCGCCTGTGAAGCGACATTTTAGGAGGTGGTCGGATATGCTTGATCAAAAGCTTTTATTAGAATTAGAAAGCTACCTGAATGATTATTTCATAATGGAATTAGAAGTTTGTCATTCTCCCAAAATGATGGAGGAATGTTTAGAAGAAAACAGTCTCCGCTTTGAGTTAGATGCGTTTATTCATCACAACAAAAAGCCCACGCTGCAGGAAAAACTTTTTCAACTGATCGATGAAAAAGGTGTAACGGACGCAGAAATTTATAAGAAAGCTGGCTTAGATAGAAAGCATTTTTCTAAGATTCGCTCTAAATCAGATTACCGACCAAGAAAAAATACGATACTTGCGCTAGCTTTGGGTTTGGAATTGAACGAAGAGGATACAGAAGAGCTTCTGGAAAGTGCAGGATACTCTCTATCTCACAGCGATACAAACGACTTAATCTTTAAATTTTTTATTAACAAAAAAGTCTATGATATAGATGCTGTCAATGAGTACTTGGTGTATTTCAGCTTAAAGCCAATTGGGAGTACTTTGTAAGAAAAGACAACTCAGTTATGAACTGCATCCCCATTGGTAGAAACAACTAACAATTAGAGATGTATTTCATTGACAAAGTCTTCTTCTTTTTTATTCGATGGCTCCCGAGACATCATATAGGCTGATGTCGATCTCGGCTTCCTGATGCAGTGCTAATGAAGCAAGTTCCCTGCCTAGATATGGACCGCTCGTCAGCCCCGATGCACCGAGGCCATTGGCAACCAGTACATTTTTATAATGGGGCAATGCCCCTATAACTGGAAGAAATCCCGGTGTAAAAGGTCGGAAGCCTACTCTCGTCTCAAGAAGTGATCCTTCTGATAGGCCAGGCGCGACAGCTAAGGTTTTTGAGAGTATGTCATGAATACCGCCTGCCGTTACTCGATTATCAAAACCTGCCTCATCTTCATGTGTTGCTCCTACAACTACGCGATCATCAAAAGTGAGGATGTACTGATTTGTTGGCGGCATCACCACTGGCCAATCAGCTGTATCTGTTTTTGGCAACTTCAAGTGGATGATCTGTGCTTTTTGTGGGGTTACTTTAAAATTGATCCCAAGTGGCTTTAAAATCTCATTCGACCATGCTCCTGCCGTTATGACGATTTTATCAGCAAGGATTGTTTGGCCGTTAACAATAACACCAGAAACCTTGTTTCCTTCATGAAACAGGGCAGCATTACCATAGAGGATCTTCACTCCGTTTTTCTTAGCTCCATTCAACAGAGCATCACGCATCGCTCTTCCGTTTACACGAGCCCCGCCACTTACAAAGACCGAACCGAATTCGTCGGATAATGGTGGAAAGCGTTTCTTCGTTTCTTCAGGAGATAGAATCGTGACCTCACCAATTTCCGGTGCTTCTTCTCTACGTTTTAAAGCCCGCTCTGCCATTTTTTTAAGCTTCTCAGAATCTGTATGTAAACTCAGTGTTCCTACCCGTTTGTAACCCGTATCCGTTTCACCGTCTTCCTCGAGCATCTTGATGAGTTCTGGATAATACCTCGCTCCGCCTTTTGCTAACTGATACCAAGCTTTGTTACGGCGCTGAGATAGCCACGGACACACGATGCCAGCTGCTGCATCTGTCGCTTGTCCTCCATCTTTTCTATCAATTATTAGAACCTCTGCATCAGATTTACTAAGATGATAAGCCGTCGATGCTCCTAATATTCCGGATCCAATCACAATAATTTTTTTCATTTTTTAAACATCCCTACTATTCCTTAATATATGTATCTAACTATAGTATTTTCTTAAACAAAACTCAAAAAACCCTGACTCTTCATCAGGGTTTCTTAAAATGTTATTTATTTTATATCATCATTTCCCAACGTTCTTTCTCCGTTTTCTTTAACTGTTCTTCAACTTCTTGTGGATGAACGGTACGGAAATGGTGTTCCTCGGCCGGGATGATTTCAACCATTTTCTCGATCATGTCCTTTGGATCATATTGATTCTTCAGCTGTTCTTCTTGCTTCTTCATATCTTCTTTTTTTGTAAAATTCTTTTCGGGATCATACCATTTGTATTTTTCTTCGGCACTTCGATCATTGAAGCCTGTTGCATACGCACCTGGATTGATCGTTGCGACTTTCACTCCAAACTCTTGAAGTTCAGACTGCATCGTTTGAGCAATACCTTCAATCGCATGCTTTGTTGCTGTATATGGTCCAACATACGGTGTTGCTGATATACCTGCCATAGAACTCAAGAATATAATTTTCCCGCTTCGTTTCTCGACGAATTTTTTCGCTGCAGGCTGAACGGATGCCAGTGTGGCAAAAACGTTCACCTCAAATAGTGCACGAACGCGATCCATCGGAACTTCAGCTAATGGACCTCCTTCATTAATGGCTGCATTTGCTACAAAAATATCAAAATCATATTTCTCTATTTGTTCCAAATCTCGTTCATTTGTAATATCAAGTTTGAAAACATCTATATCAAGACCTAGATTCTTTGATTCTTCTAAAAGCGCTGTTTTTTGTGATGTCGTTTCAGTTGTAGCAATGATTGAATGCCCTTTTTTAGCGAGTCCTAACGCGGCACCTTTTCCTAATCCACTTCCTGCACCTGTTATAAAAATCGTTTTGCTCATTAAATAAGCCTCCTAGTCGTATGTCTACTCTATCTCTTCCCACACCTGCCGAAAGTAAACTTTGTTGTGTTCACAAACAAAAAAAGCAGGAACAGCTCCTGCTTTTTCTAATCACTTATTAAACTCCAGGAAACCATCCTGGTGCATTCAACACTGCATTCCATAATGGATCTGGTACGACTAGTTCATCTTGCTTCGTTTTATCAAGTTTCGTGACGATCTCAGACTCTTTGCCTTGTTCGATCTTTTGTACCCAGTCTGGATCAATAATCAGCTCACGCCCTAAAGCAATCAATGGCACTCCTGATTCCAATGCTTTTATCGCATCATCTGCCGTATAGATGGAGCCTACTCCCATAACGGGTACACGGTCGCCCACTCTTTCGTTAATAATCTCAATGCGTGAACGTGTATCTTCAACGCCTCTTCTAGGTTCAGACCAGAAATCCATTACAGAAACATGAAGATAATCTAATTTCTTAGCACTAAGCGCATCAACAAGTGCTAATGTATCAGCCATCGTAATTCCCGGTGTTTCAGGTTCTTCTGGCGAGAAGCGATAGCCTACAATAAATGAGTCATCTCCATGTTCAGCTACTGCCTTTTTCACTGAATCTACAACCGCTAACGGAAACGCCATACGCTTTTCTAATGAGCCACCCCATTGATCTTCACGGCGGTTCGCGTGTGGAGAAAAGAACTGCTGAATCAGATAACCGTTCGCACCGTGGATTTCAACACCGTCATAGCCAGCTTCAATCGCACGTCGAGTAGTTTCACCAAAATCACGAATGATAGAAGCTACTTCTTCTGAAGTTAGTTCACGCGGCACAGTTTTCCCTTCACCTGAAGGAATATTGCTTGCACTCACAACATCTCCGTTAACAAGTTCAGGCGGCACTTCGCGACCACCATGGAAAATCTGAAGAATTGCCTTTGACCCTTTTGCTTTTATGGCAGAAGCTAGGCGACGAAGACTCGGAATCATGTCATCCGAATCTCCAGCGAACTCTCCCGGAAATCCTTTACCGTTAGCCGTAACATTCGTACAAGCTGTGATCACCATTCCAACACCTTCAGAACGGCGCTCATAGTAGCGAATTTCTTCATCAGTTACAGTACCGTCATCATTTGAAGAAAAATTTGTCATCGGTGCCATAACAACACGGTTCTTAAGTTCAACTCCATTTTTAAAACGATAAGATTCAAACAATGGTGCATATTTTTTATTCATCATGTTTGTCTTTCACCTCTTATTTTTATTGGGCTATTTTTTAAATCGTTTGTGCTTTATCATTATTCCTTAAAACTTCTATGAAAGTTAATTGGAGTGCAAGGATGCGAGACTCCTGGGGGATCAGTGTGCCAGGTGAGACTCTTATCTGCGCAGAGCGCTAAGAGGCTCACCGCACGCCCCCCGGAAAGCGAGCATTCTGGAACGGAAATTAACCACATACATTACTAACTATGAAATAGCCCGAATTATAACTTCTTTTTTTAAAGTAACTATTATAATAATGCCCTCAGTTTCCAAATGCAAAAAATACGCTTCTGGTTTTAAGAATAATTTATAAAGGGAACAGTATACTTCTAAGAAATATAGACAACTCCTTACACGATTCCCACTACAACCCAGGAGGTAAATCATGAAAAAATCCAGTATCGCCGTCTTTATCATTATTTTTGCTCTGTTCTATGTTTCCAGTTTCCTATTTCCAGTCGATCGCGAGTGGTATGATGCACTGAACAAACCATCATGGACTCCTTCCGGACAAACGATCGGTATCATTTGGGCTGTTCTGTTCTTTTTTATTGCTCTATCAGCGACTCTTATCTACAATCAATACGGTTTCAAACCCATTGGCTTTTGGATTCTATTTGCGATCAACTATGTGTTCAACCAAGCTTTCGGTTATTTTCAGTTTACACAAAAAGATTTATTCGCAGCGAGCATCGACGCTCTTTTGATTGCGGTGACGACTTTACTTTTGGTCATTTATGGGAGTCGTTTAAGAAAAGTTTCAGGATGGTTGCTTATTCCTTATCTTCTCTGGAGCTCATTTGCTACCTACTTATCATGGACCATATATAGCATGAATGCCTAACAAAAAGAGATCTAACCTTTAAAAGGCTAGATCTCTTTTATTATGTTCCAGAAATCGCTACATATTGATTCTGAAGAACAAATCGATTGTTCTCCCATCCTAGCGTATTCACTACATACCCGAGGGCGTCTGCGTTATATAAGCCTGCAATCTTTTGATAAGCAGAAAGTTCGTAAACTCCGTCATAATTGAAATCGATGGGATAGAGACCACTCAAAGGATTTACAAAGCCGGTGATTGGTTTCTTCAGTTTTCCGTTCCCATCATATATTTCATTTAAATACTCTTTGTCTCGTTTTGATAGATCAATGATATACGTTTTCTTATTACGTTTACTTACAACTCGAACTTTGTAGTTATTCTCATAGATCACATCATATTCATAAGCAGCATTGTAGGCGTTAAAATTAAACAATTCCTGTGGAGTGCTCCCGATAAAGGAGTATACATAATGATACATGAATCCTCCGCTGCCACCAGAATTGATGCTGACCAACACATCAGATACACCGTTACCTGTAAAATCTCCTAAGAACAAAGTGGGGTTGTATCCAGCATTATCAGAGAGAGGTACTCTTGTCTGAGCCCCTGTTCTTCCGTTCTTTACAAAAAGCGTAATGTTCTCAATAAATGGGCTATCCTGACCCTTCGTACCTGTTAGATATACATCGTCTGGTATACGATCTCCAGTCACATCTCCCTTAGCGAACGCAACAACATTCGGAGTAACTCTATAGTTGTAATGGTTATACATAACATGCTCCTTGTCAGATAAAGTTACTATCATGTTATGGGCACATGACGGGAATGACACAACAAAAAAAGCCCGTGTCACATGGAATCATTCCATATAACACGGAGACTGGTTATTGCTTATTCTCATAAACATCACGTTTAGAATGAAATCTGTCCTTAATAATGGTTTCTTCAATATTCCCTTTATCAACCGCGATCGGTGACAACAAAACAGAAGGAACCTCAATTTTACCGTTGTTTATCTTTCGTTCTGTTTTTATCGTTTCTCCTTTTGCCATCTTCACTGCCAATTCTGCCGCTTTTTCTGATAAAGACTGAATTGGTTTATACACCGTCATCAGTTGCGTTCCTCGCACGATTCGCTGGACGCCAGCAAGCTCAGCATCTTGTCCTGAGACCGGAATTTTTCCTGCGAGTCCCTGTGCTTCAAGGGCTTGTATAACACCACCTGCGGTAGCATCGTTTGCTGCGATCACCGCATGAATCTTATTGTTGTTAGCTTTCAGTGCCGACTCCATATTTTTAAAGGCATTAGCAGGCGTCCAGTCTTTGGACCATTGATCGTACACAACCGTTATCACCCCTTTATCAATCAAAGGCTGTAGAACTCGGAAAACCCCTTTCTTAAACAAATGTGCATTGTTATCCGTTTCAGCTCCCCCTATATACACGTACTTCCCATTTGGAACGAGCTTTGTTATCGCAAGCGCTTGAAGCTCACCAACCTTCTCATTGTCGAATGATACGTACATATCGAGATCTGCATTTTTGACTAGACGGTCGTATGCCATCACCTTTATGCCTGCTGAATGTGCTTTATTGACGATCGTCGCCATAGCTTCAGCGTTATGAGGAACAACGACTAGAAGGTCGACCTCATTATGGATGAGCGTTTCAGCTTGTGCAATCTGCAGAGAGTCATCACCATTTGCTGCAAGAATCTCTACCTCTGCTCCTAGATTCTCTACGGCTTTCTTGAAGAGCTCTTTATCCTTGAGCCACCGTTCTTCCAGTAACGTATCCATGGAAAACCCAATCTTAATCTTTTCCTCGTTCATTGTCCCACTGCCCACTTTTTCACTTTTTGAAGGAATCGCTTTTCCAAGTGTCTCTTTACTCGTACTGCTCTTGTCGCACCCTGAAGCACATATCAAAGCAATGAATAACAGGACGAGGCATGTACGATTTATGAATCTTTTCATGAAAGATGCTCCTTTACGTACCTTCATCCTTTTTTCCCAAGAACAGTCCTACGGTATTCAGTCGGTGAAAGCGCAACCATTTTTTTGAACACTTTGCTGAAATAGTTAGGTTCGTGATATCCGACTTCAAACGTAATTTCTTTTAGGCTTTTTTCTGGATCTGCCATCAGTTTCTTCGCCTTTTCAATTCGACATTCTGTCAGAAAATCAATATAGTTGATTCCTAGCTTTTCTTTGAACATCTTACTAATATAGATTGGGCTCAAACCTACTTTTCTTCCTAACGTCTCAAGTGAGATATCTTCATGCGAATGTTTAACGATATATTGTTTGATCTGATGAATCGTATCGGCTTCAAGCTGTTCATAATGTTCTCCGTATGAAGTCCGCATCTGTTTTAATAGATGGTCTGATTCAGAACGAAGCTGACGGTAGTCTTGAGATTGATAGGAAAAGAAAGGCGTTTCCGTTTCTACTCCCATTTCGCTCATCACTCTTGCAGCGACCCAAAGCAACTCAAGAACACGCTGCTGCGTTTGGAGTAAATCTGTCCCTTCATTCTCGCACCGTTGGATTAAATCCATTATCTTTTTAAGAACCTCATCCCACTTGCCTAACCTGATTTCATCTAAAAACTGTTTTTCACGCTGTTTGGATTGAAGTTTGTTCTCTGTACCTCCAAGCACTGGAACATCATGATAAAAACGATATTTCACAGGCAAGGAGGAATCCATCGTGGCAATAAGAGATTCTTGATAAGACTGCCGAACTTGATCTAAAGAATCACAGACGTTTCCGATCCCAACGAACCATTCATCGTTAGAACTTACTTTTTTCAGTGAGAGAATATCTTTTGCAAGAGAAATCGCTTGCGAACGAAACGAACAGTCTGGTTTACGAAAAACGATAATAGGAAGCTGACGGCCATACAAAGCACCAACCCACCCACTCGCAGATTTTCTAACCTTTTCTTTGATTAACGAATAGAGGTTTTCTCCGCTTTGTGGGAGGAGAATACTCATCACAAAAGGTTCATGAGTGGAAGAGATGTCGAGCATATCTACGAGCATATCCAAATGAACGTCATGTACATGATCGAACAAAAGCTGCGTGACAACATCTGTTTCAACGAGCGGTAGCGTACTTTCCAAAACCTTAAGCGACCTCTGTTCTTCTGTAATTTCCATTAAAATTTTCCCGACTGTCTCCTCAATCTCACTTATCCGGCTCGGCTTCAATAAATAATCCTTCACCCCTAATTTGATCGCTTGACGAGCATAATTAAACATATCAAAAGCTGTAATCATCACAAACTTGATGAAAGGATTCGTAGATGTAATCTGCTGTATCGCTTCTAGTCCATTCATCCCTGGCATCTGAATATCCATCATTACTAAGTCGGGCTTTACTTCTGCCGCAACTTGTACAGCGATTTTCCCATTTCTCGCTTGATAGATCTCAAGTTGAGGAAATGCCTTCTGCAGAATAACTTGGAGCCCATCTCGTTCAATCTGCTCGTCATCAACGATTAAGAGTTTGAGCATGCTGTTCAACCCCCCTCGTCTTAGGAATTCGTATTACCACCTTCGTACCAATCCCGATATCACTTTGAATATCCATCAAATTTTCCATACCATAAAAAAGTCGGAGTCGCTTCACGACATTCACAAACCCAATACCTGTTGAAGCGCTGTTCGTCTCAATCCGCTCTCCTTCTAAGATCTGTATCCTAATATCCTCTGAGATCCCGGGACCGTCGTCTTCCACTTCAATTTTCACCATGTTTTCGCCATCTTTTATTCGAAGCCAAATCTGTCCGCCTTCTTCTCTTGGTTCAACCGCATAGATCACGGCGTTCTCAATAATCGGTTGCAGAGTTAGGCCAGGAATCTGAACCTCTAAACAGGAGTGATCAATATCGAGGTGAAGTGTCAGCCGATCCGTAAACCTTGCTTTTTGGATATTCATATATTGCTGAATCACCATCACTTCATCTTGAAGCGTAACGGATTTGTCTAACCACTTTAAGTTGTATCTTAAAAGACCAGCCACACTTACAAGTAGATCACTCGTTTCTTCTGACCCTTCCAAATAAGCCTTCTTCGATAGCGTATTCAACGTGTTAAATAAAAAATGTGGATTGATCTGACTTTGTAGATTCTTAAGCTGACTCTCCTGCAACAGAAGCTTGTTTTGCTGAAGTTCATGTTCAAGCTGCGCCTTCTGCTGGATTTCCTGAAACAAATTATTAATATTGATGCGCATTCGGTTAAAAGTTTGAGCAAGAAACGAGATTTCATCATTTGATTCCACTTTGATTTCTTTGTCAAACTTTCCTGCAGACAGTTCGTTCGCTGCACGTGTTAACTGCTGCACAGGTCTTGTGATGCTTAAACTAAACCAATACGTAATGACGAGCAGCAAAAGTGTAATCAGAAGCATCAGCCAAATTCCTAGTTTCTTAAATTCAGCAGATTGATCGATAATGCCTCGATAAAAAACGTCGTAAGTCTTCAGCTCTGTATCAATTAATGTTAGCGTCATTTCTGATATATATTTGGAAAGACGCGTTGCTTCTGTAAATTCTTTGTTTGAGGTCTCAGTGTCAGATTCCGCATAGAACATCAGAGAGCGATCTGTTGTTTCAATAAAACTATCAATAAGGTTCATATAATTCATGAGTGCAAACTCATTTTTCGAGTTTCTTAGTTTTCCGATTTCCAATTTTGCCATGTTAAGTTTATCTTTGCTTTTATCAAGCTTACCCAAATGGTTCTCTGACGGTTCAAGCAAGTAGTTATTAAGATCTGTGACCACTTTTTGACTCGTACTCGTCACTTCATTCATGCTTAAATAACGTTGTAAGATGTCATTGTATTGATTTTGAGTTTTTTGATTATAGTAGGTAAGCGCTATCCAAATAATGGCCATGATGATCAGAACGACTGATGCTAACATCCATATTTTTTTCTGTATTCTGTTCATCTCTCGTCCATCGCCTTTATCATTCGAATTTCACTAGAATAACCATTCGCATCAAGAGGAACGGTTTCGTTCTTCAGCCATTGCATCAAAACATCTACGCTTTTCCTCCCCATCATCTCGGGTGACTGCTCAATGACACCATCCAATTTTTTTTGGTTAAGCAATGTCATCGATTCCGATCCATCATCAAAAGAATAAATAAAATATGGCTCTACTTGTCCCCGTCTACCAATCTCTTGAATCATTGCTCCTGCCATATTGGCGTTTACGGCAATAAATCCATCCGCTTCGGGATACTGGTTCAAAAGGTCTCTTGTTTTTGCGATAACTTGCTCTCTCGCCTCAGGTGTTTCTGAATAAATTGTTTCTACGTTTGGAAAGCTTTGAAGCACCTCTTTAATACCTGAAAGCCGTTGCTCCTGATAGAACTCTTTTTGGCTATCACTTAATAAAATGACTTGCCCTTCCTGCCCCATATCAGACAACATGAGCTTGGCAATCATCACTCCAGCTAAGTGCTGATTTGATCCAACATACGTTTTTCGGAGGCTTTCAGCTTTCGGTACGTCATTTCCAACAGTAATAATAGGAATGCCATAAAATGCTGCCTTTACTTTCGTCAGTTCCTTAAAACGATCTGTATCAAGACCTTGCACGATAATACCGTCCACTTTTGATTGAATGGCAATCTCGAGCTTTTTCAAAAAATCATCCTGGTTCTTGCCGTAACTTCCCCATACTTCAAGACTTGCTCCATTTCTTTGAGCTTGTTGTTCCGCACCTTTTCCAACCTTATCCCAAAAAGGCGTATCCAACTCTTGCGTGATAAGAACGATACGAAAAGAATTTTCTTTTTGAGAAGCAGCTGCCGGCAGTTTCCAATCAGAATGAAAGACCTTTTCAGCTGTTGTAAACGTTAAATAACTAAGGAAGATACATATAATAATTAAAAAAATCAGCCCGACTTTGCGCAAGTGAAGTATCCCCTTTTTTCCGAAAATTTACTAATCTTATTTTATCATAAGAAATGTGACACACACGCTTACTCCGTTACCATTTATAGGGACTAAACTGTTGTTTAGAGTTAAAAAAGTGAAGACATCTTCGAGCATGATGTCTCCACTTTTTAGCAAACCTAATTATGAGTTAAGCTATCCTCTCTTTTTACGAGTTATTACATCAAAGAGTACAGCTGCAACCAACACGCCCCCTCTAATCATGTACTGCATGGAAACCCCAACACCAAGAAGGTTCATCCCGCTTGATAACGAAGCCATAACAATGGCACCGATGATGGCACCCGTTACTTTTCCAACTCCACCAGCTGAAGACACACCACCCACATAGGCTGCTGCGATGGCATCAAGCTCGAAAAGTGTTCCTGCTGTTGTTGTAGCGGATTGAAGACGCGAAGTAAAAAGAATCCCTGAGAGAGCAGCAAGCATTCCCATAGAACCAAACACCATGTACGTAATCTTATTTACATTGATTCCGCTTAGATGTGCAGCTTCTGGGTTACTTCCTACTGCGTAAATGTGACGGCCAAGCACCGTTTTTGTCGTTAAGAAATGGTATGCTACAACGACAAGAAGCATAATGACAACTGTCCAAGAAAAGCCGTTATAACCTGCTAGAATCCAAGTTACATAGGCGATGATCGCTGAAACAAAAACAAGTTTGAACGTAAAGATCCCTTTAGATACAACATCGAACTGATATTTAATCTTGTTGCGGCGCGTAGAAATCTCGCTATAAATGTAAAATAAGATGGAAAGTAGACCTAGAATTAGTGATAAGAGATGCAAACCGTTTACGATCATAAGTGATGGAATAAATCCGTTGCCAATCGCGTTAAACGCGTCATCTTTAATAATGATTGTTCCCGTTTTTTCCGTTACTTGTAATAGCGCACCACGGAAGATCAACATCCCTGCAAGTGTTGCTACAAACGATGGGATGGCATATTTTGCGATTAACAAACCGTTAAATAAGCCAATAAAGATTCCAAGCACAAGGATCACCGGAATCGTCACATAAACAGGCAAGCCCATCTTTGTTAAAAGGATGGCCGCGATCGCACCTAGAAATCCAGCCGCGAACCCTACAGATAGATCGATATGACGAATAACGATGACGAGTGTCATTCCTACTGCCAGTACAGCGATATAACCGGTAGAGTCTAATAGATTACTAATATTACGGGATGACATGAACAGCCCATCCGTCATGATGGAGAAAGTAAGCATAATCACAAACAGCGCGATATACATCCCATAATCACGGATATTCTCTTTCACTAACGTTCTTGCTTCATTAATAAATCCCATGTGTTAACCCCCTATTGCGTTGCAAGCTGCATGATGTTTTCTTGATTGGCTTCTTCAATCGGCAGCTCACCTTTCATTCTTCCTTCAGCCATAACGTAGACACGATCACTCATCCCGAGTACTTCACCAAGTTCAGAAGAAATCATGATAATACTCATACCTTCGCTGATTAACTGGTTCATAATTGTATAGATTTCAAACTTAGCACCTACATCGATGCCTCGTGTTGGTTCATCTAAAATCAATAGCTTCGGCCCAACGAACAGCCACTTTCCGAGCGATACCTTCTGCTGGTTTCCTCCACTTAAATTACCGACCGTTTGTTCTAGAGAAGAAGCTTTAATATACATCGAGCGCTTGTATTCTGTTGCTCTTTTTACCTCTTCATTCTCGTTGATGATACCCTTATCAGCGACAGCGTTAAGATTGGCAGCCGTTATGTTGTTCTTAATATCTTGAATGAGGAACAGTCCGTCACCTTTTCGGTCTTCTGTTACGTAAGCGATGCCTGACTTAATTGCATCACTCGTATGTTTGAACGTCTTTTCCACTCCTAAGACTTTAAGCTGACCTTCTAGTTTGTAATTTTTCGGATTACCAAACACACTCAGTGCAAGCTCCGTTCGTCCAGAGCCCATAAGTCCGGCGATCCCAACGATTTCTCCTTTTTTTACATGAAAGTCAATATCTCTTAAGACATGTCTAGCAAGCTCAGTACTATAAGCAGACCAGTTGTTCAGTTCTAGTATCGTTTCACCAATCTTCTTATGAGGTCTCTTCGGATAAATATCTTCAATATCCCGTCCGACCATGTTTTTAATGATCATGTTCTCTGAGATTTCTCCGCTAGAACCATCAAGCGTACAGATTGTTTTCCCATCACGCAGCACCGTCGCTTGGTCGGCAATAGATATGACTTCCTTTAGTTTGTGGGAGATCATAATACTCGTGATGCCCTGTTTCTTCAGCTCACCTAGAAGTTTCAACAAATTCTCACTGTCATCTTCATTCAGCGCGGCGGTCGGTTCATCTAGGATAAGCAGCTTAACGTCCTTACTTAACGCTTTAGCGATTTCAACCAACTGCTGTTTTCCTACACTCAAATCCTTCACGAGTGTTTCAGGACTAACATCGAGCCCTACGCGCTTTAGCATTTTCTTAGCTTCAGCAATCGTTTTGTTCCAGTCCACTAAGTTTCCTCGTTTGACTTCATTGCCTACAAAAATATTTTCATAAACCGTGAGATCCGGAAATAAGGCTAACTCCTGATAGATGATAACGATGCCGGTTTGCACACTGTCACTGATCTTATTGAACTGCTGAACACTGCCTTCGAACACGATATCTCCTTCATACGTTCCATAAGGATAAACACCACTTAGCACTTTCATCAGCGTGGATTTTCCTGCTCCGTTTTCTCCGATCAAGCAGTGTATCTCGCCTTTTCTTACTTTAAAATTTACATTGCTGAGCGCTTTCACTCCGGTAAACGATTTGGAGATCTCGTTCATCTCCAAAATATATCCGCTCATCATGATCCCTCCAATTAGCCACTCCACTGACTTCATTGTGAAAAATAGTGATAGACATAGGATCTATCACTATTTCTCGTCCTACTATTTTCTTATTCAAGCCCTGTAAAATCGTCGGCTTTATAATAATCAGAATCAATAAGTTCTTTCTTCACGTTGTCTTTGTTCACAACGATTACGTTCGTTTGTTTTGCTTTTACTTCAACGTTTCCATTGTCATAAGAACCCGTTGTTTCTGGCTTCTTCTCATCAAGGATCTCAACTGCCATTCCCATTGCATCCTTAACGAGTGTACGAACATCCTTAAATACAGTCATCGATTGTTTGCCGTCAATAACATATTGAATGGAAGCTTTCTCTGCATCCTGACCTGTAACGAGGTAGCTAGAAACCGCGCTGTCTGATCCAAATACATCTGCGATCGAACGAGCTGTTCCATCGTTTGGAGCAAGAATAGCCACATCACCTTTTAAGTCTGCCTTAGCAGCCGTCAAATGTGTTTGCGCTTTGTTCTTCGCTTCGTTTGCATCCCAGTTCGTTGTTACTTGGCCGATGATCTTGCTCAGCTCATCGCGAGAAAGTTCGGCTTTGTCTTTTAAGGCTTCCGCTTCACTAGAGTTAGCGATCTTGAATGTGCCGTCAGCAATCTTAGGCTGAAGCACTTTCCAAGCTCCTTCAAAGAATAAAAATGCATTGTTATCAGAAGCCGCTCCAGCATAAAGGTAAAGCGGAGTGTTAGATCCTTTAGCGTTGTCGATCAAGTATTGACCTTGTGCAGCACCAACTGCCAAGCTGTCAAACGTTACATAATAATCAACGGCATCCGTATTCGTGATCAAACGGTCATACGCAATAACCGTGATGTCATCTTTTTTTGCTGCTTCAACAGCTGCAGCAGCTGCATCTCCGTCTTGTGGACAGATAATAAGAACGTCGATTCCTTTGTTGATTAATGTTTCAACGTTTTCTTTTTCCTTTGCAGAAGATCCTTGGCTGAACAGAATCTCAGTCGTGTAGTCTGTTCCTTTTAATGCATCCTTAAATCTTTGCTCGTCCTGCACCCATCTTGGCTCATCTTTCGTAGGTAAGACGATCCCCACGCTTACCTCGCTATTGCTGTCACTGCAACCAGCTGCAACAAGCATAAGCATGACAACAGCGAGCATCAGAGATAGTAATTTACTTTTCTTCATCATTAGTTCCCCCTTTAAAAGTACTTACAAGCTAATTATAGCTACGAAAAAAGCGTGTTTGAAAGCGCTATCATTAGCACTTTATTAACATCGTCTGTACTTTTTTAACTAAGGGGTATTATTTTTAGCAACAAAGAAGACAACGCCAATAGATCAGCGTTGTCTTCTTCACTATTATTTATTTCGCATTCTCATCCGGCTGATGAATGCCGAAAATATTGCCTTCTGTATCGATGAAGTATCCTTGCCAAGCCATTCCTGGGAGCGCGTACTTTGGCATCGCTACTTTTCCACCTTGCTCTAAAATCTTTGCTTCTGTTTCATCATAGCTTTCAACACCCATCGTACAAGCATATCCGTTTAATGCTTGATTCGGTTCAGGTGGCGGACTCTGCCTTTGCATGAGTGCCCCGTTGATCCCCATTTCTTTATCGTCTCCAGTCACTGCACCGTAATAAGGCATTCCGGCGTATTCACTCCAATCTTGGAACGACCAGCCGAACACCTCACCGTAAAACTTCATTGCCCGCTCCATATCATCCACATGAATTTCAAAATGCACTAATCTGCCCATGAGTAACCTCCTGATTTTTTTATAATAAAACCACTAATGTCATTCCATGCACTTCGTCAAAATTCCTTTTTAACAAAGAAAATGGCGTTAACAAAAAAGGCACCCTCAAAGCTAAACAACGTTTCAGGTGCCATCTATTTATGCTGCTTTTTGAATATTGATTTCTTTACCTTCTTTACGCCATTCTTTGTACTCAGCTGCAGCTGTAAACAGTACATCTGTTGAAGAATTTAGTGCTGTTTCGAAAGAATCTTGTAAAACGCCTATGATAAAGCCGACTCCAACTACTTGCATCGCCACATCACCTGGAATTCCAAAGAGACTACACGCCAGAGGAATCAACAACAAGGATCCTCCTGCAACCCCTGAAGCACCACAAGCACATACAGCGGATAGAACACTTAGTAGAATAGCTGTTCCAAGATCGACTTGGATGTTAAGAGTATGAACGGCAGCAAGAGTCAGGACAGAGATCGTAACTGCAGCCCCTGCCATATTAATCGTCGCACCTAATGGGATGGAAACAGAATAATTATCCTTGTCCAGACCAAGCTTCTCACATAACTTCATGTTTACAGGAATGTTAGAAGCGGAGCTACGTGTGAAGAATGCTGTGATCCCACTTTCTTTCAAGCATTTGAAAACAAGCGGGTACGGATTTTGGCGGATTGCTGTAAACACAATAAGTGGATTCACAACCAACGCAACAAATACCATACAACCAATTAATAGTCCTAACAATTTACCATAACTCAATAATGAATCGATACCATTCGACGTTATCGATTCAACGACTAGTCCCATGATTCCTAGCGGTGCAAATTTAATGACCCAAGTCACTAGTTTGGCTACAGCGTCAGAAACGTTTGAGATCATCGTTTTTGTTGTTTCCTGTGCACTTCTTAAAGCAAGACCTAAAAGTACTGCCCATGCCAAGATACCGATATAGTTCGCGTTAACTAAAGCGTTAAATGGATTATCGACTACGTTCATCAATAATGTTTTGAGTACTTCAACCACGCCACCCGGAGGAGTCACACCTTCTGCTCCTTTTCCAAGTGTAAGACCTACTGGGAAGATAAAGCTAGCAACAACCGCAACCAACCCTGCTAGAAAAGTTCCTATAAGATATAGAGAAATAATAGCTTTCATGTTCGTCTGATGCCCTGCTTTATGCTGGGCGATCGCTGACATAACTAAAAATAATACTAAAACAGGTGCGATTGCTTTTAGTGCACCTACAAACAATGTTCCAAAAATAACAACAGGTTTTGCTGCTTGCGGAATCGCTAAAGCTAAGATAATACCTACAATTAATCCAATAAAGATTTGTTTAACAAGACTTAGCTGATTCCACTTTTTCATTATACGTTTCATAGATGTCATCACCAATCTAGTTAGAATTGTAAAGCTGTTAATCTGAATAAACCTGTAGTAAGATATGCTTTAACCGGTAGGACCATTGAATCATAACAAATTTCATCCACCTGAAAAAGACAATTGTCTTTCTATTAAGTAGTATTATAGTAAGTATTTCGGCTTAATACAATGTATTTATAAAAGTTGTAATCATTTGAATATTTAGATAATCTTAGACTCGTTCTTTTACAGAAATGAAAGCCTCAGGATTGAATTCCTGAGGCTTTCATTTCTATTCCTTTTATTAATGGTCTATCAATGAATACCAACCGCATCAAAGCCTGCGTTAACTGCAGTTACTTCTGCACTTCCTGATCCATAAAGATCGGTTGCAGCTTGTACGATGGCTTGACGAGCTTCACTGAAATTAGAATTCGATGTTAAGTAGACCGATAGAGCACGGTAATATATTTTACCTAATTTTTCTCTACCAAGCTCCTCACCAATCAGATAGGCAGCATGATTCGTAATAGAAGAGTTCACATGTACACCACCATTATCTACATTCAGTGGCATGTTATAATATTCATCCATATGTGCTGGATAAACGCCACTGCCATATGCTGCTCTTTGTGGGTTGCTGACCACAACACTGTTCGGGTCGCTTAAGCTACGCAATCTCGTTACACCATCTGCTTTTGCAGCTGGTGCCATAATGTCCTCACCCATCTCCCAATCACTATCATCAACAAGCGCACCAAAAACGTCAGCGAATGATTCATTAAGTGCTCCGGATTGATTACGGTAAGCTAGATTCGCGGTATGCGTAATCACACCATGTGTCATTTCATGGGCCGCAACATCAAGACCTGCTGATAATGGAATGAAGAATTCACCGTCACCATCTCCATAGGCCATATAACGTCCATTCCAGAATGCATTATTGTAATCGACTCCCATGTGTACATAGGAATTGATCGCCATACCTTCTCCATCCAAAGAATTCCGGCCATGCTCATTTAAATAATAGTCATACACCTTTTCAGAATTATAGTGTGCATCAACAGCCGCTCGGTCATAGTCACTCGTAAAGGAAGCAGAATTTCCAGTATATATCTTATCATTACTAGAGTCCCAATCACTTGTGGCATCATACGTAAAAATTCCTTCAAGATTTCCATGTGAGTAATCTGCTAATGCAAACCTTGTTCCAGATTGCGGTTCTTTCACTCGTGTAATATGTAATTTTCTATGTTCACCATTAACGCCAAGGCCAGAGCCTGTTTGCGTTTTATGTTCATCAGCATGCATGAGCCCATTAAATTGATCGATGACATTCCCTGTTTTAGCATCTACAAATACAAACCAGTTTCCAGGTTCTTCACCCATAAAGTTAACGTTCACTTTGTATGCCAGGTGGTTTTTGTTTTCAAACGGATAGATAACAAGCTCGGTTGACGGTTCAGCAATTAGTTCTTTCGGCGCCTTAACAGAAGCTAAAGCTGTTTGAAGAGCTTTCTCACTGGTTAATGAGGATGCTGTAGCGACAGTTTCATTGGAAATCGTCTGATTGGTTCTTCCGTTAACAGAAACAATTTCATTATTTTTGTTATAGTGAACAATAACTTCAGAACCTTCTACTGAAAACCCATTGACTGCCTGATTAAAGCGAATATGAGTCATACCCAATTCATCTTTCTGCACATCATTTACTTTTAAATGCTTCTCTGGATTTTGAATCCCAGTTTTATCTTGAATTTTCTTTAAGTAATTTATTGCGTTAGAAGAACTGCTGGAGGAAAACTTCTCCGCATTTCGTTCCTTCACAAAGAATGGAACATTCGCTTTCTCGTTCCATTCCTTTAATGCTTGTACATGGCTAACCTTGCTAGATTCTAGCGGCAGAGCCAAGACATTCATTGGTATAGAACCTACCAATAAGGCAGATGACAGAATGACAGGAGCAATAAGCTTTTTCTTCAAAATACGTTACCTCCTATTAATTGGATAACATCATTATAAAGAATAGCCAGTCTATTCGAATGAATAATAAGAATTATTTTAATATTCAAACTAATAGGGGTAAAAGTGGTTTAGGTATAAACTACCAACTCCCTTATGTTGTGAATGAATTGGCTCTTTTCAAACAAAAAGAAGGAATAGAGAGGCCATTTCCCCTCCTTTCCCTTCCTTAATAAATATGTATTTTTAGATAATCGTTTCGTACATGTATATATTGGGCTACATTACTTTTGAACTAACTTTATAAAAGATTGAGGTTAGGACATGTCGTACTACTCAGATTCAATAACTCGTGCCACTTCATGCCCGCACTTTTTACACTTGCCTTTTAGAACCACTCCAAATCGAGCATCTTCTATCGTAAAACTTTCAATCGTTGTAACACCTGAACAATTTGTGCAAAAGACATTATTAATTAAGCGACTTCTAATCTCTTTAGGAATAGAAAGCCACCTTTTATTGGCCTCCATATTAAAACCTCTATTCTTAAATAATTTAATAAAAAATTCAGATACTCAAAAATAGACCATTCAAAACTAAAACTGTTTCCAATGTCCTTCTGAGATCACCTCTACCTCACCATCAATCACTTTAATGGCGGTATCATCGTTAATAGCATACGCTGGGCCCTGTAACGCAGCAGCCCATTGTTCTGCAGCGGCCATGGTGTTGTCCGGCAGCATCTCGTGATCAACATGTGGAAAGATTGAAAAATTGACAAATCCAAGTGCTTTATCTTCACCGGTCGGTGGAGTCCAACCAACGAATTCTTCCCCAATCTTAGGTGTCATCACCATACTTCCTGCGCTCATACCCACATAAACGGCACGAAGAGTCGGTAAAAGCTCCGCAACCCCAGACTGCTGCATCCAATGGTAAAGATAGAGAGCATCTCCACCCGATACCAATAAGACGTCCGCCTCCTGTACGAGCGGCACCCAGCGTTCTTTGTCAATGCTTGGCAGCGCTGTAAGCTCGAGCACACCAACTGACTTCCAACCTAGGTTGACCATAGGGTTCTCTTCTCTCCCGCTGATAAATTCCCAAGCTTTCACACCTGGTCCTACCCAGGGATGTCCGTACATTGCGGTAGGTATACAAAGGGCATTGCATTCAGCAATCGGCTTGTCCAACATATTAACGAGCGCCTCATGTATGCTTTTGTTATTCACGCCACCTGATGTGAGCAGTAATTTCATAACGGAACGCCTCCTCGAATCTTTTAGTATGATTTATAATTCTACAAGAACGATCACCTTCCTCTAGTTGAATGCCGGACTACAATCCTATTAAGAACAAAAAAACAGTATGAAACACGTCTGGTCTCATACTGTTTTTTAAATGTTTATATGCTATTACAGTTCTAAGTTATCAAGCAACGCTCTCACTTCATCCGTTGATTTCGTGTTCATCAACTGATTTCGTAATTCGGCCGCCCCAGGGAATCCTTTTACATAGATTTTGAAAAAGCGGTGAAGTCCTGTGATAGAACGCGGCACTTCTTCTGCGTATTGATCTTGAAGGTCAAGCTGCAGTCGTAATAGATCAAGATATTCCTTGCTGCTGTGCTCTCTCGGCTCTTTTTCAAAAGCAAATGGATTCTTAAAGATTCCACGTCCGATCATGACGCCATCGATACCGTACTTTTCTGCAAGTTCTAGCCCAACTTGACGGTCCGGAATGTCTCCATTGATCGTTAAAAGCGTATCTGGTGCGATTCGATCACGCAGCTTTTTAATCTCAGGAATAAGCTCCCAATGGGCATCTACAAGACTCATTTCCTCTCTTGTGCGTAAATGAATAGAAAGGTTCGCAATATCCTGCTCTAAAATATGCGTAAGCCACGCTTCCCACTCATCAACCTCTTTAAAACCAAGTCGTGTTTTCACGCTAACAGGCAGTCCGCCCGCTTTAGCCGCCTGAATCAATTCCGCCGCTACATCTGGACGTAGAATAAGGCCGCTTCCTTTTCCTCTTTGTGCAACATTCGGTACAGGGCAGCCCATGTTAATGTCGATTCCTTTAAAGCCCATCTCTTTCATGCCAATACTCATTTGACGGAAATATTCAGGGTTATCTCCCCATATATGTGCCACCATCGGCTGTTCATCTTCTGTAAACGTCAAACGACCGCGAACACTTTTTAATCCTTCTGGATGACAATAGCTATCCGAGTTGGTAAATTCCGTAAAAAACACATCTGGTCGCCCAGCTTTACTTACGACATGACGAAAAACAACATCTGTAACATCCTCCATCGGAGCAAGTACAAAAAATGGACGCGGTAAATCACGCCAAAAATTATCTATCATTAATGCTCAAATCCTCTCACTATAGTGCAACTTCAAAATCCCGGTTAAATAAATATTCTTTTACACTTATAACATGATTGTTAGCTCAATATCAATCACTGCACATGTATAATTTATGGAAAATGGATAATGTACGAAAAAAGCCTCATCCCAAGGGAATAAGGCTTCATGTATGACTCTAAATAATTTGGTCATTTAATTCTTGTATAAATAACCCATTCTCTTCAGTTCCTCGTATACGATCCAAGAAAACTTTTTTCTTCCCTCACTGTTTAAATGATCGGGATCAATGAAATATTCTTTGTTGTTTACGAATCTTTGATCACTCATATAATTTAAAAATGGAACATCTAGATTTAGGGCTTCTAAATGCTGATAAACAAGTCTATCCATTACGTTTTCATCAAAATATTCTAGGTAAGACTGATGTACTGGCTCCATGGTCAATACGACTTGGTAGCCTTTCTCGCTGCAATAATCTACAATTTCTTCTAACTGCTTTACATTTGGTTCGATGTTATTGTTTTCAATTGCTTCCTGGTATTGGTGTTCTATTTTCTCATACTTTCTTTCCGAATAATCTTTACCATTATTTGACCAAGGTTGATGAGAATCCCATCTTAAGTCTTTTAATTTACCCGTGATTGCAGAGCTAAGACTCGCCGTATTTGTCCCAGGTAAGTTCAAGTAAGTGTAATAATCAATGATATTATACGGTTCAATATCACTTTGATCCAAAATCCTATAATAGTTCCCGATGTTCTTAGCCTCAGAATTGGCGAAAGTCATTTGAGAGATGGAAACGAGAACGACACCACCAGGTTTAAGATGCTCGCCATACTCTTTCAATAATTTATAGTCGTATTGAATGGTCTGAGAAGGAAGCGCTAAGTCCAGATGGGACAAACCAGTGGGCTTAAAATAATAACCATACATCGAATGAGATGCACCTAGATTAATGATATCAACAGGGTGTGGTTCTTTCTTAAATGCCAGTATGTCATGGTCAATATTGTAATCATACGAATCCTTAACAAATTGATTGATAGGCATAAAAAGCAGAATTACCACACCGATGATAATTGTTAACTTGATGAATAAACGTACCATAGCAAATCCTTTCGAACATCGTGTTTCTTTTACCAGATCTTCACCTAAACATCACATGGAAGTTGTTGTATCAAAATCCACCATAAACAAATCCATCGCCTGTCACACCTAATACAAGAACTGAAAAAATAAGAAAAATATAAAATGCCAATCTAGTAAATGTAGAGTGCTTTGATAGAAATTCCCATGCTGAACCATTGTTTCTTTCGATATATTGAAACAGTTGCAAAATAATAAAGAAAAAAATAAACAGTAGCAGATCAAATAACGGAAAAATTTCAAAAGCTTTAATCATTCCCACCGGGCTCCAAGAGCTGATGCTCAAGAAAAGTTTTGCATGTTCAAATGCTTGTGATACGGTATCCGATCGAAAAAAAACTCTGGAAAAGCAAACGAGCAGGAAGGTTATTGCAATTTTCAACCACCTATGGAGCACTGGGCTTCTATCCAATCGAATAAACGAAGCCATACTTTCACGATAAGATTTCGTTGCATCTCCAAACACGCGATAAAACCCATGAATGAGACCCCATATAACAAACGTCCATGCGGCTCCGTGCCAAATGCCACTTACTAAAAAAGTAATCACAATGGCAAAATAAATTTCACTTCTCTTCTTTTTCCTCTTACATAACGGGAAAAAAATATAATCCCTAAGCCATGTGGAGAGCGTTATATGCCATCTACTCCAAAAATCTGAAATCGAAACGGCAAAGTGCGGCTGTTTAAAGTTTTCTGTTAAATTTATCCCTAGCATTCTTGCGCTACCAATGGCAATGTCACTGCATGCTGAAAAATCAGCGTACAACTGAATCGAGAATAATATAGTAGCTAGTACGATTTCAGAACCAGACGGGTTAGGACTATCGTAAACACTAGCAACGATTGGAGCTAGTCGATCTGCAATCAATGTCTTTTTAAAAAAACCCCATGCGATTCGTTTCATTCCATATACTAAATTTTCATAGCTTAAACGCTGTTCAACTTTCAATTGTGGAATTAATTTTCTGGCACGTTCAATCGGCCCAGCAACCAGTTGTGGGAAAAATGCAAAATAGACCGAAAAATAACCATAATGTCTTTCAGCTTTTTGCTTTCCATAGAAAATATCCACAAGATAACTTACAGCTTGAAATGTATAAAATGAAATGGCTAATGGCAAAACGATCTCTTGGTAGGGTATCGCATAATTCCAACCCATGAATGTTGCCAACGACCGAAGCGACTCATTCACAAAATTAAAATATTTAAACCAACCAAGAAAAAACAACAATACAGAAATACCAACGACCATGGCTTTTTTCTTCTGTTTTTTTGTCTCCTGTTTTTCAATGAAGATTCCAGTAAAATAAGTAAAAGCTGTGCTAATTAAGAGTAATAATATAAATTGAATACTTAAACTAGCGTAAAACACATAACTTGCAACCAATAAAAGAATCCATCTCACTCGATGGGGGATTATATAATTCAACAAAACGGTTATTGCGAGAAATAGAAGAAACTCAATTGATATAAAAGTCATTCAATCACCTGATAGTAAATCAACTTGTAATTTTTCTGAGAAATGAAACTAGTAATCTAACACTTAAAAACCAGTAATATATACTAGTCTAAATTGTTACCCATTTTCCCACCTAGAATGAGGTAGGTTTTACTGTGGCCTGTAATTATCCATGTTTAGGAAGATCTGAATAGAGGATTTTCCCATAATGATTACGTGGTATTTCCGCTATTCTCATAATCTTAAAACCCTTTAAGTTTAATTTTTCCTTGATTATTTTTTTTATCTGAACAAAATCATCTCTTAATGTGTAGATATACATTTGGTCATCCGTTCCAGTACAGATACAATCGTGGCCATGCTCATGTAAAAACGTTTCTAATTCATCAAGGCTGATGCGGTTTCCATAGACCTTAATCATTCTTTTGATGCGGCCCGATATAAAGAAGTACCCATCCTCATCAAAGTAAGCCATATCTCCTGTACGCAAAACACCGTTATTCTCATCTTTTTTCGAAAGATCGAATAACGACTCAGCATACCCTAAGGAAACATTTGGCCCTTTGTATATCAATTCACCTATCAGATGAGGTGATGTAATTTTGTTTCCCTTGTCATCTTGAAGGATTAGCTCTCCACCTGGAATAGCAACACCGATACTTCCAGCTTTTTCAATGTTTTTTTCGTATGGTAAATAGGTCATCCGCGCTGTCGCCTCCGTTTGACCGTACATTGTAAAAAACTGAACCCCTTTCTGGTTACACACATTAGCAAACTTAAGCGATAAAGTATCGCTCAATTTCCCACCTGCCTGAGTTAGTTTTTTCAAACTTGGAAGACTAAGCTCTTCAAACTTCAACCTGTCAAGCATCTCATACACAAAAGGAACTCCACCAAAAGTTGTGACTTGTTGTTCCTTACATAAATCCCAAAACTCCTTACTTATGATAGATGCCCCCGTTACAACAATGGTCGCTCCACAAATGAAATGGCTGTTAATTATAGAAAGCCCGTAAGAGTAATTCATGGGTAATGTGGTGATCGGTATATCGTTTTCATGGATATCAAGGTACTTTGCAATTGATTTAGCGTTTTCAAAAATATTTTCATAGCTTAAACGAACAAATTTTGGGCTCCCCGTACTTCCAGAGGTTGTTAAGAGAAGAGCAAGATGTTCATGAAGATTATGTTGAAAATGGGTCGGACATTTATATAATGTGTAATCTCCATATACAAATGAAGAATCCATTGTCTTTAAGAGTTCTTGATTATTACTACTTGCCCAGATGTATGCAGGCTTATAAAGGTTAACCAGTCTTCGTAACCGATCCATATGAATGGATGCATCCAAAAGCACGGGGACAACTCCACCTCTAATAAAGCCCACGTAACCAAATAAAGACTCTTTATCATTTGAACACAAACAAAAAACGAGCGTTCTTTCACCCACATTACCGCAGATGGCATCAGATATTTCTATCATTTCAGAGTATGAATATTCTCGGTCTGCATATACAGCGGTGCGGTTCCCAAACTGCTCCATCTTTTTGAAGCTATTCATTAATAAAGTCCACTCCCAAGCGTTCCAATAGCTCAATTCCAGACTGATAAGAATTGAATTCAGTCATCCATTCTGAATCTAATGAAACATCAAATACATCCTCAATCTCACTAATGAGCGCCATATGTGCAATTGAATCCCATTCTGCTGATTCTGCTAATTCTAAATTCTCAACCACTTCATCTTCCTCTAGTTCCAACACATGAATAAAAGCATTTCTATATTTTTCGATGTTTCTCATCGTTTACACCCTTTCCATAATGACTGTCTCTGCATTTGAAGGAGAAACAGTTTCTATATACCTAACCATTCTCCAGACACTTCAGAGAATATGATTTTCTATCAACACTACAAACTTTAGCATCATTAAAAGATATAAATGGGAACTTTACAACCAGTACAAACTATTATTACATTTTAAGAAACTCTTATTGATAATAATTATCATTCCCAAGCATGATTCTAGCATATCGCCTTTTCAAAAACAATAACTGGCAAACTGTTAAAATTCGGTATCAGCTCGTCAAAATCACTTTTCTCGTCACCAGGTTTTAAAAATATACAGGCATAATTTTAAAAAAGAAGTGAGCCTCCATGGAGGCTCACTCACTGTAATTACCTACTTATTTTCAATTAATCTTGCCATGACGTGTCCGCACTGCTGACACGTTCCCTTCATCTCTACTGTATCCTAAGAATTTGAACAGTCAGCATTAATTTTTATGATTCATTAAGCTCGAGCAGCGCAACAGCTTCAACATGTGTCGTCTGCGGAAACATATCAACCGGCTGGACTTTCTGCGTTTTAAATCCACCATCTTCAAGTAGGCGCAGGTCACGTGCAAGTGTGGCTGGATTACAGCTCACATAGACAACACGCTTCGGCTTCATTTCAATAATGGTTTTTAATAACTCCTCGTCGCAGCCTTTTCGTGGGGGATCGACGACAATCACATCTGGCGTGATGCCTTGTTTTTTCCACTCTGGAATCACGTCTTCTGATTTACCAACAGCAAACTCAGCGTTATGGATATTGTTTAACTCCGCATTGCGGCGCGCGTCTTCAATCGCTTCTGGTACGATTTCTACCCCGTATACTTTTTTCGCTTTTTGCGCGAGGAACAATGAGATCGTCCCGATTCCACAATACGCATCAATGACCGTTTCATCTCCGTTTAAATCAGCGTATTTTAACGCCTGATCATAGAGCACTTTTGTTTGATCCGGATTAATCTGATAGAACGATCGAGCGGAAATAGCAAACTTGATGTCACCGATATAATCATAGATGTACTCCGCACCCCAAATAACCCGTGTCTCATCGCCAAAAATGACGTTCGTCCGTTTTGTGTTTACGTTTTGCACGATGGATTTAATCTCAGGCAGTGCTTCACGAATATCTTCTATGATCTTCTTCCGCTGAGGAAGATCTTTTCCGTTTGTAACAAGAACAATCATTAAATCGCCTGTTGTTTTTCCGTATCGTGCGATGATATGGCGCAAGATCCCTTTGTGTTTTTCTTCGTTATACGCGCTTATGTTGTATCGGTTTACGATTTCTTTAACCGCTTGAACCGCGTCATCATTCGTATCACCCGTGATGATACAGCTGTCCATCTCAACAATCTCATGGCTGCGCTTCTGGTAGAAACCTGTGACGAGTCGGCCGTTGTGTTCACCAACAGGAACTTGCGCTTTGTTGCGATAACGCCACGGTTCATCTCCCATACCAAGTGTAGGGAGTACGGGTACGTTTTCTAACTTTCCGATTCTCTTTAAAACGTCTTCTACCTGCTTGCGCTTGTATTCCAGCTGACCTTCGTAAGATAAGTGCTGCAGCTGGCAGCCTCCGCACCATTTGTAGATGGGGCATGGAGGTTCCACTCGCTCAGGGCTCTCTTCAATCAACTCTTCTAAGCGTCCAAAACCAAACCCTTTTTTCACACCAACAACCTTAATCTTCGCACGCTCGCCAGGCAATGTATTCGGCACAAACAAAGTAAACCCATTTACACGAGCAACTCCTGCTCCCTCATGGGTTAAATCCACTATATCTACTTCATAACTTTCATTCTTATGAACAGGCAAATCAGCATTTGTCATTTTCATCGTCCCTTTTCGTCCATTATGCTTTTCTGATTGTAGCATAACTGTTAGTGGACACCAAATGCTTACATAAAAAAACAGACCACCTAAAGTAGCCTGCAGTAAGGATATTTCTAAGAAGAAGGGTAACTGATTAAATAAGAAAAAGAACGGTTTAACTTTTGAGCAAAATTTAAAGGGGATTCAACGAATTGAACATGCATGTACATGACCTGAGGATTAGCGTATAACCAGTGATTATGAAGCGCACTCACAATGAGCCCCTGGTGAACAACAGCATACATAAATCGTGGTATTTCTTCCTGAAGGATAGCAATTTCCAATAGATTCAGAGCGTTCCCGTCCTGATCTAGAGACTCAAACGAAATTCCAACAGGAAGAACCGCTTTGCTTGGTTTTCCTTGAACAGAGGCGGAGAACGTTCGGTGCAGTGAGACCTTGCAAACACCATCTTGTTTTTGTGACTTTCCGTTTAAAATACTAGCAAACTGCTCACACAAATTCGGGTTGCTATCCATTTTTAAAAACTCCTTTGGAAGCTCGTAAAAAAAGAGCATCGTGAAAACCTGAATTATATTCTACTTTCATATTTATTCAGGTATTACAGGTTTTTACCATAAAAAAAACACTCAGCAAATTTGCTTAAAGTGTTCTTTGACTTGATTGGTTTAAGGTTTAAGTCGCTCTTTTGGTACGAGCAGTTCAAAATGATGGTGTAAGTTTTCGAACTCACCTGGCAGGATGCCGCCAAGCTCTCCATCTAAGTTGATCTGCATCTTCTCGCGAGGCGTTACTTTTACACGCTTTGCCTTTTTATAGATGACATGATCATCATGGATGTGTTCGCCCCGGATTGCAAGAGAGGCAATACGGACAAACTCTGCAAGGTTTGTTTTCTTCAATATGATTACATCAAAAAGACCGTCATGAAACTCTGATGATGGCGCAAGCTTCTCGAAGCCTCCAACCGAATTTGTGTTTGCTACTAAGAAGAGCATGATCTCGCCTTCGTATTTTTCTTTATCATCAAACTCGATCTCAACAAATGTAGGACGAATCGATGGGAGCATCTCGATTCCTTTTAAAAAGTACGCAAGTTGTCCGATCATCGTCTTCAGTTTGCTTGGTACTTCATACGTAAGCTCTGTTATACGACCTCCACCCGCAATGTTGATGAAGTATTTATCGTTTACTTTACCGATATCAACAGGCATATGTACACCGCCACAAAGAACATCACAAGCTCCTTCAATCGTACGCGGCACACCTACTGCACGTGCAAAGTCATTCGTCGTTCCAGCTGGAATGATTCCTAGCATAGGACGATTTTCAAGTCCTGCTAGTCCGTTGACAACTTCATAGATCGTTCCGTCTCCACCGGCTGCAATAACAAGGTCAAAGCCTCTTTCCCCCGCTGCACGTGCTGCACGAGTCGCACAACCATCTTCAGGTGTTGTTGCATGACAAGACGTTTCATAACCTGCATTTTCAAGTCTGTTTAAAATATAAGGAAGCTGTTTTTTTACCGTTTCTCTTCCCGAACTTGGATTATATATTAGTCGAGCTCGTTTCATATCTTTCACCTTCATTGTTTGACTTCTTAATAAAAGTTTTAGCCTAAATTTGTTTGTTGTATAACTGCAAAAAACAGCCCACTGCCGGACTGCTTCTGTCGATTCCTCTTATATTATAGTGATACCGGTCTTAAATTGCAAAGCTGTTATCTGCCAGTATGTGTTAAATTTGTGTCTAAATTGTAGGGGGTCTGTCCCGGGGTCAGACCCCGGNCAGACCCCGGGACAGACCCCTTAAAGGATTTCTTTACCATTTTATAGAACTATACAATGAAACAGCTTTTAAGCCGAACAAGCTACCTCTCTATCTAGACTCGCATATATAAGTAATAACAACATACGGTAACGAGTAACATCACTATTTATAGGAGGTGCTTCTATGTTTTGGGTATACATTTTAGGACCTGTGGCCGCTGTGTTCTTACTAGCCGCAATCGTAAACTGGAGAACAAGGCTGAAGTACAGAAGATACAATTATAAATACGAGCTTGAAGAGCATGTTAGCGATCAGAACAAGATCAACAATGCAGCAGCCTGGAACGCATCCCAACATAATCACCACTCCGGCGGTGGTGGAGGATTATAAAAGACAGGGTCTCATTCCTGTCTTTTTTATTTATTTAGGAGGAAAAGATGACACATACAATCGGTATTTCAGGTAGTACCATCATGTCTGATGAAACGAAATTTAGCGAACTGTTTCAAGAACAGATCACACATATTGAGATTGGAGAATTTGAAAATGAAGAAGCCTTTCAAAGGTTTCTATCACTTCTAAAGAAAAGCAACAAAACCTTTGGCATCCACTCTCCCATCTATAGAAACGGAAGTAAATATGATCTATTAGAGAAGTTTCAATATGCACCTGAACAAGCATGGACTTTGTTCGAAAAGGAAATTCAGCGTCTTGTTAAGTTAGACGCTCAGTATATCCTTGTTCATTTTCCTTATTTTCAAGGAAGTGCCCAAAATCCTGATACCTTAATTGAGCAGGGTCTAAAACGATTATCCGAACTGCAGCAAACATACAACTTGCCAATCGTCTGTGAACCAAAACTTGGGTTGGATCAATCGCCAAAAGGAATTGAGTACCTAAATGCTTTTCCTATCACATTATGGGAAAAATACGGACTGAAGCTGTGTATTGATATTGGTGATTACCTATTAGCTGCTGGTGAACAAGCTCTAAACATGATTCAGAAATGGAAAGATTACATAAAAGTTATACATCTTCATAACATTGAGTTTATTGATGATAAATACATATGGGTCCCTATCCATCCATCACATGAAGTTGACGGAAAACATTATTCCATTAAGGAGATACTTCACGTTCTATCAAGTTACCCTGATCTTATTTGGGTACTCGAACATACACCGCACTCAAATCCTTCTGAAACATGTATTCAAGAAGGAATCGATTGGTTGGTAAACGAGGTTTTAAACAACGACAAATAACCTTTCTGAAAAAATACTGATGATACCCATTCAGTATTTTTTTAAAATTTATTTGAATGATTCACATTACTTGGTACGTCAAAACATTTAGAAAAGAGGTGCGTTTGGAAAATTCATACATAATTTTATTTAAAAGACATGTCAATTCGTTTACAATTATTACATACAGATTATTCTGTCAACTACCGCTACAAAAAGAGGTGTATATATGAACTTTTCATTTTCGAGTTATTTGAAGAGGCTTCGATCGATCTTGATCGGCGTTTTAATCATCAGCTTTCTTCCTTCTATCTTTTTTGGTATCGCCCCACTACAAAGCATGAAGCTTTGGGAGTACACCATCGAGAATCGAAAATATAGTCTTTTCCCAGATATTTTTGATAAGTTTTTTTATTCGATGACAATTTTCTTTACAGCACTACTACTAGGTCTCCTAGTAGCGTTATTGCTCACGTTCTTAGCAACACTGCTGCCAAGATCATTAAAACGCGCTGTCTATGGATTTTTAACACTATTAGAATCTTTGCCAGATCTTTTTATTGTTATCGCGTTACAAGTTTCGGCGGTATATATCTTTAAGAAGACTGGATTGTTAATCGCGAATGTTTCTGGTGTCTATGATAACCGAATCTACTTTTTTCCAATTCTAACACTATCTGTCCTGCCAACGATTCAACTCTTTAAGATTACCTTTCTACTAATGAAAGAAGAACAAAACAAACCATACATAACCGTAGCACGAGCGATGGGACTCGGAAACCTCTACATCACGCTCAATCATGTGTTCCGTAACATCATGACCAGTCTCTTTCAATATTCCAAGACCATCTTTGTTTTCATGCTTTCGAACTTATTCATTCTAGAATTCGTCTTTAACTTGAACGGAATAATGACCATCATGCTGAACACGCAAGGTGTTTCGTTTATTATAACGGTCTTGTTTATCGCGATTCCTTTCTCCTTCCTGTTCGAGGTCATGGAATCATACCGCGGAGGCTTAAACGTCCAAAAGGAGGATGCAGCATGATCGTTCGATTGCTTAAACAACCACAGTTCTTAATCGGGTTTCTATTTATCGTGAGTTTTATTTTATTAAGCTTTATTTATCCGTCCGTAATGGATGTTCAAAAGGAATCTAAGTTTCTATATGACGAAAATGAAGTCATCGTTGGTATAGCACCTTTCTCACCCAAAGACATGCCTCCTTTTGGAACGGATATGAACGGAAAGCACTTACTGTATCTTGTTTTGGAAGGTGCAAAGTATACGATCCTAATTACTTTAGTCATCGCATTTCTTAGAATTTTCTTCGCCCTTTTCTTTTCCTTGTTTCATAGAAAATCGAAGAGTACGTTCTTTGACGATATCGTACAAGCTACCCTCTATATTCCAACAGCCATCTTAGCTTATATGTTCATGGTTCCGCTCTTTGTAAAAGATGCTACTGAACCGATGGGCATGATGACTCTTATTGTCGTGCAGTGCTTGATACTCGTTGGTATTGGAGTCCCGCCATTAGTATCAACCTTTTCTGAAGAGATTCGCTCCATCCTAGCAAAAGACTATATCGTCAGTACTTTTTCATTAGGATCGAAAAAGCCATATGTTTATTACAAACATGTCCTGCCTGAACTGAGCTCAAAACTTCTGCTTTTATTTGCTCAGCAAGCCATCCAAACATTGATTCTGTTAGCGCACTTAGGTGTTCTTGCTGTTCTTATCGGTGGATCAAAAACTGTGATGATGGGCGATATCTTTAACTTAACGCCTTCAACAATTTCATTAAGCGGCGAATGGGCTGGTATCATCGGCCAGTCGTACCAAAAGCTCTTAACGGCTCCATGGATTATTTTAGTACCGCTCTCATTCTTTGCTTTTACGATTTTCTCGATCAATCTCATGATACAAGGTATACAGAACAGCCTCGAGTCCAACAAATCATAAGTGAGGTGTGAAACATGTCTAGCAGGCTTTTAGAAATTAACAATTTAAACATAGCATTCGGCAGTGGGAAAAACGTGTTTAACGCGGTTACCGATATAAGTCTCTCCATTAATTCTGGACAGACTGTCGCTCTTATCGGCGAATCGGGTTCTGGGAAAAGTGTCACTTCCCTATCCGTGCTGAAACTTCTGCCAGCAAACGGGCGAGCAGAATCAGGCTCTATTTCTTTTGACGATAAAGAAATTTTGCAGATGACAGAAAAAGAGATGCAAAAAATAAGAGGCAACGAAATCTCCATGATTTTTCAAGACGCGATCGCCTCACTGAATCCAGCTATGAAGGTGGGTGTTCAGATCACAGAAGGCTTGAAATATCATAAACAGATGCCGAAATCAGAGCTTAGAGCAGTTGCGCTTTCCCTTCTCGAACAAGTAGGTTTTCATAATCCTGCACACATTTATGATCAATATCCTTCTCAGCTATCAGGAGGCATGAAACAACGTATCTTAATCGCAATGGCCATCTCCTGTAAGCCTAAACTGATAATTGCTGATGAACCAACAACCGCGTTAGACGTTACGATTCAAAGGCAAGTTTTGGATTTAATCGCTGATTATAAAATACGTGAAGACGCTTCTGTTTTAATGATCACACATGATTTTGGTGTTGTAGCTGAATATGCTGACTGGGTGTATGTCATGTTTGGAGGACGAATCGTAGAATCAGGAGATGTGTTTACAATATTTAATAATCCGATCCACCCTTATACAAAAGGCTTGATCGGCTGCATTCCAAGTTTGGAGAGCGATGGCGAGCGTTTAAAGAGCGTTTACGATTATTCGTTTGAAGAAGCAGGCTACAAGGGAAGAAAATTCGCACCAGAGACGTATTCTATGGAAAGTAAAGTCTATCATGCTCCGTCTTCTCTTATAGAAGTGGAACCAGGTCATTATGTACGCCTTTTTGATGAGAGCGAGGTGACGATCGTTGGATAAACATTTGATAAGCATCCAGAACCTTTCAAAGTACTTTGTGACGAAAACGGGGACCCATAAAGCGATCGATGGAATTACACTCGATATTGTTAAAGGCGAAACGTTAGGGATCGTTGGGGAGTCCGGTTCTGGTAAGACGACCCTTGGTCGAACGATCATGCGATTATATGAACCAGAGCACGGAAACATTACGTTTGATGGCCTGGACATCACACATATGCCTGAAAAAAAGTTGCGGCCGTACCGTAAAGAATTTCAGATGATCTTTCAAAATCCTTATGAGTCACTCAGCCCTCGTTTAACGGTCGGGGAAATTTTAGAAGAACCGCATGTTATTCAGAAGATGTTAAGCAAAGAAGAACGTACGAAGAAAGCATACAGTCTATTGGAAAAGGTCGGGTTACCGAAGACTTCTTATCTTAAAAAGATCCACGAATTCTCCGGTGGTCAGCGTCAGAGGATTGGAATCGCTCGCGCATTAATGCTAGATCCTAAGTTTATTATTGCAGATGAACCTGTCTCAGCGCTCGATGTATCTGTTCAAGCGCAAGTGTTGAATCTATTAAAAGATCTTCAGTCTGAACTAGATCTAACGTGTTTGTTCATCTCACATGACCTTGGTGTTGTTCATTATATGAGTGACCGTGTAGCCGTCATGTACCTAGGACATCTGATTGAATTGGCCCCAAAAGATGAATTGTATCGAAATCCGATCCACCCTTATACGAAATCTCTTTTATCATCCATTCCGATCGCAGATCCTGAACGTCGAAATGCATATAGAAAACCTATCATTATGCCAGAGAAACCGCTCTATCCTCCACAGTTGATTCATGTTGGTAACGAGCACTATGTATCTGCGAACATGATCCATATTAAAGAGTTTGAGACTGAGGATAATCGAAACCTCATTCGTAATTAAGCAGATGAAAGAGACTGCCCTCTACGCAGTCTCTTTTTAAGTCAAATAATCATTTTCGCAAAATCACAAACATACTCACACACATCGCACCAGTAGTAAAAATAGACGCAATGATTACTCCAATCCATGCCATGAATAAATCGTCTCCTGGATAAGCGGGTTCAAGCGTTGCATAATACCAAAAAACCCACACTAAGAAAAGTAAGAAAAATGAGCTTCCGATGAACGCCATCTTCACTTTATCCTTCCACGTCCCCATCCACGCTTCAGAAAATATTATCCACGTCAAAAGACTGAGCGGGATGCACATCAATAGCCCTGCCATAGCACCATAAGGGAGAAAGAATAGAATAACAAAAGCTAGTGCGAATAATGCAGCGTTCACAGAAAATAGAGCTATACCCGCTTGCCAATAGTTTGTACTTAAAGAATGTCCCTTCATTTTATGAGATATGTTTTTTACCATACCTACAGAAGCAAAATCCCTTTGTCTCATTATGAGAATCAACGTAAAAACAATTCCAGCTAACAACAAAACCGTCAAATAAACACCCACTTTTTTACAATATTTTCATCTTATATTATCATTAAAGTAGAGAACTAGAATATAGCTATTTGGTAGGAGACGTAAAAGGAGGCGCCATCTATGTTTGAACTATTTTTATTATTTTTTGCGATTGCCGTAATTGCTCCCCTTGTTATAAAGTACACAACAAAACCGAACTACCTGAAGGTTGCAGAAAGAACCGAACTGCCTCCAAATTTGGGAATTCGTGAAGATTTATATTTGCAAAAAAGTGTAAGAAATATGGAGAGAGCTCTCCCTCGTGAGTTCAAAGAAAAAATAAAACGTAGATATCTTTCAGAACACCCGAAGGCAACAGAAGCCTACTTTGAGGTTGTATATTATGAGCTTCAGCGCTTCTTTATCATGTGTTCCCTTTTAAATAATGTTCCCATGTTCAGTAAAAAGGTGGATGACATCTGGCACGAGATGCTGATGTATACGAAGGAGTATGAAAAATTTTCTACTGAACTATGCGGTGAGCACATTCATCATGCTCCGAATGATGTTGTAGAACCCGATCCACATGGAAGAGCTTGGTTTGATCTGTTGTACGCAAAGCTTTTTACGTTTACTGATTTTACACCTATTGCTTGGGGTACATTTTTTCAAAATCCGTTACATCAAGGGCTTTTACATGATCTTCAAACTCTTTCAACAGAAGAACTTGGAAACCGATATTTTAGACCGAATGCTGATAAAGAAACCGTTGACGCTTTACTAACAAAAATTAAAGTAGATGTGAACCGAGTATCGAACGATAAAGATCCTTACAAGGGATTAAAACTATCACCAAATTCAATAGATAGCGCACCCATCTTAGCGGGCGCGATGCTTTATTATTCCTATCATCATTTTGACGAATATGACATGTATATGGCGAAGTTAAATCCTGCATCAAGCTATAATTCTGGAAATACTACCGCTTGCGGGAGTGGGTGTGGTAACCACCGTGACGACAATGCCGGACATGACAGCAGCTGCAGCAGCGATAGCGGGAGCAGCTGTGGAAGCAGTTGCGGCAGTGGATGCGGAAGTAGTTGATGCAATAAGTAATCCGCTTTAAATAAACGACTGTTTTCTAAAAGATTGTTGCTTTTTAATTTTTAGTATTTACTTCTTTGACTGTTGATTGAAGTGTAAGATGGGAGACTCTAGGCTAGGACAGGTGGGCAGTCGTCAAAGTAGAGGTGGCTCGTTCAGCCCCGACAAGCAAAAGGTGAATGGGTTTGAAGGCGCACTTTGCCTTCTTAACCATTTAACATTTGACCTCGAGGGGCTAGCCACTGCAACTAGGCAGGTGAGACACTTAAATGTGAAACGTTCAAATGTGGCTCACCGCCTGCCCCGCGGAAAGCGGACATCTGGAACGGAAATCAACTACTTTCAAAAGCAACAAAGGTTACGGAAACAGCCAAATAAAAAAGCCCTGCAAGTGACTCAACATCACTTTGCAGGGCTTTCTACTTAATTCTCTTCTACTTCTTTACGATTCTTTTTAAAGATTTTGGAGAGGACTTCATACACAATTGGCACGATGATTAGCGTCAATAGTGTAGAACTTGCTAAACCGCCGATTACGGTAACGCCAAGACCTTTAGAGATCAGCCCGCCACCGCCTGAGCCAACTGCCAACGGAATCAATGCTCCGATTGTAGCGATAGCTGTCATCAGGATCGGACGAAGACGTGTTGCTCCTGCTTCTAGGATCGCATCACGCATACTCATTCCTTCACGTTCCATGTGAATGATTCGGTCTACGAGTACGATGGCATTCGTTACAACGATGCCAATCAACATCAACAGCCCCATCATTACGGATACAGAGATGGTCTCATCTGCGATCAATAGACCGACAAATGAACCGATTACTGCAAATGGAAGCGAGAACAGGATCGCAAACGGTGCGACACCTTCACGGAAGGTTACGACAAGTATGAAATACACGATCGCGATTGCTGCAAGCATAGCAGCTCCAAGCTGTGTAAAGGTTTCGTTCATATCAGCCTGAACACCCGCCACTCCAACAGTAACTCCTTTTGGCATATCTAGTTTATCGATGTCTTTTTGGACTTCAGATGTGGCTTTGGACATATCATCGCCAATTGCCTTACCAGACACGGTAGCATAATACTCCCCTTTACTTCGGGCAAGGGTATTAAGCGTTGTTCCTTTTTCAACCGTAACAAGCTCAGATAACGGCATTGTTGTGCCAAGAGCAGTTGGTACCTGTCTTGCTAAAATATCATCGACTGACTTAGGTTGCTTCGTTTGCTCTTGCTGAACGATAACGTCTAGTGTATCTCCGTCTTTTTCGATCGTCGTTAAGACATCATCCGCTTTCATCGGATTCAGCATCATCACGATTTGACCTGTTGTTAGTCCATATTTTAGAATCTCATTTTGATCGACGTTAAACGTATGTTCGACAAACGCATCCTTCGCGCTTGAAGTAACATCCTCTAGCTGATCGTTCTTCTTCATAGATTCTTCTGCCATTTTTACGGCTTTATTGAGTTTATTCAGATCTTCACTGTAGAACGTATAGCTGACTTCATTTTCTGCTCCTGTTGAGGCAGCAAAGTTCTGACTCTTCCATTCTCCTGATTGACCAAGGTCGGCAACATCGTCTTCTATTTCATCACGCACTTCTGGGAAGTTCTCCATATCCGGATCAAAGATGAGGTACATGAGCGCTCCGCCTTCTCCTCCACCGGCCATAGCCATCATCGGATCTGCGTTATCTGAAACAGAGATTTGAACGATATCAATATCATCACGTTTTAGCATCTTCTCTTCTAGAGCTTCAACGTTTTTCAATGTTTCTTCTTTAAGCTCCCCGGCTTTCGGTGTGTATGTTAAATACATCACTTTGTCTTCTTCACTGCCCATGAAGCTGAAACCGATAATAGGCGTTAATGCTAAACTTCCTGCAAGTAAAAGAACGGCAAGGATAGAAGTGATGATTTTATGATTGAGGGATTTGTTAAGAATCCCTTTATACCAGTTCGCTAACTTACCAGTTTCTTTATGACTGCTTTCTGTCTTTTCGCTATACAGCTTCTTTTTAAACAAAAAGTGTGATAATGCTGGAACGATGGTGATGGCAACAATAAGTGACGCACCTAGCGCAAATGTCATCGTTAACGCGAAAGGCGCGAACAGTTCGCCTACCATACCACCCACAAAGATAAGCGGAGCGAAAACCGCAACCGTTACGAGTGTGGAAGAAAGGATCGGTTTGAACATCTCAATCGTTGCTTCTCGGATTAACGCACGCCCATTTAATTTTTCTTCTTTCAAATGCAGACGTCGATAAATATTTTCTACAACAACGATCGAGTCATCAATTACACGACCGATCGCAACCGTAATCGCCCCTAGTGTCATGATGTTCAACGTGATATCCATCCAGTTAAGCACCAATAACGCCATGAAGATAGAAACCGGAATAGAGATGATTGAAATGATCGTCGATTTAAAATCACGCAGGAATAAAAGGATGATCAATACGGCGATCAATCCGCCAAACAATGCTTTTTCGATCATGGTTGCCACTGAATCTTCAATCGGTTTTCCTTGGTCGAGTGACACATCAATGACAAGACCATCTACTCTTGATTTTTCTTCTTTAATCAGTTCTTTTACACCATTCACGACATCAACGGTGTTCGCTTGCTGCTCTTTTACGATTTGAATCGCGATCGCTTCATCTCCGTTCGTTCGAGAGACGGATTCCACTTTCCCTACCGTTTTAATATCCGCAATCTCACTCAGCTTTACAAACGGTGTTGGGTTTGTTGCAGAAGGTGTTACTGGTATCATCATGTTCTTCAATTCATTTGAAGTCATGAATTTTCCATCAACAGCAACTGCTTCTTCCCCTTTTTCAAACTCATACAGCCCTAATGAAACGGCCATGTTGCTTGCTTGAATCATTTCTTTTACTTTATCTTCTGTTAGATCATACTGTTTCAACTTATCTTTTTTATATGTAAGATCTACCTCTTCGATATGTTGACCCGTAATCTTAGCGGATGCCACACCATCAATTTTCTCGATCTTAGGAAGAATAATCTCTTCAACCGTTGAAGTTAATTCAACGATATCCTCTTTCGTACTACTTACACTGAGTGCAGCAACTGGCATCATGTTCATGCTGATCGCTGTCACAGTCGGCTCTTCAGCCGTTTCTGGCAATTCGACTGCATCTAGTGCAGATTGTAGCTCACGCTTTGCTTCGTCCATGTCTATACCGTATTCGTATTCCACTTGGAGATTAGACAGGTTCGAATAAGAATTTGAATAAACGGCTTTAACATCTTCAAGTCCTTCTACCGCTTTCTCGATCGGCATCGACACATCTTCCATTACTTTCTCTGGAGTAGCTCCAGGATAAACGTCCATCACCATCAAGTATGGAATTGAAACATCCGGAATCGTTTCCATATTCATGCGTGTTCCTGAATAAATACCTGAGACTGTTATAATAATGGTAAGCAGCCATACAGCTAATTTATTCATTAAGACAAAATTAACTAAACCTTTCATTCATCCACCAACCCCTAATTGACTTATCCAACTCAATTATTTATACTAATGACTGATTGGTCATTTGTCAATGAATTACTTAGGAGCGATACAATGAGTAAGAAACAATTAATTATGGAGAGTGCACTCGAACTTTTTGCACAGCAAGGGTTTGACGCCACTTCTGTACAACAGATCACAGAACATGCCGGCATCTCAAAAGGGGCTTTCTATCTATCTTTTAAATCAAAAGACGAATTGATCAACGGTCTGATCGACCACTTTATGCTGAGTCTCATCTCAGATATTGACCAAGTAGTCAAAAATCACGAAATGGATGCTAATCTTTTATACGAATTCTACCAAGCTGCGTTTCATTCATTTCAAAAGCATTCTGATTTCGCCAAGATCTTTATTAAAGAACAATCCAAAACCTTGAACGAAGAGCTTATCTCAAAGATCCATCAATACGATAAACTCATCGATAACATCATTCTAGGTATGTTAGACCGCATATATGGGGAAGAAATCTCACAGACTCGTTATGATTTAATTTATTGTGTGAAGGGCTTTATTCATACGTATTCACACCTGATCCTTTTCTTTGACGTTCCACTGGATCTTCATACATTGAGTCGCTCACTTGCAGAGAAAACAGCACTGCTCGCCAAGCATTCAGAAACGACATTTATCACAGAAGAGCTTTATCACACGATCAATGAACCATTTCATATGCATATAACGAAAGAGCAGCTCCTAGAATTGATAGAGCAAAAGATAGAGGAAGTGGAGGATTCAACGTTAAAAGAGTCATTGACCCTTCTGAAACTGCAGATGATTGAGCCAAGTCTTAGTCCTGCTATTGTAAAAGGGTTGATCTTAAACCTGAATAATCATCCTGCATGTAAGCAGATTGCTTATTTGATTCAGGATTCTCTGAATAATGATTGAAACAAAAAAATCCTCCCGTAGTAACAGGAGGATTTCTTTGTTTTAGACTTTCTTCGTTGCAAGTTGATTGAAGTGCAAGGTGCGAGACTCCTGGGGATCAGTGGGACAGGTGAGACTCTTAACAGCGCATAGCGCTAAGAGGCTCACCGCACGCCCCCCGGAAAGGGAGCACCTGAAACGGAAATCAACCATCCTCCTAATCAACAGAGCAAAACAAAACAAGTCTTATTTATCTTTTTTTCAGTTCTTCCACAATCAGCTTGTTTACAAGTGGAGGATTTGCTTTTCCTTTTGTTTCTTTCATCACTTGTCCAACCAGGAATCCGACGGCTTTTTCTTTTCCGTCTTTATAATCCGCAACAGATTGCTCGTTCGCATCAAGGATTTTAACAACGATCTCGCGGATTGCTCCTTCGTCTGAGATCTGCACGAGACCTTTTTCTTTTACGATTTTCTCTGCGTCGCCACCGTTCTCGATCAATTCTTTAAAGACCGTCTTCGCGATTTTGTTCGAGATCGTCCCGTCAGCGATCAGCTTGATCATACCAGCAAGACCTTCAGCTGTTAGAGCTGTTTGGTCTAGCTCTTTACTTTCATTGTTTAAGTAAGCACTCACTTCACCCATGATCCAGTTGGATGCTTGCTTCGCATCTGCACCAGCTGTGATTGTCGCTTCAAAGAAATCTGCCATCTCTTTTGTCATCGTCAATACTTTCGCATCATATTCAGGTAATCCGAAGTCACCCACATAACGCTTTTGACGAGCATCCGGAAGCTCTGGAATGTCTGATTTCACACGATCCATCCACTCTTCATCAATAAAAATGGACACGAGATCAGGCTCTGGGAAGTAACGATAGTCGTCAGATCCTTCTTTTACACGCATGAGGATCGTCGTTTTCGTCGCTTCATCATATCGGCGAGTCTCTTGAAGAATCTCTCCTCCAGCTGAAACCACTTCACGCTGACGCTTCTCTTCATGCTCTAACCCTTTTTGAACGAAAGCAAACGAGTTTAAGTTCTTAAGCTCCGCCTTTGTTCCGAACTTCTCTTGACCAACCGGACGAATTGAAATATTCGCGTCACAACGCAACGAACCTTCTTCCATCTTACAGTCAGATACACCTGTGTATTGAATGATCGCTTTAAGCTTTTCTAAATACGCGTAAGCTTCTTCCGGTGTACGAATATCCGGCTCAGATACGATTTCAACAAGCGGCGTTCCTTGACGGTTCAAATCGACGAGTGATCCGTCTGCCGTATGTGTCAGCTTACCTGCATCCTCTTCCATATGGATACGCGTGATGCCGATTTTCTTTTTGTTTCCGCCAACTTCGATCTCGATCCAGCCGTGTTCACCGATCGGCTTATCAAACTGTGACACCTGATAGGCTTTCGGATTGTCTGGATAAAAGTAGTTCTTGCGGTCAAATTTTGTTTCTCTATTGATTTCACAGTTAAGCGCGAGTGCTGCACGCATCGCAAAATCGACAGCTTGATGGTTCACAACAGGCAACACGCCAGGATGTCCTAAGCAGATCGGACACACATTCGTGTTTGGCGGTGCACCAAAGTTTGTAGAACAGCCGCAGAAAATCTTAGTGTTCGTTTTTAATTCCACGTGTACTTCTAATCCAATTATCGTTTCAAATTCGCTCATTTTCTGCACCCCCTACAGCTTCGGCTTTTCTGTGTGATGATCTGTTGCTTGTTCAAACGCATGTGCTACGCGATAAATCGTGCTCTCGTCAAAATGTTTACCGATGATCTGAAGTCCGATCGGCAGTCCATCTGAGAATCCACATGGTACAGAGATCGCAGGCACACCCGCTAAGTTAACCGGAATCGTTAAGATATCGTTCATGTACATCGTTAGCGGATCTTTCGTCATCGATCCACATTTAAACGATGCAGATGGCGTTGTTGGCCCGATGATCACATCGTATTTTTCAAAGATGTTCGTAAAGTCTTCTTTAATCAGCGTACGAACTTTTTGTGCTTTTTTATAATAAGCATCGTAATATCCAGAGCTTAGCGCGAACGTCCCTAGCATGATGCGGCGTTTTACTTCCTCACCAAATCCTTCGCTTCTAGATTGCTTGTACATCTCGATCAAGTTCTCGCTGTTATCTGAACGCAGTCCGTAACGTACACCATCAAAGCGTGAAAGGTTAGCAGATGCTTCAGATGATGACAGCAAGTAGTAAGTCGCAAGCGCATAACGAGAATGCGGCAGAGAAACTTCTTCCCATGTCGCTCCAAGTCCTTCAAGCACTTTTAGAGCTTCCATCACGCGCTCTTTTACGCCAGGCTCAACACCTTCACCAAGGTATTCTTTTGGAACCGCGATCTTCAGCCCTTTTACATCACCTGTAAAAGAAGCGAGGTAATCTGGGATGTCCACTTTTGCAGAAGTAGAATCCATCGGGTCGTTTCCTGCAATGGCTTGCAGTAGGTATGCATTGTCTTCAACGTTACGCGTTACAGGACCGATTTGATCCAGTGAGGACGCAAACGCGACTAAACCGTAACGAGAAACGAGTCCGTAAGTCGGCTTCAATCCAACAACACCACAGAAGGCAGCAGGCTGACGGATCGAGCCACCTGTATCAGAGCCTAGTGAGAAAAGAACTTCTCCCGCTGATACGGATGCTGCAGACGCACCGGAAGAACCTCCTGGTACACAAGAAAGATCCCACGGGTTATGAGTTGGGTGGAATCCGGAGTTCTCGTTTGATGAGCCCATCGCAAATTCATCCATGTTCAATTTTCCGATCGTGATCGTGTCCGCTTGATTCAAGCGTTCCACAACGGTCGCATCATAGATCGGTTCGAAGTTTTCTAATATGCGAGACGCACAAGTTGTACGGATCCCTTTAGTTACGATGTTATCCTTAATTCCGATCGGCATACCAAAGAGCAGTCCTCTGTCAGCACCGGAAACGAGCTTCTCATCTAATTGTTTAGCCTTAATGCGGCTGTATTCTTCATTTAGAGTTAAAAACGCCTTTACTTTACCATCTACTTGATGAATGCGGTCAAACGTCGCATCCACAATGTCAGTTACACTCAATTCTTTTGTATGTAATAATTGATGCAGTTCTGAGATCTTTTTATCTAAAATCGACATACGTGGTCTTTCCTCCTACTCCAAAATGTTCGGAACTTTAAACTGGCCATCTCTTTCTGAAGGCGCATTTTTCATCGCCTCATCCACTGATACCGAATTTTTCACTTCGTCTTTACGAAGGATATTCTTCAGTTCCAGAACGTGTGTAGTCGGCTCCACGTTATCTGTATCGAGTTCGTTCAGTTCTTCAGCAAACCCGATGATTTTATCTAATTGTTCAGTCAGCATTTCGGCTTCTTCCTCCGTAACGGCTAACCTGGCTAAATGCGCCACGTGTTTCACTTGATCTTTCGAAATTCGAGACAAGCTCGCCACCTCCAAGACTTTCTATACGAAAAGTATTATTCTGATGATAACAAAAAGCTTGCTGTATAAGCAACTTGAGGACGGAACATTCACGAAATTGAGTTATTTTTATGGGGTTTTGTGGGTTTGTTTGCGGGATGTGAACCCGTTTTACGGTACGTGTTTTTATATTTATTACACGTTCACCGGTAAATGGGTTGTTTTCACCTGTAATGGCTTTGTTTCCACCCGTATATGAGTTGTGAGCACCGCTGTGAAGCATGTGACCACCTGAAATTGCACCGCTACCACCTGAAACGCCATATAAATAGCCCTCGAAATAGAAAAAAGAATCTACTTTTACGTAGATTCCTCCGTTATTGATATTAAATGATTTAGATTCCCCACTCATGAAGTTCTAAGCGGCGCACGCCTTCTTTTACGTAAGGATCTTCTTCGGCTAATTGTTTAGCCTCGTCTAGTGACTCCGCTTTGTAAACGACCATACCGCCTGCTCCGTCCAAAAATGGTCCTTTCAAATGAACTTTATCTTGTGCCACAAGCTCTGCTAGGTAATCAAGATGTGCCTGACGGAACTCTTGATTGAGCTCTGGTTTTTCCATATGTAGTATTGCTGCGAAATATGCCATGTGTGTTACCTCCTTATTTGTTATGTTTATCTTACTACATAGTGTTGAACACCAAAAGAAAAGGCTATTTTTCTAAAAGTTTGTTGCTATCATCCTAATTTTTATCTTCTTCTATGAAAGTTGATTGGAGTGCAAGGTGGGAGACTCCTGCGGGACAAGCGGACAGGTGAGACACTTAAAAGTGAAACGTATGAATGTGGCTCACCGCCTGCCCCGCGGAAAGCGAGCACCTGGAACGGATATCAACAACTTCCAATAACAACGAAGATTGAGAAACAGCAAAAGAAAAACATTCGGTTACTTCACCGAATGCTTTTAATCTTTTCCGTAGCTCGAGTCTTTCGTGGGATGGCGAAGCATGCCTTCTTTTGGCGGTGCTTTCTTTTCGATCAGGTCTCGGTTTATGTTCGTGTTCCAGCCGATATCATTCGTCGGATGCACCCACTCTTCGCCTGCCATCACTTCTGGATCGGTGTCTGTGCTCCATTTATTCAGTGGCGAATTCTCTGAATCGTAAAAGCTGTCTCCGATCACAACACCGTGCTCGTTTACAAAAGGCGCTTCCATCTTCATTCCTGTACCTTTAAAATCAGGCGAACTGATCTGATGAGGCAACGTTTCATCCAGATCGACTTCAGGAACATTCTTCTTTGGCTCTTTATCTTTGGACATCTTCACACCTGCTTCCATATCGTTATACGATTAACTTCTCCTGAAGCAGCGTGTACAATCCATTTTTTTCTTTGCAGATTGTGTGAAGACTTATAAACTTTTTTGAGGACTTATAAAAAAATTTGAAGACTTATAAAATTTTTTCAAGACTTATAAGTTCTGTTGAAGACTTATAAATGAAAAATACCCACATAAAAAAACCCTTTCTCAGGTGAGAAAGGGGTCGATTTTAAAATTTATAGTGTTTCTGAAGTTGTTTTTGCTTGCATGTGAAGTGTTAGGTAGTCTGGGCCACCAGCTTTTGAGTCAGTACCAGACATGTTGAACCCGCCAAACGGTTGGTATCCAACGATTGCGCCTGTACATCCACGGTTGATGTAGAAGTTACCTACGTGGAACTCTTCACGTGCGCGCTCGATGTGCTCACGGTTGTTAGAAAGAAGTGCTCCTGTTAGACCGTATTCCGTGTTGTTTGCGATTTCCATCATGTGATCGAAATCACGCGCTTTACATACCGCTACAACTGGTCCGAAGATCTCTTCTTGCATCAAGCGAGCTTTTTCATCTACATCAGCAAAGATTGTAGGCTGGATGAAGTAACCTTTAGAGTCGTCGCCTTCTCCACCAGTCATCAGACGACCTTCTTCTTTTCCGATCTCGATGTATTTCATGATTTTGTTGAAAGAAGCTTGGTCGATTACTGGTCCCATGTAAGTGCCAACTTCTTCAGGGTTACCCATCGTTAATGTTTTCGTAAGAGCTACTGCTTTTTCTAAAACTTCGTCGTAAACGTCTTGGTGGATAACGGCACGAGATCCAGCAGAACATTTTTGTCCAGAGAATCCGAATGCAGAATAAACGATTGAGCTTGCTGCTAATTCAAGATCAGCATCACGGTCAACTACAACTGTGTCTTTTCCGCCCATTTCAGCGATTACACGCTTCAGCCAAATTTGACCAGGGTGTACTTTTGCTGCACGCTCATAAATACGGCAACCAACTTCACGAGAACCTGTGAACGATACGAAGCGAGTTTTCGGATGGTCTACTAGGTAGTCACCGATCTCTGCACCGCTACCAGGAACGAAGTTAAGAACGCCCGCAGGAAGTCCTGCTTCTTCCATCACTTGAACGAACATTGCTGCGATAACTGGTGTAGTGTTCGCTGGTTTCAACAACACTGTGTTACCTGTAACGAACGCTGCTGCTGCAGTACCTGCCATGATCGCAAACGGGAAGTTGAATGGAGAGATAACGATACCTACTCCAAGTGGGATATAGCTAAATTTATTAATTTCGCCTTCACGGCTTACAACTGGTTGTCCAGCTTTAAGCTTGATCGCTTGGCGTGCATAGTATTCTAAAAAGTCAATCGCTTCAGCTGTATCAGCGTCAGCTTCTTTCCATGGCTTACCTGCTTCTTTTGTAAGCATAGCGGAGAATTCATATTTACGGCGGCGGATGATCGCTGCTGCACGGAACAAGATGTTCGCGCGGTGTTCAGGATCCCACTTTTTCCAAGATTCAAAAGCTGTTAATGCAGCTTGCATCGCTTGCTCAGCATGATCTTGAGTCGCTTTGGAAACAGATCCAATCACTTCTTCTTTGTTAGCTGGATTTATAGAAACAATCTTTTCGTCTGTCGTGATCTTTTCACTGCCGATAACAAGCGGAAACTCTGTACCAAGCTTAGAGTTAATTACCTTTAACCCTGCTTCGTAAGCTTCCTTGTTTGCAGGAACTGAAAAATCCATAAATGGTTCATGACGGTATTCACGTGTCATAATAAATTCCCCTCCTATTAAAGCGTTTTCATTATTCGGTTTCCCACGTTCATTCTACATGAACATAGCGGTTTGTTCAAACAAACTGATAATAGTCAGAATTCTTTATTTTAAAGGGATGTCGTACATTTTTGTATCTTTTTTCTTTGTAGTGAATGATTAGTGAATTTTCCCTTGATTTGTTTAGAAGATTCAGGTGTTATACGAATAAATATGAGTTTTGTTCGTTTTGAAGTATATTTTTCCAAAGTCACTAAAAAGATCCTATTGAACAGGTGTCTTCAGGTGGTCGCAGTGCAATCTCAAGTGGTTACATGTATGTTAGCGGTGCTCACAACCACTTTTCAGGTGAAAACGAAGCACTTTCAGGTGGAAACAGCCCATTTAGCGGTGAACGTGTAATAAATATAAAAACACGTACCGTAAAATCGCTAACCATAATGCATTTGAGGACTGCGTCCCCAGGAACTGCTCACCTTGCACAACAAAAACCCACTAACCATAACGGTAGTGGGCTGTCAAAAATCCTTACTTACGATAAATATGCACGAACGGTTCTTCTTGTGTAGTTTCGTCTTTTACGATGAGTGCCTCTGGCTGATCAACAGCTGAACCGATGTATACTTCGATCGGTACATTCGGAAGCTCGCCTAGTGCGGACGTTGCTACGAACTGGGTAAAGGAGATGATTTCTGCTTTACCGCGGAACTGAACCGGAATCTCAATCGTCAATCGTTCAAGGTTACCGTCTTTATAGTAGCCTTTTCCGATCACACCGATATAGTTAGGGAAATACTCCTGAACCTTAGATTTAAAGGTCGTGAACTTTTCATAGTCACTTCGTTTCTTTTTCGATGCAGCGTCAGATGGGAACAGCACATAATCTTCATCTACATCTTCCCATGAACTTACCGAGTTGCTTCCTTTTTTCACAACGCCTGAAGCGAAGAAGTTTCCGGGTGTTACAGAATCACGTTCTTCTTCTTGATAGAGAGCAAATACGATCGGCACATCTTTCAGCTTTGGATCTGTGCGCAAACGGCTTGCCACTTGTCCAGCTATTTTCTGTGCTTCTTGTTTCACTTTTTCACGCTCAAGCTTAACTTCACCAGGATAGATCAAGCCTTGTTGGTTAACATCATAGTAATACGTAGAGTTAAAGGATAACCCGACTACTACACCGCCAAGCTTTACTTTTCCATCACCGCTCTGAACGAGATAGTTGTGTTCAAGAACATAAGAGAGATACTTAGGGTTGTTCTTGTTTGCTTCTAGCATCTTATTTTTGTATTCTGGGTCACCTTCGTCTACTTTTACACCAAGCTTCGGATTCAACCCTGTTTGATCTAGCTTGCTTTTACTTTTTCCAGGCTCTTCGTCTGCTCTTTTTAACCAGTTTGTAACCGTAGGCTCATTTAAGAACTGTCCTTCTTGGAAAAAGTACTTGTCTGTACTGAATGTGTCTTGAGCGATGCGCATTAAGCCCATCTCAAACTCATTGATATCAAGCCGATTATCAACACCATAACGGATTACACCACGAGCTCCACCTGGTTCGAACGGAAAAATACTACGATAGTACTTTTCACCCGTGTTAATCTCGCCTGTTATAATCGCTTTTTCATCTTTTTTGCCCTTTTCTTGCACGATCTTTTCTTCTTTTTCCAGCTCATCGCCACCCCAGCAGCCGGTCAAAAGCAGTAAAGTACTTAAGAAAAGGAGCCCAACCCGTTTCATCATCACGGACACTCCTCTAGTATTGTTGGTTAGCTCTCGCCAATCTTATTTGTTAAGCTCGTCCACCAATTTTTGCTCATCCCAAATCTCAATGCCCAGCGTCTTCGCTTTATCAAGCTTAGATCCTGCATCTTCTCCTGCGATTAGCATATCTGTATTCTTACTCACGCTTCCAGTCACTTTCGCTCCTAGGCGTTCTAATTTTTCTTTTGCATCATTACGAGTCAGAATCGAAAGTTTGCCTGTTAACACCACGGTTTTCCCCGCAAACGGAGTATCAAGATCTTCCACCTTTACAAGCTTTGGACCTTTGTATTCCATGTTCATGCCCAGAGCCTTCAATTCTGCTACGAGCTCGTGCACTTCGGGCTTTGAAAAATAAAGCAGGATAGAGTCAGCCATCTTTTCACCGATCTCTTCTACAGCTAACAGCTCTTCTTTAGAAGCACTCATCAAACCATCCATCGATTCAAAGCGCTGCGCAATCGTCTTCGCCGCTTTCGCTCCAACATGACGTATACCTAGCCCAAACAGCAGACGCTCTAAAGAATTTTCTTTCGACTTTTCAATCGCTGCAAGCAGATTATCTACTGATTTTTCACCCATACGCTCTAATTCTAACAGTTTCTCGCGCTCTAGCTTAAACAAATCGGCAAAGTTTTGTATTAATTTTTCCTTGAATAGCTGTGCGACTACTTTTTCACCAAGTCCATCAATGTTCATGGCGTTTCGAGAAACAAAGTGAATGAATCCTTCTCGAATCTGTGCCGGGCATTGTGGGTTCAAACACCTTAAAGCCACTTCCCCGTCCAAACGCTCTAGCTTGCTGTCGCACTCCGGGCATTCGGTAGGCATATTAAAATCGATCTCATCACCAGTTCGGCGCTCCGTGATAACATTCACGACTTCCGGAATGATATCACCCGCTTTTTTTACCACTACATAATCACCGAGCTTGATGTCTTTTTCGCGGATCAAGTCTTCATTATGTAACGAAGCACGCTTTACAGTCGTTCCTGCGACTAAAACAGGCTGCAGCAAGGCAGTTGGTGTAACGACTCCCGTACGGCCAACGTTCAACTCGATGCCTTCAAGCTTTGTAACAACCTCTTCAGCAGGGAACTTATACGCAATCGCCCAACGCGGGTTCTTCGCCGTGAATCCTAGTTCCTCTTGTTGATAGAGTGAGTTTACCTTAATTACAATTCCGTCGATCTCATATGGAAGGTCTGGACGCTTCTCCTGCCAGCTGTTCACATATTCAATAACTTCTTCAATGTTCGCGCACTTCTTCCACTCTGGGTTCGTCTTAAAACCTAAATGGCTTAAGTACGTTAAGCTTTCGTCATGCGAATCAACGGAATGTCCTTCAAGCTTTCCTACCCCATAAAGAAAAATATCGAGATTACGACTGGCTGCAATCTTCGGATCAAGCTGACGTAAAGATCCAGCTGCTGCATTCCGTGGATTCGCAAAAAGTTCTTGTCCTTCTTCTTCTCGATGTGCGTTCAGCTTTTGAAAAGATTTTTTCGGCATGAACGCCTCGCCTCGTACTTCAAGCATCACATCTTCTTTTAATTTGAATGGAATAGAACGGATCGTTTTTAAATTATTCGTTATATCCTCACCGATTGTGCCGTCACCACGTGTAGCGCCACGAACAAAACGACCATCTTGATACGTAAGGGATACAGCTAGACCGTCGATTTTAAGTTCAGCTACATATGTTACATTCGAACCTACGCCATCTCTCACACGGCGGTCAAAATCTCGCAGATCCTGATCATTGAAAGCATTGCCTAGACTCAGCATCGGTACAGTATGTTCTACTTTTTCAAAAAAGTCCAAAACAGCACCGCCTACACGTGAAGTAGGCGAGTGCTCGTCATGAAGTTCTGGATGATTGTTTTCAAGTTCGATCAGCTCTTTCATGAGCTGATCATATTCAGCATCAGGTACAGACGGCTTGTCTAGTACGTGATATTCGTAATTATATTTTTCTAGCATTTCCCGGAGTTCCAGGATGCGTTCCTTCGCTTGTTCTTCGTTCAACCCGTTCCACTCCTTCTTTTCTTACGCTTTTTCAATCGGGGCAAATTTAGCAAGCAGTCTTTTCACACCTACAGGCTGTGGAAACGCGATGTCGAGTTCCATAGAATCTCCTGAACCACGCATGCTTACAACGGTTCCTGTTTCCCATTTACGGTGCTTGACTTTGTCGCCTACTCTCCATTCCAGTTTCTCCCCACCAGAAGATTGATAGACAGGTGTAACCATTTTCTTTTTCGGTGCCATGAACGATGGCGTAGCTCCTCCACCTGAACGAGCACTTGCTCCCCACGGAACAGATGGTTTTTCTTTTACTTCTGTCTCGATAAGATCTTCAGGAATCTCAGCGATAAAACGAGATTCCGGATTTGTCGTCGTACGTCCATACAAGGTACGCATTCTAGCATTCGTTAAGAATAACTCTTCTTCCGCACGCGTAATCCCAACATATGCGAGACGACGTTCTTCTTCCATCTCATTCTCTTCAAAAAGAGCACGGCTATGCGGGAATACCCCTTCTTCAAGACCCATTAAAAAGACCATCGGAAACTCCAGACCTTTTGCAGAGTGAAGCGTCATCAGAACGACAGATTCATTCGGCTTATCATCTGCTGCATCTTCATCGAGCTTATCAATATCTGCAACTAGTGCAAGATCAGTTAAGAACGCGATCAATGATTTATCATCTTGTTTCTTTTCAAAGTCTTGCGTAACAGAAATAAACTCGTCGATATTCTCTAAACGGCTTTGTGCTTCAATCGTTTTCTCTGCTTTTAAAGCATCACGGTAGCCTGTCTTGCTAAGAACTTCTTCTGTTAGTTCGGTCACAGAAAGAAATTCCTGCTGACGCGTCCAGTTCGTAACAAACTCTGAGAACTCTCTTAAAGCATTCGTTGCACGTGCGCTAAGACCAATCTGCTCTACTTCTTGAAGCGCTTGATACATAGAGAGATCATTGTTTGTTGCATACTGTGCGACTTTATCCATAGAAGACGCACCAATCCCGCGTTTCGGAACGTTTACGATACGCTGTAGAGAAATATCATCGTCTGGATTCGAAATCAAGCGAAGGTACGCTAGGATGTCTTTGATTTCTTTTCTGTCATAGAACTTTGTCCCGCCGACAATATTGTACGGAATGTTCGATTTGATCAAAACTTCCTCAATCACACGTGATTGCGCATTCGTGCGATACAGGATCGCGATGTCATTATACGAACGTTTTCCGGATGATACGGCTTCACGAATCTTACCTGTTACGTAATAGCTCTCACCTTGCTCATCATCGCCTTGGTAGTACGTGATGCTAGCGCCGTCCGTATTATCTGTCCAAAGATTCTTTGGCTTACGGTTCATGTTATTTTCGATTACTTTATTGGCTGCTTGAAGAATCTTTTTCGTAGAACGATAGTTTTGCTCTAATAGGATAACTTCAGCATCGTTATAATCTTTTTCAAACGATAGAATGTTCGCGATATCTGCGCCACGCCAGCCATAGATCGACTGATCAGAGTCTCCTACCACACAAAGGTTGCGGAAACGATCCGCTAGCATCTTCACGAGCATATACTGCGCTCTGTTCGTATCTTGATACTCATCAACATGAATATATTGAAACTTACGTTGATAGAACTCGAGCACTTCAGGGACTTTTGCGAAAAGCTGGATTGTTGTCATGATCAGATCATCAAAATCTAACGCCTGGTTCTTGCGAAGTCGCTTTTCATAGCCTTCATAAACTTCTTGAACAACACCTTCAAAGTGCCCGTTCGCCACTTTTGCAAAATCTGCTGCTGTTTTTAGTTCGTTCTTTAAAGACGAGATCGCGCTTAAAATTCCACGAGGTTCGTATTTTTTTGGATCATAGTTCAAATCTTTCAATACGGCTTTTACAACTGATAATTGATCTGTCGCATCTAAGATCGTAAAGTTACGGTTAATTCCGATTCGATCGATATCACGACGCAAGATGCGTACGCACATGGAGTGGAACGTAGAGATCCAAATCTCTTCTGCTACTGGTCCTGTAATCTTTGCGACCCTTTCCTTCATCTCTCGTGCTGCTTTATTTGTAAACGTGATCGCTAGGATGTTCCATGGTGCCACTTCTTTTTCCATCATTAAGTAAGCGATACGGTGAGTTAACACTCTCGTCTTACCGCTCCCCGCTCCAGCCATCAACAACAACGGCCCATCTGTATGTTTTACTGCTGCTTTCTGCTCAGGATTTAGTCCTGATAATAGCTTTTCAATCATTTGATGCATACTCATTCTTCATTCACCGCCCGAACATATATTCTTATTTTTTATTCTCACTCATTTTTGAGATTTTATCAACTTTTACCCTTAACCGCTTCAACGGTTTCAATAGCAGCTTTTAAGTCGTCATAAATAACGTTCCCGACAACAACTGTATCCGCGAACTCTGCCATCTCTTTCGCTTGTTCTCCCGAATGAATGCCGCCTCCATAATAGAGGATCGTGTTTTCAAGCACGTTTTTTACTTGGCGAACGATATCAACATCACCATAAGTGCCGCTGTATTCCAAGTAAAAGATCGGAAGCTTAAACATTTTTTCGGCCAAGCGGGCATATGCTACAACATCATCTGCTGAGAGATCTGTTTCGGCACTCGACCGTTTTGCAGCCTCACAACCTGAATTTAAGATGCAATATCCTTCGGTAAGAATCTCGTCCCAGTTCATGATGTCACCAAATTCTTTTAATGCTTCTGTATGAAGCCCTGTAATGAAATTAGCATCCTTCGCATTTAACACGGTAGGAATATAGTAAAAATCGAATCCTGGTGTAAGTGATTCGATATTAGATACTTCAAGCACACAAGGAACCGCATATCTGCGGATGCGTGACATAAGGTCTAACGTATTATCAAGCGTTATGCCACTAGATCCCCCAACGATAACAGCGTCCGTTCCGCTCTCACAGATCTTTTCCAGGTCACTGTCACTGATCTCTTTATCTGGGTCTAGCTTAAACACATGCTTCCATTTTCGATAATCAAACATTGTGTTCTTCCTTTCATGTTTAGAAACACCCGTGCCTGCTATTTTAACAAGCCAGTTCTGTACTTCTGCATTATAACAAAAATAAGGTTCTCACTCTATGATTCATCATGTGGAAAGATTGTGAAGTTCATACTGCTTTTTGGGAGGAATAGCTATGCTTATGTGGCATATTGACGACGATATCATGCTAAAACAAGCAGACGTTAAAGAATCCGATAACATCTATAGATTGTTAGAAAATTCACGTCATTATCTTGGACCGTGGATTAGCTGGGTCGATTATACCCAATCTAGCGGTGAGATGCGGCAGTTTATTAAAACGGTGAACAAAAAGATGAAAGAACAAACAGACGTTGTTCTTTTTATATGGTATCGCGGACAAGTAGCAGGATCTGTTGCTCTATATGATATTAAGTGGCACAACCAGTCAGGTATGCTTGGCTATTGGGTAGGATCCGGATTCGAAGGGCATGGAATCGCACAGCGAGCGGTAAAAGGAATGCTTATGTATGCTTATTACACGCTGATGCTCAATCGCGTGGAGCTGCGTGCTGCGGTTCAAAACGAAAAAAGCATCAAGCTCGCCCGCCGACTTGGCTTCCAAGCAGAAGGCGTTGTCAGACAGGCAGAATGGATACGCGGAAACTGCCGCGACCAAGTCCAGATGAGCTTGATGAAGAATGAATTTCATTAAATTTCAGGATTCAAAACGTATGAGATATAATTCTGCGCGCTTTGTTCAACAGCTTCCTCTGACGCGCGAATTGCACTGTGGAAGACGAACGGCGTGATATAACGTGTTCCGATTAAATTAGATGTCGCTTGGAACGGACGCAACAATTCACTGATCGTATAGTGGTTGTAACCGCCAGCTTGATAAGAGAAGTCTGGTCCGCCCGTTGAAATCGCAAGTACTAACTCTTTTCCATGAAGTGCATCGCCACCTGGCCCGTAAGCCCAACCGAACGCTAGCACTCTATCTTGCCATTCTTTTAATAGCGAGGGTGAACTGTACCAGTAGAACGGGAATTGAAGAACGATTCGATCGTGCTGCAACAACATACGCTGTTCTTCCTCAACGTTCACTTTACCGTCTGGATACAGATCGTAAAGTTTTCGAACCGTAACGTGTTCTTGTTTTTCTATTTCTTCTGCCCATCTTTTATTTACTGTAGAGTTTTGTAGATTCGGATGTGCGATAATGACGAGTGTTTTTTTCATTGATAGATCTCCTTTTTATTAGGCTCTTTTTCGTGTACATATACAGGGGTGCTTTTGAAAGTAGTTGATCTCCGCTCCAGGTTGCTCGCTTTCCGCGGGGCAGGCGGTGAGCCACATTCGTACGTTTCACTCTTAAGTGTCTCACCTGCCGGCCTGTCCCACAGGAGTCTCGCACCTTGCGCTACAATCCACTTGCAATGGGGGAGATATAAAAAATTTAAAAGCAACATATCCTGCAGAAAAGAGCCTTATATTAATAATTTAGTGATATTAACATTTGCTTGTACAAACAACTTAAACGATAAAGAAGAGAGCTCTTATGACTCGAGCTGTCCTGCTGCTAGATGTGTGGCTTTTGTGAGTGCTTTTCCTTCTTCTTCTCCTAAAAGATCGGAGTACGTTCGGTATAGATCTTTCCAAGCTTTTTCGAGATCTGTTTGAATATCAGTGCCCGCTTGTGTCGGATGGATGTGCGACATCTTTCCTTGGACCTTACGCTCTGCAAGTCCCTTTACAACAAGCTTGTCCACAAACCTTGTAATCGTACTTGGTGTCATGTGAAGTTCTTCTGCCAATTCCGATTGAGAGATTCCAGGTTTGTTGCTCACGAGCATCATCATAAAGCCATGAGTAGGCGTAATTCCCGTTGGTCTAAACGATTCCTCAGCCATTTTGGAAATAACGCGAGAAAGTTTGTTTACCGTGAAATATAAGCAGTTTTCTAAATACTTTTCGGGCATTTCAGCACCTCTTTGGCATCATTAATGTTGTTTGTACATACAAATATAAATGGTGATGGTGTTTCTGTCAATATTTTGCGTATATACTGGCGCTTGGCTGCCGCCAAGCTTACATTTTAGTGTTTTACAAAGTGGTAAAACTACCGTGCTGAGTTCTAATCCTAAAGTTTTTGCTCTTAATCCACAAGTTTGGGTGCTCAATCCACGAGTTTTAGCGTTGAATCCAAAAGTTTTTACAGTTTATCCACGAGTCTACAATCCTCGACATTTTTCGACGAGCTATCAACAAACTAATACCTCTCCCGCTACACAACCTTCACAAAACAAAAAACCCACCACTCAGTAGACTGACATAGTCAATTGGGACATTAATAAAACACCTGTTAGGCTGCCATACTCCCCATTTCAATAGGGGTGTGGTAGCCTAATTTTTCTTGAATTCGCTCCTCATTGTAATACTTCATGTA